>CAVRNH010000031.1:0-42072 GCA_963722085.1 uncultured Methanosarcinaceae archaeon | reverse complement strand
ATGAAATGAAATAAGAAATATTGAAACAAAAATCTTTGGATACAACTTGTTCTTACTTTTCACTCATTTCACCTTGTATATTATTTAACTTAAAAAATATTATCATTAAAAAAGTTTAAATAAATTTAAAGGTTTCTCCGCAATCTTGGCTTAAATGATTTCCAAATATGAGATTTTTTTTGTCAGGAAAGAAGGTCACATAGAAGTAAATGTGAGTAAATACAGGATATTTCGGGATCTAAGAAACTTAAAAGATTAAAAATTGAGAAATTAGATCATGGAGTCAAGTCCTAAAAATGCAAGTAAAAGTTCTCTGGAAATATCATAGAAGGCAAATTAAAATTTTTAGTCTTAGAGTTTATCCGAAAAGTCAATAATGGCTTGTCATAAAGTTACACTACAGGCTGTATAATATTCAAATATTATCGACAGAATAAGCGAAAAAGATCTTGAAATACTCCTTAGAAGGAACCTATAAAAATGTGAGAGTACGAGATTAAAGATCTGAGGCTACACTGGTATATAAAAATTAATTAAACATTGAGAAAAAACAAAATTGGAAGGTGCTTTGAAAATAAGATGCCCGGAGCGTGACTCGAACACGCGACCTCCAGATATCTCAGGAGATTAAAGACGCCTCATATAAGGTCCCTATGAGTCTGGCGCCCCAACCGACTAGGCTATCCGGGCTTGCACACACAAATGGACATAGATATATTAAAGGGTAACGATTGGAAACGGAAAAAACGGGACCTCTGTTTTTATATTTACATAAAGAGAACTGCATGAGATTGAGAAAGATGAGTTTGCCAGTTCCACAATGTATGAGAGATACCAGTAAACCCGTTATGTTAGTCCTAACATAATAGGGTAATATATAATTTAACGGAAATTATTTGGATAAACCTATAGTGCCAATGTATATATAATAAAGAAGTCATATAAATAAGCTTTCAGATCGGTTTTTTAAAAACGTGGAAAGCAGAAAACACTTCCAGAGCGGCCTTTGACCAATGATATTATAGGTTTGAGGCCGGAAGTAAATTTAAATCTGAATAAATATATATAAGTATCATAATTATAATGAACGATCTAAATAGACCTTCCATAAAAAGCGTTTAAGGATTGATTTTTAATAAAATAATCATCCCTTAGAATTGAAGAAATATTGCCAATTGAATGTGTCGATTGCATTTGATCAATTAATTATCATAATCGGCTCCGGCAATTCAATCCGCACATTAACCACTAATCTCTATTAACTTCTGAACTGTGACCTCTTGAAAACGGCCAGGACTTCAGATTAACAATCAGTCCTCAGCAGAAAGCCTGAATCTTCCGACTCAGAGAGACTGTAATAGAACAAAAATTTGATCCTGCGAGTTCAGAAAATGATTAAGCTTACCGAAATACCCGATTAGATTTCAGATGAGGAAGTTCCATGAAAATAAAAGCAAATCTCATATCAGGAAGAACCATCGACCAGGGCAAATATCTGGAGGCAAAAACAGATAAAGGCTATTTCGATGCCTGTACGTGCTGCGAGCTGAACTCCGCAGACCTTGAAAGGCTGGGTGCCTCCGAAGGAGACAGCCTGAAGGTTACCACTGAGTTTGGGGAAGTGGTATTATTTGCAAAAGCAAATGATGGAAACCCGGAAGGCCTTGCCTTTATCCCTATGGGGCCCTGGGCAAATGCAGTGCTGAATCCTGATACGCACGGCTGTGGAATGCCCGGATTTAAAGGCGTGCCTGCGGAGATAGAGGTCACGGATGAAAAGCCTCTGGATATGAAATCTCTGATGAAGAAGTACCTGGAAGATTAATTCAGTTAAATTTCACTTAAAACCAGTGAAAAATCCAGTGAAAAATCCAGCGAGAAACCTGGAGAAAAATCCAGTGAAGCAAAAACTCCACAGTCTCATTCCAACAGGAAGTCCAACAGGAGAAACCTCAAAAATTCGGAGGAAAAAATATGCCAGTAATTAAAGACGCAGTGTGCTCCCTTTGTGGCTCGCTCTGCGACGATATCACAGTCACTGTTGAAAATAACGAGATCACAAAAATAGAAAACGCCTGCGCTCTCGGGCACAGCAAGTTTGTCGGGATGTTTAAACACGACAGAATCCAAACTCCTATGGTCAGGAAAGAAGGGGAACTTGTTCCTGTCTCTTACGAAGAAGCAATTGAAGCTGCTGCAAAGATTCTGGCGAAATCCAGGAGGACTCTTTCTTACGGCTGGTGCTCTACCTCCTGTGAAGCAGTCAGTGAAGCCATTCAGCTTGCAGAAGAAACAGGTTCAGTCATTGATTCTACAGCAAATGTCTGCCACGGGCCAACCGCCCTTGCTGCTCAGGAGAAAGGGTCTCCCTCAGCTACTCTTGGAGTGATAAAGAACAGGGCAGATTTAATCCTTTTTTGGGGCTGCAATCCTATACAGGCTCATCCCAGGCATATGGTCCGCTACTCAAGCTTTTCAAAAGGCCTCTTTACCGAGAAGGGGAAGAAAGGCAGGAAAACCATAGTCATTGATGTCAGAAAAACTGATACTGCAAAATTAGCTGACACGTACGTAGAAATTGACCAGGGATCGGACCTACTCCTTGTTACTGCCCTTCGTTCAATTATAAACGGGCACGAAGATGTTATACCGGAAACAGTTGCAGGCGTCCCTAAGGCTGAAGTTATTAAACTTGCAGAAACTCTAAAGAATGCAAAATTCGTCTGCATTTTCTTCGGTATGGGAGTTACCCAGTCCCGTTCCAAGTATAAAAACGGAGATGCTATGTCCTCTCTAATTTCAGATCTTAACCAGCACACAAAAGCGGTTATGATCGGGATGCGCGGGCACTATAACGTTACAGGGTTCGGACAGGTAGCAACCTGGCAGACAGGCTTCCCAATGGCAATCGACTTTGCCAGAGGATACCCCTATTACAACCCTGGAGAAACCGGAGCAAACGACCTGCTTGTGCGTGAGGAACCGGATGCTGCGATTATAGCTGCAGCGGATCCGGGAGCACACTTCCCGCAAAAAGCTGTCAGACATCTTGCAAGAATTCCTGTAATTCAGATTGACCCATACGCCAATCCCACAACCGAAATTGCAGACGTGGTTATTCCGGCAGCTATTGTTGGGATAGAAGCAGAAGGGACAGCTTACCGTATGGATGCAATTTCCCTCCGCATGAAGAAACTGATTGATTCGAAATTCAAGACCGACGAAGAGATTGTAAAAGACCTGGCTGAAAAGGTCAGGGAACTGAAGAGAGGTGCATGAAAATGTCGGAAATTCTGATTAAAAACGCTAGTGTCTGCGATCCGGTCCAGGGTATTAACTGTGATACTATGGACATTTGCATAAGGGATGGCAAGATCGTAGAAAGCGTCTCTCAAAACGCAAAAGTTATTGATGCCGAAGGCAGGCTCACCATGGCCGGGGGCTTTGACGGGCACACCCACAGCGCCGGGAAAATTAATGTTGGGCGCTTCATGAATCCAAACGATGCAAGAAAGACGCCTGTGCCTGGGCTGTCTGGCCAGGTTGCGCGTACGGAAAAAACAAGAGCACAGGTAGGGTATAATACACCAAATACCTATGCAATTGGGTACAGGTACGCAAAACTCGGATACACAACTATCTGTGAAGCTGCAATGCCCCTTCTTGCTGCAAGGCACACCCATGAAGAATTCAAGGAAATCCCAATCCTGGATAAGATGGGCCTCTCCCTTTTTGGCAGCAACTGGCAGGTTATGGAATATATCCGGGATAAAGAACCTGAAAAGCTTGCAGCATATGTTGCCTGGGGCTTGAGAGCCTCAAGAGGCTACGGAGTAAAAATCGTAAACCCTGGAGGAGGAGAAGCCTGGGGCTGGGGAAAGAACGTAAGTGGACTCTATGACCCTGTCCCGAACTTTGATGTAACTCCTGCAGAGATTCTTATGGGGCTTGCCGAAGCCAATGAACGCCTGCAGCTCCCTCACTCCGTGCATGTGCACTGCAACAACCTCGGAAAGCCAGGAAACTATGCAACCACAATAGAGACCATGAAGCTTTTTGAGAAGGTTAAGCCGAGCAGGGACAGGCAGGCGCTCCATGTAACTCACGTACAGTTCAATGCATATGCAGGTACCTCCTGGAGAGATTTTGAGACAGGAGCCCCTATGGTTGCAGACTACGTGAACGGAGCAGATCACCTGACTTTTGACCTGGGACAGGTTATTTTTGGCCCTGCAGTGACAATGACCGCAGACGGGCCTGTAGAATATGCAAACGCAAGAATGCTGCATGAAAAATGGAGCAACCAGGATGTTGAGCTGGAAGATGCGTCCGGAGTTGTGCCCCTATTTTATTCTTCAAAGAGCTTCGTAAATGCAGTCCAGTGGGCAATCGGGCTTGAACTTGCACTGCTTGTAAAAGATCCCTGGAAGGTCATGTTTACAACCGACAGCCCTAACGGCGGTTCTTTTGTGAACTATCCTGAAGCCTTTACCTACCTTATGAGTGCAAAAAGAAGGGAAGAGGTAATTTCTGGATTTCCAAAAATGGCCATTGACAGGATGGTGTTGCCGGGTATCGACAGAGAACTTAATTTCTACGAGCTTGCCGTGATGACCAGGAGCACTCAGTCAAAGATGTACAGCAGGCCCGAAAAAGGAAACCTCAAGGTGGGTTCTGATGCTGACATTGCAATTTATGACATCCTCCCTGGGCAGATTGATCCCTCAACAGAGTATGCAAAGGTTAAGAAAGCTTTCTCAGGCACAGCATATACTCTGAAAGATGGAGAGATTGTTGTAAAAGACGGAGAGATAGAAGCTACACCAAAAGGCAAGATCTACTGGGTAAATGCGAAAGTTCCCGCAAATATCGATAGTGCAATGCAGAAAGATATAGATGCCAAGTTCAGGAAGTACTACACAGTGAGCAAGGCCAATTACATGGTTGAGGATGCATACCTTCAAAAGCCTGTTGAAGTCTTAACTGAGGGGGTGTTCTAAATGCAGATTGTGAAGCTTTCCTTGAAAAGACCCAATAAGATCCCCCTCGAAGCCGATAATGTAAACCCGAACAATTTTGCAGGCAAGACTGAAGAAGAAATAAAGGCAATTCCTGTCTGGTACGGGAATAGTCAGTGCCCTCTTGGCGATTTCTTTAATGTAAGTGTAGAAGGCAGGGACCTGGCAGAAAATACAAAAATTATCTTCGAAGGGGATGTCTCAAGAGTAAAACGCATTGGGCAGGATATGAGTGCCGGAGAAATAGAAATCAATGGCAATGTTGACATGCACTGCGGCTTTGGTATGAAAGGAGGGAAAATCGTCATTAACGGCGATGCTGACAGCTGGCTCGGCTGCGAGATGACAGGTGGAGAAATCATTCTCAACGGAAACGCATCCTATTATGTAGGGTCCGGTTACAGGGGAGAGTCCTGTGGCATGCGCGGTGGAAAAATTACCATCAATGGCAATGCCAGGGATTATCTCGGAGAACACATATGTGGAGGAGAAATCATTGTAAAGGGCAATGTAGGACTCCTTCCTGCAATCTCAAATAATGGCGGAAAAATCGTAATCGAAGGCAGCGCCTCTATGCCTGCAAGTGAAATGAAGAGCGGTACAGTTATCATCAAAGGTGAAGTCTCGGATCTGCTTCCTTCCTATAAGGAAGAAGGCACAGAAGAGGTCGAAGGTGCCATATACCGCAAGTTCACAGGCGACGTTAACGTCGGCGGAAAAGGTGTACTGCTGATAAAATAAAAAGGATATCAAGCGGCAGAATATAACGACAAAAATTGCTTAAAGCTCAAACTAAGTAAATCCTAGAGCTTAACTTAGTAGGATCAGAAAATAAGGAAAAGAAAGCTTTTAGATCTCATATTGAAGCTTTTTATTCCTTATTATATGCCTCTCATAAGAAAATTAAAAATAAAAGCAAATACTGAGTTGCAGAAAGATATAATTTGTAAAAAACATTAAGTTCTTATATTAACTTATTTCTAATTTTAAAGTTATTCATATTTTCGTTCTATTCAGCCTGCTTAATACAACATCAATAGCTATCTTTATTAAAATTTAATTGATGAACTTAAGTTAGCTGATTTTATTTAACTGTAGCTATAGGTTATATGTTTTCTTGTTTCTCAGTTAGTAATCACAAATACTTATTAAGCCAGAATCGATATCATTAACTGTTTTTGCTAGGCTGAATAGCTTTGTTTTCTATTATAAAACTATTAGAGCTTGGTTTTAATAAATAACTTGTATTACCTTTTAAAAATGAGGATCTTGAGAATAATTTAAACACAAGCTTTGGAAATCCTAAAGATTGAAGTAATCTGAAGAATATAGTAAATATATTTTGAATAGATAAAAAATAGGAAAAAAATGGGAAATGCAAAAAAATGGGAAAAAGTAGAAATAAACTGAAAAACTAAAAAAATAGGAAAAAGATAGGAAAAGGGCAATTGCCCTTTAATCTGAAAAACAAGGTGTCAGTACCCTGTTGCTTCTGCTAGCTGCCTAAGCAGAGAGCTGTCAAGAGTATTTCCTGAGACTACCAGCACATAGTTTTCGTTATTCCAGATATAGGAATACCTGGGAACAGATTGTCCTGCCTTTTTGATATAATCTGTAATCCTTACAGCGGAGTGCCCGTTAAAAGATTCCTCCGCAAAACGGGAACCCTCATTTAACGGCTCTGAAGGAAGACTTATACGTGGAGATGAAATTATTTGCAGCCTCCTTATTTTCAAACTGGATTACATCTAAAATAAAGTCGGTATTGTTAGAGCCTTCGTAGAGTCCTTCGCATCCTCCAAGGATTCCGGAAACATTTTCGGCTTTGTAACTACTTTTAATTTGATCTGTGGGGAGCGAAAGATTGCCAACGAATTCAAAGCCTGCAGGCAGATTTTGGATTTTACATATTTGATCTGCACTTTCGCCGGAAATTACGTTTGCTTTCGGATTGCTCCGAATTTGTCCCGTTAGCTGCAGGGGTATTGTTACCCACACAACCTGAAAACGCGATCATCAGAACCGCAAACACAGAGATTAAGGCTATACTTTTTTTCATAAAATTTCACCTGATCTTAAAATCCTGAACAACAGAAGGATTAGAATTCAGAATTTTAAAACTAAAAGAATAGACAGAACTTAAGAAATCAGCAAATAAAAAGTTATCTGCAATAATAATAAAAAAGAATTGAAAGAGAGAAGGATTGAGAAAATCCTTCACTCAGAAAATTTATCTGTTTCTCCTGACGAGGTAGATAACTGCAAGCAGTCCGGAAATTCCGAGAATTACTCCGGTAAAGCCAGGAGTACCTTCAGTTTTTCCCCAGAGGTGTTGTTTGCAGCTGGAGTGGTTCCTTCGGCGGTTTCGCCTGGAGTTACCTCACCAGGGGTGGTTGCGTTGGTTTCGTTACCGACTGGAGCGGTTACGTTGGTTTCATTATCGGCTGTTTCGTTACCTGGTGTAACAGTTGGGCCGGTAGTGGTGGTTTCGTTACCAGCAGTTACGTTACCAATGTTCATTTCAACGTATGGGTAGTACCTGAGCTCGTTGACTGGAGTGTCAGCGACCTTGAAGAACATTCCCTGGCCAATTTCCTGCTCAGAGTCCCTGGTCAGAGTGAAGGTGTCTTCGTTGTTGATGGTAATCGTTGGACCATTGAGGGCAACATTGTTGAGGTCGCCGAATTCATCGTCGGATTCGATTTCCAAAGCGTTTGCGTAGTCAATGAGCCAGAGACCATCGATCTGAGCAATGCTGTCTACTGCACCCTGGAAGACCTGGTTAACGTGGACTTTCAGGACAGGAACATCATCTTCGCCCAGGATCTTGTCAAGTTCGGCAGTCCAGATGCCTGGTACCTGTTTCAGTTGAGATGATCTGGTCATCTACATATGTGCCGTCCTTGGTGAATTCGAGCCAGACTTTAGCACCGTCAACGTCGACCTGCTTGGCTTCAAGAGCATAACCTGAGCCGAGATCGAGTTTTTCGCCGGTCTTAAGGGTGTACTTTTCATCACTGTCAAGAACGAGTTTGGCGAGCTTGCTAGCGTCATTAGATTTGATTGGAACATATTGTTCTGCAAAGAAGCCGAGAACAGGGAACGTTCCATTGAAATCATCAGACTGGTAGTCAACATTCTTTATGGTGGAACTGTAAACGAGACCGTTCTCAGGAATTACGTTTCCACTAATGCCGGAGACTTTAAGGGATTCTGTGGCGACGTTATCATTGAGGTCGTAGTAGAACCCTGCGAAGTTGGATGCATCCCAGGTGAAAGCACCGGTACCAGATGCAACCTGTCCTCTAACCTCAACGGGTCCAGGAGTTGTGATCTGCTTAAAGGCATAGAACCTGAGTGCATTGGCGTCGTCAGCTACTCTGAAGAACATTCCCTGGCCGATTTCCTGATCGGAGTCCTTGGTCAGAGTGAAGGTATCTTCGTTGTTGATGGTAATCGTTGGACCATTGAGGGCAACATTGTTGAGGTCGCCGAATTCATCGTCGGATTCGATTTCCAAAGCGTTTGCGTAGTCAATGAGCCAGAGACCATCGATCTGAGCAATGCTGTCTACTGCACCCTGGAAGACCTGGTTAACGTGGACTTTCAGGACAGGAACATCATCTTCGCCCAGGATCTTGTCAAGTTCGGCAGTCCAGTCGCCTGTGCTGTCCTCAGTTGAGATGATCTGGTCATCTACATATGTGCCGTCCTTGGTGAATTCGAGCCAGACCTTAGCACCGTCAACGTCGACCTGCTTGGCTTCAAGAGCATAACCTGAGCCGAGATCGAGTTTTTCGCCGGTCTTAAGGGTGTACTTTTCATCAGTGTCAAGAACGAGCTTGGCGAGCTTGCTAGCGTCGTTGGCTTTGATTGGGATATACTTGTCTGCGAAGAACCCGAGCACGCTGTAGTTGCCCCAGTTTTCAAACTCGTATTCAGTCTTCCCAATTGTGGTCGAATAGACTAAACCGTTCTCTGCTATGACATTACCTGTTCCCTTTGAGATGGAAAGAGATTCAGTTGTCACATTGTTGTCAATATCATAGAAGAATGCTGCAAATTTAGTAGCATCCATTGTAACATTACCGCCTGCTTCGGCAATAATGGTTTGTAAGTTAGAGCCGTTATACACCGGACCGCGGATGTCAACGCTGTCGTTTACTGCTGCTGCACTTGCGGCGGATGCAAATACAGTGAGTAACATGAGAGCGGCCAGTATAACTGCTGCAAATCTCTTCATATTATCGTTTCCTCCATGTTTGTTAAGGTATATTGTGTGTAAGAAGAAGTGTCGGGATCAACACTTTAAGGGTTTCACCATTCTTCATCAAATCAGACTTAGATATTTCGTCTATTGTCGAAGAGGATTTCATTCCCTCCTCATCCCTCTAAACTGGATTACAAGTGTTCTATAAAATAATTGCCTTATTAAATCTTTTGTGGTCTATTTCAGGGAATTTGAAGAGGAAAACCGCAAAACAACGATACAAATGACGGTAAATGTCGAAAGACCCCCGATAGGATATTCGTCAAGAGTGAACATAAAATATAAAGTCGAAATACTTATAAAATACTATGGGGAAAAGAAGGTATGACTATAAAGTTCTGAGCCAAATAATTTCAGACTTTACTAATTTTAAAATTATATCAGGTCAGAATATGGTAAGTGTATCTCAATAAACTTCTGGATCACAAAAACTACCTGCATAAAGCCCAGATTATTTCGACATATTGTAATCCTGTTACTTCCATTATCGTGTTAATTTCCATTATCCTGTTAACCTCTATTCCCTGTTAATCTTCATTATCCTGTTAACTTCCATTTGAACTCAGATGGAGCCTGATAAAGGTACTAATTTCGGAAACCAGCAGCAAAAAATAGGGGTGTATTTTGAAATAATTTAGATACTCCCATGGAATACTTCCATTATTTTTATAATAATAAAGTTTGAAATAACATTTTCTTTTTTATTTTTGAGATTTGTATAAGGGATGTGTGTGATATAAGAAATTGACGATATAAAAGAAGAAATATAAAATATATATTATTAAATATTAGTTAGAGATTGGAGAATGTGGGAGAGCCTGGAGCATTATGAATATACAAAAAATTATCAATATACAAAAAATTTATGAATATACAAAAAATTATGAATATAAGAGAAATTAAATAAGATTATATTTTATACCCTAATAATATATAGATCTAAAAACACGAAGGGGAATTCTTTTGGAATGTAAAGATATTATTCAGGATGTCATATGCAGGATAAAAGCCATCAAAGGCGTAGAAGAAACATACATTTTAACTGAGAAAGACAAGGAAAAAATATTTGAGCTTGAAAAAAAGGCAGAGGGAGCGGTTCTCATGGGCCTTGGTGTAGGAGATAACCAGGGAATTAAAGAGGTTTTCAAGCGTCAGATAATCATCGCCTTTACGACCAATACTAATTATGTCTGGCCTGAGGGGCCCAATGTAATTCTAATGCAATTTGGAGAAAAGATTGGTGAAGATGTTTACGATCCTCAAAAACTCGAAGAATGTAAAAAATGCAAGGACATGATGGTCATGGGTAACTTTGTAATCTATAAAAATACAGTACCTAAGCCAAAAGATGCAAAGAAGGAACCCATAACTGTCGTTCTTCCTCCTCAGAAATGTCAGGAATTGGAATGTGCAAACGGTGTTATCAATGCCGTACTCGCATCTCCTTCTACTCCATCGGATGAATATATCAGGTCAGTAACAGGGCTTAAACCTGGAGCAGGACTCGGAACCTTTTTAATTGGATTCGATGTTTGCTAACCATTAATAATACTGCGGAAAGCTTAGAAAAAGCAGCTTTTTATTCAATAAATAAGCAGCCTTTGTTTGACATATATATGATTGTCATACATATTTATTGACATGTATTATTTACATATATTGTTTACATATATTTATTTACATATATTTATTGACCATGTATTTATTGACCATGATTTAGAACAATCTCTTATTGCCACATATATTTATTGACCATGTATTTATTACCATGTATTTATTGACCATGTATTCATTGACCATGTATTTATTGACCATGTATTTATTGACCATGTATTTAGACACAATCTCTTATTGTCACAATAACTAATATTTATTTTATTTTCCATTTATGAGAATTGAAGTAGACCGCTTTTAAAAGGGCGAATTAATCCTTAAGAGGCATTTTAAGAGTTATGAAAGTAAATTTTAGTAAAGGGACTGCCGCAAAATAAAAACCGGAAAGACGGAACTTGAGATGAGAGAAAACGATTACATCAGAGCTTGCAGGGAAATCGTTGAAAAAGTACTGGCAGGCGAAATAGAAGATGAAGACAAGTTGAACAAAATAAAAAAAGAAGTCAGTAAGAAGTATCATCTGGCAAGCCTCCCCAGGAATGGGGATATTATAGTGCAGGGTACTCCAGAAGAACAGACAGCAATTAAAGACTTCCTTAAGCGAAAACCAGTGAGAACGATTTCCGGAGTAGCAGTAATCGCTGTAATGACTTCTCCGGCTCCTTGCCCGCATGGGATCTGTCTTCCATGTCCAGGCGGCCCGAACTCAGTTTTTAAGTCTCCTCAAAGTTACATGGGAAGGGAACCTGCGGCTATGAGAGCGATTCAGCACGAATTTGATCCCTACTCTCAAGTAAGATCCAGGCTCTCCCAGCTTAAAGATATAGGCCACGATGTAGAAAAGGTGGAATTGATAGTTATGGGGGGTACGTTTTCTGCGCGCAGTCTTGATTACCAGGAATGGTTTGTCAAAAGGTGCCTTGAGGCAATGAACGATTTTACCTCTGAGGATTGGAGGGAAGACGCCTGGAAAATCGGAAATTCCGTACCTTACATCCCCCTTGAAGAAGTGCAAAAATCCAACGAAAGAGCTGGAATTCGCAATATCGGAATTACATTTGAAACTCGTCCGGACTGGGCAGAAGCAGAACATGTGGACGAATTCCTGAGGCTTGGAGGAACAAAAGTAGAGCTTGGAGTCCAGAGCGTTTATGATTTTGTGCTCACCCGCATGCAAAGAGGGCATGGAGTTGCAGAAATTGTCAGAGCCAACCAGGTATTAAGAGACAGCGCATTCAAGGTTGGATTCCATATGATGCCCCATTTGCCTGGTGCAAATTCGGAATTGGACCTCAGAGGTTTTAAAAAGCTTTTTGAAGACCCTCGCTTCAAACCCGATTATCTGAAAATTTATCCCACTCTTGTGACTGAGGGTACTTCTCTTTACAGGCTCTGGGAAGCAGGAGAATATCAAGCTCTTTCGGATGAAGAAGCAGCAGAACTTATTGCAGATATAAAGGCAATCCTGCCTAAATGGGTAAGACTTCAGCGCATCCAGCGTGATATTCCCGCCCACCAGATCTTTGCTGGAGTCCGAAAGAGTAATCTCAGACAGCTTGCGGAAGAAAAGCTTAGAGAGAAAGGAGGAAAGTGCCGCTGCATCCGCTGCAGGGAAGTAGGACATACCAGCCTGAAAGGAAGGAAGGTGAACGAGAAAGATATTGAACTAACTGTAGAAACCTACGAAGCCTGTGGAGGTACAGAATATTTCATTACATTTGAAGATCTTGCTGCGGACGTCCTTATAGGTTTTACCCGCCTGCGTTTCCCAGCTGTCCCTCATCGTCCAGAGCTGCAGGAGGCCGCTTTGATACGAGAACTTCATGTTTATGGCTCCATGGTACCGGTAGGAAAAGGAGCAAAGCAGAATGATTGGCAACACAGAGGATATGGAAAGGAACTTCTGGAGCATGCAGAAAAAATGGCAAGCGAAGCTGGCTACCGGAAACTTGCTGTTATTAGCGGGATAGGAGCCAGGGAATATTATAGGAAGCTAGGGTATTCTCTTGATAACGCATATATGTCAAAAGCTTTGAAAGATTAAAACTTCAGCCTTGAGTCAGGGAAATGAGCTCTGATTAAATTTATCTTCTTACTTATCTACTGATCTCACTGATAAGCTATTTTTACACGAGCTCTTTAATATATTTATTTAAAGCTATCTTAAATTCTCGGGATAATTATCTTCCTTAGCTGTCTTTTTTACAGAGTGTCATAACCTAATTTAATAAGAGACTTTAAATTATTGAACTGTTAATTATATATTCCCTACTATTGGAGAAAGGTACCATAATAAGCGTATAAAGTAGCAGAAACAAAAATTATGGATATCTTGAAAAAGTTTAAAGAGAGTTATCCCAGGCGAGACATGAAAGAAATAACCTGAAGCATATGCCATTTTACTGCTCCATTGTGAATCTCTTCGAGCTGGACTGCAAAGAAGAAATAAATATTGAGTGGGGTAAATCTATGCTTTGCTGAGCTGAAATTTGCATTTTAATAAAGGCTTCATCTAATAGTTTCTCAAAAACGTATCACAGCCGCATATACCATTTTACAATGCATTAAATTATTGAAATGTCTGCAATAATCATAAAATATTTGCAGGAAATCGTAGACAATTTGCAGGAAATTATTAAATATGCAGGATGTATGTAAAAGTTTTAGGGAATTTGTAGAGGGTTTGTAAAAATTGAATTTATTAATGACTTAGGATTTTTTTATGAAGCCTTATTTCATGATAGCCGCAGTATTTACATTTAAAATATCTGATTTTCTTTCTGATAAAATGATTTAATACATCAACATTCCTGTACTCCTCTATTGCATGCTCCTTCCCGCATTCCTCACATTTATCTTCTTTTAAATTGAGTTGTTTTTTTCCGTAGGAATGACCTATACGTTGCGGTTCAACTTTTACATATTCGTATCCGCAATTTTTGCAACGCCAGTATTTTGTTAAAGTTCTTATGTAGGCGTTGGCTTTGCTTTCTTCTTTCAATAGAGGAGCTTGGAATTCCTCAAAAACGAAATATTTCCCGCATTTTTCGCAATGTGAATCCCTATAATAATTCATTATGAAATTGCTACAACCAAACATATAAAGGAAGGAAATTTCTGATACAAGTGTTAGGAATTTTCCCCACGATAGGAACATTTCTGATTTTGAGTAGAAGATATTTAAAAGAGTCAGGAATAAAAATAATAAGATTGAAGCAATGAGAAGTTTTGAGAATATTCTCACCCTTTTTTGAATTTTCTCTGCTCCAAGCTCGTTGACCCGATTAATAGCCTCTTCCTTACTTTCTGGACTATATCTGAGATTTAGTCTCTGGGTCATTTCCACGACGTCATTCTCAGGATCTATTCTATAGCAGATGCCTTTATAAAGAGCCCGATATGAGCCTGATGGAAACCTGATACGTTCATCCTTTACCAATAGATCGCTCTCCGTATCTGGTCAGATAGCTTTTATTCATTATTTATTCTTTATATATATTAAAGCATGGTGAACGTTTTTGAACCAGTCGAGCTCCGCCAGTCGAGTTGCGGCTCGACGATGCGCTGCCCTTTTCGCTTCGCTCAAGAGGGCTCATTTGTAGGTAGGGCTCTCTAGTTTCGCTTCCCGAGTTCTCCTCTTGAATTTCACCAGCAAACCAAGAACAGGAACGGTCTTCTACGGTTAAGCTGTTAGCAGGAGCATCTGCCTGAAATAAAACCTCAAATAAAATAAGTACTAATAAGCCTTTTAATTCTACTTGAGCGACCGAAACAGACCTCATGCTCCCGAAGCAAAATTTCAAAGAATATATAATTCAAAAATTTAGTCCTCTTGAGCGAAGCGAAAAGGACACCGTGCTCCCGAAGCGGAACTCGGGAAGCGGAACTCGGGAAGCGGAACTCGGGAAGTATTGTGTTCTTAGCCTGAAAATTTTTTCTGAAAATATATTTATCTCCTGGTATATTCAAGTTTTTAAGGGGATTTTATGGCACAGGATTACAAGTTGTTTATAGGGGGAGAGTTGAGGGATTCTTCAACCGGAGAGGTTTTTGATGATATTAATCCGGCTACTCTGGAGAACCTGGCCACACTACAGGTAGCTGGGGTTGAGGATGTGGATAGGGCAGTTGAAGCTGCAGAGGCAGGATTCAGGGTGTGGAGTGAAATTCCGGCTCCCCGTCGAGCCAGAGTGCTCCTGAGGGCTGCGCGGATTTTACAGGAAAGAAAGGAAGAGCTTGCTATCCTTATGACAAAAGAGATGGGAAAGACCCTGCCTGAGACCAGGGGAGATGTACAGGAAGCTATCGATATTACACATTATGCAGCTGGGGAAGGAAGGCGGATGCTTGGAGAGACAACGACTTCCGAACTCAAGGAAAAGTTCTGCATGACAGTGTTAAGGCCTATAGGAGTTGTGGGCATGATCACGCCCTGGAATTTTCCTATTGCAATCCCCAGCTGGAAGATCATGCCAGCCCTTGTGGCAGGAAACACAATTGTTTTCAAACCTGCAAGTGATACGCCTTTGCTTACGATTAGACTGGTAGAAATCCTCACGAGAGCAGGTCTGCCTCCGGGTGTAGTAAATGTTGTATTCGGACCAGGAGGGACTGTCGGAAAAGCAATCGTCCAGCACCCGCGCATCAAAGCTATCTCCTTTACAGGCAGTCTCGAAACCGGCAAATGGATAATGGAAGAATGTGCAAAAACTATGAAACGGGTTTCTCTGGAACTTGGAGGCAAGAATCCAGTAATTATTATGGATGATGCCGATCTTGAGCTTGCCCTTGAAGGCGTACTCTGGGGAGCTTTTGGGACCACAGGCCAACGCTGTACGGCTACGAGTAGACTGATTTTGCACGAGAAAATAAAGGACGAATTCATAAACAGGCTGCTTGTAAAAACAAAAGCTCTCAAAGTAGGAGATGGACTTTTACCTGAAACAGATATAGGGCCTGTAATTAACAAGGCTCAGCTTGAGAGAATAGAAAGGTATGTGAGGATAGGAAAAGATGAAGGGGCAACTCTTTTGCTTGGAGGAAACACCATAGACCCTGGCCTCCCTGGTTATTTCTTTGAGCCTACAATATTTACGGATGTCAGGCCGGACATGAGGATTGCACAGGAAGAAATTTTTGGGCCAGTACTCAGCGTTATTACGGTATCATGCCTTGAAGAAGCAATAGAGGTTGCTAATAGTACAAAATACGGGCTTTCTTCGGCAATCTACACCAGAAATATTAGAAATGCTTTCAAGGCAATTGAAAAAATTGAAGCTGGAATCACATACGTTAATGCTCCGACGATAGGTGCCGAAGTCCATCTGCCCTTTGGGGGCGTAAAAGGGACAGGAAACGGTTTCAGAGAAGCAGGGACAGAAGCAATCAAGGAATTTACAGAGGTAAAAGCCGTTTATATAGACTATAGCGGCAGACTGCAGAAAGCGCAGATTGATTCGGATGATGTTGGAGATCGGGGAGGGATTCATTCTGAATCAGGGGAAACCGGAAAAATTTGAAAAAAAGGGAAGAATAGCGGGAAGAATAGAAAGTTCGGAGAATATTCCGGCAACGAATTTTGAGGCAGTAGATATTCAGGCAGTAGATATCGAGACAGTAGATATTGAGACAGTAGATATTGAGACAGTAGATATTGAGACAGTAAATTCTGCGGGATCAAATCTTGATTTATTTAAACAGGAAGTCGGATTGCTTGATACTATTGGCCCGGAAGCCAGGGAAATTATTGAGCAGGACTGCAATATTACTTCTGCCTGTATGGCCCGTCCTTATCCTCTGGTTGTGGACAGGGCGAAAGGTTCCATGATCACGGATGTTGACGGAAGGGAATATATTGACTTTACTGCAGGAATTGCCGTCATGAATGCAGGCCACTCCAATCCAGAAGTAAAAACTGCAATTTCAGCCCAGCTGGAAAAAATGGCCCATACCGGATATGGGGATTTTTTTGCCGAGCCACCTCTAAAACTTGCTAAAAAGTTAAGAGAGCTTTCAGGTTATTCGAAGGTCTTCTACTGCAACAGCGGGACTGAAGCCGTAGAAGCTGCAATGAAGCTTGCATTCTGGAAAACAAAGCGACAAGGTCTTATTTCATTTTATAACGCCTTTCACGGTCGTACTCTGGGTTCCCTCTCCCTTACCTGCTCAAAAGTCAGGCAAAAGGAGCATTTCCCTGCAATCCGCACAGCTCACTCCCACTATGCCTACTGCTACCGCTGCCCTCTAAAACTTGAATATCCGTCCTGCGGGATAGAGTGTGCTAAAGAGATAGAAAACCTGATATTCCGGCGGGAATTAAGTCCCGATGATACAGCTGCCGTTTTCGTTGAACCAATCCAGGGAGAAGGCGGGTACATAGTTCCTCCAATAGGGTTTCATAAAGAAGTAAGAAAAATCTGCACGGATAACGATGTTCTCCTTGTAGCTGATGAAGTCCAGAGTGGATGTTTTCGGACAGGCCCTTTCCTTTCCATGGAAAATTTTGGGGTAAGGGCTGAGATTTCCTGCCTTGCAAAAGCCCTTGGAGCAGGCCTCCCCATGGGTGCAATGCTTGCAGACAGCGACCTTATGAACTGGCCGCCTGGTGTCCACTCAAACACTTTCGGGGGAAACCTCCTGGCCTCAGCTGCCTCGCTTGCTTCCCTCGAATTTCTGGAAAGGGGAAATCCGGAAAAAAGAGTAAAAGAACTGGGTTCCCATATTCAGCACCGCCTCAGGGAACTTCAGGAAAACTTTCCCTGCATTGGGGATGTACGCGGGCTCGGCCTGATGATAGGTATTGAAATTGTAAAATCCGATAAATCCATAGATCCCATCCGAAGGGATAAGATCCTCAGTGAGGCTTTTAAAGAAAAAATACTGCTCCTTCCCTGTGGAGATTCAACAATCCGCTTTTGCCCGCCTCTGGTAATAACAGATGCAGAGATTGACCTGGGACTCGAGAGGTTTGAAAAAGCTCTGAACAGAATAGGGAAGTGAGTAAAGCAAGAATAGGGAAATGAGTAAAGCAGGTAATCAAGATTTGTTACTGGTTTTTCCATTAAAAACGTAATATAAAGAATGAAAAGAGAGATAAAGAATGAAAAGAAAGGCAGAGCACATACTAATTTGCTTAAAGTAAAAGAGCAATCAGATGTTCCGGATTAAAGCTGCAGATACTCTTCATTCCTTTTCTTTTCAGTTAGCCATGTAATTTTCAGTAGCCCTGTCCGTTTTATTTCTTTTCAGTTAGTCTTGTCCTTTTCAATTTCCTTCAGCCCATCTTCAGCCTGTCTGAGAGTTACAAACCTGCTCTGAAGAGGAGCAATCGGAAGGTCTGCGCTGATAAGAGAACACGCTCTTGCGCCTGTAAGTGTCCTTCCAGCAAGATCAGGTTTTATTTCAAACCCTTTTCCCACAGGAGTTTCAAGTCTCTTGGGCATGGTTTCCTGGAATAGAGAAGATGAAAGTCCCATACAGGAGTCAGAAACGAGCCTCGGAAAAGTTCCAGAGCTAAGACGGGAATGGCTTAAAGGAGAAAGCCCCAGGTCCCTTTCTGGAGAAAGCCTTCTATTAAAGTCGGGCAGGATACCGTTTAACTTATCAATAACAGGCCTAGAAAAAGTAGTTGACTCGTAAGTAGGAGTCAGCCTTTTGGCAAGTGCATTTTCACGGTTTTTACCGACTGGACTGCCTGAAGGGTGCAAAGGTGAAACGGAATTTTCGGATTTGCTGCTATCCATAGCTTTAGGATTGTCACGATGGTATATCAACTTATACGAGGGCTTTCTTTTTCTTCGGTCAACATCTTTGGCCAACTTTTTATACGCTCTCGATAACTTTCCGGATCAAACGCGGTCAGATCATTCCATTTTGTAATTAAGTATTCTAACTCTCTTTTCTGACTAATTTTTCCAATTGACTTTTGGACTAACTTTTCTAATTAAGGTTTCTAACCCAATTTTCGAATGAGATTTTTGATTGAATACTCGAATCAACCTTACTATTATCATTCACTCACCAATCTTTGGATCGTGATTCACTCACTAATAATCTTTTATTTGCTATTCACTCGCTAATCTTTGACTCGCAAAACTCTTTTCCCCGCTTTGCAGCCTCATTCCCTGGACTGAGTTTCAGGGCTCTAACATAGCATTTAAAAGCTTCTCTATATTCTTCAAATTCACAGAGTAGATCACCTCCGATCAGGAGAGAAGTCAGGTGATCAGGATCGCTTTCCAGAGCCATCTTGCAGGCATTGAGGGCCTTTTCTTTTTCGCCAAGTTCCAGAAACACATTTCCTTTCCAGTACCATGTCTCGGCATTGTCGGCCCTCATAATGGGAGCTTTATTCTGGGAAAAGAAGCTGAAACGCGGGACTTTGCAGGCCCAGTCAGAAGCTTTTTTGGGCTTGATTTCAAGGGCTTTATCGAAGATTTCAAGGGCTTTTTCCGGAAACCCCATCCTGAAATAGACTATACCCGTGCTGGTCAGGATTTTGGGGGATTCCGGGCTGAAGAAGAGTGCTTTGTCAAAGGCTTCAAGAGCTTCCTCATATCGGCCCAGGGCTGAGAGCACAAAACCCCTATTGGACCATTCGATAGAGCTTTCGGGCTTAACTTCAAGGGCAGAATCAACAATTTTCAGAGCTTCTTCATATCTTTCAAGCTTGAAAAGAGACATGCCGTAATAGGATCTGGCTTCCTGGGCCTTTTCAAAAAACTCTTTTCCACCAGCTTCTTTTCCCTTTTCAAAAAGCAGAGTCGACATTTCTTTCCAGATCTCGGCTGCCTCCCCGTAAGCAGCAAGAGCGTCTTCGAACCTGCCCATCTGAAAGGAAATCCCGGCTTTTTTGTAGTTTTCCTCAGCAGATCTGTCAAGCTCTTTGAGTTTATTTGCCATTTTTGCCATTTTTTACCTCAGATCAACGGTTATATGAAATAATTTCTCGAAAAGTTATCAAGCAGTAATCCTGAGCAAATACCATTATGTAAGTATTATTTAATATCAACATTTAATATCAACCTACTTTCAGCACTATTTTTTTATGTATAATATTTTTCATATTTTTCACCCATCAATTTCAGGACTTTAATTGTATCCTCATCCAGATTCAATATTTTTCTGAACTTCCTTCCCTCAATTTCAATCAATAATTCTGTAATTCTCCTTAACAGGAAGAAAAACCCATTTCATCGTTGAAGTCTGTGTTTTCTTCTTCACCTGGTTTCTGATAGCTTCTTTTGCGCCTTCTAATCTTGTCCTTAGTTTCCACTCAGCTGTTGAATACAGTAACAAACATAGAACCATTACCATCGCAAGCGCTTCAATTCTAGTCTCCTTTTTCAGGAATACATCAGACACCCTGAAACTCTTGCCTTTAAGAATCTGAACCCCCTTTGAACGGTTCCCTGTTCCTTATAGTACTTTAGTAGTTGATCTGGAGTCAACTCCAGATCATTAGTTGCAAGAATGAACCTTCCTAACTTTGTTCTCTTTTCCTGTATCTTCTCCTGAGCTGGTTTTATCTCTGCGTCTATTAAGAACCTATCCGAAAAGTTATGTGACGTACTGTAACTTTAACAATTGACATATGCACAACCGAAACGTACACTCGATATTATAGACCTTTGTAACTTTTACAACATGCCATTATTGACTTTTCGGATAGGCTCTTAGTCTTGTCCTTTTCAGCTTCCTTCAGCCTATCTTCAGCCTGTCTGAGAGTTACAAACCTACTCTGAAGAGGAGCAATCGGAAGGTTTGCGCTGATAAGAGAACACGCTCTTGAGCCTGTAAGTGTCCTTCCAGCAAGATCGGATCTTATTTCGAACCATTTTCCTACAGGCATTTTAAGTCTCTTGGGCATGGTTTCCTGGAACTGAGAAGATGAAGTCTCATACAGGAGTCAGAAACGAGCCTCGGAAAAGTTCCAGAGCTAAGACGGGAATGACTTAAAGGAGAAAGTCCAGGTCCCTTTATGGAGAAAGCCTTCTATTAAAGTCGAGCAGAATACCGTTTAACTTATCAATAACAGGCCTAGAAAAAGTCGTTGAATCATAAGTAGGAGTCAGCTTTTTGGCAAGTGCATTTTTATGGTTTTCACCGGCAGGACTGCCTGAAGGGCGCAAAGGTAAAACGGAATTTTCGGATTTGCTGCTATCCATAGCTTTAGGATTGTCACGATGGTATCAATTTATACGAGGGCTAGCTTAGACGATGGCTCTTACTGTTTTCTTCGTCAACTATTAGATAAACTGTTTATATGTTTTCGATAACATTGTGAATCAATTACCTTCGACATCTTCAACGAATAATAGTGAGCAAATGAGCAAATGAATTCTACGTCTGTTTACATCTGTGGAATGGGACATATAAAATGCACACATTCACGATACTGAAATACAGATCGTAAAAATATCAACTAAATCATAATGGACGATTTTAAGATTTTTGTATAAATCACTCTTTTATATAAATTATTGATATTTAAGCGAATCTATAGGTTTCAATTTTGAGGCTTTCAAAGCCGGATAAACTCCACCGGTAAGACTAGTAATGATTCCAAATCCAATGCCTCCAATTATATACAAAATGACATCTCGATCAAACAACGAAGATACGTCTTTTAGTATTAGATCCGTTATAACAAATACTACACCTAAGCTTAATATTCCCCCAATGAAGCTAGCTATTATCCCAAGAATAAGAGACTCTAAAATAAACATCTTCATTATATCATTCCTAGACGCTCCAACAGCTTTCATTATACCTATTTCTTTTGTCCTTTCTGTAACTGACATTAACATTACATTTAGAATACTTACACTAGCAACAACTAGAGAAATAGAACCAATTCCCATCAAAAATAGAGAAACATATCTCAAAGCTTCTTCAACACTGCTTAGCATACTCTTTACTGACGATAGAAAAACCTTGTCGTCTTTCTTATTGAGTACTTTTTTAACGGAATTTTCCATGCCGTCTACATCATCAACATTTTTAGCCTTAACTATAACAAAATCATATTCATCCTCGTTGTCGATAAATATTTTGTTATAAACTTCGGGATTAACAAAAATTGAATTATCCACACTAATATCAGGACTCATACCTCGTTTTTTGAGAATACCAATTACTTTCAACTTTGTATCTTCTAATGTTACCTTTCCACCCACTTTTATATCCAGGAAACTTGCAAGCTCTGGACCGATTACGCAATTCGTGGAACTACTTTTGAGCATTTTTCCGTCATCTACCTCAACAAGAGAAATCAAATCTTCATTTTCAATTCCATATACGGCGCCATATATTGATTTGTCTTTGAATTCTATTTTAGTACCAGAGGAATAGATGGGCACAACACTTTCAATCCCACTAATTTTATCCAGTTGTTTTACTTGATTTTCGGTAATAGATGTTTCTCCACCTGCCGGATAGATGATTATTTCATTACTATAATCTTCAAATGAATTAGAAACGGAAACTTTCAGACAATTTCCGAGAATTCCCATCGATGATATAGCAAAAACCCCGATAATTATTCCAACTGCTGCAAGAATAGTACGTACAACTCTTCTCTCCAGATTCCTTTTTGCAAGTTGAACATAAATATTACCAGGCTGTTTAACTATTTTCATTGGATATTTCACCATCAATGAGTTTTATGTTTCTATTTGAGTAATGCATAAGAGAGGGATCATGTGTTACTATAACCATTGTTGTTCCATTGAGATTGAGAAAACTCAGTAACTCCATGATTTCCCTTCCTGTTTTTGTATCCAGATTACCTGTTGGTTCATCTGCAAGAAGTAGAGACGGGGAATTAGCAAGAGCCCTAGCTATTGCTACTCTTTGTTGTTGTCCGCCTGAAAGTTCGTAAGGTTTATGAGTTGCATACTTCGAATCAAGATTTACTTGTTCTAATAACGACAATGCCCTTTTTTGTCGCGTTATTTCCGAAACTTTATTAAATACCATCGGTAATTCAATATTTTCCAATGCAGTCAGAGTCGGGATTAAATTGAATTGTTGAAAAATAAATCCAATATTGCTCCTACGAATAGCTGTCAATTGTTCATCATTAAGTTTTGAGATATCAACATCATTTATTTTTATAACTCCTTTTGTTGGAGTATCAAGGCATCCTATCAGATTAAGAAGAGTAGATTTTCCTGAACCAGACGCACCCATAATCGTGAGAAAATCTCCTTTTTTAATCGAAAGATTCACGTCCCTAAGTGCATGAATATTGTTTGAGCCGAGAGTATATGTTTTTGCGATTTCCCGCAATTCTACAACCTGATCAGACATAAAAACTCAACTTTCGCCTTCCCCTTTGTTCATCTTCTTTTGCTTTTTCCAAGAATACCCGATGATTCCAAAAACCGCAACGCACAAAACTATACTAATGATTATAAGGAGAGGAGATGATGCCTTTTTGTCAGTTTGAACAGATAACTCCATTGAATCTAAATAAACAGATTTCGTAATTGATGTATAAGCATTGTCAGTACCTCTAAATTCAATTAATAGAGGTATTTCTGAAGTTCCAGGAGATACCAATGCTGATAACTCGAAGCTACTGAAATCATCCTTCTCAAGACTGCCTATAAAGTAACTTGGGTAAGGTTGTGTAGAGTTGATTCCTTTTGAGTCAATTAATGAAATCATGACGTTTTTCATATCAGTTGACCCAACATTGTTGATTTCCCCAGTAATTGTGGATTTACTTCCCAAATTATTTACTTCGATGTTTGTTAAAATCAGTGTTGGTTTCGAGATCACATTTATATTCGTACTTGTTGTTTCACTCGTATGATGATTATCTCCATTAAAATAGGATGCCAAACACTTTATATTTTTATTTCCTGAATTTGATTTTACCGTGTTTACTGTGAATTCAACGGTTGAGTTATTTCCTGCAGTAACAGTTCCGACAAAAATATTGGACGGAGAAATAAGAACATCTTCACATGAAGGACTTAAAATGACATTATTAATATCGTTAGAGCCTGGATTTATTATATCTACCTTAATAGTCGAAATTTCATTCATCATATTTGAGGGAAGATTCGAAAAAACAAGTTGTACATTCCTGTCATCAATTTTTATTGGAACTTTATAATTTAAATCGTACATATCACTTCCTCCTATTAACTCAAAGTTCAGGAAGTGTATGCCACTGGATGCTTCCTTTTTGGCCTTAATGTTAAAAGTTAAATTTAGTGTATCTCCAGGTCCTATCAAGCCTATGTTTGAATAACCTTTATCCAATACTTCTATTTCATTAGTTCCTATAAGTGACGCACTGACAATATATGCATTCATATCAAAGGTTTTACTATCCTCCTGTACGTAAACATCTCCTGTTGCCATATTTTTGAGGGATATGGTAACAGTTCCGTTATCTCCTGGAAAAAATGAAAGAGGGTATGATTGACAACTTACTTGAACAGTTGGCCTTACAGTAGTATCGCCTGCAACTGGAATTATGAAAAATACAAACAGTATTAAAGTTGCGAGTAATCTTATCGTTAATTTTTGTATCAAGTCAGCCCTCCGATTAAAGAATAAATCTGAAAAACAAGAGTTAGGCCTACTGGAATGCCGATAGTAAGGATAGCATTTTTTGTTGACATATTTCGTGCATGTACGAGTGCAAATATCCAAATGTTTGCAGATAATAAAAAACATAGAATTCCAAATATTTGCGACGCAAGAGTTAGAGGATTATTCACCAACGTGTGTGCAAGACTTTCTGCAAAAAGTTGAGGATTTTGTGCTGAGATAGGTATCGTGGGTAGTAAATAGTACAAAACAAAGAGACTTACAATGCCGCCAAAAATTTGTGGTATAAATCCATAGCTTACAAACTCCAGCGTCCTTTTAAAAGAGCCTTCTGAATTAAATAAAAATGATATTAGGTAGAAAATTCCAGTCAATATGACCCAATATACGAATGTTCCAACTAAACCAGTAATGGCACCACCTAACATCATAAAAGGCATAAAAGAGCTTGAATCAGAAGGTAAGATTTCCTTAACTTTATTCATCATTAGAAAGCTTGAACCCACTGCAATTATGGAATTAACAAGTACTATCAATATAGGATATTTGAAACTGATCTCATTTTTTGATTTCTCACTGAAGAACAAATTGGGATTAAATAATAGATTCTTCATGTTTTCTTCCATACTATTCCCTCTGACGATAAATGGTAAATATTATTCAACGAGTTAACATAAAATAAATATTTGTAAATTGATATTTCCATCCCTGGCACCATTTGACAAGATTAACATTTGTAACTTAACTCTGCCTTTTTCGAAATAGAAATAATTGCATTGGCTTGAAAGAAATGATTTTCCGAATTTTTTTCTTTAATCCGGTTTTTCTACTTGTATCCGATTTACTTCGGTCATATTGAGCAAATCTTCCTCAATACACTTATCCGTTCAAAGAAAAGCTCTTGAAACTGCTTGCCTGGAGATTTAGAAATGAGTTGTGAAAATTAACATTAGAGAGCCTGTTTTTATGTATGTTCTTGATTCAAATTATCCCACCGTTTAATTGACGGAATAAAAGTTTGGATATTGACAATATATAGGTTTCTGTTCCGAAACTTTTTGTAACCCTTATCTAGAAAATTTTGGATTTCTCAAAGAATTTTGAAGCTTATTCAGAATAATTTTAATAATCAGACCATAAAATACATATTTAAGATGTATGAATTTGATTCCAAATAGTTGATTTTTATTTTACACTATTGAATAAAGTTAGATAAATGAAAAACATAAATTGTAATCTGTATATATAATATGATTCTAATACAAATAAAGGATGAATTTAAAGCAAATAGGCTTTTTTTCTTTTAAAGACTCAAGATGAGAAATTTAATCACATAACTCCCCATATTTATTTAAACGTCCTCAATTAATGCTTTAATGAATAGATCGATCTGCCCAAATGAGAACATCTGCCTCATCTTGTATCCTCCAGAAAAATTATATTTCTCTCCATCTGTTTTGGATTCAATTATCAACCAGCATTTTGGAAAAGCATCCCGATTTTTTATTTTGAGGGATTTTGGAGAAATATGATCCATAGAAGTTAGAGAAACTGCTCCTCTATGCTGCTCGGCTTAGTACGGGAATGCAGATTAACTTTTGAGCAGGATAGTATCTTTGATAGGAGAGTCTAAGGCCATTCTTTGCGCTAGAATTGGCAAGCAACGAGCGGACAAATTGAGAAAAAAATGCGATCAAGTCAAAGAAGCTCAGTATTTTATTGATGAAGCTTTAAAAAATATAAACATTGATAAATGAGCCATTGGTTTCCAGATTTTTCATACTTTCTAAAGCTGAATTCCCCAAGAAGTGTCTAGGATAGTATAATATGATCAGCAATGCTGTTAATTGTCATCCGTAAGTTTTCATCCGTAGAGATTGATATGGACAGCAACAGCAGGATAGTATACAATACTGTTATACTATCGGCTATTCTGTTAGTTGTCATCGTAGAGATTGATATAGAGACAGCATGAGAGTATTACACTACTGTCAGTTGCGCTGAAGATAATAACTGATTTTGCCTTACATGGAAATATTGACATCTTATTCAGTTTCAACTTTATAGGGCTCTTGCTTTAAGAAAAAGCAGGTAAATAAGCCAGAAAGGCATATTCAAGGAATAAATAATTTAATTGAAAGATTTATATATTAAAATACTCAAGAAATGTATTTAATTAAGGAAATCGGAAATTCATCGTAACGCTTATACATGACTTATGACATTTACTCGCAGGTTCAGATGATGAAAGCAGTACTAGGCTTAGAAGACGGAACAGTTATTAGGGGCACCGGTTTTGGTGCCGAAGGCACAGCTTGCGGTGAACTTGTTTTTACCACTCAATTCACGGGATATGAGGAGGCTCTGACAGATCCTTCTTATAAGGGTCAGATATTGATGTTCACCTATCCTCTGATAGGGAACTATGGTGTCAGTGGGGAGCGTTTCCAATCCGACAACATGCATGCGGAGGGACTTGTTGTTCGAGAGGCCTGTAAAAATCCCTATCATTATAAAGCTGCACGTTCCATTCACAAATTTTTAGAGGATGAAGGAAAACCAGGAATAGAAGGCGTAGACAGCCGTATGCTCACCATCAGGACAAGGGAACGCGGGACAATGAGGGCAGCTCTTATTACCGGCAGCGACGATGGGGAAGAAGCTGTGGAAGTGGCAAGGAATTTCCCGCAGGTGACGGATGAGGAATTAATCTCCCTTGTAACCTGTAAAAACCCCAGTTTTATTCCAGGAGCGAGTGGCGCATGGAGGGGCAGCAGCAAGCCCAAACACGCAGTTGTAGTTGACCTCGGGATAAAACGCAATATCATAAACAACCTGCACAAGCGGGGAATTGACATTACACTGGTTCCTGCAACTACAAAACCCTCGGAAATTGCAGGTTACGAACCAGATCTCCTTTTTGTCTCAAACGGGCCCGGAGACCCGGAAAAAGCAGTAGATGCAATCAATGCTGTTAAAGCCTTTGCAGGCACGATTCCGGTATGTGGAATCTGTTTCGGGCATCAAATAATCTCCCTTGCTATGGGAGCAAAGACTTACAAGTTAAAGTTCGGGCACAGGGGAGGAAACCAGCCAGTAAAGGACCTGGTTGAAAACAAGGTTTTCATAACCTCGCAGAACCATGGGTATGCAGTTGATGCGGACTCCCTGGATGGCACAGGGTTATATGTGAAATACATGAATGCAAACGACAAAACCGTAGAAGGAATTTCCCATAAAGACCTGGATATCTTCAGTGTGCAGTTCCATCCCGAAGCCCAGGCAGGGCCAATGGATACTGAGGAAACGTTCTTCGGCAGGGTTGTAAAGGTCCTCGGAGGTGGGATTTAATGCCAAAACGCGAGGACATAAAAAAAGTTCTACTTATAGGTTCAGGGCCTATCGTTATCGGGCAGGCTGCAGAATTCGACTTTTCAGGCAGCCAGGCCTGCAGGTCTTTAAAAGAAGAAGGTGTGCAGGTTGTGCTTGTAAACTCAAACCCGGCAACCATCATGACTGACCCTGAAATGGCGGATTCGATTTACATAGAACCCCTTGACGCCAGGATTATAGAAAAAATCATTGAAAAAGAACGCCCTGATGGGATTGTTGCAGGCATTGGAGGACAGACTGGCCTGAATCTCACAAGTGAGCTTGCGGAAATGGGCGTCCTTGAGAAATATGGAGTCCAGCTACTTGGAACTCCTGTTGAAGCCATTAAAAACACGGAAGATAGGGAACTCTTCAAGGAAACAATGCTCAGGATAGGAGAAAAGGTTCCCTTGAGCCGTGCAGTCCATTCTTTAAAAGAGGCTGAAGAGGTTGTAGAGGAACTTGGCCTTCCCCTCATTATCCGTCCGGCTTATACTCTCGGTGGGGCCGGAGGCGGAATTGCCCGCACGAAAGAAGAACTTCTTGAAATCACGGAACGCGGGCTCAGGCGCAGCCGCATTTCCCAGGTGCTTATAGAAGAAAGCGTGCTTGGGTGGGCAGAAGTCGAGTATGAGGTCATGAGGGATGCAAATGATACCTGCATCGTAATCTGTAACATGGAAAACATTGACCCCATGGGAGTGCACACCGGAGAATCTGCAGTTGTTGCTCCTTCTCAGACCCTGACCGATGCAGAGCACCAGATGCTCAGGAGTTCATCAATCAAGATCATCCGCGCCCTCAAGATCGAAGGTGGGTGCAATATCCAGTACGCCTTAAAAGAAGGCGACTACCGCGTAGTCGAGGTAAATCCAAGGGTTTCAAGGTCATCAGCGCTTGCATCCAAAGCCACAGGCTACCCTATAGCCCGTGTAACTGCAAAGATTGCAATCGGAATGACTCTTGATGAGATCATAAACAATGTTACCAAGAGCACTCCTGCATCCTTTGAGCCGGCTCTGGACTATGTAATTATGAAGATTCCCAGGTGGCCTTTTGATAAATTCACAACTGCGGACAAAACCCTGACAACAGCCATGAAAAGCACAGGAGAAGTCATGGCAATAGGCAGGACAATTGAAGAGTCCCTCTTAAAAGCCTTCAAGTCCCTTGATATCGATTCCCAGCTTGGGATAAAGAAGTGGGAAGAACCTGAAATTAAGACTCTTCTCAAGACCCCAACAAGCGAACGTCTTTTTGTTGTCTTCCATGCGCTTGAAAAGGGGATGTCGGTAAAGGAAATCGCCGAACTTTCAAGCATCAACCCCTTCTTTATTTCAAAAATAAAGAAAATTGTGGATATGGAAAAACGTATTCGAGAAGAGGAACTGACTGATGATTTTCTGTGCGAAGCAAAAAAGATGGGATTCTCGGATACTCGCCTTGCAGAACTGACTGGTAAGCCCTGGCAGGAAATAAGCGACCTCAGGCACGCAGCAGGTACTGTGGCTACTTTTAAGATGGTTGACACCTGTGCAGCCGAGTTCCAGGCAGCTACTCCTTATTATTACTCTACCTACGAAGACAGCTGTGAAGCAAACCCAACTGACAGGAAAAAGATTCTCATTCTTGGGGCAGGACCAATCAGGATAGGACAGGGCATAGAATTCGACTACTGTACTGTCCATGCAGTAACTGCGCTTAGGGAAGAAGGCATAGAGACTCATATCATTAATAACAACCCTGAAACCGTGTCCACGGACTTTGATACCTCGGACAAGCTCTTTTTCGAACCTCTCACTCTGGAATATGTGATGAACGTGATTGAACGTGAGAGACATGATGGAGTCCTGGTACAGTTCGGAGGACAGACCTCAGTAAACCTTGCGCTCCCCCTCAAGCGAGAATTGAAGCGCAGGACCGATCTTGACACTGTAATCATGGGCACTGACCCTGAGGACATGGATTTTGCCGAAGATAGGGAGAAATTCTATCTTCTCATGCAGAAACTTGGAATTCCGCAGCCTGAAGGCGGATATGCAACTTCCCAGAAGGAAGCAATTGAGGTTGCAAAGCGGATAGGTTTCCCTGTCCTTGTACGCCCCTCCTACGTGCTCGGAGGAAGAGCAATGGAAATCGTCTATGACGAAATTGACCTCGAACGCTATATGAAAGAGGCAGTAAGAGTCTCTCCAGAGCACCCAATCCTGATTGACGATTTCCTTGAAGCAGCCTGCGAAATTGACGTAGACGCGGTCTGCGACCAGCAAGATGTGCTTATAGGCGCAATCATGGAGCATATCGAAGAAGCAGGCATACACTCCGGAGACTCAGCCTGTGTAATTCCCCCGCAATCTCTCTCACCTGAAGTGCTTGACCAGGTAAGGGACTACACAAGGAAAATTGCCCTTGCCCTCAGGGTAAAAGGGCTGATCAATATCCAGATGGCAGAAAAATATGGAAAGGTCTATGTTCTTGAAGCAAACCCACGCTCGAGCAGGACAATTCCCTTTGTCTCAAAAGCCGTAGGAATTCCGCTTGCAAAGATTGCTGCCAAGGTAATTGCAGGGCACAGCTTAAAGACCCTGGGCTACACAGACGAGCCAAAGCCCAGACATGTTTCGATTAAAGAAGTCATCTTACCGTTTGATAAGCTCCCAGGAGCAGACCCCGTGCTTGGCCCGGAAATGAAGAGCACAGGCGAAGTTATGGGTATTGACTATGATTTCGGAAGGGCATACTACAAAGCAGAGCTTGCAGCCGATAACCTCCTGCCCCTTACAGGAAAAGTTTTCCTCTCCATCAGTAACGCAGACAAAACCGAACTCGTGGAAGTCGTCAAGAAACTGCAGGCAGCAGGCCTTGAACTAATGGGTACAAGTGGTACTGTGAACTATCTTGCAGAGCATGGCATCTTCATGGATACGGTAAGGAAGGTTCACGAAGGAAGCCCTAACGTAATTGATATGATGCGCAGGGACGAAGTTGACCTTATCATCAACACCCCAACAAGCAAAGAGTCCCGCAAAGACGGCTCAAGGATCAGGCGGGCAGCAGTAGACTTCAAAGTCCCGTATATTACCACCATCCAGGCAGCCCAAGCTGCAGCCGACGCAATCGAGACTATGAAGAGAGGGGAAGGCCTTACAATCAAATCCATCAACGAGTACCACAGAGAGATGGAGCAGGCAAATAAGGCTGAGCAGGAAAGCAAGGTCGAACTAGCAAAACAGAATAAGAATCAGGAAGTTATGAACTGAATCTTAACTGAATCTTAACTGAATGTTAAACGACAGTTCTAAACAAAAATTCTGAACCAAAATCTGAATCTAATTCAAACTGAAATTCAAGCTAAATGCAAGCTGAAATTCTAAGCTAAAGTTCTCTAAAGTGCTGCGCAGAAACTCTAAAATAGATTCTGAACCAATTGAACCAAAATCTGAACCAGTTGAACCAAATTCTAAACCAATTGAATTGAATCAGAATTCTGCGCAGAATCTGAACCAAAAGGATGGCTTTGCTGCTATCCTAAGATATTTATTTCATATTTTACTTCTATTTGTGATTTGTTTTAATCAGTTAATTTATTTTTATCCATTAAAGGGGTAGCAAAATCATGGCAAAGAAAGTTGCACTTGCATATTCCGGAGGGCTTGACACCTCAGTGTGCATTCCCATCCTCAAGGAAAAGTACGGGTACGATGAAGTAATTACAATCTCAGTCGACGTAGGCCAGCCTGAAGAAGAGATCAAAAAAGCTGACGTAAAAGCCCAGAAGATCAGTGATAAACACTACACAATCGATGCAAAGGAAGAGTTCGTAAAAGATTACATCTTCCCCCTGATCAAAGCCAACGGAAACTACGAAGGCTACGTCATGGGCACATCAGTCGCCCGTCCCTTAATTGCCAAAAAAGTGGTGGAAGCTGCCAAAAAAGAAGGAGCAACCGCCCTTGCCCACGGCTGTACCGGAAAAGGCAATGACCAGCTCCGCTTCGAAGCCGTCTTCCGCCAGACCGACATGGACGTTATCGCCCCGATGCGAGAAATGAACCTGACCCGCGAATGGGAAATCAACTACGCAAAAGAACACGGAATCCCGGTCGAAGCCACAAAATCCAAACCCTGGAGCGTTGACGAAAACATCTGGAGCCGCAGTATCGAAGGCGGCAGGCTTGAAGACCCCTCCTTTGTCCCCCCAGAAGAGATCTACGAGTGGACCAAATCCCCGGAAAACGCCCCCAACCAGCCCAGGATTCTTGATATCGCCTTTGAAGCAGGCGTCCCAGTCTCCCTTGACGGCGAAAAACTACCCGGCTATTCCCTGATCAAGACCCTGAACGGAATTGCAGGCGAAAACGGCGTCGGCAGGACAGATATGATTGAAGACCGCGTCCTTGGCCTTAAAGCCCGCGAAAACTACGAACACCCCGCTGCAACCGTCCTCCTCGCCGCCCACGCAGACCTCGAAAAACTCATCCTCACCCGCGGCGAACTGAAATTCAAGAAAATCGTCGAAGAACAGTGGTCCGAAATGGCCTACGCCGGCCTGGTCGATGACCCCCTCTTTGCCGACCTCAACGCCTTTATCGACAAGTCCCAGGAAAGGGTCACAGGCACAGTGAAAGTCAAACTCTACAAAGGCGCCCTCACGATCCTTGCCCGCTCCTCTCCAAATGCCCTCTACTCCGAAGACCTTGTCTCCTTCGACAGCCAAACAATTGACCAGAAGGACGCCGAAGGATTTGCGAAGTACCACGGGTTCCAGGCGAGGATGTACAGGAAAGTTATGGATAAGAAATAAGGTTGAAGTTAATTTCCCTGCCTTTTACTTTTCAAGGGGCAGGGTGACTTTTTTCTTTTTTTCGCTTAATTTTGGCTGTTTTCGGATTTTTCATTGTTTCCTTTTCCCAAAGTTCCAGAGTAATTGATAGACTTAGCTTTTCTGGGTTTGCAGTAATGCTATCTTAAGCCGTTTTTGTCACCGTGCGTAGCGCGGGCCCTTACATAACTGAAATGGAACGGAAACAGGGAATAAACATATTCTTCATGGGAAGAGACTCTATACCATAATTAAAAAGCAGAAGAGTAAAAATTGTTAATATTTTGAATATTTTCCTGCCTTTCTGTTTTTCAAGGGGCAGGATAACTTTTCTTTTTTAGTTTTGTTTTGGGTTACTTCTGGATTTTTGTTTCCCAGCGTTACGGAATAATTCTTTGATGTAGCTTTGTCGGGTTACCAGAATAGGCAACTCAAACCGTTTTTATCACCGTGCGTCGCACGGGCCTTCCCCGAAATAAAAAGAAGTAAAATATCAAATTTATAAAGCTGGGAAAATTTGGTCGTCCTTAAAATAAATAAAATATATGGAATTAGTATTAATAAAACGGATGTGGTTCTCCAGGTTCATGAGCCCACCAAGGGTAATTGAAGTTTAAACGACGTGTTATTTTATTTGGATCATATGAGTCTTTGGTTTCTCCTTTTGCATAAATAGAATTAGAATCAAATGAGAAACCTAAACGTTCACCAAGTTTTTTTCTTACCAAGGGAACATATAATTTTCTAAACATTTCATGTACTATTATTGTTGTATCAATAGCTTCTTTCCACCATGTTTCTTGAAGTTTACGTATCTGCCAGGTGTTGTCTTTGTATGCTTCTAAAATCATTTTTTGATGTGTTTTGTTTTCAATAACAGGAATTAGTCTAAGACCATGCTTATATGCAGTATAAAGATAGTACCAACGGTTGAAGAATTCAGATAGCTTTATTATGTCAGCTTTATACCTATCACAGCTCAAAGAATATTTGTATTGATCTTTTTCTTCAATCTTCATTTCATGATAGCCCATATATTTAGACAGTGAATTATAATCACCATTTACGATTGGCTTAAAAAATTTCCTATTTAAGTGGTCTTCATTTAATGTCGATAAGTGTGCTAAAAATTTAGTAGCTAATTCACTGTTTTTTACAGAAATAGCAAAAGCCCCTAAATCACAACAATACTGAACAGCATTGATAATCATTTCAACTTCAATCATTTGCCTTAAATTTTCATATTGTTCTGTTGTAAGATCACTTATTCAGATTTTGGATATTCTCATATTCATTCTCTAACATCATCTGTTTATAGTATCTAAAATCTGAGTTATATCCAAGTGCAAATATGATGGAACCTAACTCATTTTTTACTTGCTTAACCATAAATATTAGTATTCAGTCATCATATATCTATTAAGAATAGCCATGCAAAGCGTTTCTCCTAAATCCACAAAAATCAGTATTTTCCGATTTCTCTATTTCTTCAAAAATTTTGAGGGATACTGAAGAGTCAGCCAGCAGGAAAAATATATTTAAATTGGCTCTTCGCTGTTTTGTGTGGGTTGAAAATAATTTCTCAGTTGAAATGTAACTACACAAAATAGATAAACATCGATCTTGTATGTGATATTTCACAACAAAAGTTTCTTAAATATTAGATCTGTCACTCTTACATTCAGGAAGTAGATCTGAATTACCCACTCGAAACAGCGAAGAGCCTTTAAATTTGTCTATTTCTCAAATAGGGGGACATTTATGTAGTTATTTCTAGACCCCTGGTTCTTGACAGCGACGAAAAGGTCGGATTTTTTGGGAATACAGCCAGAAAATGAAGTGAGATTAACGAAAAAACCCAAAAATAATTAGTCAGCTCATAAAAATATTAGATAAAACAATTCCATTTTCATTATATTTCTATCTGAAGATAATTAGTGAAAGGCAAAAACGAGCCACCACTAAGTGGATCTTATATTGTAGAATTTATTCCGCGATAATGTTCTTCTGGAAATATATCATATCATTTGGTAATTTTGTAAGGCAATTGTCTCGTATTAAGGACTCGATTACACTTTCTATTCTATCTTTAGCAATTCTTGCGTACAACTTTTATCCCAAGGACGCGCGAAGTCTGGACTATTAGATCCTCCTGTGGGGTAGAATACTGATTATTAAGGACAAAATATATGGCTTGAACTATTTCCTCATTACAAATCCATTCAATTTTCACTGATGAGTTCCCACAACGTTTTCTTAATATATTATCAGGCTCGGAATCTGGCCAGAGAAAATCATTTTTAATCAATATCTTTTTTGATTCTCTTGCAGATTTGATCGAACTGTGGATTCTGCTCTTGATATTGCTTCCAGCACGTGCAATTCCAAAATGCATCTTTATGCGTTGAATTAGCTCCTCTGTATGTATAGGTCCCTCAAAATTAACAATCTTTACAATTATTTGTTCTAACTGAAACCCAGATAATTCGGAAAAATCTTTTGTGGGAATATCAGATAATGGACAAATTTTATACTCTTGAATTTCATTTTGAAGTTTTTCCAGTGTTTCAGTCTGTGATGTGAAATGATCAATTACATCTATTTTTTCATCATCCTTGATCTCATCCTGAAAAGTCTCCGAATTATTTTCCGGACTAATTTCTTCAGCCATTTTGTTTATTTTTGTGCTTTCTATAGCTTCCAATAGCTTTTTTCCACTTTCTACCGGGTGACGATACCAATCTGTTGACCATATCCTGTAAATTTTCCATCCGAGTTCTTCCAATCTTTGTTGACGCAATCTATCGCGATCACGGGCAACAGGAGAAGAATGATACTGTGCACCATCACATTCAATTCCAATAAGATAACATCCACGATTACGCTGATCCACAATTGCAAGGTCAATTCTATAGCCAGCACATCCAACCTGTTTATGAACCTCATATCCATTGTCTCTCAAGAATTCATACACCGAATCCTCGAATGGTGAGTCGCTATCTTCGCTAGGTCCAGATATTGGAATAAGATTTTTAGTTTCTGCATATTCAAGGAAAATTTTTAAGGCTTTCAAACCAACGTGAAGCACTCTCATCAATATTTAGATCTTTTGCTGTAAAATTTGAGAAAACAATACACTTCTCACGTGCTCTGCTGATCAAAACATTTAGTCTTCTTTCCCCACCTTCCTGATTAAGAGCACCGAAGCTTCGGGATAACTTATGATTTGAATCAAACCCAAAACCTATACTTATGAAAATAATATCTCTTTCATCTCCCTGAATAGTCTCAATGTTTTTAACAAAAAAATTCTCCCCTTTTTCATTTGTGAAGTATTGTTCTATTTCAGGATTCTGACGTAAGAGCAGGTCTATTTGCTCTTGTATCGCCTGCTGTTGTTTGGTATTGAAAGTCCCAACGCCAATACTTTTAGACGGGAAACGCCTGTAATGCTTAAGAACCGATTCTGCAACTGCACGTGCCTCTCCAAGGTTTGTACTGGTTTTACCTCTGTCGTATATAGTCTCAGGAAGATGTACAAATTTTAATCCGAGATTTTCACTATCATGCATAGGAGAAGGATAAACGTAAAGACGATTATCATAAAATTCATGATTAGAAACTGCAATTAAAGACTCATGTCTACTCCGATAATGCCAGAGAAGTGATTTTGAAGGAAAACTTCTCTTACACATATTCAGAATACTTTCCATATCTTTATAATCCGAATCATCATCAAGGTCAGGATCTAAAACTTCAGTAATATGATCAAAGAAGTTTGTTGGGGGAAGTTGACGAGAATCTCCCATCACAACAGCTTGATTTCCACGCAATAAAGCTCCAATTGCATCTTCAGGCTTAACTTGACTGGCTTCATCAAAAATAATTACATCAAATTTTGTTGTTCTTGGGTCAAGGTACTGAGCAACTGAAAGAGGACTCATCATAAAACAGGGTTTGATTTTTTGGATTAAGCCACCAGCTTTAGTCATGAGTTTTCTAATTGGTAGATGTCCACGTTTTCGAGTAAACTCTTTTAAGAGAATGCCAGCTTCAGAATCTCTTGAAGCTCCAGAAGATAAATTAGGTTTATGACAGTATGCTTCATATGCAATACGTTGACGATTTAAGGAAATAATTTTTTTATCAAGCTCTTTAAATTTGTTAATCTTATTATCCTGAAGTTCCTTAACAAATTCTGGAAGGAACTTTTTTTCTCTAAAAATAATTCTCAATAAACTATCTACATAGTTACCTTTGAATGTATATACAAGATCTTCTGCAATAATTTCATCATTATCAATTAAATGGATAAAAGGTGCTGCAACAGTGTGTAAACATTGTTTTTTGTGATTGATAAAATGACTCCATGTGATAAGTGATGACTTTTCGGATTTCCACAAATTTAATTTATTTTTTAGCTCTTCAAATGTAACATCATCAAAACTTTTTCCAAAGATAGTTTCAAAGTCTGGATTGATTAATTTAAATAAAGAATTTTGCTGAGCTACCAAATTAGCATTTATCTGCTGTATTTTATTAATAGTCAAATTTAAATCTTCTTTATTAGAGCCTTTACTTATAATCTCAAAAGCCTTTTCTGAAAATGTACCTTTTAACACATATCTTCTAAAAGAAATAATCGATTTACTGAGATCTTCCAATAATCTGAGGATCAGTTTTTTCATTATTCCAATAAATTCCAAAAAGTTTTTTCCCTCTTGATTGTAAGCTTTTAAAATTCTCACTTGCCAACTTCAAGTCAGATACATAATGTAGGTCTTCTAGGATTTTAGTATCATCAGAAGGAGGCTTTGAATTATAACAACTTTGAATTTCACGTTTAATCTTTTTATACTTTGGATTCAAAAATTTTAGAAAATTTTGAAGATAATGATTTAAAAGAAGAAATATCAAACTCTAAAATAGAATTTTTAAATTTTTCTTGTATAATTGAGTTCAGCTCTTGATATTTTTTTAATTCTGATATGAGTTCCTCTGCGTCTTTATTTGGAGAGTTCCATTCTGGATTTTTTAGAATATCTTCATCTATTTGAGGAGTAGAAACAACAACTTTAGCAGCATCAACTAAAGGAACAAGTTGAGATTCTGATAAAGGAGTATCAGTTCCGGTAAGATCCACCATTTTTTTAATTAGAGATTCTAGATCCGTAATCGATTGCAAAGTCTCATCAATTAATTTATTAAATTTTTCGAGGTCAGGAGGTAAAAGGTCTCCTGGTTCACAACCTTTCCAAGGATTATATAATACTGTTTTTATAGAAGGTAATAGTTCGGCCAACTTTTCAAGTGTTGAAATTGCTTTATCCCATTGATCGTTATCCCATTTATCTGGATCGGAAAATTCTATCCTTGGCATTGATCTACTTATTTTAATAAAATAAAGACGAACCTCTTCTCTTAAACCATATAAATTATATAAAGAAATACCACGTTTCCCAACAGGTTCATGAAGAGCCCTTGCATACTCATTTAATTCTGATTTTAACTGTTCAAGTTTATTAATCTCTTGATCAATATTTATCGGTTTTGGGGGAGGTCTGTTTAAAGTGCGTTCAAGTTCAGTCAATCACCTCTTTTTTCTTTGCTTTATGACTGTGAATCTCCAGACATAAATCACCCAAACCTGCATTATCAATACGACTTTTTACAACTTGTAAAGCTGCCATTTTTTCACTAACAAACAGTACACTTTTTCCCTGTACCAGTAATTCTGCAATGATATTAGTGATTGTTTGAGATTTTCCAGTTCCTGGAGGTCCTTCTACAACGAGATTCTTTCCAGCTTTTACATCTTCAATAACTGCGATCTGAGAAGAATCCGCATCCATAATATGATAAGTATCTTTTGCAGAAAGCCTTAAATCAACATCGTTTTCAGAAAAACTCTGTTGATTTCTTGGATCTGACGTAGGGTTAAAAATTTGTTCGATAAGAGGATGGTTAGCAGGAGATAGATTTTCAGGCCAGGCTGCAGGATCCAAATCCTTGTACATAACGAATTTTTTAAAATTAAAAAAATCAAGAGAAATCTCACTAAGAACGTTCCAATCCTTCTTTTCTGATATAGCATTCACAACGGACTGAAAATATATGTCGATACCAGATTTTTCATCAGGCATTTCAAACTCTGGGAGTTCAACACCTTGTTCAGCAAGCTTTGCCTGTAAGGTGAGCGATGTAAAAATATCATCCCCAGTCCATTGTAGTGTAAATTTACGTCCCACTCCCGGACGTTTAAGTTCAACAGGAACAAGAATTAGAGGAGCTTTATGTACGATATTTGAATTTTGGCTCTCTGTCCAATTTAGAAAGCCAAGGGCAAGATATAATACTGGATATCCTTGCTCTTCAAATACCGAATTCGCCTTATTGCATACGTAGAATAGACGTTTTTCAAGCTCCTCAGGTTCATAAGGAGTATTAAGATAATTGTCAAAATAATTATCTGGTTCTTCAGTCTCATCGATTATTGGAGCCCATTTAATATCTACATTATCAACTATTGTTTAGATCTCAGATTGTCAAAGTATTAGAACCTCGAGTTATTAGTTGGTAAAAACTTCATCGTCTTTTCTTGAAGGACAAATATATTGTAAATTTCACGAGGGTGTTCATCTATTATTGGTATAGTTTGCCCTTTTGAAAATCTATAATTTATTAAATTATTTCTGAGAGAAAGATCTAAAAGATTTTGACGCAAGACTCTAATTCCTTTTCTATATTTACCATATGAACACTGCCGAATATCTAAATTTGAAAAATCTATATAAAAAGAAAAGAATTATTAACCTCTTTGTCGTTTTATACAGCCTCTTAAAATAAAAACCTTCTTAATTGTGATAATCGAAAAATATGTACTTGGTTTTTGAGATACTTATTAATTATTTATCTACTTATCAGATAACGTGCAACAGCCCTCCCAACAAAAAAAAGCATTATCATTAAAAAACAGCCCTGCAAGCGTGCTCTTTCTAAAGCTGCAAAAATCACGGTCTTTACTTCTCTTTTCTTAACAAACGTATTCGAGGGAAGAGTGAGGCAGAAAGCAAGCAGGAAAAATATATTTTAAGCGAAATGAACGGAGAAGGAAAAACTGGTCGTGTCCCTGAGTTATTGATCAAGTTCTGAAAAACGAGTATTACCCCTGCATTTGTGAAAACGCAGAGAGCCTCTTGCGCTCGCTGTTTTCAGTAACTCGGGGACACGACCGAAAAACTTTCTTTCCGAAAACACTTCAGTTTAATTCGAAAATAGTCATCCAAACAAAAAGATATTGATGCTCTAAAACTGCCCTGAAGAAAATGTATCGATAAAGCAAAATTGATCGGCCCTGCAAAATGTTAATTCTCAATCTGCAAAAGATCACAAGTTAAGAAAAAAGTATATTTCGAGTCTATATATAATTTAAAAAAGTGTGAGTCCGCTTGAGCGAAGTGAAACGGACATCGTGCTCCCGAAGCGAAATTCAGGCTTAGTATCTGCGGTTTTCTCTGGGTGTCCTGTGGTTAGGAAGACACTCTCTGCAGTAAACCGGTCTTTCCGGGTCAGGTTTGAAAGGAACTTCCGTCTCAGCTTTACAGTCTGAACAGGTTGTCTTGTGCATTTCTCTGGGAGCGCCGAAATTAGAATTTCCTCTGAAGTTTCTGTCATTATATTCCATTTTTGTTTCACCTTTGTTTTAGTTTTATCAATAGTTTAAAAATAAGATTGTATAGACCTTAGACCAAAAACAAAAATTGGTTTTTAATAACAGATGATTATACGTCTCTTTATCTTCAATACACATACATGGCATTTAAAATATATAAATGTATCTATAAAAATGAAGCCATACTCCCTCAAATGAAAGAAAACTTTCCGAGCAGGGCTTATGGAACAGATAAAAGCGCCTGAAATTTTAATTCCGGATGATTTCGATAAAGTAAAACTGACCAGCCCTGCAAAGTGCTCCTTTTAAATCTGCAAAAATCACGGGTCTTTTACTTCTCACTTTTCTTAACAAGCGTATTCGAGGGAGATTGAGGCAGAAAGCAGGCAATTATTAAAAGAGCCGCATGCATGCTCAATGAGCTGATAGATAAATAAGCAACAAATTGCAAAGCAAATTAGGTATTTATACGACACTTCAAGCAAGGTTGAACAACAGATGATAGACATCGTGAAGCCAGATAAGATAGACAACATGTTCAAAGTCACTAACGAGCGCCTGGTTGCTCTCTGGATTTTCCTCTTCTGCGTGGGTGTTTATGTTGTCGTCGATTTAGTCCCATAAACTCGCTTATATCCACCTACTCTTTCGGAAACAAGGTTTTACGAAAGAATATAGCTGTATAAAAAGATTTACATAAGTTATCCATTTTTCCAGTCTAAAATTTGACAACCTTAGAAGATCTTCACTCCAGTCCGTCTAAGAACCTATCCGAAAAGTGTTGTGACATCATACATTTATCACATTTGGGGTAAAGTGCATAATCTAAACGGATACTATTATATAGACGTAAATAATTTTTAGAGCGCCTGATAAAGAATTTATAAAGTCTCGTATGTGTTTGGTGTCCACGACCTGTGGAGATATGAGTTAAATCTTTTACTTTATTCACATTTATCTGAAAAGGTTACATACATCAAGATTATGTAAAGCCGTATACTAAAGCAAATTGCAGAGAGGGATAAATCATGGTACAGGATACTATAACATTGGCTATTGATAATGTTTTTAAGGAACTTGACGTTTCCTGTGTGGATGATACCACTTACAAGAAGCTGGAAAACATGGGTGCTCAATATGAGTACATCGATAATGATTTATTTGAACAAATGATTGAGGCTGAACTTATAATAATGCTTGAGAGAGATGACTTTACAGATTTTTATCAAGGTTAATATCAAGATTAAATCAATATCTTGGCTTTCGAGATCATAGATTACGAGAAAATAACCCTTTTTGCTTGAGCGACTTGTCAGTGAGTGTTTGATTGACAGTGAGATAATTTAGTCAATGATAGAGTTTACCAGGCTTTGCATCTTAATACATTTCCCAATGACATTTTTAATATCGGTACCTTTTTATAGGAATGTATAACTTCATATCCATTTTATACTAAAAGTACAAGCCAAACAGCCCAATAGGCTTAAATAAGTATCTGTTTATATGTTATAAAGTGACAAGACCCTTTTGAAAGGATTTAAGCATTAAATCCAGCATTGCGAAAATCCCGTTTTTTATTTGAATACCGCCATGCATTAAGGAGCGAGTTTGATCCAATGAAATTGGAGCCACCTATTTACCACTTATTTTTTTTGTGGTTATTGATAGATATGCTGATCAGAAGTTAAAGTTTATATAAATACTTGAGTTTTGGCTTCAAATTAAAATGTAAATA
>CAVRNH010000030.1:0-54583 GCA_963722085.1 uncultured Methanosarcinaceae archaeon | reverse complement strand
GTAAGTGCTCAACTTCAATTGCCGTCATCAGATCTCCTCCGCAAATCCGGGTTCTAATCTGGAAAATATAATATATCCGACAACAAGGAAGGCTATTGATGAAAGAAAAATAAATAAAAGATCTTCTATTTTAGCTGGAGACGAATAAATAATAGTATCCCTTGCAGAAATAATAATCCGTGCAATTGGATTTAATAAGGCAAATGTCTGTAGATTTTTAGGAAATATGTCGATAGTGTAGAGTATAGGTGTTATATAAAATCCAATCTGCAAAAGTACTTGCCAGATAAACTGCACATCTCTGTAAAACACATTCAATGCGCAAAGAGTTAGAGAGAGACCGAGTGAAATAATAAACAGGGAGATTATGATAGGAACCGCATATACCAGGTTGATGGAAACTGGTACCATGAAATATACCATAAACATTATAAATACCACAGACTCGAAGATGCTCATAAGCAGAGCTGTGATGCATGAAGAAATAACAAAGATATCTCTTGGGAAGTAAATTTTCTTAACCATGCCTGGTTTTCCTACTATGGAAAACATTCCGATGGTAGTCGCTCTGCTCAAAAAACCCCATATAATGATTCCGATAAACAAGAACAGCTGGTAGTATTCTACCTGGACCTTCATTAAGTTTGAAAAAACCATGTATAGAACTAGGAGCATAAGCAGAGGTTCTAGAAGAGACCAGAAATAACCCAGTATAGAATTTTTATATCTCAATTTAAATTCGCTCCATGCTAGTTGCCAAATAAGGTTCCTGTAACCATAGAGCTCTTTTAGATGCCTAAAGATCATTATTTACCACGTTTCTTATGTTTTTATTGAAAATCGAAAGATCAAAGCGCTTTGCCTGCTCAACACAGGCATCCCTGTAACTTTCGGGTTCACGAGATATGAATTTGACCGCTTCTATAACACTGTTGACATCAGCTTTTATAAGAAGACCCGTCTTTCCATGAATCGCAGTTTCTCTAAATCCACCTTCGTTTACCGCGACAACAGGTTTTCCACTTGCCATGGCTTCTACAGGTGTCATCCCGAAGTCCTCGTCCATAGCAGTGCAGATAAAGCCTCTACAACGGGAGTAGAGGTCAAGTAATTCCGTTTCAGAGACTTCTCCGAGAACTTTTACGTTTGCCGGTAAGTTATTAACGATAGTTTTTGCATAGCTTTGTGCATGGTCTCCTTTTGAGTATCCTCCGACAATAATAAGTTTTTCTTCGGGCATTTTTTTGAAGGCTTCAATCTGGATTTCTACTCTCTTTTCAGGATAAAGGCGATTTACGGAGAGCCAGAAGTCTTCATATCCTTTGCACGTAAATTTTGAAATGTCTATCGGAGGATAAATAACTTCTGCATTCCTATGAAAATATTCTTCGATTCTCTTCGATGTATTTCTTGAATTGGTAACGATTTTACAGACATGAGAAAGATAATACTCTGAAATTGGCCTGTGAACTCTGACCCAGGCCCTAAAGAAAATGGAAATAAAAAATGGCTGCCTTTTGAGAAATGTGTTATAAAGATCGTAGAAAGCCCGCGTGGGAGTATGACAGTAGTAAAGGTTAGGTTTATGTTTCCTTGCAGCAAAGTGTGCCCAGTTTCCTGAGAATATGAAAAAATCATATTTTTTTGAGAAATCACATGTCGCAAAGAGGAAAGATGCGGAGATTTGTTTTAAAGGAGGCATGTTTGAAGTCTTTCCCAAGCTTATTATATGTGTATCGGAATAGCCCATCTTTTCTATGGATTCGATGTTTAAGTCAGTAGTAATAACATCGGCATTAAGATTCTTTGCGAGCATCAAAACTAGTTTTTCTCCGCCACCGATGGCTCCAAAGTAATCATGAAATATGGCTATCTTCATCATTTTTCACTTTTCTCGGGGATTAAACGAAATATAGGTTTGAAACGTTGCTAAAAATTTAAATATCAAGTTAACCAGAATAGCAAAACATGCAAATATCATGCTATATTTTTTATATGTTAACATCCGAATCCATAACATATTCAACTAGTGTCCTCAGATTTTCTCACAGTTTTAATTTCTCACAGTTTTAATTTCTCACAGTTTTAATTTCACACTGTTTAAATATTCATCTGGCTCAATGGTTCTAAATATATTGGAAAATGCATATTAACATTAGGAGAGTTATATATAAGACTTCCCAGATGATTCATTACATTATTCAAAGGCAGTTAATAACTATTAAGATTAAATCAGACTAAGTCTGTAGTGTTCATTTGGAGATTCAAGCTTATATCTCAGAATATAAACTCCTAGTTTATTGCACATGTAATTCGATCACTATCAAAGGTTATTTTAACGAAAAGTGATAAAGCAAGCAGATAGCTAAAACAAAAGAGATGGTTATTACGAATAAAGGGATGAGAAGTTCGGCGGCAAAACGGCCCGATAATAATTTAAAACTTAGTATCATTTTTCTGACCGCAGCTATCACAGTTGCTTTTATAATACGCATGCTCTCGTATGCCTCGGTTACTGCAAACGGAGGCATTACCTTTATGGGATACGATGACTTCTATCACATGCGGCTCATTCATTATACTGCTTCCTATTTTCCTCATTCGCTTAATTTCGATTCTTATATAAATTATCCTTCCGGTTATGAAATCGGGTGGCCACCTCTATTTGACCTGTTAGGTGCTTTACTTGCAAAGGTCCTTGGAGGCGGACAGCCGGATATACACACTATCGAATTTGCTGGAGCATTATTACCGGTACTTCTTGGGGTTCTGACGATAATTCCACTTTATATCGCAGCTGCTACAGTTCTTGACAGAAAAACAGGACTTCTTGCAGCCTTCATTTTTGCAATTCTGCCAGCTCATATATACATATCTCGATTTGGGGGGGTTGACCATCATGTAGTAGAAGCACTCCTCACAACGACGTCTTATGCATTTTTCATACTTGCCTTAAAATCGGCAAGAGAAGGATCGATCTCTCTTACTTCTATTAAGAACATAGCTTCTGAAAAGAAACTTCTGGAATCGTTGGCCTTTGCAGGAGCTTCTGGACTATTTCTAGCCATGCTGGTTTTCACATGGGTGGGTGCCCCGGCTTTTATAAGCCTTATTGTATTGTATGCATTCATACAGACCACCATCGACCTTAAAGCCGGAAAACGATCTGATTACCTTTTCATTTGCTCGACGGCATGTCTTTTTGCAACACTTCTGTTTACTGTTCCTTTGTCGGCAGCATATGTACGCCCGGGTCTGGAAATGAGTGCAATGTACCTTTCCTGGTTCCAGGTATTCTACGTGCTCAGCATGATAGCAGGAACCGTTCTTTTATGGGGTATTTCCATATATATCTCAAAAAAAGATCAGGACTGGAAGTATTATCCAGGGATTTTAATACTGGTTTTAGGTGGAAGTCTTCTGTGCCTTCGTATTTTTTCCGTAGAATCCTACTCTTTCGTGATTGAGGGAGTTAGATTCTTCTTTGGAAAAGGGGAATATATGGGCACTATTACCGAAGCAATGCCTCTATTTTTAACTTCAGCAGGAAAACTTACATTCTCGGGAGCGTTAGGAACTTTCGGACTTTCCTTGATTGCAGCTCTTGCAGGCTTTTTCCTGCTCGCCCTTGAGTGGAAAGGAGATAACTCAAAGCCCGAAAGATTATTCTTCCTCTTATGGACAATCTTTTCCACATATCTCGCACTCTCACAGAGGCGTTTCTCATATCAATTCGCAGTAAATGTTGCAATTCTTACCTCCTATATGCTCTGGGTTTTACTTGAATCTCTCGATTTTGAGACTGAAGTAAGAAAGCTGATGAATTCAGAATTAAAACCTGAAAAAAATATTGCTTCTTCCCTTCAAACCAGAAAAGAAGCAAAGTCAAATCCAAAATCAAAATCAAGAACAAAGAATATGTCAGTAAAGAACATATCAGGGTCTAAGAATTCTGTACAACCCGATTATTTCAAAATTGTCTCATCAATAGCGTTGATAGGACTTGTTTTTATACCCTGCTTGTGGATGGGAGTTGCTTTTGCAAAAGGTTCAGGCTCACTTGATCCTGAATGGCAAGAATCTCTCAATTGGCTCAAAAGTTCCAGCCCTGAGACTTCTTATTATCTTCAACCCTCAGAAGCTCCCGAATATGGGGTTCTGAGCTGGTGGGACTATGGAAACTGGATAATTTATATTTCCAAAAGGCCTGCAGTCTCGAACAATTTCCAGACCGGAGTTGAGGATTCTGCAAACTTCTTTATGAGCGATTCCGAGCAGGAAGCAAAGGCAATTTTGGATAAACACAAAGTAAAATATGTAATAACTGACACACTGATGGTAAATGGCAAGTTTGGGGCTATCGCTCAGCTCGCAGGAAAAAACATTAGTGATTACTACGATTTCAAAACAGTAAACGGAAATGCAGGTCTTCAGAGAGTTGCAACTACTAAAAAGGAACTTTCCAATATTGAATTATACAAACTTCACAACCTTGATGGATCAAACCTTGGAAACCTGCGGCTTGTCCATGAAAGTAACATCCCTAAGGAAATCAAAAGCAAAAATAATACTGTAAAAATATTCGAATACATTCCAGGAGCCAGGCTTTCAGGTGCCGCAAGTCCGAACCAGCCTGTCAATGTGACACTTAATCTCAAATCAAATACAGGCCGGAAATTCACGTATCAGAATAAAGCAGTGGCAGATAAAAACGGTTCATTTGAAATAACGGTACCCTATTCGACTGAAAAAACGGGTAGTGGAGTCAGTGCGATCTCGGATTATTCCCTTAACGTAGGAGGAAACGCCACCATAAAAGGAATCCAAGTAAAGGAAAATGACGTTCTAAGTGGAAACAGAATAGAAGTGAAGATATCTGAAGCAAAATGAAAATTTCTGAGCTGGACTGACGGAAAAAAAGCAATATAAAATACATATTAATATCAAAGCTTAAAAAAAGTTAAGACTTAGAAAAAGTTCAAAACTAGAATAAATCAAGGGTTGGAAAAATCAACGCTTAGAAGAAGTCCAGCTTGGAAGAATCAATACTTAGAAAAATACCAAAGAGGAGAGAAAAATCTTTTCTTCCTTTTATTTATTGAAACATTTTCTCTCTTCTTAATTTATTGAAACATTTTCTCTCTTCTTAATTTATTGAAACATTTTCTCTCTTCTTAATTTATTGAAACATTTTACTAAAAATCATATGTAACAACACTATTATTCTCCTGCACTTTCTACCCCTACAGCGCTCAAGAATCTCTTGACCACTGCTTCATTAACCAACCTCAACAGCGTTTGTCTATCTTTTGTAGCACTGAAAACCCCTAGAGGGATCTGGGCTCCTGCTGCGTTTGCATGCCCGCCTGCATCTTCGCCAAAAGCCTGGCGCATAATTTCTCCAAGGTTCACCCTAATGTCATTGCTACGTCCTGAGATGTAGATGCGGTCTTCGGTAACTCCAAAGACAACTGTTGTAGAAATTCCCTCTAGACTCAAGAGGTAATCTGCGGCCTGTGGGAGAGTATCTCTATCCCTTATGTTCCCGACATTCGAGAGAAGGTAACTGCCGATTACCTGCCGGTTCCTGATCGCCTCTCCGAGCACCTCAAGAGTTTCGATAGCCATTGAGGGCTGCTCAAGCTGGTCAAGGATCCCATGGTTCGAAAGGGGATATAGATAAGAGGCAGCTGAGAGATCTGCAGGATCGGTTTTTCGCTTGAAGTCCTGGGTATCAGTCCTGATTCCATAGAGCAGAGCCGTTGCCAGGGTTTTTGATATATTAATATTAAGCTGCTGCAGGTACTTTGTCATTATAGTAGCAGTTGCCCCAAAATTAGGCCGAATGTCTATGTATTCAGCTTTTATTTCAGTTTCTCCGGGTGGGTGATGATCTATTACTATGCCCACATATGAGTTAGGGGGGACCATGTTGTTAACGCCAGGGATGGAGCAGTCAATCAGGGAAATTTCATCAAAGTTTTTAAGATTATGATCTTCTATCTTGCCAAGGTCAATTCCTAGCAAATTTACAAATGCTTTGTTTTCTTGATGTCCTATCCTACCATGATATATAATATTTGATTCTACCCCAAGATTTTTTGCAATTTCCTTTAGTGCGAGTCCACTGGAGATTGCATCCGGATCAGGATTATCATGAAGTACAATAGCAAGCTTTTTATCCCTTATTCCTTTCAGCCATCTGGCAAGCCTGTTGCCTCTGTGGACAGACTCAGCCCTCTCAAGGGAACGAGAAAGAGAGCTTGCAATAAGCTTGGAAGGCATAAAGACATAATCTGCCCCGAGGTTTTCCATCCTTTCCTTATTGATAATATCTGAAGCTCGCGAAAAGAGCTGAACATCAGGGTTGACAACCTTCTTGAAATTTTCAAGGCCCCTCCTGTTTACCTCGTTATTGGAAGTCAGGAAAAGTATAACTACAACGTTTTTAAGGTCAATTCTATTGATAAGCTCAGGATCGGAGATGTCACCTACAATAGTTTCGAAGCCTTCTTCCCTGAGAGTTTCTACCTTGGCCTCGTCATTATCTACGATGATTACTAGCTTATTGCTTTCCCTGAGCTCTTTTGCAAGTGCAAAACCAACACTTCCACTGCCCAAAACCAGGTATCTGGGTTTGACTGTGTTCTTAAAGTTGCTATCCGCATCTTTTGAAAAATTAGACAAAAATAGTCCTCCCTATCTCATGTAAATTCAAACACATGCAAAGGAAAGAAAACATTTGATCAGAATCCTGTCTGTTTATCGTTTTACTGTAGCCTTTGACTACAGTTGGCTGTAATACCGACGTTTCTTTTTTAAGGTTATTACTCTTAATAGTTATTAACTTTGTTACTCTTATTACCTTCTTTGTCGTTATTAAACTATATTTAACCTACAATATAGCTTTCAATATATGCTAAGATAGTTGGATCTCTCATATAAATTAGCTAGTTGTCCTTTCAAAATAAACTATTACGAGTTTCTTCAGGATTAACTTAGTCTCTTACAACTTAGTCTCCTACTGGATTAAGATGGTTTATCCAGAGAGTTCAGTTCCAAGCTATATTAAGTTATATTGAAATGTAACGTATATGGTAACTGGATCAAATAAGTTTTCTTTAGTGTAAAAATTTAATAAATATATTTATCCAATTATCAAAGAGATATATAATGCTTTCTGGTGTTAAAGAATTCTAATTTACAGAATTATTAGTAAATGACATAGTGATGAAAATATCCATGAAAATATCCATGAAAATATCCATGAAAATATCCATGAAAATATCCTATGAAAATGTTCTATGAAAATGTTCTATGAAAATATCCTATGAAAATATCCTAACGAAAATAACCACAGGTAATTATTATGAGGTTCATCAGTTCTTCGCGGATGAAGGCAATAGACATAAATTGTGAATACCTTGGCCTGTTACCTGTCCAATTAATGGAGAATGCGGGGGCTGCTATTGCACACAGCATAAGGGAGAGGCTTGAAAGCGGCAATATACTTTTTGTTGCAGGCCGGGGAAATAACGGGGGAGATGCTTTTGTCGCAGCCAGGCAACTTGCAGGCTTTGCAGGATATATTATAAAAGTAATCCTTCTAGGAGAAGCTCAGGATATTAAAACTAAGGAGGCCTTCCACAACTTTTCACTGTTAAAGTTCAGCCGCGTCCAGATTCTAGAAGTAAGTGATTCAAGTCAACTTACAAGTCAACTTACATCTGTAGCCTCTAACTGGTTTTCAGAAGCTGACTTGCTTGTAGATGCCATATTCGGGACAGGAGTCAAAGGGATTATAAGAGAACCCGAATCAACGGCTATCGACCTTATAAACCGAGAAAAACAAGCAGGAAAAATAGTAATTTCTATTGATGTTCCCTCAGGGCTTGACCCGGATGGCGATAACTTTGAAAAATCCGTGCATGCAGAGCTTACAGTCACTTTCCACCGCATGAAAGCAGGACTTCTAAGTGAAAAAGCAAAAAAATATACTGGCACGATAAGGGTTGCAGAGATCGGAATTTGTGCGGATGCCGAGCAATATGTAGGCCCCGGAGACCTGACTATGATGCACAGGCGAAAGTCCGAAGGGCACAAAGGAGATTCCGGCAAGATCCTGGTTATAGGCGGCGGCCCTTACTCTGGAGCTCCAGCCCTTGCAGCCCTTGCAGCTTTGAGGGCAGGGGCAGATCTTGTAACCGTAGCAGTTCCCGAGCCTGTATTCAAAATTGTAGCATCCTATTCTCCAAACCTGATAGTCCGAAAGCTTTCTTCAAATGTACTCTGTTCAGACGACCTTTCCATCCTTCCTGACCTTATTAATTCCCATGATGTAGTTGTAATGGGTATGGGACTGGGGAGGGCCTCAGAGACTCTGGAAACTGTCCGAAAAATCCTGCCCTTCTGCAGGAAAGCCGTCCTTGATGCAGATGCCCTCTCGGCTCTCTCAGGCTCGCTCTTTGAAACCCTTGCAGGCAACTGTGAACTGATAGTAACCCCGCATGCAGGAGAATTCGCCCTTCTAAGAGGCATTGGAACCCCCAATAACCATGAGGCGCGTTACAAAGCTGTCAGGGAATTCTCGGAAGAAAAAGGGATTGTAACTCTCCTTAAAGGTAAAATAGACATTATTTCTGATGGGAAACAAACCCTCCTGAACAGGACAGGCAATGCAGGCATGACGGTAGGCGGTACAGGAGACGTTCTGGCAGGGCTTACAGGATCTCTTTTTTCCAGAAATCCCGGATTTCTTGCCGCAGCCTGTGCTGCTTACATAAATGGATTAGCAGGAGATATGGCTTTTGAGAGAGCAGGAAATGGGCTGCTTGCAACGGATGTTATAGAAAAGATTCCAGAAATAATCAAAGAGGCGGATATCGGATAAAAGAGATCAGATAAAAGAGATCAGATAAAAGAGATCAGATAAAAGAGATCAGATAAAAGAGATCAGATAAAAGAGATCAGATAAAAGAGATCAGATAAAAGAGATCAGATAAAAGAGATCAGATAAAAGAGATCAGATAAAAGAGATCAGATAAAAGAGATCAGATAAAAGAGATCAGATAAAAGAGATCAGATAAAAGAGATCAGATAAAAGAGATCAGATAAAAGAGATAAGTGCACAGAAAAAATATAGTAATAGAAAGGGGCAACATGGTAATGAAGGAACGACTGTAACAGAGGGAATAAAGGTAATTAAGTGGACAATGGGGTAAAGTACGCAAGTTATATATTTCTATTTGATAATATTTATATTGCAAACGAGCATGAAATGGGAGGGAACTGGTATGGTACAAGGAATTGAAAGGAAAATTGAGGTAGAAATCGAAAGGAACAGAATAAGAATTTCTATTTTCCACGGGGAAGATGAGCAAATAATAAAACTAAAACTTGAAGAAGCCGAAGACCTTGCAGAAAGTCTCAAACAAGCACTTGACGATTATTCAAAAAGGAAGCAGATTAGGATTTGACTGATTAGGAAGTAAAAATTCGCTAAACAATGAGCAAAAAGGAAGCTAATGCTTAGTGGGAACCAAATTAAATATTCAACATAAAAACGAAATTAGGTGATTTTGTGGAAAAAAAATTTACCCATATCGAAGCCGACAGAGTACGTATGGTTGATGTCGGCGGAAAGGAAGATATCCCTCGATTCGCGCGGGCTAGCGGAGAAATCGTACTTTCCGAGGAAACCATAAAGAAGATAAAGACTGGAGATATCGAGAAAGGAAATGTGCTCGCAACTGCACGAGTCGCAGCAGTGCTTGCAATTAAAAAAACTCCGGAAATAATTCCGATGTGTCATCAGATTCCAATAACGGCTATAGATGTGGATTTTGAGATAAGGGATGAAGTAATTTCAGTTGTGGTTGAGGTCCGGACCATCGGGAAAACAGGAGTTGAGATGGAAGCTCTCACAGGGGTTTCGGCAGCGCTGCTGACAATATGGGATATGGTCAAATCAGTGGAAAAAGACGAGAGTGGAAATTACCCCAATACTTCAATAAGAAATATCAGAGTGCTGGAGAAGCATAAAGGTAAGCATTTCGTAACTATTGAGCCTACTGAAAATGAGTTAATTGATGTTAATTTTGATGTAGCGGATAAGTGTGATTACTAACTGATTTAAAGAGCAACCAATGGCCGGAACTCCTTTAATAACCTATAAAAGCTCAAGAAATAAGCTAATTAAAATAAGCTTTTTAAAGGATGGGTTATATCAAGACGGGAGACTGAGGTATAAATCTTGAAGATCGTAGGTGGACCAGCATCACAATTACTTGCCAGCCGCACTGCCCGGGCGTTAGGAACAGAGCCTGTGCTTTGCGAATTTAATCGTTTCCCTGATGGAGAACTTTACCTCCGAATTGCAGATGAGATAAAAAATGAGAATGTAACCCTTATTCAAAGTACACCAACAAATTCAGATCTTGTTTCCCTTCTCCAGCTTATCGATGCCTGCAATGAGGCAAAGGAAATTAATGTTGTTATTCCTTACATGGGATATGCCAGACAGGACAAGAGATTCAAACCCGGAGAACCTATCAGTGCCCGCGCAGTTGCCCGCTGCATTAATGCCGACCGGATTTTCACAATAAATATTCACGCAAAAAGTGTGCTTGAGCATTTTTCAGGTTCTGCGAAAAACCTTGATGCAGCAAAACTGCTTGGAGACTATATTGCAGGTCTTGGTCTGGAGAACCCCATTTTAATAGCCCCTGATGAAGGAGCTGAGGGACTTGTGAAAAGAGTGTCTTCTGGCCTGGGTTTTGATTACGACCATCTGCAAAAAACCAGACTCAGCGGAGATACAGTAACCATCAAGACAAAGAATCTCGATGTAACAGGCAGGCATGTTGTCCTTGTAGATGATATGATTGCAACAGGCGGGACAATGACCGAGTCTATCAAGATGCTGAAAGCCCAGGGAGCAGTTGATGTTTATCTTGCCTGCGTACACCCTGTCCTGGCGAGGAATGCAACTTTAAGGCTTTTTAATGCGGGTGTAAAAAATATAATCGCTACCGATACCCTCGAAAAAGCCGAAAGTAGACTGAGCGTTGCTCCCTTGATTGCAGATGCTCTCAGAGATCTTTAATAACACTACTTTAATATTGCTATAATTTTTATTACCGTTAACTATTTTTTATATTCTGCTGTTCTAAGTACTATGACCCTTCCAGAAGTCTGTCCGCTTGACGAAAACCAGAAATGCAGAGAACGAGAGTGCCACCTCTTCTGCCTTGAGTGGAGAACGAGAGAACCTACCTGCCTTATAGGCTACAGCACAACAAGCAAAGTCAAGTCCTGGAAAGACGATCGCAAACAGGATACCTATGCTGAAGACACTCACCGTAAATTAGGCCGGCAATCTGCCTCAAAGAAAAAGAGCGTTTCTGAAAAAGGAGACTGGATTCCCAGCAGGCTCGCCGAAAAGCCCGAAGAAAAACCTGTTCAAAGAAATGAAGAAAAATTTATCCAGAATCCAATTTCTCAGAAGCCATTTGCCAGAAACCCTACCCCAAGACCTGAGAAAAGCAACGGTGTAAGACTGAGTGAGAGATATGTTGAAAATGATGCTGAGAAAGCTTCCGTGAGACTTGAGGCCCGACTGAAAAAAGAGCCGGCTGAAGAAAAACCAATTATATACGCGAAAACTCAGCCAAGAATCCAGGAAAAGCCAAAAGTTACGGAAAGAATAGTTTCAAGTAATAAGCAAACAACAATCTTTGCATCCTCTAATGAATATGAAAAGAAGGACTCTTATACCCCAGGCAGGGAAGAGGAAACAAAAACTATACCTGACAATAAAGAAAAACGAAGGAAGCTTGATAAAGTCATGGAGATAGACACGCCTGAAGTCTATGATGAAGAGTTCTGGAGTTAACAGTTCTCTGCCCGAAAAAAGGAGATTATCAGATGTGTAGGTCAAAGTTCCTTTAAAGGGTCATCTTATCCCGATCGTGAAGCTGCTTTCTTCCCTCGCGGAATTCATAAGATCTGCGAGTTATTGAAGAAATCATCTTTTTTTGGGTTTTAAGGCTTAGGTCTTTGGTTATATAAACAATAAGCTGCATAGCAATAAGCTACAAAGAAGGAATCCTGAGGAAATCAATTACATGTTTGAGAGATCTTAATATTATAAAATTCTCGTTTTTCATACTGCTTAATTTTAGTTTTCCATGCTCTGGAAGATTACAAAACAGGGATATGATGATAAAGAATGGACCGCCAGACATACCAGAAAATCTACAGTTCATTGCACAACTTTAAGGACGTTTTCCGCCTTTCGGAAGAGTATGCAGCACCACCAGGCATGCTAGCAACAATTCTTAACCAGAAAGTCGTAAAGATGACAAGGTTTAAATACAGAAGGATTTACTCCAGAGAGCAGGAACTTTTTTTAAAATGGAACCAGGGACGTTCAATTCTTGACCTTGCTGAATATGCCGGTTTTCCCCCAACGCTTATGGCATCTCTTATCATGAAGAATTGTGAGCTTTCAAGGAAAAACATAAACTGGCTTTTCAAAAACATCGACTCCATAGAAAACCGCCGCCTGAGAAAAGAAGTAAAAAGGGCGCTTGAGGTGGATCATTTCTTTTCCCCCCATGCCCATGAGATGCAGTGTAAGAAGGGCCAGATGGGGGAATTAATTATCAAGAAATGGCTGGATGACAGGGAAATTTCCTATTGCACTGAAGAAGAAATTCGGGCTCAGGGAGATGGCAAAACCCCGGACTTTGTCCTGGAAAAACCTCTCTATATAGATGAGTTCAATGTCAGATGGATTGAAAGCAAAGCTCTCTTCGGGGACGACTTCGAACACGAACATTATATGAAAAAGCAGTTTAGTGAGTACGTTGATCTTTTTGGCGAAGGTATGGTTATCTACTGGTACGGTTTTCTCGACGATCTCCCTGCTGACGGCTACCTGATAAAAAACCACAGCTTTTTTGACGATTGCCAAGGAGAAATTGACGAGCTGTTTAATTACCTGGTTTACTGGTAAGCTAACTGACAGGTTACGAAGCTACTCTAAATATACGACTGATAGCAAAGTCTTGAGATCAAGTTAATCCTGGATTTTGATTTTTCGGATAACTCTAATGCCATCCATCGTTCAGGATACTGTGGTCGTCTCGATACTCACTCATCATAGCAAGATATTCTTCTAGCACACCTAGTTGAACGTCAAATAACATGTCAATCCTTTCGTCATCGTATCTTCCGGCCTCGAGAAGTCCAAGCGCATCTCTAGCAGGTTGAGCTGAGATAGGATCGTAATTTGCCCTTATCCTCTCAACAACATCCCTTACCTTGTCAATTGTTCTTTTAGTTTGCATGTTCTTTACAGAATAGCGAAGCCACTGTAAGTCTTCCCGAATATGATGATGTTCTTCTGGTGTTGGGTAGTACATATACATTACACTAAACGAAGAAATAAAAGTTTTAGGATATTACTCCGATATTTCAAAAGTCTTCCTTCGGATACAGTAAGGTAAAAAGCCACTTAAAGCCTATCAGAAAAGTCAATAATGGCACATTGCAAAATTACAATGAGTCTGTAATATCCAGTATCAGTTATGATTATGATACTGCAATTTGTAAAGATACAGTAGGTCACAAACCTCTTCGGATAGGCTCTTAATCCAAGTTTATACAAAATGTTATTTTATATGGATTTTTTACGCCAATAGGCAGCAAGAGGAAGAATGAAAGTTAAGGCATAATACAGATACACATCCAGTTTGTAATATCCATCCGCTGGCTTTAGCGCTTTGACAATGAAAAGATAATCAAACACAATTGCGATCAGTGTCCATGCAATCGCCATGTACAGATAGTAATTGAATGAATCCCCTTTTATCTTTTTCAAAAGTACCCAAAGCGTGATTATGATTCCGATCGGCAAGATGACCCATCCGATCATATCCTGCGGCACGACGAAGAAAAGAATCATACCAAGAAGATAGCCGATGAGCCAGAGAACAAAACCCCAGACGAACACGTCCATGTAGAATTGTTTTTTCATAGCTTTAGTATTATTGCCAAAGTCATCTGATTTTTCCATTGGCATGGCACAGCTTTGACAGAATGATTCTACAAGATTTTTATCCATAGTTTTGTCCTCCAGATTATTGTAGGACTTAGAGCCTATCAGAAAAATCAAAAGGCATGTTGAATAAGCTACAATATGTATATAATATCGTGTATATGTTCTGATTGTACATATTTATTTTTAAAATATAGTAGGTCACAACACTTTCAGATAGGCTCTAAGTTAATTTAATATATTTATCAGAAATTTATATTTAAAAGTCTAATTTTTTTCATAAAGGTTATATCGCCGAATATCATATACAAGAAACCACTCTTTAGAGATGTTCGATACGTTCGCAGTGGTTGATTTTTTACAAATAAAATCAAATCAGCTTAATGTTGATTTTGGTTATGATTTGAGCTTTTTCCAATGAATATCTATCGAGGGATAGAAATGGAAATAGAACCTGATATTTTAAAAGAAATTGAAGCTCATAGTAAGAAAAGAGAAAATCTCCTTTCTGAATATGCAACTAAAAATGATGAATTCAAGAGAAGAAAAGGAGCTAAACCTGAAGAGCCTGCAATTCGCCCCCCTTTCTACAGGGATGCAGATAGAATACTTCACTCAAAATCTTTTGCCCGATATATAGATAAAACTCAAGTCTTCTTTTTAGTGGATAACGACCACGTTACACATCGTGTCCTCCATGTTCAACTTGTTTCAAAAATTTCTAGAACCATCGGTAAAGCCCTCAGACTAAATGAGGATCTTTTGGAAGCCATATCTCTGGGTCATGATATTGGCCATGTTCCTTATGGGCATCAAGGTGAAACAATACTAAGTAATATTTGCGAAAAAAAATAAGCTTGCTAAGTTTAAGCATAATGTTCAAAGCGTTCATTTTCTAGATAAAATCGAAGATAAAGATCTTACTATTCAGGTATTGGATGGAATACTTTGCCATAATGGTGAGGTTCTTAAGAAAGGTCTAAAACCAGACCGAGAGCTTAAATGGGATTCATATGAGTCTAAAATCAAATCTATAAAAAACGATGACGATCCAATGCCAATGACTTTAGAAGGATGTGTTGTTAGAGTTTCTGATCTCATTGCTTATTTAGGTAGAGATCTGGAGGATGCAGTTGAGGTAAAACTAATAGATAAGTGTTTACCCGATTTCCCGGAGGGTTGTAAAGAATTTTTTGGTTATGCTCCTGGAAAAACTGGAAATGGCATCAACTGGCTGATTATAGATACCTTAATCAGAGATGTTATAAACAATAGTTTTGGGAAAGACGAAATTGCATTCTCTTCTGAGGCTCAAAAACATGTTGAAGACTGTAAGAACTATAATTATAAATATATTTATAAGAATGATCTGTTACTTAAGGAAAAGAAAAAAATCGAACGTATGTATGAGATGATATTTAGTCATTATTTGTCAGATCTGGATTCTGACAACAAGGACTCTCTCATTTACAAGCACATGATCAATTTGAATTGGGTATCAAAAGATTATTTGAGTAACTCATCGCCTGCCGAAAAAGTAAGGGATTTTTTGGCCGGGATGACTGATAGATATTTTGAGAATGTATTTAAACAAATTACTAACCCTAAAAGGGTAAATGACTTCGGTGCGTAAATATAACTCCGTGCTGGGATGGATAAATGATAAAAAAAGTGTATATTGCCGGGCCTTTATTCTCACATGCAGAGCAAGAGTTTAACGAGAAAATGGATAGTTACTTACGAGCTTTGGGATTCGAGACGTTTTTACCACAGAGAGACGGTTATTTATTGGCAGATCTCATGGCTCAATATTCTAAAAAACAAGAAGCAATTGACATCATATTCTATAAGGATATTGAAGAAATTAAAGACTGTGATGTTGTCTTATTTGTATTGGATGGAAGAGTTCCTGATGAAGGTGCATGTGTTGAAGTCGGACTCGCATATGCCTATGATAAAGAGTGTATAGGTTTTAAATCGGACTCAAGATCACTTATGGGCGACATCGACAATCCTTTACTCGTAGGGGTGTTAAAGGGACGAATAGCAAAGTCTTTTTCTGAGCTAGAAGCTTTATTGAAAGATTTTGCTTCTAAGACCTGAATTTTATAAATTGGACTACGCACATAGGAACAAAATCAAGAAAATGCGAGTTTAAGAAAAAGTGACATGTTTTAGATGATTTAATTTTTTGATTCTGTAACGCCTCGTCGGCTAATTTTACCCAGGCTTTCCTGGATTTTTGCATCTGTTCTCCAGGACCTCCAGTTTTTTCCTGCGTTAAATCGGAAGCTTTTAGTAATGCAATACGGACAGGCTAATATTATGTAATTGGCTGGGATTCAATTAAGATATCGCTTTGTGGAGATACATAAATGCCAATTGGCCCTACAACGTACTTTGGAAAAGAAAGAGTATTTGTTGATGGAGAAGCCTGTATTCAAGCTTTCAGAGAAAATATCCAGAAATCAGGAACTCAAGAATACAATATTTTATTTTACCACGGTATTGCTGGAACTGACATTCCGCAGATGTCCTCAAGAAAATAACATTTTGCTTGCTATCGTTTTTGGATATTTGCTCAAAAGTTTGAAATTATTGTCTCAACTGAAGCTTCCGGAAACATAGGTTAAAAGCTTTCATTAAAGGCACATGACCGAAAAGTGTGAGATATTTCTAAAACATATGTTTGAATAAGCAGAGCAATTATCAGAAAAAACGATAGCGGAAAAAATTGTGGAATTTTAGCGAACATCTGCGGAATGTCGGCTTATTGAAACAAAGAGAATAATCACACTTGTCGCCAATGTTAATATACCAGCTATAGAGTACACAGCTTCGGGATCTAATGCATAAAGAATTCCTCCAATTGCTGGACCTATAATGAATGCAAACTGGGCCGTAGAGGCTGCTAAAGCAGCTACCTCTGGGAAAACTTCCTTGCTGACAACATTAGGTAGCAAAGATTGCATTGACGGGCCTTGAAAAGCATTGGCGGTACTTATAAAAAAGATAGTAACGAGAATTCCCTCTTCGGTAATCGATCCTATATGGCTTTCGTAAGCAAGCAGGAAAATCCCTATACTTTCTGCAATTTGACTGAAACAAATTATCAACTTTCGGTCATAGCGGTCTGCTACATAACCGACTACAAGAGTAAGTAGAACCATCGGCAAAAACTGGACTAATCCGACAAGTCCTAGGTAAATAGGCATTTGAGTAATTGAATAAATTTGCCACCCTACAGCAACGGTTAACATTTGAAAAGCAATGGAAGTTGATATACGGGCAGCTAATAAGAGTACTAAGGATTTGTTATGTAATACAGGCGGAACTTTAAATGAAAACATTATATTATTAGCTCCTGTACTCGTCTATCTTTATTATTGGGTTAAAAAACGGTGACGTGATGGCAAACCCTTATATGGAAGCGAAAATTTACCCAGATCAAAAAATGACTGAAGCCTTTAAGTATCAAAACGATTACGTTAGCGTATATCAAGTCGTTTGTCCAGGGTTTTGTAAGTTATCGGTTGATAATCATTTATCTTAGAAAAATGGAATTATCTTTAAGGAAAAGAGCTATCTGTCGTCGGTTTACTCTAAAGAGATGCATCTTGTACTCTCATTTTCCTTATTTAAAAACAGGCTTATGGGATTTCGAAATATCCCATCTTCGAAGTCCCATGACCCGAAAGTAGGGAATTCGGTACTTTTGTCAGTAAACTTGACTTTCAGTGGCTTCTTTGCCAGATCTAACGTCCGGAAAAAAAATATTATTTTAGCTTTTCAGTTGGCTAAAAGGTCATATAGATAAACATCTCTTATTTCACCATTTACCGGATCATTTCTGCTATCTGCATATACGATTTTGTCGCCATAGACAGATGGACCAAATGCACAGGTGCTGGAAGTTATGCGGGTTGTCCTGGCAGTAGATATATTATACATGTAGATATCCTTCTTACCACCACTATAAGGATCGCCTATTGTATATACTATCTTGTTACCGTAGATTGCAGGCTGACATGCATTTCCACTATTGGTAACCTGCGTTATTTTGTGGACAGCAGTATCATACATATATACATTGCCTGATCTTATCCATACGACTATATTTCCGTAGATATCAAGTTCGGATACTGGGCTACTTGTAGTTGTTATTGTGCTTGTTTGGTGAGTAGACAAATCATATTCGTTGATATCAGAACCATTTTTACTGTTATCTTGAGACCATACAACTTTCTTATCACATATGGCAGGCGAGCTGTAAACAGTGGCAATCTTAGTTTTTATGTGAGCATTTAGATCATACAGATAAATACTATCATTTTTGTGATCTTGACCAATATAATAGTTATTAGTATATACTAAGTAGTTACCGTAGATATCAGGGTTCCGTCCCCCCGATGTTATCTTAGTTTCGTTACCTGTAGAAATGTCGTACATATAAACAGCGTCACCATCATCACCAGTCCATACGACCTTATTACCATATACATTAATTTTGCCTACTAATCCATGACCATTAATATCTATTTGTTTTCCAGTAGTTAGATTGTAAGCATGTACATCATTCCCAGTAGTCTCTGTCCACAAAACATGGTTACCATAGATTGATGTGAGCTGTGTTAATCGCTGATCATGCGTGAGCTGAGTTTCTTTTCCAGCCGATGCGACTGTCCCTGATGCAACAAAAATAAAAAAAATTGAAAATATTAAGAGAACTTTATTTTTCATCTTCTTTCCCACATTATATTTTCTATAGAGTCAAAATATTATTACTGGTTTATAAAATTAAATGTGATACAAGGAGACACAAAATATGCCTATTTGGTATAATTTTAAATTAAGTGGAAATCTCTTAATTTTCAATTCAATGTACTTTTTCTCTGATTAGTTGAGCCGGAGATGTATCTCAAAGGTATTGCTCACTCTTCAAAGATGTTATCATATGCACCTACACCCAGTTTTTTGCCGTCTGAAATCTTTAATTTCATCAGGATTGAAGTTAAGAGATGTCAATGTTTGTTTGAGACCTTAGGTTATTTTTAATCTCCAATAATTGAATAATGAATAAATAGAGATAATATTACATTTAACATGGGATTGTATCTATGAAGTTTAAGGAAGATACAAATTAGATTCATCTTCAATTTTAAAATCTAATGAAGTACTTAATGGTGCAGGCAACAGTACAATAATACATGGTAACGACGCATCGGTTTATATCTCCGAGAGAGCACCTAGGTATACATGGAACGGTGTTTCTCACGTTGAGATATATTGTCTTTTCAATTCAAAAGTACAGCAACTGGAATTGGTGAAGGGGGTGCTGGCTATTACCGGAACAATAACCATAAATCCCACTGGAATAAATAACCAGAATAATATTAATACTGCAATAAATTCTGTAGCATCGGGTACAACACCAAGTAACAAGGGATATGTTCTCCTTACTGCTGGCACTTATAGAATAAGTGCACCAATAGTTCTAAAATCTAATGTAGTACTGAGAGGTGCAGGCGTCAGTACAATAATATTTGGTAATGGCCCATCGGTTTCTAACTCCGAGAGAGAACCTGCGTATATATTTGGGTCAGGTGTTTCTAACGTTGAAGTATCTAATCTTCAATTCAAAAGTACAGCAACTGGACCTGGTGACGGTGGTCACGGAGACTATCGAAACTGTATACAATTCAGGTCTTCGAGTAATAGTACAGTACATAATATTTTATTTACTCGCTATCTGTATAGTGATGGTGTCCGAATCAGTGGAAGCTCTGGAATAAATGTGTATAATTGTAGAATGTATTCGGCAGGACATGACGGTGTAGCATTTTTATCTGATTCTAGAAATTGCAGAATGTATAACTGTGATGTTCAGGTCCAGACAAATTCAGGTGTAAGAATAGATAACTCTGATAACTGTCAAGTGGACCATAATACATTCACAGGGAGAGCTGGCTCTGGATGGTGTTGTGTGCAACTGCAGAACTCACTCATTAACGCGAATATCCATCACAACATCATGCATGACTTCAGAGGATCCAGTAGGAGTGCCGGAATAGGTAATGTCCGTGCGAGCGGGTCTATCCATGTTCACAATAATGTAATGTGGAATGTTTCACCGTACATAGAAATAGGTTCTGGACCTGGTAATATTTTAGGACCATCCGATCACAACGTCGCGAATTGGGTGGCGAGAGGATATGGATATGGCTCTATCTAATAACCCCTGCTACAACAGATGATTCAATAGATATAGCTGATCCAAAAGATACAACTGAAGTTTTTTAATTTTTTCTGGTTTCTCCAATTTTAAAAAAACAGTAGAATTTCATCCAAATTTATCAAATCTCTTTTCTCATTTCGGAAGGTCAGAGATTAGTCTCCTTTTCTCTCCTAAGTCGGATAAGGGGGAGCAGTTGCCCGCTTTCCCTCTTAAACGAACGAAGCGAAAAAGTTTCAGAAGATTTCTACATACATAATTCATATAATATTTAAAACAAAAGTATAGTCTGTTTTTTATACTCTACAGTACAATTAGTATACTTATGCTCAATAAACGAAAAATCTTGGGGAGTACAAAGATGGGTGATGATAACAAAATATTATTCCTAAAAAATGCAGCAGAATTTCTAGGAATGAAAAAAGGTGACATGATAACATTTTACGAAGAAAACGGTAAAGTTTACATCGAGAAAGGAAGTTCAAATGAACATTTTCAGAATTTCTAACTCAATATTTTCAATTACTTTCTCAACCAATTTGGTTTTAAGCTCACGTTTCACTTATCTACTTCCGTTTTCCCCCAGGACTCAATAAGATCTATTAATTATATCTTTTTTAACGGGATGTCTCTCAGGCCAGCAGCTGGTCAGGACAAGGTCCTCAAAAATACGGAGTATTGTCTTCCAGGAACTGCAGGATATGCGGATTATTTCCCAGGAAATAAGCAAAAAACTCACTTTAAAAACAATACCGAAGACATTATTTAAAATGGCCGATGTTTTCCCTAGTATTTTTTTGTATTTACCTTGTACTAGCAGGCAGGAACCTCGGTATTCATATAAGCTATAGAATATCTACGTTTATCAGGATGATTGACGGGAATGGAGATCGGTGCATCCACATGGTTCGTTCGAAGACCCGGAAATGCTGCGTAAATATCAGCAAGCCACAGGGTCACATGGGCTAACCACAAAATGATTATCAAGTGGCATAAAAAAGGTCGCATATTCATCAAAAATTCATCAAAAGAGTCCCCTGTCATCAAATGGACGGTTTACGGACGGTTTAAAAGTTTCCGCCTGCCTTCGATACTACTCTACTTTGCCCCTTGTGACACAAAGGCTCTCACTATCCCTATGGAATGAATTTATCAGTCTTCTGGGATGAGACTGCCAGACTAAACTGCTTGAACCCTAACTGTCAAAATTGGGCCCTTAAATTCCATTTTTTCTGGTATTCTATTTGTAAGATTAACAAAATAGAATTATATCAATAGATTTATATATTATTAATGAATATTATAGTATCCGGCATCTGATAATATCTTTTCTCATTTCCCCAAACCATTTCTAAACCCCCCAAACCCCCAAACCACTCCCAAATATCAGATGCCGACTCTTTCTCAAACTTTCTTTTAAAGTCTTATAATTGAGGACACATTAGTAAGAGGGTCTTTTTCTACCTGAAATACGTGATCTGCCGAATCGATAAGAGACTCGTCATGGGAGACTATAATAATCTGACCAACCCCTATGCTGCGCATCTCGTCTATGAGTTTCAAAAGCTGCCTGATATGCCCGCGGTCCAGAAAAACCGTTGGTTCATCAAGTATCATTGGGGGGAGACCATCTCCCTTATCTCCTCCAAAACCCATCGCAAGAAGCCTGTAAATAGCACAGCGCAGGATCAGATTAAATATAGCACGTTCACCGCCGCTGAGAAGTTTCGGCTCAAGAGGAGTCCCGTCTTTTCTGTAAACCGTAAGGTTATACTCAGGATCCAGTTCTATATGGGAATAGGCATTATTTGCATACATGAAGCCGAACATGTCATTTAAAAGGGTAGAAAGAGCGCCAATATTTCTTGTCCTCATATCAGCCCTGACGCGTGTATAGGTATTTTCAAGCTCTTCGGCATTACTGTACACGGCTTCAAGATATAGCCGCCTGTTTTCAAGAGCTTTCAGTTCATCTTTGAGTTCCTTGAGGCGTTTTAAGTTATTTTCTACTGTACCGACTTCTTTTAAACGTGCGTCTTTTTCGGCAGTAATTTGTCGAATTTTTTCTGTGATATTTGCCTGGGCTTCTTCAAAATCTTTGGGCTTAAGCTTAAGCTCTTCTAGACTGTTTCCCTCCAGCTTTTCTTCAAGTTGTTGTATCCTCTCATTTCGCTCAAGGATGTCCCTATCAAAGAAACCTATCTTTTCGGCGAAGTTCTTGATGGAGGCTTCAAGCTCGAAGATTTTGTGCTTTATGTTATCCATACGGAACAGGTTTGTCTGGAGCTTTTTTGCCTGCAAGAGGAGATTTTCACGGGAACGGTGGGCTTCTTTTGCCAGATATTCTTTTTTCTGTTGGGCTTCGAGCTCAGTCTCTATGGACTTGAGCTTTTCTTTTTCCAAGCTGTCTCTTTCTGCAAGCCCTGTTAATTTCTCATTCAGTTCTCCAAGTCTCTGCCCGTAATTTTCGATTAAAGCAAGAGAGGTTCTTATTTTTCCGTTCAGAGCTTCAATTTCCTGGGCATTTTCAGCAAGCCTCTTATCAAAGGCCTTCGCTTCTCTAAGAGCTCTTTCACTTTCAGTGTGGGCTTTTTGAGCTGCCTCTTCCCAGCCCTGCAGCGCTTTAATATCAGGGAGAAGCTGACCCATCTGAGCCTCAATTTCCTGTTTTCGCTTATTAAGCCCTTCCAGCTTAAGGGAGTCTTCTTCAATCCGGACTGTGTGAATCTTAATCCTTTCTTCCACATCTTTTGCTTTATTGCTGAGCTTTTCGGTTTCCAGATCGTAATCAGAGATTCTTTTCTCCAGCTTTTTTGCATCCTTGAGCCTGTTAAGTTTTTTCTCGATTTCAGCCTGCTGGAGCTTAATATCCATAAGTTCTGGTGCGAGCTTTTCTTTTTTCTCTTCGGATTCCTCTGTTGTGCAGGCAATTTCGGATCCTTTAAGCTCCTGTCCGCATGTGGGGCATTTTCCTTCGGAAAGCAACTGCATGTTTTTACGGATTACCCTCTCAAGCTCTTTGAAGGTAGTGTCAAGCTCTTTTTCCCGCCCATGCAATCTATTCTTATTTTCCAGCAGAAGCTCATTCAAGTATTCCAGGTCTTCGAGCTGCTCCCCTGTAAAACCCAGTCCCTTTAGCCCTGTGAGTGCTTCGGATTTCTGCTCCTTAACTTCGAGAACTGCCTTTGAATTCTCTCTGAGCTTCTCTTCAAGAATTTCGATTTCTGTCTTACCTTTTCGGACAGCACCTTTGTAGTTTTGCAAATCTTTCTCAAGCGCAATTAAATTTATGTCTCCGGTTTCTTTCGCTTTGAAGGCAAGGGCAAGCTTTGCCGAAGCTTCACTTTTTCTATCACGAAGAAGGCTTTCCTTTTCTTCAAGTTCCTTTATGACTGAGGGAACTTCCTGAGTTTCTCCGAACCCTGCTTTTTCTTTAAGCTCTTCATTTTCTTCTTCGATTTTCCGTATATTTTTCCTGTTTTCTTCAATTCCCCTGTTAGTATCCCCGATATCTGTTCTGCACTGCATTAAAGTGCGCTCAGCATCAGCCTTTTCTTTTTCCAGGCCGCTTAAGGTCCGCTTTAGGGTTTCTTCTTCTCTTAAAAGGAGAGCAAGTTCTTTTGAAATCCCGTTTACCTTTTCCCGCGCAAGAAACTCTTCTTTTTCCTGCTCCAAAATGAGAACTTCGATATCAAGGTCTTCAAAGCCGCATTCTTCCTTGATGTTACCGTTTTCCTCTCCAAGTCCAAGCAGAACCTTCCTTTGCTCATGGACTTCTTCTGAGAGTTTTTCCTTTTCCCGGAAGCAGCCAGCCTTGTCCTCCTGGAACTTACGAATTGCTTTTTTCAGAGTGTCAATTTCCTGAAGGCGACTCTGGTATTCTGCAATCATGAGGTCGAACTTTTCTTTGCGGGCAGCTGCGGCATCTTTCACACCATTAAGCTTGTCTAACGCAGCATCGTTTTCCTTTACCTTCTGCTTGAGCCCATTCAGTACGTGTACAGGTCCTGTACTTTCAATTTCTTCAATCTCAGCTTTTACGCCCGAATGGATATTTTTAGTATCTCTTTCAAGCCTTCTGATGGCTGTTTTTGCACTGCCTGCCCTTTCCCTGTACTCTTCGAGCTTGCCAAGCTGCAGCAAATCGTCGATCATGCGCTGCCTGTCTTTTGGCTTCGCATTAATAAGTACATCAATTTCCCCCTGTCGGATATAAGCGCAGTTCCTGTATGCTTCCTCATCCATATTAAGGAGGGCACAGACTTCCTCATAAGTTCGTGTGGCCTGATCAACAATGCTTTCCCCATCGGCATAGAGCACACACCTCGAGTTAGAGGCGTTTTCACTTTTAACCGAGTACCGGAAAGCCTGGTCAATAAGATAATCTTTACCTAAATGCTCGAAAGCCAGACTAACTTTAGCGTTCTCAGCGCCTTTGGAAATTATATCTGCAAGCACAAAATCTTTTGTAAGGATCTTGCTCCCAAAGAGTCCCATGAAGCAAGCTTCGAGCAGGCTTGACTTTCCACTTCCATTCACGCCGGAAATGACTGTCACCCCGTCTTCGAAAGTGAAATCCAGCTTTTTATAGCTCCGGATATTTTCTATATGCAGATTCTTCAGCTTCACAGGTAATCACCAAGGTTATACTGTCGAGGTACGGCAGGCTTTCCTTTTCCCTTTTTTTGCCCTTTTTTTACCGCTTTTCCGGTTGTACTCGAAGATTGTCCAGGTTTTTCTTCAGACAACTCATCTATCTTGCCTCCTTCCTCATTTACCGGGCTGGCATTCGCTTCTGTCTCAGGCAAGTTTACAACCTCTTTTTCAGGCTTTTTTCCTCCAGATTTCCGGACCCTGGTTTTTTTCTCAGGGCTTTCTGCTAGAGGCCTGGAAGTATCCTCAGGAAAAGCAGTTTCCGATACAGATTCAGATACAGGTTCCGATGCAGTTTCAGATGCAGGTTTCGATGCAGACTTAGTCATAGCTTCTAATTCAGATTTAGATGCAGATTCAGATGCGGACTCTAATATGGGTTCAGGTGCAGTTTCAGATGCGGGCTCTGGCATAGGTACAGATGTATATTCAGATCCAGATTCTAATATAGGTCCTGATGTAGTTTCGGGTACAGGTTTTGATGTAGGAACGGATGCAGTTTCAGGTGCAGGCTCTGACATAGGTTCAGGTGCAGGCTGTGATATAGGTTCAGATGCAGGTTCAGACGATGATTCAGAACTATTCAGACCCGTGGCTGAAGGTTCAGACGATGATTCAGAACTATTCAGGCCCGTGGCTGAAGGTTCAGACGATGATTCAGAATTATTCAGACCCGTGGCTGAAGATTCAGGAATCTTGATTTCAGGGCTCTCAATTCTGTTTGAGGGTCTGAGCATCTCAGAATCTCCAGAAACTGCCCCAATGAATTCATTTTTCCCGGCAATATCAGCTTTCCCTAAATATTCATTTTTTGCGGCTAATCTAATATCCTCACTCAACCGAATATCGCTATCAGGTCTGGCTTCTTGAGTCTCCATTAACCTGGCAGGGTTTACAGGTACTTCGATTCTGAATTCCGGATCTTTGAAATCAAGCGCCTCAATCAGCTTCGAAAGCCTGCCTTCTGTCTCTTCGTCCACTCTTGACCTTGGAACATTCGGGTTCCGGATAACCTCATCAACAATCAACCCACCGTCATTTAAAATCATTCTCTTGATCTCGTTTGCAACTGCATGATCGGGGTCAGAAAAAGTAATTTTTAAAACCTCTTCGGGTAAGGAATCTTTTTTTCTGCGGTCATCAATCCTTGGCACGAGGACTCCTTTGTTGAGCATGTACTCTTCAATCTCGCTGAAGGACAGAATAGTCCCAGAGTCTCCGGTAATTTCCAGAGACACAACTGATCCAGGAAGTTCCTCAAGGTGTTCGTTTATGACAGAGAAAATCTGTTCGTAAGGCTTTTCTGCTCCATTCAACTCTACTCGAATGAGAGGAGGGAATTTACGGGTAGGAATTGTGCGCCTGCTGATTTCCAGCCCTTTGTCTGAAAGAGTGATTATATTATAAGAACGAGCTTCAACTTCGGACGCGCTATTTCGCTCTGTACTGCCCGGATATGTGACCCAGGTTTCCCCTACTTTAAATTTTTCATATTTATGGTAATCCCCAAGAAGGATTGCATCGATCCTGAAAGGAAGCTTTTCAAGGATCTCAGCGCAATCCCATTCTGCATATGGGAAAGGCTGCACGATCTGGTGCATTACAAGCAGTTTCCTGCAGTCTTCCGGCAAGAAGGTATCCGGAGCTTCAAATTCTGAATAGTCAAATAAAGGAATCTTTGACTTTGGGACACTGTCAATCCCGTAGATCGCCACATCCCCTATCGACTGCGGCTTTTTTCCAAGCCTTGCCGCAAGTCCCATTTCCTCAATGAGATCGAGCCACTGAGTATTTTGCTTGCTCTCATGGTTCCCGACGATTCCAAAAAAAGGTATGTCAGCAGCCCTCAACCTGGACAGGAGGCTAATAGTCTCAAGAAGGTCTTCAAGGGTCGGGTTCCTGGAATCAAAAAGGTCTCCGGCATGCACGACAGCATCAACCTGCATATCAATTGCATCATTTATGACAATCTCAAAAGCCGCAAAAAAGTCCTTTCTCCGGACCTCACTGTGGTACTGCTTGTACCCCAGATGCGTGTCTGCAGTGTGAAGTATCTTTATTTCCCTGTCCATGGTTTTATCAGTCTCTGGTTTTTGCCCTATAAGGATTTCTATTTAAATATTTAACTGATTTCCACAGGACACAAATTTTATCCAAAAGGGGAAAGTACTAAAAAAGTTACAGAACCTCTATTCACAGCATAAACCTGAGATAAAACTTAAAGATCCTCTCAGACATTCGGTAATTATTTGTTGCTATTTCGGGGTAATCTAATGATATTGATGGTATTTTCCGATTTTTCCTGTCTCAAGCGTTGGCGCGGCTGGAGGCATAGGATTCGATTAAAGAAAAGGCAATTTCATTAGAGCTAGAAAATCAATATTAAATGTCAATTTTATTATAACGGGTTTGAAATAACAGGTTTGAAATAACAGGTTTGAAATAACGGATTTGAAATAACTGATTTTAAATAATGGGTTTCCAATAACGGATTTCAAATAACGGATTTCAAATAATCGGTTTCAAAAACGGATTTCACAACTTCGTAAGTAAAAAATAGTAAGTCTCTTTTGGGTTATAGCGCGCCTACATATTCCTGAGTACACTATCAGCTTGTTAAAGAAAAGGCTGCTCACTATGCAGGTAGCAGCGATAGGAACTGGTCATTTGATTCGTTTTACAAATGCTCCATATCAGCCAAACCTGTTTCTTTCGGTTTCTCTACTTCATGAAAGTATAAACAATATAATACACAGATCTGATAAATTTTAAACGAATGTTCGATAAACCGTTATGATATTTTTTCATTAGAGACATATGTTATTTCCCCCTACTTAATAAATATAAAGTTATAGTTGTATTTATACTCTTCTTATGAACTTGAAAGAAGATCTGCTTCATTAATACAGGCCGGCTTTTCAACCGCAATTCCCTGCCTTTTTTCTGAACTCAGGCAGGGTTATTAGCTGTACTACACTATTTTGGAATTGTACAGAATGTACAAAAAGCACAATCCACATAAGCTAAAAATTTATAAACGTTTAAGGCTGTATAACTATAATAATAAAATAAGGAGGTCATATGATGTGTACAGAATGTTGTACTGAAAAACACCAACACAATTTAATGATCGATGCAGAAGAGTTTGAAAAGATAAAAGCAGATATCGAGATGGCGGCTGAGAAAGTCACATATTTCGAGGACATTATAAGATCTGCAGATGCTCTTAGGAAGTTGTCAGAAGCTAAGATCATTCAAACACAGTCTAAGAATTTGGAATCAATCTCTAACAAATTGGATTCACAGATCCAGAGTTTAGGAGAACTAATTAGGAAAGCAGAAACTAGAAGAGAAGAAGCAATAAACAAACTGCTAGATGCTGAGGTCCGGCTAATAGTGGTAGAAAACAGAATCTTACATTCAAAGCTAGCAAATTTTTGAGAATACTCTAGAAACTAAATCTAAATAGACCGTAAAGCAGCATTATTAATTGCTAGAGACGCAAAGAGAAATAAATAAAATAAGTAACGGATATCATTTTGCGCAGATATCCTGAAGGTATGCAAAATTAAAAGCATACCACAACCATTTTTTTCAAAAAATCTTAATTACATTATTTCACGTTTACAATTCCAATCTTTCACTTACATTTTCTTCTTTTTTCCACTTGGAATACAGGTTCAAGAGGCATTAAAAGACAGGATCGCCCGGAGGAGTATGTCTGTCTAATCGAACTTAACAGATATTGAATCTTCACACTGTATACTAAAAGAACTCTAACAAGAATTTTAAAAAAGAAAAATAACTATAAATACTAATTTGAATAGTTGACGTTTATATACTTGTTAAAATTGATTATTATAGGGGAGTGGAAAAGAATGCCATACAATGTAAAAGAACCGAAAAAGAGTGTTAAATCTGAATGGAGAAAGAGAGCTGCCGAGTTCGAGACAAACGAAACTGCCGAAGTAATCAGGTCATTTGGAGGCTCGAATAAAAAAGAAATCGGTGGAATATGGACTACTGATGATGAATACATATCAATTGACGGTCTCAGAAATAAAGGAGGAATGCCTTATAAATTATGGACTCGAGACGAACCAATCCCAATTTCTCCTACAGATGCCCGAGCATTAATTAGAGCAAATTTGATTCGACGTGTACGAAAGTGAATTTACTGACCTATGCTCACCCGCGAATTCCGCTTTTTAATCAACTTTAAATAAGAGCTCATCCCAAAATAAATTTTATTTCCATATCAATAAGGGTCTCAAAACTATTTCAATAAGGGACTGAGAACGATTTCCGTAATCCGAAAATCGATTGGTTTTTCTAAATTCCAGATTTAGGGATGTAAATCTGAGTTTTGGGATTTGGCCAGCTGTAACAAGTAGGAAAAAATATTAAAATGTCTTCATGCATAGATATCTTACTAAGAATGAAATTTATACTCAAAAACGCAGTAATATAAAACGAAAATAATTTAGAAATGAAATGATTAAATCGAAAACAAATCTAAACAAGTAAGTAAAAGAGATGATCTAAAACTCAGCGTACCCCAAATCCGTTATCGAATCTGTTTATCGCTTTGAGCCTTTAGCGCCTTACTTTGGTATTGCATAGCTTCTAAAATCGCATAGCTTCTAAAATCTTTTTAGTAGATAGGAACATAAAAAGCATATCCAATATCATAGGTAGTATTTTCATGCACCAGTTAATGCTATACTTCTTCAATTGGACTGGGATGTACTGCCATTCTATATTTTCTTTCTCTCCATACCTTAAGTACTTTCTTCCCTACGAAGTAAAATACAATCGCTTTAACGATATAAAGAGCAATAAAAATTTTTATCATTCTACTCCAATTTTGTGAATATTATGTGTTTAGAGTATATTACACTCTATTTGTTATCACGCCATAGAGATAAACATATTCATATGGATCATCCTAGAAATACTATTTCATGATCCCATATTTTGTTTTTTCATTTCTATTGTATTTCTTCAGGTTATATTTTCGAAAGAAATCGCATTTATATCAAAATTACGTTATTATATGAATATCTGTGGAGCTATATCTTTGTTGCTATCTGGATATGCATCCTTTTATTCTGAGTTCTCTGAGTTTTTCTGACTTATTCTGAGTTCTTCTGACTTATTCTGAGTTCTTCTGATTTTTTCGGACTTATTTTGAGTTCTTCTGACTTATTCTGACATTTCTGACGCATTCTGGCTCATATTCTTATTATCTTATAATGCTGTTCAAGGAACCGTTTTTCACACAATAATAAAATTTAATTCCTTTTATTTTATAACGTGAATGGTTTTGTTAGACGCGTTTGTTACGTTATTTAGATCTGCCGTTACGTTATTTAGATCTGCCGTTACGTTATTGACGTCCTCAGTTATATGGTTGTATGCAGTTGTTGCATGGTTATATGCGGTTGTTACATTGTCGTAGACTGCTGTTAAATTATCATATGCTTCCGTTATATTGTTATATTCTTTACTCGAATTGTTGTATGCGGTTGTTACATTGTCGTAGACTGCTGTTAAATTACCATATGCTTCCGTTATATTGTTATATTCTTTACTCGAATTGTTGTATGCTGTCGTTACATTACTGTACGCTGTTGTTACATTGTTATATTTTGTTATTACAGCAGGTCCGTATATTATGGCGCCGTATATAATCACTAGAATTACTGCCAAATTAATTATATATCCCAGTTTCATTTTTATCATCCAGATTGTAGATATGTTTTACACACAAATAATTATTAAGATTTTTCCAAAACAAACCATATCGATATTAAAAATTATCAGGCAAATTTTTCAATGAGAATCCCTATCATTTATTTAAATATTAGCTCAAATAATCAATTTTTGATTTTCAGGATAGCTCTTAAATGTTTTGAAGGGGTGCAATGATATTGTGTGTTTTTGTCCTGCACATGTGTTAACCTGTAAATTGGTCTACCAAGGATTATATATTTTAAGACACTCTCTAAGCAAGAATAATACATTTTTTGCGCATCATAAGTTGCCATTGTGCATAGGGGGAATTGTGTGGATTCCGAAACCACGGGGAGAAATAATAACAATGAGAGAGCAGTAGAGATGGAAGTGCCCACTGAGATGGGATCTGAAGTTATAAAGGATGCCCAAGAAGAATACGGAAGGTATTTTGGGATATGCTGCTCGAATCATCATCTTAAGGCCTGCATCTGTAAGTACTGCCCTTCATATCCCGGAGGTTTTGGGATGTTCTGCTCCAAAGGTAAAAGCCCGGCAAAGGGAAAGAATGAAGGTTGTCTCTGTGAATCCTGTGAACTTTTCAGAAAGCTCGGGTTTGAAGGTAAGTATTTCTGTCGACAGGCTTAAAACTAAAACAAGATTGAAAACTAAATCCCTCTGAATAAATTTAAAAACACTTGATTCCTTTTAGTAAGTCTCAATACTTTTCTGAACACTGAAAAATATTTTTGAATCCTTAGAAAAGCAGATTCTGTGTACCCGAACGTTGATAAAAACTACATAAAAAATGAGTAGAAATGAATAAAGAATGATAGTAAATGAATATCCAAGATAGCCTGAGCTTGGCTTTTTTCAGCCATTCATTAGCACTTTATATCATGAACTGTGAATGCGCTGGAAAGATCAAATCCTTGATATTGATTTACTCTCGTTTGTTCATTAGTTTTTATTTTCGTTTTTAATGCCCAATTATCGACGAATCTGCAAGCGCCAACATTAACTTTTGATGAGTTCTTTACTGGTGGCTCTTATCTGGTGTAGATTCGGTGCCTATAGCTTTTAACGTACTTATAGGTTATACTATTTAGCAGAGACATTGCGTCCGTTCAATGCTAAATTAAGTTCTCGCAAAGATGTATTAGCTATTGTGCGAGGCTGCGCTTATCATCCCCGTCGTGGACAGGCTAGTCCGCACGTTCAATTTCAAGGCCTTAATATGTAATGTACAAGGTGTCTGAAGCCTGTAAATCGAAAAAGAAGGACATTCAGTTGTTACTCCCAGTAATTGTCGGACAGCCTCTAAAAACGGGGACTTCCCACTGTGCCTCCGCGCTCCCAGACTCAAGCCTCAGAAAATGCTGACAGTCCGGAAAGATTAATTCTTGTTCTTTTATTTCCAGACCGCAGATTAGTTGCTGTACCTTTATTTACAGCACAACTTCAAATTAAAAAATAAAATCTATTTGGATTAAATTTAAAAGCTTTTTCTGAATAAATAATAAAAGCTTTTACAACTTAAACTCAGTTTTAGGAGCTCGAACTAGGAGCTTCATCTCCGCAGGCTGCACATAGCCTGGCCTTTTCCTTTTTTGCGCATTCCATTCCGTCTTCAACAGCTTCCCTTATGATATACCCGGCTTTATGCAGGATAGTATCCCCTATCTGAGGATCCTTGTCCATACTTCCGGTACAGGGATATGAATGGTGAGCGCCTGAGATGATTTCCTTATATCCTTGAATATCAGTCCAGCCAAGCTTTTTTGCCACGAACCAGGTAGAACCACAAGGAGCGTCCCTTATTACACCTGCCCCTATGAACATCTTTCCATCCGGGCTCGTTTCGATCCTGAGCACAGGCTTTCCGAAACCCAGATCGACAAACGAATCTATAACCGGCTTTCCGGTTTTTTCAAGGGAACAGAAGGGCCTTGGTCCTTCAAACTCAACACCTATAGCTTCAAGTTCTTTCCGGAGCTGCTCAAGAACTCCTGCAGGAGTTTTCTTCGAGTCTTCAGCAGGTGCAATTACGGCTTTTGCCTTCGTTTTCTTCACGACATCCGGAAGGCCTGCAATAAGGTCAGGGTGCATCCCGATAGCAAGTAGCAGGTCACATTCCGGAAGCCCTGGGGGAAAATACTGTTCTGGCTCTTCTATGAACTCAGGCAGGTTATCAGGAAATTCATGAATTCCCACAATCATGTTTGCATAGGATTTTCTGGCCTGCCTGCAGTGGTTACAGAGTTCCCCGCAGGACACGCAGAAACTGCTCGAGTTAACCAGGTTATGGATAACTTTTCTCCCAAGTTCACCTGTGTAGAGTACAAGAATTCGCATAGATTTACTCCTTTTATAGGAAATTTAAAGATTACTTTGAATTTGTTGTAGATTTTAGTTCGAAAGTCACTTTCCCTTATAAAAAAGCACAAAGGATGGAAAACTGGCTTTCGCCGAAATATTTGCGAAGCCATTTGAGAACTGTTAATTCTTAATTAGGGTAGATAACCCTTTTTACTGCCAATTGTTTTTCTTATACTACTTATTTATCTGTCTCAAAGTATAAGTAATACGAGTTTCGAAATAGAAATCAGTATCCATTACTAAACCCATATTTGTAATCTAGTAAACGGAACGAACTAAATTCTCAGCCTAAATATAATTTCATTAATATAAATATTTTGTCAAGACAAAAATAGTAATATTGTAGGATATGCCATCGGCTAATTTAGTATCTCGAATGATGGCTGATAATTCGAGAGCAGGATCAACTAAGAAGAGTTTGAAACCATGTCAAATACTCATATGATTTGTCCCTAATGTAGCAGTCTTTTAAAAAATGAGAAAACGTGTCGCCGGTTCCGCTCTGAAGCAAATGTTACGTCAGGGGGCTCTCTTGCGGATCATATAACCTAACTTTGACAGTTTAATTTTTATTTTATTTGGATCTGGAAGAATACAGAAGTAATTATAGTCAACAAATTTTTGACCTATTTTTTATGATTCTATTTGACAGATGATTTTCGTTCCTTGATCATGATTTTCTTGATTTTTGACAAATTTTCTGGTATTTAATTTGACAGATGATTTTCTTTCCTTGATCATAATTCTCTTGATTTTTGACCAAATTTTCTGGTATTTAATTTGACAGATTGCAAGTATATGGATAGAATATGGATACTGTATCAAAAACGAAATGCCAAAAACGCTAAATGTAATTAAAAAACCTCTTTTTTCTCATTTTTTGAGGTTATGTGACTGAAAAATCGGCAAAATAAGGTTACTTTGATTAAATTTTTTGTGCTGTCAAATTAATTTTTTCAACAAAAATTCGGAAAAAATGAGAAAATCTCTATGAAAATAGTAGAAACTGTCAAGGTCTTATTGGTTCATATGACCCCACGACCTAAATGTATCATTGGCGGTTCATATGAACGATATGTATGTTATTAAGAGTGGGATGACGAAGGAACAGATGTTCGTCTTCGTTTAATAAACGGATTCAATTTTGCCCCTATAATTGCAGATGCAATCGTTGACCTGAGTAAAGATTTCTTTCAGACTAATAATTCTGGAATTTGTAATGGTCAAATTCTGCTATCTTGCCATCTCTGATGAAGAAGGTCCTGGCAAATCTATTTTTGATTCAAAGCATGTAGAGGTTATCCTGACATTAGACGCTCCAGAGGATATGGATGTTTACAAGAAATTTGGTTTATCAGCATACAGACAACACATATTGCTAAGGATCACACAAGAAGCCAGAGATCAGAATGCTCTTTTAACGATCAAAGATCTTGTAAAACTTCTCAAAAGCAGTTACAGCACCATAAAAAGAGACATAAAACACCTCCGAGAAAAGGATCTTTATGTCCCCCTAAGAGGTATTGTCAAAGACATTGGTCCTTCATCACATAAGTCAAAAATTGTAGAGTTGTATCTGAAAGGATACACACCCACTGAGATCCAGAGATCAACAAGACATTCGCTACAAAGCATAGAACGCTACATAAAGACTTTTCTCGTGTCTCGATTCTAACAAAGAGAGAGGAATCACTAGACAACATCCGATTAATCATTGGAATTTCAGAACGTTTAATAAAAGAGTACCAGGAACTTTTCATAAAATACAAGAATGGAGATCATAAACAAAGAATGGAAGAGCTGATAGATAGCATAACTGTTTATGATTCGCCAATGAGTTTCAAAAAAAATGCGGGGATGAGAATGTGAAAGAGGATTGGTATAAAAAAAATGTATGGTCCTTCTGCAGCAAAAACCTATGAAACAAGCTTGTTTAACCTTATAACGACAGAATTCGGATATATAGGCGGTCCTGATGTAGTCAAACTGTTTGCTAAAAAAATTATTGAGTTGAACGACCAATACTATCTGAGAGAAGAGTTCGTTCGCCCAGGTCAAATGAGGTGGCTTGTTTTAAAAGCAGGCCAGAAGTATTCCAAGAGTAAAAAGTTGAGTGAAATGCAGCTCATTCCCGTTACATTAACCTTGATAAATCCCGAAGATATTGAAGACAGAGTCACGAAGGTAAAGAAAAGTGAATTGATAGAAAAACTAATAGTTAGATTATGCAGTGAAACCAAGGAACAGGGAGGTGTGCTTACAGAAACGGATATCGCTATATTATTAAGGTTGTCATGTGCCATGATTTCCAATCACGTTACAAGTTATGAAAAAAGGACAAAAAAGGTTATTCCAAGAGCAGGTACTGAAATGGATTTGGGAAAATCCTTAACTCATAAGAGATTAGCATTCCATAATTACAAGAAAAAGATTCCTACTTCAGAAAATGCTCGCTTGATCGATCATACTCCAGAGTCGGTAGATCGGTACATCAAAGATGGAACACGTATAGAAAAGCTCTATACAGCTGGATACAATGAATGGGATATGGCATTTTTTACAGGGCTCCCAATATATGTAGTCCAGGAATATGTAGAAATAATAAAGTCATATAAAATAGAAAAAACTAATAAAACTGATATTGAAAATCAATGACTAGAGAGAGTAAAGGTCATATGAACCTATGTTAGGTTGTTAAGATCTACTGTAAATAATGCCTGAATTGTTTGGATTTTTTCTAACTCTAGAGTTCTCCATTTTTCAGGAAAAGAAATATAAAGACGTTCTGAAGGATACCATTGTCATTTTTCAAGAGTCTAAGCTGATAAGCTTAAAATGTGGAAAAGGCATATTTAATATAAAAACGCTTTTTTAAGAGGAAGGAAGGGGCTTAAAATGAGATACACTTTTCAGGACTCTACTGATTTTCCTGTGCAGAAAGATTTTGTTCAGGACCTTCAAGATTTCATAGCAATCTCAAAGGAAGTTATACCACTAGAGAAATCAGCTATTGAAATAAAAGCCGAGAACAAAGAAAAAACGGTATACTTAGAAAGAAGACTTGAGGAAATCGATAGATTTGGAAACGATGTAAGAGACTATATTGAAAGCCGCACAGTAGGGGTTGGCGAGAATGATATACTTGAGATTAAAGCCAAAATTCTTGAGACCTCTTCAACTGCATCGCTGGCAAAAAAGAACGAAGAACTCGACGCTCTCAACAGGCAAAGTAAACTAGATCTATTGGAAGTTCAGCAGCTTGAAGAACGGATACTTTCAATCCTGAGTCCTTTTTTTGAAACCAGTATCTATGGAGCCAGAGACACTTATTATGCTTTCATTGAAGATAAGATTCTGAGAGGAAAGCAGGTAAGTTTTGTTGATGGCATGCAATATGAGTTTGAGATGGGCTTCACGCAGAATACACTAAAAGTAAAAGATCTTCAAATCCTAGCTTTACCCATATGGGCAAAGAGCGGAATAATATCAAGAGAGACGAAAGTAAAGAAAATAGATGTATCCGACTTGTATATAACGAGTATCGAGTATGAAGGAAATAATCTGAAAGCTGTGCTTGAAGATAAGGCTCCGGAAGACAGGTTTATAATCTCGGCGGATGAGAAAACCTTCCTGATTCTCCATAAGGACTACGAGATTACAGGAGACAAAGAACTGGCAGCGTCTTTAAACAGGGACTCTGTCGCTATGTTTATAATGAAGCTCAAAGAGCTCTTCACAGAATATGTAGTGTCAAAAAAACTCAGGCGTATCACGCTTGATGGCAAAAATGTCGTTGACGAGAATAGGATCTTTGATTGTTTGAAGCTAATCGCCTCCATATACGGACAACTGGTAGACGAGTGCATTAAAAGAGGGTATTCCGACGGGGAGATTACAATCAAAATCGAAGAGCCCGAAGGGATCAGAACTGAAAAATATATTGAGAAATCGGAAATCTCAAGGGAACTCTCAACAATAGGAAGCGAAGGAGAACAGCTTGCCAAAGAGTTGAGGGTTATTGAAGCCTGAGAAAGAAACTTGAGAAAAAGTCGGCAGGTGAGCAGTGCAGTAAATGAGGAGATTTCTCATTGGTCAATAACAGGAAAAAGCTTGAATTCTGGAGTGTTCCTGCATCTGAGATGCTGCAAGAACTTCAAACAACATCTGAAGGCCTGAAAAATTCTGAAATTAATGAACGTCTTAAAAGATATGGAACTAATATCCTTAAACCAAAAAAACGATCCGACACCCTCACACTCCTGCTTTCCCAGTTCAGGAGCCCGATTACTCTTATCCTACTTTTTGCAGCTGGACTGTCCTTTTTCCTCCACGAACCAACAGACACCATAATTATTGCGGTTATTGTTTTAATCAGTAGTTTGCTTGGATTCTGGCAGGAAAAGGGAGCTGCTAATGCTTTTGAAAAACTGCTGGCTGCGGTGCAAATAAAGGCGGCAGTACTCAGAGACGGTAAAGAGAAAGAAATCTCTGTGGAAGAGATCGTGCCAGGGGATATAATAATCCTCAATGCAGGAGATATAATTCCTGCAGACTGCCTTATTCTGGATTCAAAGGATCTTTTTGTTAGTGAAGCGACTCTCACAGGAGAGACTTACCCAGTGGAAAAAGTAGCCGGTATTTTGAGCGTAGAAGTCCCGCTTGCGAAGCGCACAAATTCCCTCTGGATGGGAACGAGTGTGGTAAGCGGCAACGGAAAAGTGCTGGCAGTTTCCACAGGGAAAGGCACTGAATTTGGAAAAATATCAGAAAAATTAATATTAAGGCCTCCTGAAACAGAATTTGAAAAGGGAATTTCACACTTTGGACATTTCCTGATGGAAATTACAATGCTAATGGTAATATCCATCTTCGCGATCAATGTATTTCTCGAGCGCCCTATTCTCGACTCTTTACTCTTCTCGCTGGCACTTGCAGTCGGGCTCACCCCACAACTCCTTCCTGCAATCATTAGTGTTAACCTCTCCAATGGAGCAAGAGAAATGGCACAAAGAAATGTGATTGTTAAGAGGCTAGCTTCTATTGAAAACCTTGGAAGCATGAACTTGCTCTGCTCCGACAAGACTGGTACTCTAACCGAAGGGGAACTTCAACTCCACTCTTATCAGGACCTTAAAGGAAATCAGAATGAAAAAGTCCTCCTTTATGCCAGCCTAAACGCCTATTACCAGAAAGGCTTTGAAAACCCGATCGATAGGGCAATTCTTGCACAGAATAAGTCCGATCTGGCCGAATATGAGAAACTTGACGAAATTCCCTATGATTTTGTGCGAAAAAGATTGAGCGTCCTTCTCTCGAAAAAGGGCAAGAACCTGATGATTACAAAAGGTGCGCTACCAAATATCCTTACAATTTGCTCCCTGGCAGAGGTTGAATCTGGAAAGCCTGTAGAAATCTCCGATCTTAAAGAAAGAATCGAGCAACAATTTCAAGAGTTCAGTGAAAAAGGACTTCGGACTCTTGGACTTGCGTACAGGGATATGGACCAGCAGAGAACTATCGGAAAGGAGCAAGAAACAGGAATGACCTTTCTTGGGTTCCTTTTCTTTTTTGACCCCCCAAAACCAGGCATCTCAAAGACTATAGAAAATATGGAGCAGCTTGGAATCTCTTTGAAAGTTATCACAGGTGACAACAAGTATGTAGCTGCCAGTATAGGTCGGGAGATTGGACTTAAGAACTTTAGAGTTATAACCGGAAGCGAACTTCATCAGATGAGTAGCGAGGCCGTAGTAAAACAAGTAAACGATACCGATATCTTTGCCGAGGTAGAGCCAAATCATAAAGAGCATATTATCCTTGCACTCAAGAAAAGCGGAAATGTCGTCGGATATATGGGGGATGGCATTAATGATGCATCTGCTCTTCATGCAGCAGATGTAGGAATCTCGGTTGACAGTGCTGTAGATGTTGCTAAAGAGGCTGCAGATATTGTGCTGATGGAAAAGAGCCTGGATGCGCTTGTTGAAGGCATCAAAGGCGGAAGGAAAACCTTTGCCAACACTATGAAATATGTCTTCATGGCTACCAGTGCCAATTTCGGGAATATGTTCAGCATGGCAGGAGCATCTCTTTTCCTGCCTTTCCTTCCTCTACTGCCCACACAGATTCTGCTAACTAATTTACTGACTGATTTTCCGGAGATGACTATAGCCACTGATACCGTTGATAAGGAGATGGTTGAATTGCCACGTCGCTGGGATATAGGTTTCATTCGCAAGTTTATGGTGGTATTTGGCATTACTAGCTCGGTATTCGATTATCTCACCTTCGGTATTCTGCTTCTTATCTTTCCAGGTATGATAGAGCAATTCAGAACCGGCTGGTTTATGGAATCTGTTATTTCAGCATCTATGATAGTGCTGGTAATCAGGAGCAGAAAACCCTTCTTTAGAAGTAGACCCGGAAAATACTTGCTGACAGCTACCCTGCTCATAGTGGTTATTACGCTTTTCTTCCCACTGACTCCTCTGGCAGTCCCCTTCGGCTTCAAACCTCTCCCAATCTCGGTCATTTTGATGATTGCAGCTATAATAGGACTATATATTCTTATTGCAGAGGCAATAAAGAAAATTTTTTACAAAAGAGTAAAATTTTGAGTTTAAACATATCCTAACGGACAATTTCATTCAGATTATATCATTAAGTCTCCCTATCTTCGTAGCCTGCTCCGTCCGGCAGGAAAGGAGTGAAAATTACAACCATAAACAGAAGCATTAGAGTACCCCACATTCTAGCTGTTGCTTCAAAAGTTGCATAGAATATTAAAACGCCAAGCATGACCCAGACAGTGAAGCTCAATTGTATAGCAATTTTTATTCTGTACAAATTTTTTGCGCTCTCGCTCAAAAAAATCCCCCTCATAAGTACTCTTCAGTAAAAATGATTCTCAATTGGATAAATAACTGCTTGTCTAAAACAGGACAGCAAAATTAATAAAAGATGTATGCTGTGGAGATATTTTTGAAATTTGACTCAAACCATTTGCTGGTTCAAAGTCTATAAACTTAGATTAACTTAGATTATAAACTTAAATTTATAACTTAAGTTATAAATTTAAACAATGAACTCAAAAATCCGTAATTCTCAAGTCCGCTTTATACACCCTACATTCGGCAGCAAGCACATCCTAACATCTAAATATACTTAATTGTTATTTTTTGCATGTTCACTTAAAAAACAGTATCATACGGGCTATATATTTAACACTATTTGTCATTTATCTCATTTACCCTAAATATATATTTATTATGTTATGGTTAACATTTAGTAATTTTTGATTTAAATTGAATTTCAAAAGTTCTGAAAAAAACGATATCAATAGAAAAATTGAATGGATTTTTATGTCGACCTGCCGAAAGCAGGATACACCAGTTGAAACTTAACTTTTTATATCCTCTCGATTCATGTTCCTACGACAAGGTGGAAAACTAAAAATTTTAATGGAGAAAAAGGAAGACATTAGAGAAAAATAAGAATAAAGCGTATTCAAAAAAGAATAAATCTGCTTTTAAAAAAGTCCATAAATGGATTTTAGAGAAAATAAAGTGCAGGTAAAAAAGAATAAATGGTATACATCAGCCGGGATTCGAACCCGGGTTCGAGCGTTGGCAACGCCCGGTGATGACCGCTACACTACTGATGTTCTAAGCTTGCAGTCCATCCTGCTGCGTTTTTACATATATACTTTCTCATTAATTAACTTGATCCCTCATTAATTAAGTTAATCCTGAATATTTTGTACACTGCCATCTCAAAATATTTAATTAACCATGTTTCCCAGGTACTTACAGACCTTACCTATCTGACCACTTAAATTAAAAATTCAAAATTTCGCAACGTGAAAACTATGTTTGCTTCAATATTACTGGTCTGACCGATCTCCGGAGTGATGAAAAAGGGCCGGCAACATCCTTCACACGCTCTTTTGCGATCTCTTCAGCATCGCCAATAATCTCTATCTTATATCCCTTTTTGGACAGACACTCAATCTGCTCTTCTGAGAGCAGCCCTTGAATCTCAAATAGACGATCATCAAGCTGCTTTGCAGTTTGACGAAAGACATCCAGATCGTGCAATCTTTGGAGATCATGCAGCTGATCCAATTTGTCGGTGCGAATTTTGACAATATAATAACCCATGCGATTCAGTCCTTTTATCAATGATGTTTATTTTAAAAGACACAAAACAGTGCAGGCATTCTTGTCTTATTGCACCGCCTGAAGCTCACACTTATCACCTCAAAATCCGCTAATTAAGGGTAGATCGGATAGAGCAGACAGATGTTTAACTGTAAACTCCAGACTTCTACCCCAGTATTAGCTGGTAGATAACAAATTAGCGACTCCTCTACGGTCTGACACTATGGAATGGAAGAGGTATTGTTACTGGTCGGTTGAATAGCGTGTCAACCTGACGTCTTAGTGGAGTAGTACACGGGTTAACGCATGGAGAAGGAAGGTGAGAGTTACAGGAGTGGATATCTTATACCTTCGGCTCCACTTGACATCGGTTTTACTCTTATCAAATAGACATCGCTTTCATGACCCTGATTGTATCCTGATAGGTAGTGCTGTTATCGTCCACATTGCGCATCCAAGTATCAGGGCCATTCCAAAGCGGGTTAGCACGTGCACCACACCTATATCGGGTTTTTTGTCTCGCATGTACAAATCAATGTTCATGGCCCAGATATGGCCAAACAAAGTTCACTCATCGCGGCGCAGATATCATTGATGATATTTCTCATTTCACTAAAGGGTGGAACAAATTCCTGCCCGAACTCGATTGTATAGGCGTATACCTTCCTGCTCAGTCCGTTCACGATATGGCGGCTAAAGGCGTAATCGTCTGATGTTGCTGATGTCGGATAAAGTCCAACAGACTGTTGAACGGTATAGCTCTTACCACGTACTGCCGTCAGTGCGTCGTTCATGCGATGAGCGAGGCTTACAGCCGTGTTTTGGTCCGGAGTGGATACGAATTCTCCATAAAGTGTGTCAATTGGATTCCCACGCTTTCCATCATAAACAGGATTTAAGAAGTTTTGCTCAGGATCGATAGTCTGATTATTGTCATCTCCCCAGATGTGCAGAATAAGTTCGCTGTAGCTGTGCACATCCACGAAGTAACCAATATTTTGATAGGTGTCGAACAAATGACGAACATTACGGGTTTCTGGCTCAGAAAAAACACTTTCCCCTTTATACGTGGAACTGGATGGATTAGAAGATGTCCCAAGCCCACTGTCCCACAGGAAATCGAAATTTCGGTTTATATCTACACCTGGAGTGGAAGGACCTACAGCAGTGTTTGGGTTGCGGTTTTTGCGCCACCAGAGATCCTGGGTCTGACTGTAGTTCTTACCATCCGGGTTCACATCAGGAAACACAAAAATGTCAATGTTTTCAAGAATGGAGCGGATCTGGGCAGCAGCAAAACTCTTTCCTCCGTAGGTTAGCGTGTTATTAGCGCGGTAAGCGTTGATGAGATTGACGAGAAAAGTAATGCAAATGTCCGAACCCCCCCACTCCCTTGCGTGCATGCTACCAGTGAATAATACACCAGCTCGATTTGTATTCTCTCCCGCACGCACACGAACAGCGTGAGAAACTCGATTCTCCCAGGTGTGGTGTGGGAGCTCGATTAGGGTCACAAGATCGGGATGCAGAGTCTGGAGGTTAATGAGCGCTGATTCAACTTCATCTGCAGTCAGATAACCAGATACTGCGCGCTCTTCAAACTCAGAGAGTCCACGCGCTTCAGTGAAGCGATTAACCCGCGACACCTCCTGTGCTCGTTCCGCAGCTACTTGCGTGAGGTCGGAAATAATCTCCACCGTATAGCCTGTCGCTTCAACCTGCTGGATCTGTTCATCCGTCAGGATTCCCGGAACCATAAAGCGATCAGTCGCCAACTGATGTGCAGCACGATACTTTAAATCAAGCTCGAGCCTCTCCAGCGCCCTTAACTCTTCAAGATTTCTGGCTATAATTTGGACTGAATAGATTGTCATTTAAACGCCTCCTTTGCCATTATGCTGCCGATAGGCAGGATCTGCAAGTTTGTTATAGCGACCTTCTTTACAGGAACAAGGTGATAGCTTGTCAGACCCAACCTATCATCGAATCAAACTTAATCCTTGTCGGACATACAGGTCCACTTGCAGCCGAACTTCACAGACAAGCGTCCCCTGGAGTTCCTTTCAACTACGTCAAAGACACAGATTTCTCTAGATACGGCGTTTTTCGAAGCTCAACTGACGCCAAGGAGAATTTCCGGTTGAAACTATACATGATCTCGCCTACGCTTGCAGCAAGTGGTAACGCGGACGATGCACTCCCCAAAACTACGTATTTTTCATAGAAAAATGACGGTGAAGGCCCTGTGCCAGCTTTAGTTGTAATTGGTATTCCCAGTATCCCCCCATTACTGGGTATTATGAAGTCTAGTACTTCGATTTTACCCTGTATTATAAATAGATATAATGACTAATATATAAATGAACCTGTGCATTAAACATACAATTATTTCAAATTATAATCAACTCAAAAAGATTATAGGATCCTCTTAAATTCACGATCTAATTGAAGATTATTTCTCTTTTTTTCTATCAATTAAGGCACTTAATGGCTTCTCCAAAAAATAGATTCTATTTTTTTACAAATTTTGATTAAAGCCTTAAAAAACCATAAATTTTGTTGAAGAAGGTGTACAATCATCCCTTGGCGATATTTTGTAAAAGCTCTGTTTATACCACTAAACGAAGATTCAAGTGAAATTATTATATGAAATATATACTTTTTTTGATTTTGTTATACTTTTTTTGATTTCGTTATACTTTTTGATTAAATCTTCGCAAATCTTACAAATTGAGGGAAATTCCTTTCAAAAGTCCTTAGAGTATGTTTTTTCCTGTGAAATCTCTTATGCTATAAAGAATTAGAAGAAAGGAAAAGCCTGAGAAACTTTTAAGACTGTAGAAACTTTTAAGAATCTGTTCAGTGCTAACTGAATATGAAGCATGGTATTCTTAGTGAGTATCAACCAGAACAGTTTGCTTATTTGTTTTTGAATTATTAAACGATTTATGCCCTAAAAGAAAAAGTGGGTAAAGAGGTAATATCATTGACAGTATAGACATCGATCTTAACTGTTTCCATCACAAAGTTCTGTTCTTTAGCTTACTTTTAATGGGGAAAACTGTAAATTACGAAATTATCCTTTCGTTTTCTGAAATCAATCGCGAAAGAATATGAAAATCGAGAAATTTAGTGCAAAAAGTTGATTTATTGATATTTCTCCTCATTTCTGGAGATTTGAGGACTGTTTTCTGAGGCATTGTGTTTTATATTATTAAGCCAGTATAGACTGGCATCCTTTATGTACTTGTAATTATGCAATAATTGACCTTCTGACTTTATTATTGAGTTACTTTGAGTGATGGGTTTTGAGCGAGCTTGAAAAACTTATAAACCTTGCAAAAAACGCGGCTGAGAAAATCCGGAAATACAGGTTCGTGCGCATAGTCTCACATAACGACGCTGACGGGCTAACTTCAGCCGGGATAATGGCCCAGGCTCTGCTTCGGGCAGGTATCCGTTTCCAGCTTTCGATAGCTGGAAGGCTTGATGAAGCTGCAATTGATGAGGTAAACAGGAGCGTTTCCAAGGCAGAGCTTGTAATATTCTGTGATATGGGCAGTGGGCAGCCTGAACTAATAAGTAAGGTTGCAGCTGATGTTATAGTGCTTGACCATCACAAGCCAGTCGGGAAGTCCCAGGCAAAGGTAATGGTAAATGCCCATATGGTAGGAATTGACGGAGCTACGGATATCTCTGCTTCAGGCACTTGCTATCTGGTAGCCAGAGAATTGAATGAAAGCAATGTCGATCTTGCAGGACTGGCAATTGCAGGCGCTGTCGGGGACAGGCAGCTTTTTAACACGGCTAATGCTTTCATTTTGGAAGAAGCGTTGAAAGCAGGGGTCGTATCTGTCCGGAGAGGACTGAAAGTAGGGGATGGGGACCTTGTAGATGTACTGGCATACAGTACCGAACCTTTCCTTGATATTACCGGTTACCCTGAAAAAGTAAATAAGTTCCTGAAGCAACTTGAAATTTCTGGAAATATTGAGGAGTTACCCGAAGAAGCAGTTTTTAAACTTGTCAATGCTGTCGCACTGAAACTTGCCAGGCAGGCGAGTCCTGAAGCTGCTGAAGCTGTTATAGGGGAAGTTTTGCTCCTGAACAGGGAGCTTGTGAAAAATCCTTACGACTTTATCTCGGTTCTCAGCACATGCGGGAAACATAAATTCTATGGATTGGCTCTTGCTATCTGTATGAGAGATAAAGAGGTTGTCAACGAAGCCCTTTCCCTCACAAAAGAACACGAGAAAAGACTTGCTCTGGACATCAGGGAGAATATAGAAAAAATTCGCAAAGGAGAAAATATCTGGTATATCAATACTGTTGATGCCGTTTCTACAGGGAACCTTGCTAGTACGGTTGTCCGCTACCTCCATCCAGAACTCCCTTTTATCTGTGTGAACGAATCCGAAGGTATCCTTAAAGTTTCTGCCAGGGGTACCCGAGAACTTGTCTCAAAAGGCCTCGATCTTTCCTTTGCTCTCAGAGAAGCTGCAGGTGCAGTCGGTGGAGGTGGAGGTGGGCATAGTGTGGCCTCTGGTGCTTCAATCCCCCTTGGAAGTGCAGAAGAATTCCTGAGCATTGCAGACCAAATTATAGGAGATCAGCTCTGGAAACCTGGTAAAAGAAAGGAAAAATAAGATAATAAAAGTACTGGCAAAACGTGTGAGGATTACTATGAATATTACAGGCAAAATTGAGTTTCCAGATCCTGAATCAAGAAAGTCCGCAGCAAGAATTCTGCAAGCTCTTTCCCCGGATAATCTCAGAAGCATGGAAAGTGAGATTAGTAATGAGAGAGTTGCCGTAAAGTTTCACTCCAAAAAAATAGGCTCTCTTCTTGCAACTGTTGACGACTTCCTCATGAATGTTAAAATAGGGGAAGAAGTTGAACAAAATCTGAAAAAAAAGAAATAATTTGGGAAATTAATTTTACTTCCCGTTTACTTCCCGTTTTCTCTTTTTATCTTTTTTAAAATCTTCTATATTTTTTTGTCTTAATTCTCCCGCCAGCTTGTCATAAGTCCTTTTAATGTCCCATTCGAGATTTCTGCTCCGGTTCTCGGAATTTGTAGCCCGTTCTGATAGAAGTGGATAGCTTCCTGCAGTTCTGCAGTACTTACTTTTCTTCCTTCAACTGAAGTAGAAGTTTCCCAGGGGTTCCATTCGCGAACTGTCCAGTTCCAGCTATGCATATCCTCTTCATCTCTAACTTTAGCTAGAGAGGTAAGGTTATAAAAACCTGGGGTAAGATTGCGATTATAGTATGAACTATTACTAACATTGGACTCAAAGACTTTGAGTTCTCCGTTAAGGTACCAGTCTACATTGCAAATGTAGTTTGTGCCGACATTAAACTCCTGCATCTCGTCTTCAAGGGTCATTATGCTGTTTCCTTCCGGATTGGCTGATCTGATTGTAAGAGGGGCCACTCTCACATAGTTTCTCTTTATTTCGGAATCAAGGACCATTTCTGTTACTAACTTTCAGAGAGACATTATAATTGCCGTAAGAGCTATAGATATAGGTCGGATTTCTGGCTGTCGAATCCGCTATTCCATCTCCGTTCAGATCCCATTCCCAGGAAAAGGCATTTTTGGAAAGGTCAGTAAACCGAACTGTCAGGGGATAATTCCCATTTGTGATATCTGAGGAGAAATTAGCTTCGGGGAGTTCATTAGTGGTCGTAAAAGCTTTTATACAGAGATTATCATCTAAAGATCTCGATATATCTTCCCAATTTACCCCATTCGGGCTCGCGTAGCTCTCTCCTGGATTTGCCTGTGCCTTACTGCTATAACCGTTAAAAGGCTGCTCAATTGCAAGAGGTCCACCAGCGGAAGGGTTAGTGAATTTTATGACAACTGAGAATTTTTCTCCTGGACTCAGGTTTACTGTCGAATTCAAAACCTTTGTATGATATCCACGCAAAGAATAGGTCCCGCTTTCACGTGCAGCAGGTACTCTTCTCGAATTAACCGGGCCGGATACAGGGTTTTTGTAAACGTATAGCTCATAAGCCGTATTGATGTCTGTAGTATAGAATCCTACGGCTCTGAGGGTTTCATTCCCTTTCGAAGAAAAGATATTCCCTCCCCAGGCAGTCAGACTTCCTGAATACTCTTTTGAGACTATCCATCCTAGGGGGTCATACTGGTATATCTCGTCGTAATTATCCTTTTTCTCAGCTGTGAACACGGCATTTTCATCGTATCCGAGATTAACATCATAGTAAGAGACATAGAAGTATCCCCCCTCACCCCAGGCTTGACCCCAGCTGTTCTTTACAATAAAAGCTCCGTCTCCAGGCGGAACCTGTTTAAATTTATTCCTGTCAAAGGAATCATCCCAGCCCACAATGGTTATAGCGTGATTGGGAGTTTGATCTTGAATATATCGATATGTGTAATTTTCATCTTGGTAGTATGCTGCATCCCAATAAATTGTAGAATATACAGCCCCGTAATTCAGCAATGCTTTTTTAATATATTCATTATCCAGAGATCCTGTCTTCTCAGGCAAGAAAAGTACCTCTTGAACATGTTTCTGTGCAGAAAGTCCAGTAGGCGAGGAGACCGATATATCAACATAAGGATCTTCAAATTCGTTTACGGGTCCAGTCCAGCGAGAAAGATATGCAGCTGCTATAAAAGCGTTCCCACCTGCACTTGGAGAAAGGTCAAATCCGTCGGAATAGTTTTCAGAGGCAAGATTTTTCATGCTATTTTCGGAAAAGTCATAAGTTACTCCTTCTGTACCCAGAAAATATGATTCAAGAGAAGCCAAACTTGAAAAGGCCCAGCAGGATCCACTCATCCCCTGATCCTTTGCAACTGTTACTTTCCCTTCTTTGCGCAGATCATATGCAGCTGGAACCTCAGAATCTGGAGCTCTCACTAAAGTTCTCTTTTCAGGTTTCGCAACTCCTGATAGGTTTACTGGGGAAGGTAGATACCCTAAACCTGAAACATGCCCCTCACCATCTGTACGAGAAACAGGTTCTGTCGAATCCGACAACGTGGAGTTCAGAAAGTCGGGATTTAAACATGCAGTTTTAATCACAGGCTCATCAGAAGACGTATTATTCTGGATGACCACCAGTTTTGCTGGGCTCCCGATCGCAAAACCTGAGCTGCCCATTAAGCACGAAATCAATACAATAAATGCAAGCAAGAAGGATTCTATTCTTTTCAAGTTCTTAGGCCTCAGGCAAGATTTACTTATAGCTAAAATGTAGAATTAGTCCTTGAACTGTCTGGACAAACATTTAACATTATTTAAGATTGATAAAGCTATTTATGAAATTTATCTATAAGTCTTTTTCTCTTATCTTGCATTTATTTATAAATATACTTTAAATGTTGTATGCTTAATTAATATGCTTAATTATACTAGAACTTTTATAGAGAACTCGTAAATAAGGCTAGATTCAATTAAAAATCAATGAGACCGCCGACATGGCAGCCGAAAGCTAAAGGTTAAAAGAAAAGAAACGAGGCTAAAGAACAGAAAGAGGAAAAGTAAAGTTAGAAGAATCTAGATCAGTAAGACAGCCACGTATAGTACGCCTATACCCAGCCGTCTAGCCCGAGATATCTCAAGCTCGATTTGTCAATTTGGAAGATCCTTCATTCCTGGTTCGTTTTTTATCTGGATATTTGTGGTTTCAGCCATTTTTTCTGCTATATAGGTTAGTACCTATAGTTATATCTTTAATATTTATATCGGCAAGATCCCTTCCTCAAAAACGTTGTTAGAGGAAGGTTTTAAGAAGAATTAGCCCATTATTATAATAGTACTTTATATTAGTACTATAAGTGGGGGTAATCACGGCTAGTAATGCCGATAGTTCTTAGAGTTTTTCGGTTTACGTTCATTGAGGGAGCAATAGCTGTGATTATTCTGCAAGATTAAAAACAAACTTTAGAAAAGGAGGAGTACAATGACTGAAGAGAAGGCAAAAGGTCGGACTGAGGAAACTAAAGGGCAGACCAAAGAAACTGAAGAGCGGGCCACGGAGACTACAAAGGAATTTGGAAGCCAGAAGACTAGGGAGACAACAGGGGGAATCACAGGTGAGGCTACAGAGGTTGTAGCCGGTCTCACAGGTCAAGCTACGGAGAGTCTAGGCAGTGATGCGGTGAAGAAAGAACGACAAGGCGAGAAAAAAAAGAGGAGAAGTAAAATCAAGAGGGATTGGGTAAATAAAAGAACCGAGTACGCCTATACCCAGCCGTCTGATGTCTGAGATATCTCAAACCCGAGATATCTCAAGATTAAGTTGTCAATTCGAAGATCCTTCATTCCTGGTATATTTTTTGAATCTGGACAGCTGTGGTTTCAGCCATTTTTTCTATAGTAGCTTAGTACCTATATTTATATCCCAAATGTTTGTATTGGCGGGCATATAGCTGTTTTCTTCAATATTTCCTTTTCGTTTTAGTTTTACTCTTAAAGTCATCAGGTAAGGTTTTGATAGGAAAAGGTTTTACTTTTGCCATTCCATATCTAATAGAATAACATCTTGGGGGTAAAGGCCTGTTTTCGGAAGTAATTGCTGACATTGCAAAAACTAGACCAGAAGATCTAGATAAAGAGATCCTTAGAGCCGCTATGATAGCAGAACTGGACGCTGTCAATGTCTATGAACAGATGGCAAATATAACAAAAAATGACGAAATTCGTAAGATCCTGCTTGATATTGCCAGGAAAGAAAAGATTCATGTTGCCATGTTTGAGACTGTTCTCCTGCAAACTGACATGGAGTTTTTAAAGATCTATGCAGACTATGCGCTGGCTAGAGCTAAAAAATGACAGTTGCATTTAAAAAATGAGAGTTATTTTGCCAAAAACGACAGATGTATAATTGCACTCCAATAATTTTAGGATATACTCTCACATGTGTCTCTATCTGCGACTAACTTCACATTACTTGGAAGGCAACTATAGGTAGATCAAATATAAGGGTAGTAAATTAGAAAAGAGAGATTAGAAAATCCGGAAGGATTTTCTCCTGCTTCTTATTTTCGAACGAGAAAAGAGATTATGCTGCTACAGGTGCGGGTGCAGCTGCTGGCATGGCTTCGATGTGGGTCTTCCTGATTTCTACTCTGCGGAGAGGGTAGATGAATTTAGCCTGCCTGTAAATGCCTGCCGATAGTCTGCCGAGGATTGCTTCCTGCATGAAGGTTTCGAAATCGGTCTCAGATGCACGCCTTTTGACGATTTCAATCATTATTTCCCTGATAGCTGTTATCTGGCTTGAGCGCGCTCTCTTAATGGTAAAGCAAGTCGGTTTTACACGAATGACATAGCCATCTTTGGTTTTAACCTCAATATTGGCGTCGATCCTGGAAGTCTGCCTCTTTACAATTGAGCGAATATAGTCGGTTGTGAGTTCATGGCCCATAAGGTCGGTTGTTGCTGTATCTCCGACGACATTGTTGATCCTAAGAATAACCTTTGTATTATTTTTGGTCATATCGTTGGTAAGTTCCCCAACAGTAGTTTCAACATTGCGGCCTATAAGCAGAGAAGCATCGCCTGCCATCGTAGTTCCGACAATGCTCCTGTTTAAATAGGCAGGAGCTTCAATATTAAACCATTCCTTGGACTTCCATCCGTCTAGCTTTCTCTGTACCTTCTTTCTTGCCAAATGATTCCTCCGAAGTGATATTCATTTAGATATTATTCATTTTTAATATGTTATTCGTTTGTTAATTTTGGTCCTGCAGACCCTCAAGCCAATAAGGTTCTTTTCCGGATGCTCAGGTGAGCTTTTCCCTTAATTGATGAGCGTAAATAATTATTCAGTGCTTCCGCACAGGTTTTGTGCATTTCAGCACCTTTGCGCTTTTAGCATCTTCTTTCTGTTTCCAGATAAAATCTCCGAGCTTCTTAGCTTTTCCAAACCTGGATCCTCCCCTATCTGCAGAGAGCTATTGGCTCCTAATAATCAAAAATATGATCCGGAAAATAGCCAGAGATTCTCAGAAATTAGCGGATTCTAACTAGTTAATGGCTCTCTATACATATCATTTCCATATATAAAGAAATCGGTTAGAAACGCCTTCTGCCCTATTGTCCCGATCTCTGATTGATACAGAAAGTTCGATGCCACAAGCTTTACTAGTGCATCGATTCCAAAATAAATCCATTATTGAATGAAGAATTCATTGATCATGGGATGCATTTAAAAGTTCAGGTTTATGAGCGTATTTTGGAATCTAAGGGCTCGTAACGAAATAACTTGATGACATTTTACACTGTACTTGAACATTTTCATAAACGACTGAACCTATTTTGTTCAAAAACAAAAATATATTACTTAAGTTATTTCGTGACAAGTCCTAAGCACTAGAATGTAGCTTTTTCCAGCTGACGTTTCTATCCCGGGTTCCCATATTTTAAGCGCATATACATAGCACCACTAAATTATAATGTCAGATGATCGTTGTTTCGATATCAGAGCTTCGGTTTCATGTGCTTAAGGATAAGCACATAATTAGGCATCAATAGAAGCTTATGTGCCTAAAAAGCGGAATCTAGGTTCTATAAATTTGCATTTTTACAGAAAATTACCCATACTGCCCTTGAGATATCTAATAACCAGTTCTAAAATAGTCTTTTAGAACCCTTCTTTAAGCATTGAGATAAATTAATTTAATATTATATTATTGGTTATAAATTAATATCAAATATCCGGCTATTGGGGAGATTTTTGTAAAACGAGCTTAATTAATATCTGTTTCGAATAAATATAGGTTTCTTAATTATATTTCTCAAGAGATTATCTTGCTTGAATGTGATGTAGTAATGATGCAACTCAAAATGATCCCTGTAAACTCAAAATGAACCCTATAGATAGTAAAATAGCGATAGAAAATAACAGAAATAATGGGGGATATTTAAGTGATAAAGAACAAATTAATTGCAGTTTTAATAGTTTTTTTAATTCTTGGAACTGTTCCAGTTGTATTGGGTGCCTCCAATCAAAATGACCAAAATGCATCTAGCCAAACGGCTCAGAAAGCGATGAGTCAATCTTCTAGCCAAATGGTTCAGAGAGAAGCGATAAGTGCATTAGCTGGTCAACAGAAAGTATCAGTTGCATCTGTTTCTCGCAGGGCTAATAACGTAGATGCTTTCTGGATAGGTACTGACGGAGCAATCTGGACCAATAATTTTAATCAGAACACATGGGGTAGGGCAATGCGTATAACCAGGGCTGGCGCTGCAGAATCAAATGGAGCAGTTGCAGTTGTTGCTCGTACGCCTAATACTATGAACGTTTTCTGGGTAGGTACCGACGGAGGAATCTGGACCATCCCGTGGACATCAGGAAGGTGGGGGACAGTAGAGGAAATCACCAGCGCTGACGTTGCAGAGTCAGGTGCAGTAGTTACAGCTGTTGCTCGTACACCTAATATTGTGGATATTTTCTGGATAGGTACAGATGGGTTAGTCTGGCTCAGCGAAGGATCTATGTCTTCAGGACAGCTGAATTGGGGCTCGGAAAGTCCGATCAGTACAGTTGCTAACGTTGCACAGACGAATGGATTAGTTGCAGCTGTTGCACGTACGTCTAATGATGTGAATATTTTCTGGATAAGTAACAATGGAGATATTGTGACCAAAGCATGGTCGGCAGGAACAGGTTGGGGAGCGGACACACCAATCTTCGGTGGAAGTGTTGCAGACCCGGCGGCAGGAATCTCAGCCGTTGCTCGTACGTCTAGAGAAGTGCACGTTTTCTTCATTAATAACCTCCTTTCAATAAGTGGAGCAGTCGTGGACCTTACAATGAGTGGTCCGTCAGGAAGCCCATTGGTGGGTACGAGTGCTATACTTGCAACAGCTGCTGGCGCTTCACAAACGGATGCCTTAGCTGCATCTAATGCTCGTTCGGCTCAAAACATGAATATTTTCTGGATAGATAATACTGGAGGAATCTGGACCAGAAATTGGGCATCAGCAACAGGAAGCTGGGTCAATCAAAAACAGATAGCTGGAAGAGGAGCTACATTGACGGATACAGGAGTTACAGTTTCTAATCGTTCGCCTCTAGTCATGGATCTATTCTGGAAAGGTATTGATGGAAGAACCGTCTTTACAAGTTCCTTTAGAAATAATGTTTGGAGTCGTCCAATTAGAATCTCGAGATAATTTGTAGAGGATTTTATTTACCTCTTATTTTTTTCGTCCCGTGTTATGTGATTGGTGTTTTGAATTGCTTAAATGTTAGAAGATCTCTTAATGTCCACTTTGTATCTATAATTCCTGCTTGTCTTGCCGGTGTATTTTTACATTGAATTCCTCTTTCATCTTTATACTTCAATCCTCCATGCCCTCTACAAAAGTTAAAATGTGTACAATAGAGCTTCATATGGTTTACTAGCCATTTTGCTATTTTTGAGAATCCTATTGTTTTTCTCGACACTCTGTTGTTGTCCTGTCTGAAAGTTAGGTTTTGTCTCTCAATTAAACTGGTTGAGATCTGATTTTGTTCTATATTGTCTCCAAATATAATATTTTTCTCAACCTTCTGAAGCTTTCCTCCCTTTCTCTTTTTTACTACCTGCGCATAATTCAAATCATCAGATGGAAAAATCTTCGGTTTCTTTGGTCTTCCTCTTTTCCCTGTTTTTGGATATTCTATCTGCACCCCATAGTGATTCAAAAGAGCTATTTTGTAAAAATCCAGTCCATCTGTAACGAAAACAGGTTTTTTCTTTGAAAGACAATCATCAGTTAACCTCACCAATTCATCTGCAACGTACTGTTTTCTTGGACCGATAGTAAAGGCGACTATTAACCTGGTATCTGGTGCAAATGCTACCCACATCCATGGTCCATCATCTTCATAAACTTCCATTCGTGGAACTACTTTTTTTTTATTATCACCCACAGCTCGTCCATTTCTATCCTTTGTACATTCAGATTCTTCATCAAAGTAGCATTTACTTTATCACATTGCTTAGCTGCAAGTGCTAACCATCGCTTTATAGTAGCTGGTTGTATCCTTAAAACTTCGGCAGTAGATTCATTACTCATTCCTTTCATAGAAATGTTTAGAGCTAAATCAATAGTAGATTCATCTTTGCGAAGGTTATAATAGACAGTATTTGTACTATCACAGAACGCTTTCCCGCAACTATGGCAGATGTATCTACGAATTGTTGTGTTTCTTGCTTGATATGTGCCGTTGCCCATAATGTTTCCGTGCCCAGCTACACCATAGTCTTTACAAGCTACATTAGGACAAACAACATCAGTAAACTTTGATTTTGGTCCCCGTTTCCCCATACACAGATATATAAAAGAGGTATTATATAACACCAATCGAATACAAATTGA
>CAVRNH010000029.1:0-148740 GCA_963722085.1 uncultured Methanosarcinaceae archaeon | reverse complement strand
TAATTGAGAGTATGCGTTTGATTTCGCGAATATCTGCAGGTTCTACGAAGCCAGGGATGATATTGAGTTTTCCGTTTGGTTTACTTTTGCTGGCAAAGGTAGTCACAAAGGACTTCACCATGTTGTCATAGCCAGTAATATGGGTGCCTACGTAACTCGGGGTGGAGGCTGCACAGATCTTGATTGACGGATCTATGAGTTCTTCAGCCCTGACATCTTCTACGATGGACCCAACGTCATCACCTATAGTTTCTGCCACGCAGGTTGTATGAATGGCGATTACATCGGGCCTGTAGATAACGGTCATGTTTTCGAGTGCTTCTTTAAGGTTTGCTGCTCCTCCGAAGACGGCGGTTCCTTCAGAGAAACTGCTGGTCGTTGCAACGGAGTTTTCTCGATAGTGCCTGCTCAGGCACATACGTAAGTATGAGAGGCAGCCCTGTGAACCATGGCTGTGCGGCATGCAGTTATGGACACCAAGGGCTGCATAGACTGCACCTATTGGCTGGCAGATTTTTGCAGGGTTGATGGTTACTGCTTCTCTGGTTACTTCTTCACATGGAGTGTAGTCTAACATTTTTTGTCCCTCCTTACTCTGCTCCTTCAGCTTTCCATGGCGGGCGTATGAATTTCCAGGTGGGGCTGTGCAGAGCCATGTCTATGTCCCGTGCGAAGTTCAGGACCCCGGAAAAGCCGGTGTAGCGTCCACTGTAGTCATATGAGTGGATCTGCCTTGAGGGGATTCCCATCTTCTGGGCCCAGTACTTGTCCTTGATCCCAGAGCAGAAGATATCGGGTTTGAGGGCTTTTACAAGGGCTTCGGTTTCATGGTGGTTGAGGTCGTCAATGACAATGGTTCCATCCTTTGTCTCCGGGAAAAGTCCTTCATAGTCCATGAGCCCGATTTTCTTTTTAAGCTCTTCAATTCTTTCCGGGCTGACAGCAGGCTCGATATTTTCATCTCGTTCGTAGTGTACGTCCTCAAGCATGGAACCTAAAGCCCCTCCTTTTATCTGAGGGATGATCTGTCTGCCTTCATAGTCGTCTCTGTGGGCAAACTGATAGCCTGCAACAACTACTTTCATGCCGAGCTCTTCGAAGAGGTTCATATAGTGGTGGCTCCTGGAACCCCCTGAATAGATGAAGGCGGTTTTTCCCTTGAGTTTCTTTCTGTACCTTTCGATTTCAGCCTCGTACTTCGCTTTTTCTTCGGCGATGATTTCTTCGGTTTTCCAGGTAATTTCCGGATTGTCGAAGAACTCTGCCATTTTCCGGAGGGATTTTGCAGTAGTTTTCGTGCCCACGTAGTTGACTTTCAGCCAGGGAACCCCGTATTTTTCTTCCATCATACGGTTCGTGTAGTTGATGGAACGGTGGCAGAGCAGGATGCTGAGCTTTGCTTTGTGTGCCTGTGCAAGTTTATGGAACGAACCGTCTCCGGTGAAGGTCGAGACAATTCTGTACCCTATTTTTTCAAGGATCGGCTTAATTTCCCAGAGGTCTCCTCCGATATTGTATTCCCCGAAGATGTTAATGTCAAAGGGCGTTGGATTTTCGAGTTCCTCGGTTCCTATCAGATGTTCCATCAGAACATTGCTTGCAATGTGGTGGCCTGCAGACTGGCTGACTCCTCTGTACCCTTCACACCTTGAAGGGATGACCTTGATCCCATACTCTTTTTCGGCTTCCCTGGCAACGGCTTCGATGTCGTCTCCGATAAGTCCTACAGGACAGGTTGCAGAGATGCTGATTGCTTTCGGCTTGAAGATCTTCACAACCTCGTCAATGGCCTTCTTGAGCTTTTTTTCTCCACCAAAGACGATATCAGTCTCCTTCATGTCCGTGCACACGCAGTAATTGCTAAAGTTATCTTCGCCTTCCTCTGCCTTTGCAAGGTTTCGCCTGGTTCCCCAGGTGAAGTAGGCACAGCCTATCGGACCGTGGACAAGGTGAACCATGTCTTTTATCGGCCCGAAGACCACACCTTTCGAACCCGCGAAGGCACATCCGCGGTTTGTGAGGATTCCAGGGATTACTTTATCATCGGCTTCGATGTGCTGTTCGGTGGAACAGTCCCTGACAACAATGTGTTTCCTCCTGTTCCTGGCAGCCTTTTCCGGGAGCACCTTCAACATGTCATCGACAAGTTTTAGTTTGTCTTCAATTCCCGAACCAATTTCTGCTCCCATTACATCAACTCCTTATTCACGGTTGCTTCTCCGCTCTCTCCAGTCCGGATCCGGAGTGCTTCACTAATGTTTGACACGAAAATCTTTCCGTCTCCTACATGTCCGGTCTGGTTTACTTCTATGATTTTACGGACCACTTCGTTTACGCTTGCGTCGTCCACTACGATGGTGAACATCCTTTTCGGAATGAAGCGGATACAGTTCTCAGCTTCGTTTTTTTCAGGGTCAGGCAAGGGCGGGTCAAACTCAAAGCAGAGCCCTTTTTGCTTTCCGCGGCCCATCACCCTTCTTACGGTAAACGAGGGAAAGCCGCACCCAAGAAGGGCGTCCTTAGTTTTCTGGACTTTGTTCATCCTGATTATTGCCGTAATCTCTTTCATGGGATTCTCCTCCGAAAATCCGGCTTAAAGTCCGGGCTTTCCAGTCCTTATGGTGTAGGCTTCTTCGACTGGGTTTACGAAGATTCTTCCGTCCCCATACTTTCCGGTCCTTGCTGATTCCATTATAGCCCGTATGACTTTGTCCTTATATTCGTCTTCGACTACCATCAGAATCATGGTCTTCTGCAGTTCATCGTAGTGAATGTCTGCGATATGTAGTCCTTTCTGCTTTCCTCTCCCGAAGACTTCCATTTTTGTGAGGGAAATGTAGCCTTCTTTTTCAAGGGTCTCGACAACTTTTGACTCCATGCCTGGCCTGATGATTGCGCGTATCATTTGCATCTTATTCATCTCCTCTGCATCTCTAATTACAGCTCAACCATTCCGAATTCCACCATCATTGCTTCTAATTCTTCCATGAGAAGCGGAGTAGGGACAACAAGTTTGGTGTTGTTCTGAACGTTGTTGGCAAGGGCCAGGTACTCTTTGGCCTGGTTGCATTCGGGATCGTAATCAATTACGGTCTTTCTGTTGATCTCTGCCCTCTGGACAATATTATCCCTGGGCACGAAGTGGATCAGATGGCTCCCCAGTTTCTGCGCGAAAGCCTCAAGGAGTTCACGCTCCCCATCCACATTCCTGCTGTTGCAGATGATACCTCCCAGGCGAGCTCCACCTTTGGCAAACTTGGCAAGTCCTTTACAGATGTTGTTTGCTGCATAGATGGCCATCAGTTCTCCACTGGCCACGATGTAGATTTCCTTGGCTTTTCCTTCGCGGATTGGCATGGCAAAACCTCCGCATACGACATCCCCAAGCACATCGTAGAATACATAATCGAGATCTTCGGTGTATGCACCCAGGTTTTCAAGCAGCCCGATGGCAGTAATAATTCCTCTGCCAGCACATCCCACTCCTGGTTCAGGCCCTCCGGACTCCACACATTTGATGTTGCCAAAACCTGGCTGTACAACAGTCTCTAGGTGTACTCCTTCGTCCCCCTCATTTCTCAGAGTATCAAGTACAGTCTTCTGATTCAGGCCTCCGAGCAGCATTCTGGTAGAGTCTGCTTTCGGGTCGCACCCCACAAGAAGAATTTTATTTCCCATGGTCGTCAGGGCTGCAGTCAGGTTTTGCGTGGTAGTGGATTTTCCGATACCGCCCTTTCCATAAATTGCTATCTGTCTCATCTTGTTTCTTACTCCTGTTTGTTTCATCAGCTACCGGAAGCCGGTAACCGTTGTATCATTTCATATTATTTATAATTTTCTGTTACTCACTCATCAACAACATTGACTTTTTTAGACAAACTGATTCGAAAAAAGCAGCATTACATATAATGAAACATAGATTATTGCTGTGAATAAAGAAGGCACAAGATGCGTATTAATTAAAAAAGTATTTTAAAGAGATATTTCGACCTAATATAGAAATTTAGGTAAATATATTCACCATATAGTTTTTACATTAACTGTTAACTTCTAGAGTAATATCCTTGTCGATTTAATAAATTTCCCTCTCTTTAAATAGTTAACAGTTTCTTGGATCAGATCAATATCTTATTGCAAATAAATTATTGTTAAACCATATAAAATAAAGAAACTGAGATTTCAATTTAGATGTAAAAATAATTACAGTTTCCGTATAAAACCGAGCAAATAAAGGAAATGGGTGAAAGCTAAAGAATTAAATTTAATGGATATAGGAGAATAAGAGAATAAGAAAAATAAGAGAATAAGAAAAATAAGAGAATAAGAAAAATAAGAGAATAAGAAAAATAAGAGAATAAGAAAAATAAGAGAATAAGAAAAATAAGAGAATAAGAAAAATAAGAGAATAAGAAAAATAAGAGAATAAGAAAAATAAGAGAATAAGAAAAATAAGAGAATAAGAAAAATAAGAGAATAAGAAAAATAAGAGAATAAGAAAAATAAGAGAATAAGAAAAATAAGAGAATAAGAAAAATAAGAGAATAAGAAAAATAAGAGAATAAGAAAAATAAGAGAATAAGAAAAATAAGAGAATAAGAAAAATAAGAGAATAAGAAAAATAAGAGAATAAGAAAAATAAGAGAATAAGAAAAATAAGAGAATAAGAAAAATAAGAGAATAAGAAAAATAAGAGAATAAGAAAAATAAGAGAATAAGAAAAATAAGAGAATAAGAAAAATAAGAGAATAAGAAAAAAAGAAATAAGAAAAAAAGGAAATAAGAAAAAAAGGAAATAAGAAAAAAAGCAAATCGAAAAAAAGGAAATAAGAAAATGAAAGAATCAAAAAAGCAGAGTTGCTTATAAGAGTTCACATGTTTTTATATTTCGTTAATCGAAAAGTATTTATGGACCGCTATCTTATTTTAAATGTTTACTAAGTTGTGCTCCGTTAAATTAGATAAGTATTACGGCTAAAATGTTTATATAGTCCTCAAATAATATAGGAAATAAATTTCCTAATTGACTGAAAATTTATAATTACAGCCAAATATGAAGAATAAAGCTCAAGGTTACATCAACCCTGTGAATAATACAATTTTTGCATCATTTTCTGGTTGGAGATCCTCCCTCGAATTTGAAGGGAATATAAAACTCCGTTAGTTAGTGGGGGAATATTGGTGTTTGTTTAGCTCATGCTATCGTTTCGATAAATGCTGATATTTGTACAGGCGGTGAATAGATGAATAAAAGTAAAGCAAATATTGCGGTCATAAGCAATCTATTGATTGCTTTGATAACAGAATCGGACAAAACCATAAGGCACCAGATGCTCTCACTTATTATTTTAGTGATAAGCGGCATATTTGTTTTGATGCATTTTGTGCCAGTAGCATCAGCTTCAGGACCAGTGTCATGCACAATTGATAAAACTGTTATTGATGTTGCTGGAGAAGGACCTTTGGGGAATGTAACAAACGCGGGAGATGTAATTACCTACCAAGTTAATGTGACAAACGATGGAAACGTGGATCTTACCAATGTAACTGTCAATGATCCCCTGATTGATAATCTCGCTGGAAATAATGACACAGTTCTAAATGTTCGAGAAACCTGGACTTATACCGGAAATTACACGATCACCCGGGAAGACATAGCCAATAATGATGGAGACGGATTTATCAACAATGTAACTGTCGACTGTGATCAGCTTGATCAACAAAACGATAGTATTCAGGTACCGATAGATCTGTGCTGTTCTATTGAAAAAACCGTCATCGATGTTGCTGAAACGGACCTGGTGGAAATGTAACAGCTGCTGGAGATATAATTGCTTACCTGGTCGACGTGACAAATAAGGAGATAGTCGATCTTACCAATGTAACTGTTAGTGATTCCCTTACTAATCTTGCAGGACCGATAGAGTCTTTGGATTTTGATGACATCCTGGAAGTAGGGGAGACGTGGACTTATTATGGAAATTACTCGGTTACTCAGGAAGATATAAACAGTAATGGAACAGTAGGAGACGGGTTCATAGAGAACATAGCAAGTATTAACTGTGATCAGGTAGGTCCGAAAAATGATACCGTTAATGTACCGATAGAAAGTAACCCTGATTATAGTATATTCAAGTCAGTAATTGGACCCAATGAGGACGGAGACTATATAGTCAATTCACCTGGAGACATAATACCATACAGGATAGTAGTGAATAATGAAGGCAATGTAGACCTGACAGGAATTTCAATAACTGACCCGCTGGTTACACTAACAGGACCATCCGGGGACATTACTGACCCAGAAGTCTTGAATCCAGGAGAATTATGGGTATATACAGGTGATTACACTGTCACTCAGGAGGATATAGCCAGTAATGGGGATGGAGACGGATTTATTGAGAATACAGCAACTGTAAGCTGCAACGAGCTTAATGATGAAAACAGTACTGTAAACCTGCGAATCATCCATATTCCACTTATTATAGTTAACTCTGAATCTAACGACTCTAAAGCTCTTCCTGTAGCAAACTTCAACACCAATACTACTAGCGGAAATGCTCCTCTTGCGGTTCAGTTTACAGACCTTTCAGAAAATGCAGCATCAAGAAGCTGGGACTTCAATAGTGACGGAATAGCTGACTCAAACCAGGCAAACCCTGTTTATACATATACCACTCAGGGAACCTATACCGTTAATCTGACAGCGAGCAATGCAAACGGAACTGCATCAAAAATTGCTCCAATAACTGTACTGAAGGCAACTATCTCCAGTAGCAATGGGGGCAGTGGTGGAAGCAGCCACAGCAGCTCTGGTGGCGTTATTGTCAGCAGTAGTACAGTCAGCTCAACTCATAAGACTAATGCAACTGGGAATGCAACTGTAAGACAGACTCAAAACAACACTCATGCTGAGCAAAACAATGAAGATACAGAAAATATCGAACAGACGCCTGAGCAGAAGAGCACCACAGTTACTCCTGCAAAGGAAAGCAAAAAAACTCCTTGTTTTGAAATAATATGCGGAATAATTGGCCTGTTAGCTGTATTTCTGTTTAGGAGAAAACAAAAGTAAAATAAGAAAACGAGCAAAAATATCAGTATAGAAAAAAGAAAGAGAAAAGACAAAAAAAGGCAGAAAAAAGGCAGATAAAGACTATATACCTTCGTCTATTTTTCTCTTTTTAGACCTCTTAAATACTTCAAAGTTATTTCGAGCACAGTTAACTGATCTCGTTAGCGGTCCAGAATACAAACTATAAAAACAAACCCTCTTTTAATGCAAAAATATAGACCCAAGCTCTTCAAAAGCTTCAACCGTTATTTGTTTCCTAAAATCTAAAATATATTCTATTGTATGATTTCTATTCAGTGTGGTTTCTATTCAGTGTGGTTTCTATTCTGTTGTATAGCTTCCTCTTTTGACAAAAAAATAAATTAAGCACTAATATGTGGCTTTTCAGTGTTTTTCCAAGCGTTTAGTTGTTATCGATAGTAAGCGTAAGAAATAACGTTAGGATTGTAAATGAATCTTATTTATTAAACAATAGGAAAGGATTAATAAACAATTCCTCAGTAAATTGCAGAGGCCAAATAAATAACAGGAAGACTCTTTCATGATTCCAAAAGCTTCTTACGATGTCATAGTTGTGGGCGCAGGTCCTGCGGGTTCTACTGCTGCAATGTATGCAGCAGGGAATGGAGCCTCCGTCCTCCTTCTTGATAAAAAAAAGGAAATTGGAAATCCGATTCAGTGTGCAGGTTTTCTCCCCGATGCCTCAGAAGTCCAGGCCCTTCTTCCTAATGCGGAGCTGCCGGATTCTTTGAAAAACTATCCTGACTCCTGCATACTCCAGAAGATAAAAACCCAGCGCATTATTCCCCCCAACTGCAACGTGAAAGAATTCGCTGTTAAAGGTGCTGTCCTTGACAGACGCAGATATGACCAGTTTCTTGCGGAGCAGGCCGCAAAGGCAGGAGCTGAACTCATGGTCAAAACCCGCGTAACAAAGGTGGAAGGCACAACTGTAGAAACTTCAGGACTTTTTGGAAAACATACAATCAAAGCAAAGGCAATAATCGGAGCCGATGGTCCCAACTCCCTGGTCGCGAGGTCAAAAGGTCTCACTTTTAAGCCAGGAGAAAGGGAGATATCCGTGGCTCTGGAGTATCAGGTAAGGAATGTGGATATTGATCCTGATGCACTTGAGATGTATTTCGGAAACGATTTCGTGCCGGGAGGCTACGCCTGGATTTTTCCCGAAGGCAAAGACCGAGCCAATGTAGGCATAGGAATCCGAAGTATAATGGCTGAAAAAAGAGTTTCTGTAAAAGAGTATCTGAATCGTTTCATGCGGGATCACCCTCTCGCCAGCCAGAAACTGAAAAATAGAATTCTCATGAACGTTATTGCAGGCATTCTTCCAGTCAACGGGGCCCCAGAGAAAACTGCAACTGAGGATTCTCTGGTTGTAGGAGATGCGGCAGGCCAAATTATTGCAACAAATGGAGGTGGGATTCCCCCATGCAATGATCGCCGGAAAAGTGGCAGGAGAAACTGCAGCCGAATTCGTTGCAGGGCGATGCCAACTTGAAGAATACGATCGACTCTGGAGAGCTCAGATTGGGAATGCAATTGAGACTTCTGTACAGGCAAGGCAGCTTATGGATGGTATTATGAAATCAGATACTCTCATGAATGCAGCATTCAAGTTTATCTCTCCTGAGCAGATGAAAGTCATGCAATGCGGAAAACTTCCCGGGCCTGTGAAAATAGGACTCCAGGCAATGAATCTGAGAAAAAAATAGTCAGAAAGGAAGGATTAAGAATATTTAATTAGAAGGAGAGATTTAGAATATTTAATTAGAAGGAAAAGAATTAGAATATTTAATCAGAAAAGAAGGATTAAGATATTTAATTAGAAGGAAAAAGATTAGAATAATTAATTAGAAAGAAAGATCAGGATATTGCAGTGATTTTCTAATAAATTTCAAGAAAGAAGAATACAAATGGAAATCTCAAGCTTCAAATTTACACATTTGCTTTTCCCAAATCGTGCCTCCTCTTTTTTCTCATCAGCTGTTCCTTCAGCACCTCTCATCTTCCTTAGTTCGGTTTCAGCATCCTCTTTATTGTACTTTGCTTCCAGGTAACTGTGTCGAATCTCAAGAGCTTTGTCAAAGGAGGCAATCGCATCCTCATACCTTTTGAGAATAACTAATTCGAGTCCTCTGAGGTTCCAGGCTCCTGCAAAGTCGGGTTTCAACTTAAGGACTTTATCGAAATATTCAATCTTCTTTTCAGGATCAGTTTCATACACTGCAAGCCCATACCATTCCTCGGCGGTTTTTCCTTCTATTTTTTTCTTGAATAGATTGTCCAGAAAACTCAAAAATATCACACCCACTTAAAAGATTGGTCTGTCAGGTAGAAATAGCTAATTATGCTTGTTAACCAAAATGGCAGAATGAAGCAAGAACCCAGAAATTTATAAAAATAAATAATTTAAGAATATAATATGAGCCGATCCCAAAACCAATATATTGAGCTCATTCCAAAACCATTTTATTTCTGTGTCGTAGAGTTTCAGAACAAATTTCCAAATCTGAAGATCGATTTATTATTTCAAAATAGAGATTTAGGAACGTAGTTATGGGTTTTGGGATAGGCTCTATTAAAAATTGAAAATCAGCTTGCTTACGAAAGCAATGCTGATTCATTTAACAGGTTTGTAAAGTCAGAGTCCATTACCAGTTTGGTAATATTTCCTGACTTAGTTACATTGTATGTTACTCCGCGTTCACTTGAATTTGCCTGGAGAGCTGTCATGTTTTTTGCCATATCGGGTTTCATGTTAAGGAAAATCGACGTCTGCTCATAACTGCCATTATCCAGCTTTTTAAGATCCGTATAATACTGATCTGCTGGGAGATTCGTCATATTTTCAGTTTTTATTGCCACTTTCTGGAAGATTGCATCCTTAGAATCAGCATGGGTCAAGATGTAGTTGTAATCAGTGGTAGATGTCTCATTTTTCTCCAGCACATTAATTACCCTCTCAACTGTTTCCCGAGGGCCAAAAAGTACAGGGCTTCCGACTACGTTCCACATATCGTAGGTACTGTTTGCCCTTGCAAGCAGGTAGTAGTCTTTATATGGAGCTGGCATAAAAGAAGTCAGAATCTTCTGTTCTGGAACCGAATGCAATTCAAACTCTCTACCGTCAGGGTAATTTGCACGGTATAGTTTCGTAACATCGGCACCATAGAAGAATCTCATAGTCTTTGGATTTCCAACCATTTGCTCCATTGGTGTTCCTTCTGCTTTCTTCAGGTCTACATACACAGCACCAGTCACCCCTTCAGGGGACATGTTTAAACCATCGGCAATAGAATTGAATTGATGGTGTACCTGCTTGCCCGGGATCTTGGAAAAGGAGATTGTAGAACTATTATTCTCAGCTGTGGGAGTGGAAATATTATCTTCACTATCCACTTTTGAGCTACCCGTAAAAAGTATCAAAAAGGCTGACAAAAACATTGTTACAGCCAAAAGAATAGCCAAATATTTCTGATTTTTATTTGCTGGTTCCTTTTTTTTCATCAATGAAACCTCATTACATAAGATGGATTTTTCTGACAGTAGAGAAAATGTATTTGATATCTAAATGTATTGGCGTGGGAAAGTCTTCTACTACTTTTCCCTCTATTGAAAATACATATCAAACAAAGATATGGTTTTAATCGGAGTCTCTTATATATAAATTATTCAGCTTACCTGTAAGCCCAATCGAGGTGCCTGTAAGCTCAATCGAGGTACCTGTAAGCTCGATCGAGGTACCTGTAAGCTCGATCGAGGCACCTGTAAGCTCAATCGAGGGTAAGAATCTTAAGCATATTTGTGGCTCCGGGTTTTCCTGAAGAAGGACCCTGGGTAAAAACTACGAAATCTCCACTGTGTGCAAATCCCAATTGTTTAGCTCTGTTCGTGGTTTCTACTTCCCAATTTTCGACTACTTCTTTTACATAGATTGGATAAACACCATAAGATAGGGAAAGGAAACTGCAGGTTTTTGGGAAACGACTGAAAGCAAGGATCCAGGTTTCGGGTTTGAAGCGTGAAATCCTGCGAGGAGTTGCCCCACTTCTTGTAGGAGTCAGTACGGCTGCAATTGGCAGTCTCTGCAGGGCTTCATGAACCTGGAGGGTTATTACCTCGTCTACTGACATTTCCCTCATCATGATACCCTTCAGCATTGTATCAAGCCCCCATTTTGTCCGAGAGCGCCATTCTTCGGTAGTCTTTGCAATTTTTGCCATCATCTCAACGGCTTCGACAGGATAATTCCCAACAGCTGTCTCTTCCGAAAGCATAACAGCGTCCGTCCCATCAAGAATCGCGTTGGCAACATCTGTCGCCTCTGCGCGAGTAGGTCTTATGTTATCAGTCATAGAAGCTAGCATCTGAGTGGCTGTAATTACAGGAATTCCAAGGAGTTTTGAATTCTGAATAAGTTCTTTCTGGATTGAAGGAACTTCCTGGATAGGAATTTCTACCCCAAGGTCCCCTCTAGCAACCATTAGAGCATCTGCCTCCGTGAGAATTTCCCCTATATTGTCGACAGCCTGTCTACGCTCGATTTTAGCAACTATGTTTACAGACTTTCCTCTAGCTGCAGCGAAACTTCGGACTTTACGGATATCCTCAGCATTTTCTATAAATGAAATACTGAAAGTGTCAATTTCCTCATTCAGCGCGAATTCAACAATTTTTAAATCCTTTTCCGTCACAGGGTCAAGGAAAATCTTTGCTCCTGGAAGGTTTAGCCCTTTATGGGAATAAAGCTCTCCGCCAATAATAACCTCACATTTCACGTCTTTTTCCGATACCCCCAGGCAGCGGAGCTGGATAAACCCGTCACTTAAGTAAATAAGGCTTCCAGGAACTACGCTTTCCGTGAGCTGTTTATAGTTTACGGGAATACGCTCCGAATTTCCGGGAAATTCGTCAATCGTGAGGGTCACAAGATTCCCTTTATGAAGCATTATCGGTTCTTTTTCCAGTTTACCTATACGGATTTTCGGGCCAGGTAAATCAGCAAGAATTGCAACTATTCTATCAAGCTCTTCTGCAACCTTGCGGACTCTTCGGATTACTTCCTTATGGCTTTCCAGGTCCCCATGGGAAAAGTTAATCCTTGCCACATTCATGCCTGTAAGCACAAGTTTCCTTATCACTTCCTCAGAAGAAGAAGCAGGGCCTATCGTGCAGACGATCTTTGTCTTATGGTCCGGGATTTGCATAGTTACACGGCCTTCAATATTTTATTTTAAATTAATGCCGTTTTGGAACTATCTAAATTGCCGCTTTCATTCATTTAAGAGTCCGGCAATTCGTTTTATTCGTCAGCAAATTCACTCCAGTTTATGCAATTTACATAATTCTGCAGTCCTTCTTATTTACCCTTATAAATCTTTAGGGCCTCTTCAACGCTTGCGTCTTCAACAGTTATGGCATAGACAGCATTACACATGCGAATTGCTTCATCAAGGGGTCTTTGATGGATATTTCTCCCAGTTGCATTACCCATAGCTCCGGAAATATGGATCTGCTCATAGAGCTTTTTCAAGAAAGACTCACATTCATCACTTGAGCCGCCGGCACAAACGACTCTGGTACGTCCGGCTGCTTTGATAGCTTCCTTAAAAACTTCCGCAGATTTTGCTCCTTCCTTTTTGGGGTAATTCACCTTTACAAAGTCAGTACCAAGGCAAGCTCCTACTCCTGTTGCCCCTGCAATAAGGTGCGGGTCTTTTTCATCTTTTACAGCTGTACCGCGAGGGTAAATCCAGAGCACTGAAAGCATCCCGTGTTGGTGGGCATCGTAAATTACCTGGGCTGCCTGCACAAGCATCTCAGCTTCGAACTCACTGCCAAGGTAAATGGTATAACCCACTCCAAGGATATTGAGCCCGCTGTTTTCCTTAAACTGAACTACCTGATCCATATCATACCAGAGATTGCTAAAAGGATCAGCCTGAGAAGTTTCTACAAGATTGGTTTTTGAGTTTACTTTAACTAGATAGGGCACGTTTTTGTAATCCATACCATAGCGTGCGATCAACCCGAGCTGAGATGCAAAAACTCCTATTTTTGCCTTGGACGCAATTTTAAAAAGGTGTTCTGGATCAGCATCATCTTCAGGCACTCCGACCCCATAAAAATCATCGTTTAAATGTTCTACTTTCTGATCGCCTGCAAACAACATGAGTCTGCCAGTTCCCCTTGTCACTTCTATAAAATTTTTTATATATGTTTCACGCATTGCCTTTGGAACATCTAAAGGTACTATTACGTCCTCTTTATTAATTGAAACCATGTGTATAAACCTCAATTTTATTCAATGAAAGTTAGTAGTATAAATAGTAATATTTTGAAATCTTACCTATCTATTATTTATTAATCTTTCTTACACTTATTAATCTTTCTTACATTTTTACATTTATTGATTGTTTTTACTGCCTTTATAATTTTGTACTTTTAATTTTATATTGAGTATAGATGGTCTGCTCACGAATTAAATTGGTTAATAATACATTGAAACTTTTAACTCCCCGCCATGGTTATAAAAATCTATTCGGTTAAAAACTAGTATGTCCCGAGAATTTAAAAACCTAATCAATTGGCAAGTTAAAGTAATAAGTATAAACTTAAAACTTCATATCAAAGGAACGGAAACAGAATAACTGCTCAATAGGCAAAAAAATAACCACTCAAAAAGTAAAACAGAACAATCACTTAAAGGTAAAACAAAACAATACTCAAAAGGCAAAACAAAAAACTGCTTAAAAGGAAGCAAAACAATCAATTAAGACAGTAAATTAGATAAAAAACGTAAGAATTCTTACGCCGCTTGCAGGGCTCGAACCTACGACATTCTGGTTAACAGCCAGACACTCTACCAACTGAGTTAAAGCGGCTTTCTGACAGAGGGTTACTCTATTGGCACCCTCAAATCTTCCTATACAAGAGATTATTAAGATATAAAGGTTATGGGCCTGACCGGATTTGAACCGGTGACCGCTCGGTTATGAGCCGAGCGCTCTAACCTGACTGAGCTACAGGCCCTTATTGTTTTTATAGTGATGAAGTATTGTTAGGAAGGCTTTGATTATAAAGTTTTTGCATGTGTTTCTATTTTCCTGGACAAAAATCTGAAAAATATGCAAAAATCTTACGCCGCTTGCAGGGCTCGAACCTACGACATTCTGGTTAACAGCCAGACACTCTACCAACTGAGTTAAAGCGGCTTTGTTATCGGGTGTACCTTTTTTGCCCACCCTGTCGCGAACATTTCTAAAGCGATAATCTTATTTATATATTTCGCTTAAGACGGTTTTTGAAGCAACCTTATCTCCAATCCATTCCCCCTGTTTAGAGCTTACTCAACAAGTATTTCAATTTTAGATTTATTTCAGTTTAAATCGTATATTCGACTAATGTTTTATAGGATTTCCGTCAAATTTAATATTCATAAAATTATAATTTAATATGTAAATCTGTATCATTATTTGATTTATTTCTAATATATTTATATAGTAATTCCATAAGTGACATCCTTTTGCCTCTTAATCAAATATAAAAATAATTGTTTTGAAGCTAAAATTTATATTCCTTCAGGAATAATATATTTGATTAGCTTGTTGTAGATTGATGCAGCGAGGGCGGACAGGTATAATTTTTAAGCAATGTTGTTCAGTTTAGCTTAAAACACCTTTATTCAGGCCCTGTTCGGAGAGCTAATTAATTTCAGTATTTAGGGGGTTTATTAATGAAAAGTCTGAAAATATGTCCAAAATGCCATGCTAAACTGAAAGTAAGTTCAGACGGCAAGACCCAATACTGTCTCATATGCAAGTATTGGACAAAGGTAGGTACAGCAAGGCTCGACTCAATAATGATTTACGGATGAGGAGTCTGCATGGGGAAAGCTAGTCTTTCTATATTTTGTAGTGTATGTAATAGCAAGCTAAAACGCCAGGTTCTAGGCTCAAATACCTTCTACTACTGTCGAAGTTGCGGATGTATGAGTTCTGAAGCATTTTTTTCAGAGGGCATTAACTTACTCAATTCCCAGGAACTAACATCTGTCAAGAATGTGTCTTCTGTTTACGGATCTTAAATTATTTCAAAGATGCCGAGAAAGCTTTGGTAGAAACCTGACCTGGAAAATAATTTAACTGTGAAACATTGTGTAAAAGAGCCTTTAAGGCTCTTAATTCATCTTTTTGTCCTTATATCTTACTATTTAACTTTTAATCGGTTAAGCCTGTTTGTTTTCTTAAGGTTAATAAATTATTTTCTCATATAATATTTCATTTCCCTATTTGAGTATATAAATACATTAAAAAGATAATAAAAAAGGAAAATAAATAAAAAGAAAGAAAAAAGAGCAAGTTTTGAAAAGTATTACTATTTCCCGCAAGAAGCAACCAAAATTAATTTTTTTATTTAGTGTCCGGCTTTGAGTAATTTGCAGACACTTTCTACCTCGGTTCTGAAATCATCCTGGGAAATTCCATATAGACCTGCAAGGTACATGGCACCACCAGCACCTGCACCTTCCTTAATGGTACCTGTCTCGTACCTGTGAAGTCCTTTAAGCGAAGACTTCCCAAAGCCCGGATCTGCAATGTAAACCACAGACACACCAAGGGTCCGAGTAAGTTCGAGAAAGTTTGCGGATTCATCTTCTACCACGTAACGCGTAGTAGCAATTGTCAACTTTTCAGTGTTTAAGCCCAGATGTTTGATAAGGGCATAAACTGCTGCCATTTGAGTTCCACCAGCAAGGACAACACTGATTTCCGTATCCTGGAAGCCTGCCACAAGACCTACAACAGCAGGCATCATAGGGTCTCCCATGCAAGCAATAGCTTTCATAGGATCGTCTTTCAGGCAGCCAAAGGTCAGACCTGAAGCTCTCATGCCTTCTTCAACAACTCTTCTTTTAAGATCAAGTGGGTTTTCGTCTGCGCTACTGCTGACATTTCCATTATAGCCTAGAGCCATTAGGACTCCCATTGCCGTTGTTGTTCCCCCAGGAATGCTTTCCCCGATAATTACATGGTCTACTTGATTACGAAGTCTTTTTGCCAGGAGTTTTGCTCTCTCATACACTCCTTCTACATCCCTTACTGCGACAGGTCCCCGAATATCTTCTCCTGGTTTTGCTTTCAAATCGATGAATGGAACATCGGGAGTTACAATAAGGCCAGAGTTAACAAAATGATAAGGAGCATCTGTAAGTCTCAGTGCCGAACGGGTCATAATTGCAGGAGTAGGAGTATCATAAGGAGGAGTCATGGGCAGCACTGGTACACTTATTATATCTCCTGTTTCCATGAGTTCTGCGTCTCCTGCAGGCGTATAGTCCGTAAGTTCAGCCGTCTTTCCTGCGGCTGAAAGCTTCGGGATATGTGAAGTCTTAGTATTGGAAAGCACGCACAAAAACATAGGTTTTTTGGGTTTTTTGGGAACTTCCGGCTCGATCCAGGCCATATCTTATCTCCTATAGGAATAAAGTGAGAATTAACTTCAAGTAGCTGTTATTCCGGGATTGTATTTGTACAGATGACTAATTTTCCGATGATTAATATTCCTTCAGCATTACTCATACTAAATAAATTGGCGTAACTCTTCCCGAAATCTAATGAAAATTCTTCAACTTAGTATTTAATATTTATCCATAAACAAATATAATTTGTTTTTAATCAACTTAACTTTACTTTATTTCACTTCAGTTTCAGGATCAGAGAATGAATTTCGATTCGGATTTAATTAAAAATCAATTGAGCAAGTCACTAAAGCAAGAACTTGCCCGACGACTTTGTTTTGAGATAACAATAGGATAATAAGAATGACATTATAACCTGATCAAGGCAGAAAGAGAAAAGAAAAAGGAGAAAGAAGAAAAGAAAAAGGAGAAAGAAGAAAAGAAAAAGGAGAAAGAAGAAAAGAAAAAGGAGAAAGAAGAAAAGAGAAAGGAGAAAGAAGAAAAGAGAAAGGAGAAAGAAGAAAAGAAAAAGGAGAAAGAAGAAAAGAAAAAGGAGAAAGAAGAAAAGAGAAAGGAGAAAGAAGAAAAGAGAAAGGAGAAAGAAGAAAAGAAGAGAGAAGAAAAGAAGAAAGAAGAAGAAAAGAGAAAGGAGAAAGAAGAAAAAAGAAGAAAAGAGAGAGGAAAAAGAGAAAAGAAAAAATGGGATTGTATTCTGTTTACGTCCCCAATTTCAGAGCGTATGTGGCCCCTAATTCCTTAAAGCCAATTATTAAGGCAGGGAATAAGTCCACATCAGTGTGACTTTCCTTCCTGCAATCGAAAAATAACTTTTTTGCGAATTAATATGTCCTTGCTACATACACGCGGATTTCAGTTTCTCCTCCGCAAACAGGGCACTTTTCTTTTCTGTCCGTTTTCTGCTCTAAAGGAATTCCAAGAATTCCTGCACCTATGTGATCTTCCATAGCAAGTCCGCACTTTTTCTTGCCGCACCAGGGAATTGTTGCAACTCCTTCCTGGATTTTATCCTTTACTTCTTCCAGGTCAGTACAGTCAAAAATGCGGCTCTCGAGCCATTCTTTAGCTCTTCCGTAGAGGCTTTCCTGGATTGCCTCGAACCTTAAACGCACGCTGGTTTCGATCTCTGGAAGCGGTATCTGTTCTTTATCGCCGGTATCCCTTCTGACAGCCACAGCGACATTATTTTGCAGATCCCTGGGCCCAATTTCCAGCCTTAAGGGTACGCCTTTCATTTCCCATTTGTAGTATTTTGCTCCCGGGCGAAGATCACTTGCATCGATTTCGACCCTCATTCCTGCTTTTTTCAGCCGTGCCTGAACGTCCTTACAGGCTGCAAGCACTTCCTCTGCTCCTTTCTTGAAGATGATAGGGATAATGACAACCTGTACAGGTGCGATCTCCGGAGGCAAAACCAGCCCTTTGTCGTCTCCGTGAATGGAGATTGTAGCTGCAATGCTCCTTTCTGAAATCCCATAGCAGGTCTGATGGGCATAGCGCTGTTCCCCATCGGGAGCCTCGTATTTAATATCAAATGTCTTTGCAAAATTGTCGCCAAGATGATGCACTGTACCTATCTGGAGAGTCTTCCCATCAGGCATAACGGCATCAAGAGCGTCCGTATAGTCTGCACCCGGGAACTTATCCCAGTCAGGTCTCCTTGAGCGGAGCACTGGAACTCCCAGCCTGCGATAGATTTCAGTATATAGCTTAATAGCTTCCTTTACCTGAGCCTCTGCATCTTCCCATGTGGCATGCACTGTATGAGCTTCTTTAAAAGAAGTAATCTCCCTGAGTCTTATTAGAGGGCGGGTATGTTTCGTTTCGTAACGGAAAGTATTGACTATCTGATAGATCTTTATAGGGAAATCTGCATGGGATCTGACCCATATTTTGTACATGGGGTAAATGGCAGTCTCACTGGTCGGACGAAGAGCCAGTGGGATATCAAGAGGGTCTTTTCCTCCATGGGTCACCCAGTATACCTCGTCCTCAAAGCCTTTAATATGTTCGGCTTCTTTCATGAATTCGTTTTCGGGAATAAGAAGAGGGAAGAGAGCTTCCTCGTGTCCGCTATTGTCAAGGATTTCTCTTATAATATTATAGGCATTCCTCCGGATGGCAAAGCCGAAGGGGTACCAGACGTAGAGTCCTTTTACAGGATAGCGGACATCCATTATTTCTGCCATCCACAGAAGTTCGTTATACCAGTTGCTGAATTCCTCTTTTGGAGGAAGTGATGCTTCTTTTTCGCTTTCTGCCATACCTTCACCGTATTGTATTATCGCAATTGTATTTCGCAATCTGAATTAATTCTTAAATGATCATATTCTGAGAGGCACGCGTGAATTCCAGGAGCAAGTCTGTAATCAATCACATCTCCTTAGCTGGAAAACAGGCATCTAGGCTGACATAACCCTGCCTCCAGACAGATAAAAGTGCCACCTACAGCCCCGTCCGGTTCAGAAAATTCAACAAAAGGGTATCTAGGACTGTTATATTTTAAGGTTTGTAATATCTGAACAGGAAATTGCCTGGATAATCCATAATATGCGTGCCTTTATTGGAATAAAAGTTAATAACTGTATGGGAACTAACTCTCAAAATTTTTATTAAGGTTCTGAAAAATAGAAAAAAAGAGTTAATCTTTTCCAAGGGGCTGGACATTATCCGAAACATCATGTGAAAGTTCAGATTTGTCAACATCGAAAACAACCATACCTGTATTTAGCATCTCAGCTTCTTCTTTTGAGAGTTTAGTAGCAATAGTTTTTTTCGAAATAATTGCACTGTTTCCCAGGGGATCTTCAATGATCACTGTAATCTTTTTCTTGCCTTCGAGTACTTCTTCGAGCATGCACAGAAGTTCACGGCTTCTAGCAAATTTTTCTTCATCTTCCTGTACCCATCTGCTTGCGGTCATAAGCACATTCTGAACCCGCTGCAGTACGCCTTCGATGTTTGTTATATAGGATTCCGAAACCGTACCAGGCTCGACAACAATCCCCATTTCCGGGATGCGAATTGTCCCTGAGGTTGAACGAATGACCCTTGTATTCAGATCTTCTGGAGTCTCAACAGACATTTCATAACGCATGGGTTCCTTGCTGGAGAGAAGCATAGTGTCTGCAAAACGAAAAGTGCATTGGCATTGTGCACTAATATACATAATATCTCCGAAATAGGGGATATTATCTCTCTGCCAGCTCATTACCAGGTCGTTATTACATAGCGGACAGCAAATCCTTGTCTCAAAACTTTCTTGCTTAAAAAAATTGTGTTTCAATATTTTCCACCAGTTATTTTGGATCTGTCGATTTTAATGCCTGTGGGAGTTACAATAACGGTGTTTCCTTTAACACCTGCAATATCCCCGCGGACATCCACAACAACGTCTTTCAGCTCTTTTAAAACTCTGTCCCTCAGCAGATCATCGCCCCTAATGCTTGAGATATCTATCATCAGGATATTCCCATTGTAAATCTCCTGTTTGAGCATTGATATCTGGCTGATATTTGAGACTTCCGCGATCTTTACATAAGTTTCTGCAGGCTCTTCTTCGAGGACCTCCTCATATTTGCTGAGGTCAATTTCGGTGTAATCGTCGGCACTGGTTGTATTCTTTACATTGCCGCCAAGGATCTTGTCAAAAAGTTTTGCCATTATGCACGCCTTTTGTATTTTTTTAAATTTGATAGTTTTTGTCTATAATGGGATCGTTATTAATTAATTTTGCTATATAAAGCTGATCTCGATTTTCTCTCAGTATCAGGGAATTTCCAATTCCCTGCCAATTGGTTTCGTTTAGAGTAAATCTATCCCATTTAAAATGAATTCAAAATTCCATATTCCACAGTTTATCCCCTACATAGGTTATCGATTTTATAGCTTTACCTGAATCAGCTTCGACCATCTGTGGACCTTTCATAAGGGCTTTTCCAATTGCAAGAGGTTTTCGATAGGTCTCTTCCACGATGATTACGAAGTCCCCTTCTTCTATTTCGGAGTCAGCATCCACGATGCCAGGAGCCATGATATCCGCTCCATTTGAAACAAAACGAATAGCTCCTTTATCAATAGTTACAATGCGGTTTTTGAGTTCCATCTCAAGAGCTCCTCGGACTGTAGGAAAAAGCTGTCCTTCTATCTCGAAGAGTAAAGGCTTGCCATCCACAAGGATAATAGAATATTCATCCAGGGTGATTTTTTCCAGAACTTTGTTTTCTAGCCCTGCCATCTTTTCTCCGAAGGTGGATATAAGATCTTTTAACATCTTGTTCTTTGCATTTTTCCTCAGTTGAACTCTTGACTTTACTTTCAATTAACCACCTGACTTTAAATCTTACGATTCTTTATAGCATAGGGGTTTTGTGCCTTTTAAAACTTATGTGAAGCTCAAGGGCCTCTGAAAAGGATTTTTCACATCCTATTGCGGTTTTTACTCAATCTTTACAAAAAACGTTGTAAGAAGCAGCAGAGCACTCCCTAAAAATACCATCTCATAGCCGAAAGGTTCCAGAAAGAAACTTCCAAAAACCGGACCCAGCCCGAGACCTGCATAAATTCCGGTATTGAAGAATCCCATTGCAAAGCCACTGGAATTAATATTTGAGGTGGCTATAATAAGCCCTACAACTGCGATTCCCCCTCCTGCCCCAATGAGAGAAAAGGCAAGTATAGGCAATTTAAAGGAGAACAGAATACCTGCTGACGCAAGAATTATTCCTATCTTTACTATGATTTTAGAACTTACTTTTATTCTGCCTGCGATCAGGGAGCTTAGCATTGCTGCCAGATACGAAGCCGAAATTGCCAGTCCCAGTTCAGGTTTTGTAAGGAAACCAGCACTGTAATCCGGATAGTTTGCAGTTAAAACGCCTGTAGCCCCATAGAGAAGAACTGAAACTCCCCAGATCTTCATAAAACTACCTTTTAAGATAGTTTCCCGGGATTTCTTCAGATAATTTCCAAGTTCGAAAAACAAAGAAGTTTCCTGCTGACTTTCCACAGAATAGTTACTGTTCCTGAGGCCGAACCTTTTTTCTTTTCTACCTGAAGACAAAAACTCTTCTGCTTCAGACAGGAAGAAAAGGCAGGAAAGAATTGCCAGAAGGGTAAAGATTTCTATTGCGGTTTTTATTCCTAACTCAGCAAGCATTCCAGAGAGAAAAACACCTGCAGCCAGTCCGGCATTTAGCAGGAAATTAAACTCCCCAAGACTGCGCTGACTGTCCTTCCATTTCGAAATCATGGAGAAAGCAGCAGGGAAAAAAGCCCCGCAGCCTATGCCTTCCAGAAACCTGGCAATTCCGAGGACCCACAGGCTATCAGAAAATAAGATCACTAAGCCCGAAAGGGCAGTCAGCAGCACACCAAATACTATCACCTTTAAGTTTCCTATCCGATCTGCCAAAATCCCGAAAGGCACAAGGGCTAGAAGGGCCCCTACAAAATATCCGGAAAATAAAAGGTTTGAAGCGATAGAGTTACCACTGCCTTTTCCTGCAAGTTCTGGAAGAACAGGAATCGCTGCATTGGAAAGTCCCTGGATAGAAAAAACTGAAGAGTAGATTATGAGCTTTTTAAAGTTCATGGGTTATTCGGTTTATGACTTAGCCTTATACTTTTAAAATCTATGCTTCATTTCAACAGTCTCTGTTTTCTGGGTCTATTTTGGACTTGCACCTACTGGTTTTCTGTTCTCACCCTTTTCTGTTCTCACCCTTTTCTGCCTGTATCTGGTTTCATAAAGTTATTCCTGAAAATCAGAAAATTCTCCGGAATAAAATTCTTGTGCTATCAGTTGAAAGGGAACTTTTGATATAAAGCCTAAATGAATCTTTGCCTGCCTGAGTACCACGATTTCAATCTTTCAGTAAAAGGGCTACTGCAAGAATACAGCCGTTTGCTATGAATAAGTTTTCTAAACTCAGAAAACCTGTAAGAATCCCTGCAATAATGGGAGCAAGAAAAAGCCCCGCATAGATAGTTGTGTTAAAAAGCCCCATTACAAGCCCCCTATCTGCGTTAATTCTGGAAACAGCCAGAGCATAACCTACAGTTGCAAGCCCTGACCCACCGCCAAGGCTTGAGAACCCAAGAAATGGGCACTTAATGGTAAAAAGAGCTCCAAGAGCTGAAAATATTATTCCAATACGGATTATGGTTATTTCCTTGATTCTGAAATATCCAGCAAGTAAAGAGGCAATCATGGCACAGACGTAAAGACTGGCTATTGAACCCCCCAACTGGGTTTTTGTTAGAGTTTCCAGGCTATAATCCGGATAATAGGCTATGAGAACTCCGATGGCTCCATTGAGAAGGAAAGAACTGAGCCAGATCCCGGACTTGCTGCAGCTAAGGAGTTCTGTAATCTCTCTGTAAGAGGCTTTGAAGAGATTCCCAAGGGAACCCGGCAATACATCTGACTTTTCTATATTCGAAGGATGAAACAGTTTCCTGTGCCTGAGAAAAAGGAATATGGTCAAAAGAAACGTCATAAATGTAAAAATAAAAATTGCACCTCTGAGATATGTGTCCGCCAGCAAACCTGAAAGAAGAGCTCCTGCTGCCAACCCGGCATTGAAGAGAAAAGCAAATTCTCCTATATATCGCCGTGGATCCTTTGATTTTGAGAGTACAGCAAAAGCAGCAGGGAAAAAAGCTCCGCAGGCAGAACCTTCTATAAACCTTGATGTCAAAAGGATCCAGAGATTTCCAGAAAACAGGATAGTTAGTCCTGAAATTGCTGTCAGAAGAAGGCCAAACCCTATAAACCTTATATTTCCGAACCTATCGGCCAATATCCCAAAAGGAAGCATTGTAACAAGGGCTCCCAGAAAATAGGCTGAAAAAAGCAAACTTGAGGCGAATCCTCCAATGTCAGTTTTATACAGGCTCGCGAGCTCTGGAAGAATGGGAATGACGGCGTTAGAAAGCCCCATAATCGCAAAAGCTGACCCATAAATCAAAAGCCTGTCAGGGTTCATAGCACTAAGAACAAATAATCCGGTATATAATTTCTCGTCATTGAAATTAATAAAGTTTACTTCACCGGACCTAAAAATCCCCGAATAAAATTCCCCTAAATAATTACAAATTTGGGATTCATTTACAGGATTTTAGCCCGTTGTACAGTTGTATAAAATACATATCTAAAAATTAAAATCTGCGCAGCCTCTGAGTATCATATTTTTATTATAATAAACAGAACAGAATGCAAAATTATTTATATAATTAGTATGAATAAGGGTAATTGTAAGATGTGAGCGGGAAACTTTTTTTCACATACCATACCCCCCACTCCCCATATGACCCCCCACTCCCCAACCCGCTCACAATCTTCTACTTACTAATTAGATTCGCTTGCTTTTCTTTACTTAAGTTTTTGAGAAAAACCTATATTTTCTTTATTTCTTACCTTCATTCCATTTCTACATTCATTCATTCATTCATTCATTCATTCATTTTTACATTGATTCGATCTGTATTCATTTCGTAAGTGTTAATGATGCTTCCACACTGCACAGTCTCCAACATTATCTACCACGTTATCAGCAATAACAATGCATTTATTGGATCGTCTTCAGGGATTCCGGCTTCGATCTTGCCTACAAGATCGGCTCCAACATCACAGCTTTAGTGAATATTCCCCCACCGACTCTGGCAAAAAGGTTGATCAGGCTGGCGCCAAAACCGAACCCTACAACCAGATTTACATCTCCATTAGACACAATCACTTTAACACTAGAGATAGACCTGAAAACTAGAGGAAAATAGTGATTTAAATACACTGGTTTGTTATAAGCCAGTAGAAAATAATCTAAAGAAGTAGATAGAAACTATGAGATCTCGAAGCCTGCCCAGACCCTTGAGCATCTTCGCTAATCGGGATACTCTTTTTTCTCAATACTTCGTGTTTAATGTGGGTTCTTTTAATGCACTGTTGTGAACATTTGCACTTGTTGTGTACACTTGAATTGTATTTCGAACAAACAGTTTATAAATTCCACAATAGCTCTTATCTAACTGTTTTGTACATGTATAAGAATTGTCTCGATATCCTTCACACTTTAAAGAGTATTTACATTTGGTGCTGAACAGACCCATCTTGAGACCTCTTTATGTTTTCTTGCAACCTCTGGTATTTATAAATTATACATTATATTAATTATTTGATATAAAAGAATATTACAATGACCACATTTTTGTCCTCTCGATAATACCCTTCTGAAAACGCCGATCGTTCATTATACGTGACTGATGTTTTCAAGATATTATTTCCACATAGCTTTGCCAGCTTTTTTATGGCTATTTAAACGGCTGGCTCCAGTAGCACCAAAGATACAGGAAGTTTCGTTTTTATTCTCGGGTTGTCTAGATAGAAACCCATCGACGTATTTATTATCGCCTAGTGCTTCTAATGTTTATCCCGTTTAGTTATTCTTACCCAGAAATATTAGATCGTTTAACGTTTCTTAAAATTAGTTTTCAGTTCAATTTTGTAAATCATAGGTTAGTATATAATATTAATTATAATTCATATTATATAATTAGTCTAATACTTCTATTAGTTGGCTATTTATCATATTAATTAATAGTTACCGCCAATATATAATTGCATGAGTAAAATTTCTTCTGATCTTTGTTAAGACTTATGAGGTTGAATCATTTTTCTGCAAGTTACCTTAAAATATGATTATTTGTATAATATTATCCTTATATTTAGGGAAAAAAATCTTTGAGTTGAACGAAATAAATCCTGCTAAATGTACTGAATTTGATAACATCAACTTTCTCGTTGCTTCTTCTCGAGTTTTTAGCTGCACAGAAGCTTCCAAGTGCAATTTTTTAGACTCCAATAGTCCAGCTCATGACTCTTTTACTCGTCTCCTTCGGAGGCAACCTTCTGATACTGAATCATTATGAGGAGAAGTAAAAAATCTTGTCACTCCAGAAATAGAATTGCTTATTATCGATGATACTACTCTCGATAAACCTTACTCCAAACATATGGATCTTGTTTACAGGCAGTGGAGTGGTAAACATCATCAAATTGTAAATGGGATCAATCTTGAAACCGTTGTCTGGACTAATAATGAAGCCATAATTCCAGTTGACTTTAGAATCTACGATATAGATACAGATGGAAAAACGAAAAATGATTATTTCCTTGATATGCTGAATAAGGCAAAAGAACGTAGTTTTTCTCCAGAATTTGTTTTGTTCGATACATAGTATTCGAGCATAAAGAATCTAAAGGCAATCAGGAAAAAAGGATGGCACTGGCTAACAAGGTTAAAGAAGAACCGATTAGTTAACCCTGATAACACTGGCAATGTAGCAATCGAATTGTTAACTATTCCACCAGAAGGAATGACGGTTCATCTGAGAGAATATGGTTTTATTAAGGTATTTAGGTTAGTTTCCAAAGATGGAGACACGCAATACTGGGCTACAGATGTACTGGATATGAAAGACGAAGAGAGGAAAAAGCTAGCAAAGAAAGCCTGGAAAATTGAAGAGTATCATAGGGGAATCAAACAATTCTGTAGAGTAGAGCGGTGTCAGGCAAGAAAAAATGATGTGCAGAGAGCACATATAATGATGGCAATAAGAGCATTTCTAAGGTTTGAAATACACAGAATAAGAACAGGTATTTCATGGTTTGAAACAAAGTGGAACATTATAAGAAATGCTGCTAATCAGTTTATAAAAAACCCAGTACATCCTGTAGTATAAAAATTGAAGGAATTAAAAAGTTGTCTGCTTTGCAGGCAACCGTGTAAGTCCTATTTGTTACAAGCAATGTTCATTTACATAGAGGATATAAAACCCGCTTATTCCAAGCAGTGCGAGCCCTACCACAGCAAGTCCTGTAACAGCCCCCCTCGAAAGGCGAAAGGCGACAGACAATGCTCTTTCAAGCCCGATTGAGGCAGCATGAGCAGTCCGGATATTTGCTCTAATTGAGACATTCATTCCTATATATCCGGCAAGACCAGAACTAATAACCCATACCAAAAAACCTGTTGCAATTTTCAGGCCATTATCAAGCAAAAAGAGAATTAAAAACGCAAGAATGATCGAAACCACAACGATCGTTTTGTACTGGCGGTTTAAATAAGCCATAGCCCTTCATGAATTGCACTGGCAATTTCCTGCATTCATTTATTTCCAACATCTTCTTTGAGGACATTATTTGCGAAAAAAGCAGTGAAGGTCAGGCCTATAATGCTTGCTAAAGGAGCAACAAAGATTGAACCTTCCATAAATTTCCTATCCTTTGGTTTTTTATTAACCGTTCACATTTTATGTTTTTTTCGTCAACTCAAAGATATTTTATCGATTGCTTCAATTTTCCTCTAATTCACCAAGATATTATATTATGGCATATATAAAAATGCAATTATGATTAGGACTTATGCAGTTGAGTGAAAAATCGATAGAATTAAACCTCAATCGCCGATTCAGCTGACTGAACAGTATATGATCGATACACTCGTTAACGCCGGGTATATAATCAAAAAGATGGATGCAAGGGGGTGAATATAGCAATCCCGTTTCAATATGACAGAAGTTTTTCATAGGAATTGTAGATACGGGCTATATAGAATCAAATATATTAAATATATTTACTAACTTATTTTTCTATTACTCTTTCATTAGCATATGATTATTAAATTAATAAATAATTTCAAATTTTATAATTAATATGTAGATATGGACTATCTAGAAGCACATATACTGAAAATATATACTAATCTATTTTTCTATTGGCATTATATACAATTGATACTGATACCCTAACAGGTGCAATTTAAACTGCTTTTTGTAAGTATGTTCTCTGGCAGACTTGTTTCAAAACGGGAAACATAATTATTCGATAACGAGACTGCGATTACAATAAATTGCGCCAATCAAACTAGTTTGGGGTAATCATATGGGCAAAATGAATAAAAAAATAATATATGTTCTACCTACATTGCTTTTATTAGTTGTAGGTGTCTCGCTTGCTACAGCGCATGAAGAAAAAGAAGATATAAATTTCTGTGAAGACACTGCAAAAGATGTAAATTTCTGTGAAGACACTGCAAAAGATGTAAATTTCTGTGAAGACACTGCAAAAGAAATAAAGGACTGCGATGGGAAAGACAACTTTAAGGGATGTGATGAGAAAGACGACTTTAAAGACTGTGATGTAAAAGATGACTTTAAAGACTGTGATGGAAAAGACGACTTTAAAGACTGTGATAAGAAAGACGACTTTAAGGGATGTGATGAAAAAGACGACTTTAAAGACTGTGATGAAAAAGACGACTTTAAAGACTGTGATGTAAAAGATGACTTTAAAGACTGCGATGAAAAAGACGACTTTAAAGACTGTGATGAAAAAGACGGCTTTAAAAACTGTGATAAGAAAGACGACTTTAAAGACTGTGATGATGGCAAAGTCTGTGATAATGTCTGCGATGATGGCAAAGCCTGTGACAACGGCTTTGACTGTAACGGATTTAACAAGGACGGCTTTGACTGTAACGGATTTAACAACGAAGGCTTTGACTGTAACGGATTTAACAACGAAGGCTTTGACTGTAACGGATTTAACAACGAAGGCTTTGACTGTAACGGATTTAACAACGACGGCTTTGACTGTAACGGATTTAACAAGAACGGCTTTGACTGTAACGGATTTAACAGGACGGCTTTGACTGTAACGGTTTAACGGACGGCTTTGACTGTAACGGATTTGACGACGACGGCTTTGACTGTAACGGATTTAACAACGAAGGCTTTGACTGTAACGGATTTAACAAGGACGGCTTTGACTGTAACGGATTTGACGAGAACGGCTTTGACTGTAACGGATTTAAGGACGGCTTTAACAAGGACGGCTTTGACTGTAACGGATTTGACGAGGACGGCTTTGACTGTAACGGATTTAACAAGGACGGCTTTGACTGTAACGGATTTAACAACGAAGGCTTTGACTGTAACGGATTTAACAAGGACGGCTTTGACTGTAACGGATTTAAGGACGGCTTTAACAAGGACGGCTTTGACTGTAACGGATTTAACAAGGACGGCTTTGACTGTAACGGATTTAACAACGAAGGCTTTGACTGTAACGGATTTAACAACGAAGGCTTTGACTGTAACGGATTTAACAAGGACGGCTTTGACTGTAACGGATTTAACAAGGACGGCTTTGACTGTAACGGATTTAACAAGGACGGCTTTGACTGTAACGGATTTAACAACGAAGGCTTTGACTGTAACGGATTTAACAGGCACGGCTTTAACAAAGATGGCTTTGACTGTAACGGCTTTGACGAAAAAGTCTGTGACAATGTCTGTGATGATGGCAAAGTCTGTGACGATGTCTGCTGATGGCAAAGTCTGTGACAATGTCTGTGATGATGGCAAAGTCTGTGACGATGTCTGCTGATGGCAAAGTCTGTGATGACGAAAAAGTCTGTGACAATGTCTGCGATGATGGCAAGGCCTGTGATGAAATCGGAGACGTAAAGGCCTGTGAAGAAAAATAAGAGGAGGTGATTGTAACAATCAAATAATTCCTGACAAAAGTTGTTGACCCAGCCACAATGTGCAAGATCATTTAACGGATTCATGATCTTGCATAACTTATTTTTCTCTTGTTAATAAATCCAGAATTACTCCTAACGATTAGGATCCATTCAAAGAAAACTTTGAAAACGAATAGGAAAATGAAAATTATAGGAAACTCGAGACTTAACATTAAATTATTCTATCAGGCCCTCATTTCATTAAATTTTAGGACTTACGCAGTTGAACGGAGAAATCAATAACATCAAACCTTCTACCGTCTAAAAAGCAAATTTGACCACAACATCTATTGCGCTTGATTTTGTGCTTCAAGTGCGTAAGTCCTAAATTTCTCTAATAAACTGATTTAGCTATTCTAGTTTTAGAATCCCTAGTTTTGGCTTTGGGTGATGTCTGTTAGCTGTTATATTTTGCTTTAACTGCACTTACCAAGCTGCGTCTCTTTTCTAGGACTACCTGTTCCTTCAAGCTTTTGCGGGAATAATGTTCCTTATCGCAAGGTGGAGGTTAAGCAAAGTTACAGTCACATGATTCATATATTTAGAAATAAAAAAAGAACATAGAATATCAATGACTCAAGCATTGTCTTGAAACCTTAATTAGAAAAGGTCTCACAACATTTACTGCTGCAAGACCTGATTTCATGGGAATTTCGATAATCCTGATTTCAATTAATTACTCATAGACTCTTTATAGATTACGGGCTAAAATGGGAGAATTCTCGAAATTCTCACAAATTTTCTTAACCAATAGGCTATCTCCATTACTCGGTCGGGATTCTCATTTTATAGAATGAACGCCACACAAAGTATAAAGCAATCACAAGGAATACCACGCCTACAAAGGGAGCCACGTTTCTAAACGACTCGGATATAGAGATTTCCATGGCTAGCAAACCAAAAAGGGTGGTAAATTTGATGATTGGATTCAGAGCCACTGATGATGTGTCTTTAAAAGGGTCACCTACGGTATCACCCACGACTGTTGCTTCATGTAAAAGAGTGCCTTTTTCCTGCAGGTCTACTTCCACTACTTTTTTGGCATTGTCCCAGCATCCACCGGCATTAGCCATGAATACAGCCTGGAATAATCCGAATACTGCAATGGATATCAGGTAGGAGACAAACAGCGCCACAGATTCGTTCCCATTTACGGGAGCGGAGAGGCAAGAAAACGCCAGTGTAAAGGAGAATATGGCGATAAATATGTTGAACATGCCTTGTTGTGCATACTGTGTGCAGATCTTTACAACTTCTTTTGAATTTTCAAGGGTTGCTTTCTGGTCGGCACTTTCATCCAGTCTGATATTTTTCTTGATAAATTCAACCGCTCTATGGGCTCCAGTGGATACGGCCTGGATTGATGCCCCGGTAAACCAGTAGATTACAGAACCACCTGCCAAAAATCCCAGGATAGTATAGGGATTGAGCAAAGTCAGAATTTGTTCAGGTTGTACGCCCAGAACGTTCTTAATAACCAGAATCAGCGAGAAGATCATTGTTGTGGCGCCAACTACCGCTGTACCTATTAAAACTGGCTTGGCTGTCGCCTTAAAGGTATTTCCTGCTCCATCATTGGCTTCCAGATAGTGCTTGGCTTTTTCGAAATCCGGTTTGAAACCAAACTGACTTTGGATCTGGCTATCAATGTTAGGAATGGATTCTATAAGTGACAGCTCGTAAATGGATTGCGCATTATCTGTTACAGGCCCATAGCTGTCAACGGCTATGGTAACAGGACCCATACCCAACATTCCAAATGCCACCAGGCCGAATGCAAATATGGAGGGATAGATCATTATCTCGCTCAAACCATACCCGCTGGTATAATAAGCAATAAACATCAGTGCCATGAACACCATACCGATCCAGAAAGCGCTGAAGTTACCTGCAACTAATCCGGACAGAATGTTCAGTGAAGGGCCGCCTTCGCGAGAAGCTTTGACGACTTCTGCTACGTGAGTGGAGTTAGGACTGGTAAATATTTTGGTAAATTCGGGAATCACAGCCGCTCCCAGGGTACCACAGCTTATGATTACTGAGAGTACCAGCCAGAGTTTTTGCAACTGGGCAGGGACTCCGGAACCCGGCCCCAATAGATAATAGCTTACGGCAAAGGTTACCGCAATGGAAAGAATAGAGGTAATCCATACAAGGCTGGTAAGAGGCTGTTCAAAATCAAAATCAACTTTATTGCCGAATCTTGCCTGGCTGAAGGCTCTATTGATGTAGAACGAACCTACGGATGTAATTATCATTAGTATGCGCATTACAAAAATCCATGTAAGCAGGATACTGGTCAGGGCAGGTTCTACAGCCAGAACTATGAAAGAGACAAGGGCTACGCCGGTTACACCATAGGTTTCGAATCCGTCTGCGGTTGGTCCGACGCTGTCACCTGCGTTATCTCCCGTGCAGTCGGCAATAACACCAGGGTTACGCGGGTCGTCTTCTTTTATTCCAAAGACAATTTTCATCAGGTCGGCGCTGATGTCAGCAATTTTGGTAAATATACCGCCGGCAATACGTAGGGCACTGGCTCCTAGGGATTCCCCAATTGCAAATCCTATGAAGCTTGCTCCAGCTAACTCCCTGGGAACATACAACAATATGATTAACATCATTATCAGTTCAACGCAGACTAGAAGCACCCCTATGCTCATTCCTGCATCAAGAGCAATATTTAACAATTTCAAGGGTTTTGTTTCCAGGGCAGTGAATGCAGTTCTGCTGTTAGCCAGAGTATTCATTCGAATACCGTACCAGGCAACACTGTAAGAACCCAATATTCCTATTACAGTCCAGGCCAGGATGAGCAATACTCCACTCAAAGGCGTTTTCTGCAAAAAGCCATAATAGAAGGCTACACAGGCGCCGATAAAAGCAAATAATATGCCCAGTAATTTACCCTGCTGGATAAGATAGGTTTTACAGGTCTCATAAATAATGTTGGCAACATCCAGCATGGACTCATGGGCCCGAATTCGCCTCACCTTTATAAACTGGTAAAGGCCGAAAAACATTCCTAATACACAGACCATAATACCATAGAGCAGTAAATTATTTTGCTCCTGGCTCAAAATCGGAATCTTAAGATTTGCCTCACTGGCAACTGCTATTGCTGGCGTTAGTGACAGCATAGCTAAGCTAAGTATAGCTTTAAGTGTTGCCTTGGCCGCTTTATTTTTGGTTATTATCTCCATTTAGCCGATCACTTCTCTCATAACATCTATAAAAAATAAATTGAGATGCGGAATTTTTAAGCTTCATTTTCGACGAAAGCGTAAACAGTTATTTTTTATATAAACTTTTTTACTCTTTTGGGCCGATTGAGAATTTCTTCACTAATTAGTAAGAGAATCCCTCCCTCTCTACTAATATATGTTTTCCCATCTGAGGATTATAACCAAAATACAAATCCTGAGTAAACGGCAATCACTTTCTTTATACTGATATTATATATTTTCCCATGGAAACGTTAGAAATTAAGTACAAACCCACAAGGAGAGACATATTATATAAAAGAAAGAGAAATTAAGACCGAAATAAGACCTTGCTGAGGATCAAACCAGCAACATTTTAAGTTTTAATCGATATTGATCCACCTATCATTTTAACCAAAATACTATATAGTATTACAATTTGAAAAGAAATTTCCATTTTTTGATAAAACTAAAAAAAGAAGAAGACAATACTCAAATTATCTACCACAGGAAAAAGGTTTTTATTCAAGTTGCAAGAAATTCTCTTATGTTTTTCAAATGATATTTCTGAGTTAATTTTCTGGAGTTTATTATACACCTATATTTTTCAAAATTTATAACTTTGAGAAAATACCCAATTTTCAAAAGCAGAAAAATAAAGCAGAAAAATAAAGCAGTAAAATAAAGCAGTAAAATAAAGCAGTAAAATAAAGCAGTAAAATTAGAGAATAAGATCGGTGATAAAGATGACAGAGTATATGAACCTAAAGGTAGGAGAAGCCGCAGGAGTTCTGTACCACAGGCTAGAAGAAGGAGAGTGCAGTTTGAATCAGATAAAAACTCACCTGAGTACGAACGGCTTCGATTCGCAGATGGCTTTGATGGCCGTCGGCTGGCTTGCCAGAGAAGACAAAATAAACATTAATAGGGAATCTAATCGGTGGTCTGTCCGGTTAAATGAATTTTCAGATCAATGAAATAGTCCAGCAAAGATCAATGGAAAAATTTCTCCTAAAAGTGGCTAGCTGACTACGGAGCTCGATTGGAGAGAAAACAAGAACAGCTAGGAGAGATCAGTTAATCCCCCTAACCTGCAATAGCTGAAACTCTATTTCATCCGGAACCGTAGCCAGAAAAACAAAAGCATTGTACCCGAGTTTCTGAACTTCTTTGATTGCATTTGCCTGAACTTCGTTTAGCTCTCTTGAATCACTTACGATACAGAAAGATTTCCTGTTTCCCGTATTGACAAGGAAATTAAAGACATTTCCATGAGTATTCAGGAATGCAACCAGATTTTTGAATTCATCCCAGGTATTGCACATATGAAGGTTCTTAGTCCCCATATTTTCTACATACCAATCCCTGCTCACATAAGAGTAGGATGCATACTGTTCATTCAGTTCATCATAGGCTTTGAGGATTTTATTAATATCCTTACTCAGATTTACCCATTTCCAATCTTGTGTAATGAAATAGCGAGCTGCAACTATCTCAAAAATTGCCCGCTTGTCTTCATTTTCGAGTCTCATTCTCTCACATCTCCTATTTGTTTACTTTCTGGTGCTAGAATACATCGTCCTGGGCATAACTCCTGTTAAAGTGCAGGGCAAGTTCGGCTTTTTCCAGTTCTCTTCCCAGATATGCTGCATGATCCAGACGGGTGATAATATTTAGTTCAAGCAGTGTGTCCATAACTTCTCTGGCATTTTCTCCTACCACTGAGGCTGTTTCGTGTTCAGCTACGATCAGTCCGCCACTTCCATTTATACTATCCGGTACTATTCGGATGCGGACTGGACCTGCAGGATCTAGACGCCAGTTTTTTGAAGGTCGGGCTCGAATTAGACTTTCAGGAAGAGGAAAGGCAGGACGTCGGCGCTTTTCCTTAATGCAGAGCAGATCAAGCCCAAGGTCCTTTGGAGAGCTTTCCCTTATCCTGGAAAGCTGCATCATATGAGAAGCTCTTTTAAGTTCCCGGATGGAACCCTGTGCCTTGTCACTGAACTCGGGGGTAAAAAGAATACTTGCCCCTACTTCTGCCCCTATTCCACAGAGTGTAGCATTAACTCCTATAGTGTCCACATCCATAAGTTCCGTAACGTTGCCAACACCCAGGAATACAGGGATCTCAGGGTACATCCTGTGAAATTCATAATATCGAACAATAGATTCGGTTATATTATGGCCTACTGGGTCAAGGACTGGATCAGCTATAATTCCCTCAATTCCAAGCCCGTGAGCGGCTTCGATGTTTCTGATAAGGCTTTCCAGACTATTTCCCTCATCTGGAATTATTACAGCTGCAGTTCCTGTTCTTGCAACAATCGGGCCTGCAGTATCTATATTTGTACTATTCAGACTGAGGACAAGGTCTGCTCCTGCTTCTACTCCTTCAGTAATCAACTCAGGATCAAGCGTATCTATGCTTATCGGGGCGGAGGTAAAGGTTTTTGCAATTGACACTGTTCTTCGGACCTGGTCAGGCATGGTATTAAGGGTGGCCCCGAGATCGAGAATATCTGCCCCCCGGGCGATAAAAGCTTCGATTTTTGTCTGAAGCGTGAGGGCATCCATTTCCATGGCCCCTACAATCTCCCCCATAACCTTCATGCAAACCTTTCCTCCAATTTTTAATCCTCTCAAAGTGAGGAGAGCATTAGCTTCTTCTTCGGTTTTACGAATAAGTTCTAAGGCTATTTTCTTTCTAACGTCAATAAGGAGTTCACATGCCGGAATTTTTTCGGAGAATTCTGTCTTTTCGGCAAAAGGCAGTACAAAACTAAGATCATAGGCGTGCTTGGGCCCAAGCCGGATTTTACAGCCCAATATTTCAGAAGCCTTTGAAAAATCCCCTGATACAAGCCCTGGAACAAGAATAAGGTCGTATTTTTTTGAGAAATTTGCTTCCTGAAAGGCTTTAATAAGCTTCTTAGGAGTAATGAAGGCGGCAATGTCAATATCTGCTACTAAGATATCGGCTATATCCTTAGCTGCCTTCCTGACAGTATTTTCCGCAAGCCGCCCTGTTGCAATCAAAATATTCATGTTTTTTAGATAGAAGAGCTAATAAAAAAGAGTATCTGTTTGGAAATAGTGGGCTAAAAAAATATCAGGTTAGAAAAAAAGTTAGAAAAAAGTTAGAAAGCCCGAATTTTAGCTTGGGGGATCCGGACTTTCGCTTGAGCCTGTTTAATTTATGAAATCAATGATTGACTCATCATTCTTTTTCCTTAGAGGCCCTGAAGAGTTTCCTCTCCGACCTCCAGGCGTCATCCTCCCGAACCTTTTTTCCTGGGCAGAATCAGTTTCGGTTTTTGACTCCAGGATCCCAGATCCTGAGTGAGGTCCAAGAATTTGAGCAGACTGGACACCTGTCATTATAGCCATTACCCGGACCTTGCCTTCATAATCCTCTCTTATTCTCGCACCCCAGATAACGTTGGCACTCGAGGAGAGTTCATAGGTAAGCATGGAGGCAATTTCTTCGGCTTCCTTTAGACTGAGATCAGGCCCACCGGTTACATGGATTAAGCTGCCTGTTGCACCTTTGTAATCTACGTCAAGCAAAGGATGATTCAGGGCAGTCCGTACTACTTCGGTACTCTTGTCCTGATTTTTTGACTCACCTACAAGCATGACTGCAACCCCGCCACAGCTCATAATGGTTCTGATATCTGCGTAGTCAAGATTTATCAGAGAAGGTACTGTGATCGTTTCTGTGATTCCTTTTACTGTTTCGGCAATCAGCTGGTCCATTACGGAAAAGGCCTGGTCGATAGGAAGATTTGGCACATAGTTAAGGAGCCTGTTGTTGTCCAAAACAATTACTGTATCTGCTGCCCTGCGAAGCTCCTCAAGGCCTTCCTCGGCTTTGAAGATGCGAGCTCTTTCAACTCTGAAGGGGCTTGAGACCATTCCTACGACAATTGCTCCCTGCTCTTTTGCTACTTCAGCAACTACGGGAGCAACACCTGTCCCTGTACCTCCACCAAGACCTGCAGTGACGAAAACCAGATCTACATCCTTCAGTACTTCTTCAAGGGTACCTCTTGCAAGTTCAGCAGCTTTCTTTCCGGTCTCAGGATAACCTCCTGCTCCTAATCCCCTGGTGAGAGTTTTTCCCACCAGGATCTTCTTATCAGCCCTGACATTATCAAGATGCTGCTTATCGGTATTGATACAAACTGTTTCTGCACCTTCAATTCCTATATTATAGAGACGGTTTACAGTATTGTTCCCGGCGCCCCCGCAGCCGACAATCATAATTCTTGGCTGCCCGAAATCTTCGAGTTCTTCTTCAGGGGAGGAACTTTTTCGATATTCTTTCTCTTTTTCACTGAATTTCATTGCTTCCTGTACTATAGATTGCAATCAATCCCCTCAACTGGATTTGTATCTATAACTATGTTTTTTGACTCCCCACCCTATAAATCGGGGGGCAAATATTTCTATTATTAGTATTGAGCGGAGCTACTGTATAACCTTCAAACATGATGAAAGTTTTTTAGCCGTTATATTTAATAAGTTGGCACTCTACTGAACTTAAACGTTTCGGATATATTTAAGCAAGGCTTTTAAATTGTATATCAAGTTTAAATATGTCATCCACAAATCTCATATATTCACTATTTTTCTTCCTTTATTACTGAGTTATCAAACAGGAAGAAAAAGGTATGTCGGAACTTTTATATACAGTTGCGCCCTATATCCTTAACACAGTTGAGTTATTATATTCTCAAAAGCCTCAGTTCTCAGAAAGCGCTGCTAATAGTTAAGTCAGGGCAAGATTTCTTCTTAGTTTTCTCTACTATTACTAATGTCATTCTCGTCTTAAAATATTAGCAATGTTATTTCTGTAATCCGTTTTCATTAAGACCTTCGAGGCAAACTATTTATAATTTAATGAGACTGTTTATGATACTACCTTTTAAGTAGAATTCTCTTCTTAAAAACATTTTCGGTATTATTCCGAAATTTTGAGGCTCTTGCTTAATTTTTCAAACAAATAACTTAATTCCAGATTCTGCAGTATTTTTTTCGAAAAATATATTTTTATATATAGTGCCTTTAAAAGATCTTCAAATGGAAAAAATTGAAATTAAAAGTTAAATGTCATCGTTTTTGTCTCTAAATATACCTTAATGCCTTTTCTAACTCCTTCAGAGGAATTAAAAAAATTCACATTAGTTAGGAAATAGATAGTAAGAAAAATTGTAAAATACTAAACGTCGAGAAAAAAATGAAATCGTAATTTTATAAAAGCATTAATGGAATAGTGATTTTATACAAATATTAATGGAAGTGTAGTTTTATAAAGCATTTATAAAACATTTAATGGAATAATGGCTTTATACACGTATTATTATTTTAGGGACTTACTAACAAGAAAGAACATTGGGCATTCATATTATCTAAATACAATTAAATTAATATACCTTCTATGAATTATTTGTTCTTTTACTAGCATTTGTTCGTTCACTATGTTGAAAAATAGCATATTTTAATCCAAGAATGAAAGTTTTGGTAGTTCATTTTCATTGAGTTGATATTATATAATAGAAGTGATGTAATTATATTTATGGGGAAACGAGGTCCTAAACCACAATTTACTGACGTTGCTTGTCCAAATAATTTATGCCAACTTTACGGTCTTAAGGATAAAGGCAACATTGTCGGAAATGGAACATCTATAGAGTCGTGGAGAAAAAGTCAGAAAATACATCTGTCACCACTGTGGCAAAGTATTCTAATGACTACACAGGCACTTTCTACAGTGATCTCCGTAAAGAGGAGTTTGTTATTGATTTAGCTTTGAAAATGGCAATGAAAGGGATGAGTGAAGAGGGTATTGCTGATGTATTGGGGATAACTCCAGCTACTGTACGTTCAGGTGGTTAGATCGTGCAGCAGAAGGCTGTGATACAGGTAAATAAGAATTTGCATGACAAGACCTGCAATGTACACCAAGATTGAACATGGATGAGATATGGGTCCAATTGTCCAGAAACAAAATCGTCCTTCAAGAATCGAAAAATTAGTTGAAGATGATAGCCCGTGGATGCTGGGTAGCTTTTGCACCAAGTTCGCAGGATTAAATAGCTTGCATTTTTCTATAGGTCCCAGAAAACAGCATGTTGCGGACGAATTAGTGAAATTAACCGGCTAAACGTCTTTCTGAATCAAAGCCTCTTATTTGTCTCTAGAGATGGGGAATTAGAATTTTATGGAAAAGCTCTTCTCAAACAATTTGGAGAAATAGATCAGCAGTTCCGCCAGAACAGTGGAAGAGATGGAAGAACCGAAGAAATTGCCTGAAATTGTTCCTGTTCGAAGATTTAAAATATGCTTCAGGTAGTCAAAAAAAGAAAGCTTTAGCTCAGGAGGAAAGTTATCCAGACAGATTGTCAAAGAAGTATTATCATTTGGAAAAGATCACTGATAGAAACTGCAGATCTCAACAAGTTATACTCGCCAAAGACAAAACCTGACATTCAGGCAAGACAACAATAGAATTTCAAGAAAGACGATAGGATTTTCGAAGAAAATAAAGTGTTTAATAGATAGAATGATGCTATACTGTACACATTTTAATTTCTGCAGGGAACATGGAGGATTGACATATCAGGATGATAAAGGCTTTAAATGTAAAAATACACCTGCAAGAGAAGCAGGAATCACTCAGTCAAAGTGGAGTTTAAAAGAACTACTGACATTCAGGTGTTTTAAAACATCAACCAGATAAAACAGGACGACCAAAGTTTTTGTGCAAGAAATAAATATACTTATAGCACGAAATAAAATCCGCGGATTATCTGTAAATTCGGAAAAGTACATTATTATTTTCTTTAGTCAGGAAAATTTTAAAATTTGAAATCCTTTTACCTTATCTCATAACAATATGATTCGAACAATTAGTCAAGATAGTTAGTCAAGATAGTTATTCTTAATTTTGGAGCCAGATCGTGTTAAAGGCATTAATTTTCGATATGGATGGAGTTCTCGTTGACTCTATGCCCTTCCATGCAGCAGCCTGGAAAAAAGCTTTTATTGATATGGGCATGGAGATTCAGGATGAGGATATTTACGCAATTGAAGGTTCAAATCCCGAGAAAGGCCTTCAAGTGCTAATCCGAAAAGCTAGAAGAGAACCTGAGGCATATGATTTTGAAATGATCACTGCTATCTACAGGCAGGAATTCAAACGAATATTCGAACTGAAGGCTTTCGACGGAATGAAGGAATGCCTTGGGATGCTTAAAAAGAGTTTCTTACTCTCGGTAGTCTCGGGTTCCGACCATTGTATTGTTCACAGTATTGTGGACCAGCTTTTCCCGAGCATATTCGATATTGTAATTACAGGGGACGATATTAAAAATCCAAAACCCTGTCCTGACCCCTTCTTGAAAGCAGTCGAGCTTCTAAAAGTCCATAGAGAAGAATGCATAATCATTGAAAATGCCATTCTGGGCGTGGAAGCTGCAAAAAAGGCTGAAATTTACTGCGTAGGAATTCCCACATATCTGGAACCTTCGCAGCTTGATAGAGCAGATCTTGTAATTGGGGACCACAAAAAATTGATAGAATATCTTCTTAATCTTGAACCTGTTCTACGGAAATAAAAAAAGTTATTTTCCCGAAAAAGGATTTGTGGCCCGTAAGGGTCACAGTAACCTTATAGTCTCCAGGTTTGTTAGAGCTCGAGTCTCAATCTTGAGTTTCTTGTAAACCGAACTTGCCAGGTCAACGCAGGCCTTTTCGTCCCCATGTTCGGTGAATACCCTTTCCGGACGAGGCTGCATCTTTTTAATATAATCCATAAGCTGTGCCCTGTCTGAATGACCTGAAAAGCCGTCTACGACCTGAACTTCCATATTCATTTTCAGGATCTCAGTGCTGCCGCCTCTTCCTGTCATAGGGATTTCTTTCCATCCTTTTTGTATCCTTCTTCCGACTGTCCCGTCAGCCTGGTACCCTACAAACACAAGGGTATTACGCGGGTCTTCAGCTAAAGCTCTGAAGTACTCCATAACAGGCCCTCCGTTCATCATGCCTGAGGTAGAGAGAATTACACAGGGATGAGGATTCTGAATAATTTTCTGACGGGTATCATGGGAGTCTACGGGCTTGAAAGATTCGGACAGGAAGGGATTCTGGCCTTTCTGGAAGATCAATTTCCTCAGGTCATTATTCAAGTACTCGGGATGTGTCGCATGGATTGCTGTAGCTTCCCAAATCATTCCGTCCAGATAGACAGGAACTTGAGGAATCAAACCCTTTCTTATCGATTCTTCCAGTACTATCATTACTTCCTGACTTCGACCCACAGCAAAAGTCGGGATAAGGACAATTCCTCCTTTTTCCAGGGTATTTTTAACTACCATTTGCAGGTGCCTTTCTGCATCCTTGAGCGCAGGCTGGAACGCATTAGAACTACCATAAGTAGCTTCACTGATAACAGTCTCAACTCTTGGAAACTTATTAACAGCAGGATCGAAAAGCCTGGTTTTCTCATATTTATAGTCCCCGGTAAAAACTACATTATGAAGCCCGTCACCTATATGGAAGTGAGAGATTGCCGAACCCAGGATGTGACCTGCATTATGGAAAGTCAATTTGACATCAGGGGCAATGTCAGTTACTTCCTCATAGTCCAGAGGAAGTGTGTGTTTGAGGGTCTTTACTACCATCCCTGACTCATATGGAATCTTCTTCCCTTCTTTTGCTGCCACATCGATGTAGTCAAGCTGGAGCAATACCATCAGGTCCCTTGTGGGAGGTGTACAATATACAGGCCCTTCATACCCATATTTGAAAAGCAGAGGAACAAGCCCCTGATGGTCCAGATGAGCATGAGTAACAACCACAGCGTCTATCTGGTTCAAAGGAAAAACTTCAGGAACATAGAGATAAGGAGTCATATTTTCGTCCGAACCGACATTGACACCACAGTCAATCAGGATTCTGGACTCAGGAGTCGAAAGTAAAAAACAACTTCTCCCAACTTCTTTACATCCCCCAAGAGATGTAACTCTTATCCATTGATCTTTTGAGGTACACTCTTTATGAATTTTCCTCCCCACTGACTTAAGTATTTCTTTTCTTTCCTTAAGGTTGTTTCTCATGAATTCCCTGATATTCTTCACAGTTCGGGATTTGATGGGAGGAGTTCTCACAACCTTTGGAATCCAGCCGATTTGTTTTGTGATCTCTCTTAAGGTCGCTCCATGCTTTCCTATCACAAGACCTGGCTTTTCGGCCTCAATGATCACTTCTCCGGAATCAGGGTCAAAATAGTAGCTCGATATGCCAGATTCTTTCGGAACAACTTCTTCGATTATAGAAATAGAGTCTTCAGGAGTTGCAAGCACCCTAGGATCAGGACGCATAGCTATCCGTGTCCTGAGTTCTTTTGCCAGGTTGCGAATAATGTTCCCGTCGTCTGCGAATTTGCGGGGTTCTTCGGTGTATAATACAAGTTGAGGCCCTTCGAATTCGACGTCGGTAATTGTAACTCCTTCGGGTAGATTTTTCTCAATTTTATTTTTGAGGTCTAATAGCACATCTTCAATAGGCATTAATAATCTTCCTTTTTGTCAAAAAATGAAAAAGCGTGTTAGTATTGAAAAAGTAATAAGTTGAAAAAGATGTTAGTTTAATGTTAAAATAAAAACCAACAATTAAATAATTTAGCTTAATAAAGCCCTTCTGGATTTTACTTCTTCAGTATCCAGCCTTTTAAATGCCTCCTTAGTAATTACCACTACATCAATATATTCTCCCGATGCTGAGTCCCTTTTAGTTGCATTGTGGATAGCACGGATAGCAAGGTCAAGACCTTCCTTTACGGTCATGTTTACCCTGTACTGGTCTTCAAGCACACCATATGCCATGGGAGAACCTGATCCAGTAGCCGATATCTTTGCCTCTTCTATGCTTCCTCCAAGAGGATCGAGTGAGTAAATACCAGGCCCATTTTTGTCAACTCCCCCTATAAGGAGCTGGACCATCATGGGATAGTAACGGTTTGCATTTAAAAAATTAGACATCAAAGTTGCAATCCCCTTGATTGTCATGGATTCGTTCCTGCGCATCTTGTAGAGCTGTGATTCTACATTTACGAGACGCACAAGCTGCTGGGCATCCCCTACCGAACCTGCAATGGTCATTCCTACAAGATCATCGATCTGGTAAACTTTCTTTGCGGTTTTACTTGCGATGAAGTTCCCCATTGTGGCTCTCTGTTCGCTTGCGAGCACGATACCATCGGTACAAACTACTCCTACGGTAGTTGTGCCCTTAAAATATTTGTCATTATCCATAAACATACCCTCATAATAAGTTGAAAATGAGAAATGTTGCTAAAAAAATGTTTAGTGAGGTGAGCATTTTTAGCTTAAATCGCAGGATTTAGCAATCCACTATCTCATTATTAATATCGCTATATATAAGTTTTCCTTCTCTATTTTACTAAATGCGTCTTTATTTAATCTAGAGAGAAATTAGGAAAAAGAATTGTTTTTCGTATTCATTAGGCGGACATCAATACTTCCGGATACCCGTAAAAACCCGCAATTTAGCGAGAAAGTTTCTCTATCTCTTCAGCGAGTCCTTTTACCCTTTGAATTACCTTTTCTGATACTTCTCTCTTACGCATGAGTTCTATTCTTTCCTCTATTGTGATCCTCTTAATTCCTTTAACAAGGTTATCTGCATGGGCAACGATTTTTTCTTCAAGGCTGTGTGGGAAATAATCTTCCTCAGGAAGCCCTAACTCCCTGGCTTCTTCTTTAGAAATTCCCGCTCCTATATGCCTTTTTATTATTTCGGAAACTTCTGAGTCTACTCCTTTGGATTTAGCCAGCTTAAAACCTTCTACTGCATGAAAGATTTCATGAGTTCTGCATCTTCCAAAGTCATGTAAAAGAGCCCCTACTTCTACCAGTTCAGAATTAACTTCATGTCCTGCTGCTTTTACTTTATCTGCAATCTCAACTGCTAGAGAGGAAACTTCCTTGCAGTGTTCAATTACATTAGGGGCACAACCTGATTCTTCGAGCAGCTTCATTGCTTCGGCCCGGGTGGTCAAGATAGACACCTTATACAGAATTGAGAGCATCCACTCGCTTTTTTAGAGCTTCTACAAACTGAGAGTTATCGTAGTAGACCAGGTCTTCTCCGCACATCGGGCAGAGGAATTCGGTTTCTGTGGCTTCGTTAAAAAGGAGGCGAACACAGCCCTGCGGACATACATAGAAAACGTTATTTTCTTCGAAATCGAGACGAGTCCTCAGGTTTCTGAGCAGTTTTTTCTTTTCCCTCATAAGTTGGTGTTCTATGTCAGAAAAGTCAAGGTGCCAGAGATATGTGAGCCACCCACTATTTGAATCCCTCTCCCTGCGACAGATTGCAAATTTATTTTCATAAAGTATGAAAAGAGTTCTTCTTACAGTGTTTAGCAGAACCCCGCTCTTTGCCGCAATTTCTTCATCAGTAACCTCGCCTTCGGGCATTTGTTCTATCATTTTGAGCCCTTCTTCCCCTACAAGGCTCAGCAGGTATCCTCTAATTACCTTGTCATTTAATTCGACCACGTCTTCACCTCGAATCCCTTATATGAATTGCACATACCAGTATTAAAATTTACATTACATTTTTCCTGAACTATTCCATAGCCGGAAAAAGCGCATTTCAGCAAACCTGAATTTATATAATTTTTCGACAGGGCTCAGGCACTCCCTCTCGTCGTTTTGCCCTCAATAAAAGTCTTTATCCTTTCTGCCCCTATTTTAAGGGACAGTATTGCCTCTTCCCTGGTAGAGGTGCATGAAAACAGGGAAGTGAGAGGCCAGTCAGGCTCTATATTAGTTCCCTGGGAAGGGATATCTGCGCCCTTTTCCCGGAGAATGACATCCATGAGCGTTCTGTCTATAAAAAGTTCTCGATCGGAATAGATTATCCCTCTTGCAACAAAACATTTTGCTTCGGGTTTATTGGGGAGTTCTCCTCTAAAGCAGCCAGCATGAGCCTCAAAAAGGTTAATATTCATTGTTTTCTCGACGGTATCAAGGCTTCCCTGAAACCGGGGGTTTATCTCAAGCACTACGGGGCCGGTTTCCGTAATCAGAAAGTCCACCCCATTTGAGCCCAGGAGCTTGAATTCGAGCATCAACTCTTCAGCAAGGGCTTCCATCTCGTCTGCATGTTCGGTCCTGAAAGGTGTAACATTTCCGCAATAGGCAAATGGAAGCCTTGACAACCAGGAAATCCCTATTAATTGTTCATTAATAGCTACTGAAAGAGCTTCGTTCTTTGTAGAAAGCAAAGAAACGCTTGAAGGAATACCTTCCAGAAAGTCCTGGATAATGACTGTCTGTGCCGTGAATTCCGCGTCAAGCCTGGATAAATCCTCAAGGATAGACAAAAGCTCATGTTTGCTCCTGGCAATCCTATTAAAGATTCCTCCACCTCCAGAAGCAGGTTTAACCATAACCGGATATTCGATTGCATCTATCTCATCCGGGGAATAACAGTGAGGATGCGATATACCCAGAGTTTCAAGTCTTTTTGAAAGGTACTTTTTGTTTGAAGCTTTCTGTATTGCATCCGGGCAGCTGGAAAGCACAGGGCAGGAAAAGTTATTGTGATCAAGCATTTCCAGACCTGAACCCAGGACAAGAGCATCAAACTCCAGTCCGAATGCAGCCATTTGAGTCTTTATCCTCGAAGCGTCTAGTTGACGTAGTTCCTTTGCAGTCCTGCACTCCAGAAGGGCAGATGCATATGCGCATTCCTGCAGGTCAAGATCGCGGAAGGCATCAATAGAACAGACATTGTAGCCTGCTCTATGAGCAGAGCAGACAATATTCCGGGTATCAAATCCGATTACAAGGATATTTTGCATGTTCCCTCAAGTCGCCTCATCTTGCCTTCAGAGTCTCTGAACTTGCCAGCGCAAAAATTCCGTAATCCGTTTTCAATACAGGGATTTCGCTTCCTGCTTCAACATTGAACGACAGCGGTTTCTTTATAGCTACAGTCTCATAGGTTTCAGGATCAAGTACGAGAATTGCGTTTTCTTCAATTGAAACCAATACTGTCATGACGGCGTCCCCTATATTGGCTATTTTTTCTGCACCTTTCAATTCCTCAGGGGTTGAGATGAACCTGGAACCGTCCTCAAGGGATATACCATTAACCTTTTTTCCTGAACTTTTTATCTGAATAATCCTTCCTCTGAATCTGATTACATCTCCTGGCCTGAACTCAGGAAGCCGAACTGCAAAAGTGACCCTGTAAACGTTTTTTCCATCTTTCATTCCTACAAGAGTAGGAGATTCGGAGAAACTGCCCCCCAGTTCGGAGACAATTAAGCGGCAGACCTGCCTGCTAGCATTCATAGAACCCATATACAGGTCGATTCCTTCCTTTTGTTCCAGTGCATAGCTTATAAATGCAAGACGGTCACCCTTTTTTCTCATACTTTCCATCGTGTCCCTGGCAATTGCAGAGCAGCGTTTCTTTTCCTCTTCAGTGGGAAACCTGCCTGCTGCCCGGATTTGAATAATCGCTTCGAAGTATCCTCCTGACTCCCTGCTGCACATATCGCAGGCTGTCCGCTGGACTCTTACCTCGGCCTCAGCTTCTGCATGGATAGGTTCTCCTCCGACTACTGCATCGACCTCAGCCCTTACCATATATATATAGGGTGTAATTTCCCTGGGCTCCAGATAGATTTCTACGTCCCCTGCCTCATTATTAATGAAAATGGCATTTTCTACGGTTTTTAGCACGACGTCTTCGATATTACCAATATCTTCCCACCTGCTCCTATGAAAATATGCTCCACAACTTGAACATATTCTTACGTGCAGGACAAGAGGAAGTTCGAAGAGTTTGAAGGTCTCAAAGAAACAGTCCTTGCAAACTGAATCAAAGAATTTATTGCATTCTCTGCCACATTTTGGGCATGTAACTGACTTCATCTATTAATCCTTGCTGATAATCTTCTTAGATTGAGTATTAAGTTTCTTAAACATTCAGAAAGTAAAGTTCCTGAAGTATAAACTTGAGCAATTCATCTGTTAAGCACACTTATGATATTTAAGAATAGCTGGATTTCTGATTTTACCTGCGAGTACCCAAACTCCCCGGATTTTTATGGAATTCAAAGTCAACAAACTGATAGACGCCAGTATTATTGATTTTGAAAAAATATATAGTTTCCAGGTTTATTAAATAGGTATTGATTTTATATAAATATTTCCCGAGTTTCCGCTCCCCGAATTGCGCCTCGGGAGTACGCGGCCCTTTTCGCTTCGCTCAAGAGGGCTAATCTGAAAATACTAATTAAGCTCGCTCAAGCGGACTGATTTACGCAAGCAAAGTATTTTTATAATTCAGAAAACAACAGAAGATTTCTAATTAAAATTCCATAAATTTGGGAACAGTTGTTGGAAACTACATTTAACTGGACGTTCCTCTTTTTTCTCAGCAATTTATAGCATTACTTTAAAATTATCAAAATTTTGAAGGTATTCATTCTGAGTACAAATTCAACTTCGTGTTTGTTTTTGTTCGGCAATATCATTTGCTGTTGCATATGGATGAGAATATCTTTCGTTTTCTTCTGTATATGATTTCATGTAGATTTTGGTTTTAATTTGAACTGCCTGCACGGGGCAATAATTGAGACAGGCATAGCACAGATAGGATTTAACATTTTCCTGCCATACAGGCTTATTATCAACCATTTTGATCTTTCCGGACGGACAAACCTTTTCACATATTCCACAACCTGTACATTTTGAATTTGCATAAAAATAATCTTTTGCACCATCGTATTCGGCATAAGCCATTCCTAAACGAACTAGACGTCCCAACCCATAACCAACGGGAATGAACTCAGAATCTTTTTCCCGGCTATTCTCTTGATTTATGATAATTTTTTGAATTGAATTAAGTCTGTTCTGGACCTCAGATTCCAATTTTGCAATTTCTTCATTTGTTGCGGGACGATAATCTTTAAATTTAGGATCGTTAGAGGCCATATTTAGAGTGAAACATGAATCCAGGTTTTTACAACTTTTTTTCAGTATATTCTCTATTTCCATAAATGCTATATGTTGGGTACCGGCTCGCGTAGCTATAGCAAAAATGTATTTGGTTGATTTTAAATCCAGTTTCTTAATGAATTTCTTTACAGGAATAGGAATTGTCATACCATGAATAGGAAATGCAAAACCTACCGTGTCTCCATTGGTTTCTATAACATCTTTATTTAAGAGGCTTACAATTGGGATCAGATTTGCTTCTGGAATTCTTTTTTGCAATTCCTTTGCCACATATAACGAATTACCAGTTCCTGAAAAATAATAAATATCTACTTTACTCATGAGAACCCTTGATTTTTGGCCCTTGATTTTCATATATCTAATATTATATAATGCAAAAGAAGATTTAAAACTTATGTTTAATAATGCTTCTTGTCCAAACGAAAATATCATTAAATATCAGCATCAATAGAGATCTTAGACAACGCTTAATCTTATAGAGTGGCTATAGAGAATTGCAAAAACAAAAAGACCTGTGCTTCTGTTAGATTTGAGAGATGTAAGAGAATAGAAATTTTTATTTTTCGCTTGAGGGCTGTAATTACGTAGAAATCAAAGTTAATTACTATTTTTATTAAGATTGGAATCAAAGATGCTAGAGAATTAGAGAATTCAAGAAAAACTGTGTCTTCCGAAAAGCTATAGCTAACTCTACAGAAAAGGACTGAATCTTAATTTAAAAAAAAGAAAGGTCCGTGTCAGAAAGACACGGCCGATATTTATATTTTTATTTGTTTTCGGATTACTTTTTAGGTGGCCAGTTCTTTTCAAACCAACCTGGGAGCCTTCCGGAGTCCATTGGACCCACAAGAACTCTTGATCCGATTTTGTCCTCAAGGTCACCCTGGAGACGGGCAGCAAGACCTGGGATAATTACAGTGTTGTGGGTAACATCCTTATGGATGTCAAAGCCTGACTTCTCGAAGGAATCCTTTACTTTGTCAGCGCTCAGTTGGCCGCCAGCAGCGGCTGCTTCCACACCGATACCATCGGTGTCAACTGCAAGAAGCCAGCAGTTGACGCCGTTTGAGGCAAGGTCGCTCTCAACTGTGTAGTAAGTAAGGGCAAAGTTTGTCGTGAAGAGAACTGGAGAGTTCTCGTCTGGGGTCCCTACTTTGTACATCTTTGAGTCCACAGCAACAGGAGACCTCGGGTCAGTGTAGATTGTCTCGGCCAGGTGCACTTCAGGCATGGTGGCATATGGATCCATGCCGTGGAGGAGCATAATGTCTCCGTACCTGATGGTAAAGATCGAGGCAAGAACTGTTTCCCAGTAGGCAGCACTGACAGGATCCGAAATTCCTGCCATCCATGCAGTAAGCGGCATAGCCATGATCGGATATGCGATCTCGGTGTCGCCCATAATGCCTGCTCTCCTGATCTTCAGGAAATTGGTGAAGCTGTCCTTCAGGCCTTTGCCACTTGGGTAGGTTCCGGGGTCAAGGATAATATCCTTAATGCCTGCTTCTGCAAAAGTCTTGGCAAGAGTCTTAAGCTGGTCAAGGTCATTGAAAGCTGAGATTACTACAGGCACCTTATATTCAAGGGCCAGTTCCCCTACTTCCTTCCAGTTGTCCTTGTTTGCAGCATAGAGCAGCGGATTCTTGTCTTTTGCAACCTCAAGCCCTGCTTTCAGGACTGCAGGATTGAATGAACAGAGAATTACAGGCAGTTCTGTGGTAGCTACAACTTTCTTGACGGCTGCTGCGAATTTTGCCGGGTCGTTGGATACGGCCCTTATTGCTATACCGTCAAGGAGCAGGTTGCGCCCTACATAGAACTTTCTGTAGTTCTGTATCTTGAGTACTCTTTCCACAAGGGCGGCTTCTTCCATTGTATCTGTCACATCGAAGAACATCTTCGTCTTGTTGAAGAATGTGAGCTTGTGACGGTACAGGACATCGTCTCCACCGACCTTGGCAATTCTGTCGCCTACTCCAAGGACAACTTCACGGATTTCAGGAGCAAGAAGTTTTTCAAGTTCTGCAAGCTTCTTTGCATATTTCTTCTCCTTCATAAGTGGAGGACAGTCTGCTGGCTTGCCAGACCTGTCAATCAGCGTGGAGGCGAATGCCATACAGGTAGGTTGACCGCATTCTGTACAGTTGGTCTGGGGAAGGTATTTGTAAGCTTCTAATGGGCTGTTTATTTTCATGTTTTACACCCCCGATCCAATCCAGTTGGCAAGATCAATAGGTTCTGCCTCGACCATACCAAAGAGAGTCTGGGTTATGTGTTTCACGACAGCGACTGAAGTTGGGTGCATCATCATGAAGAGATCGTTCCCTGCAATAGCAAGAGACAGACCTGTGACGATTTCCCAGATCGGACCTCTGTATTCTCTGGGACCCCAGTCAGAGTCTTCCTTAAGTGGGGAGCCAACCATCCATGACTCACGGGCACCCCATGCGTTGGTGGTACCTGAGGACATTGGGAAGGTAAGTTCGTCGTCACCCATCAGGGCTGCAAGGCGGATACGTTCCATATTGGTGTAAGCGTAGTCAAGCCCATATCCGAGAGCGGCAGTGGTTGGGTCCATGATGATTCTGTCTCTGGGCACGTTGCACTGCTTCATGAGTTTCCTGTTCAGTTCTTTCTGGGAGTTCATGTCCAGCTGAGTCCAGGAAAGCACATCGTGGTCGTATTTTAATGCGGCTTCTGCAATCTTTGCATAGTCCAGGTTCAAGCTGGCAGACGCAATGAGACAGCGCTCGCCTTCTGCGACTTCTGCTGCTTTTGAAAGAACCTCTACGTCCTTCTGTGGGTTCCCTGATCCACCAATTGCTATTGGTACATCAACGGCCTGCAGGACTTCTTCAACTGTCTTGGCTGCCTCTTTGGCAGGGGTATCCTTGACGAGTGGGTCAGTTGAAATCAGGTGGATGGTGATCATGTCGGCGTTGAACTTGTCAACGTTCTTCTTTGCCCATTCTCCTGGACTGTCCATAACTTCATCATAGTTCTCCTTGACAGCTTTTGCAAGCCCGATCCTCATGTCGAACACGTCAATAGTAACCTGGTTCCTGTGCGGCATAACAGCGTCAGGGAAGAATGGAAGGGCTCTTTCGCCACCTAACATTACCTGCTTGCCACGGGTTCCGCCGTCTGCAGAAGTGTTACCTATTGGGACTTCCTGAATCGGAGTTACCCATTCTTCGATGTTTTTGAAATCGAACTTGGCAGGAATGAGATCCTTAAATTTCGGGGCTGCAAGAGCAGGAGCAACTGCAGGAGCAACTGCGGGAGCAGCAGCTGCGGGGGCACCAAAGCCTACAGGGGCGCCGAACATACTAGCAATTCTTCCGAAGTGCTGTGCGAGCATTGCACTCTCCTGTCCGAGGATAGCAGCAAGCATCGGGTCAAAGCCGCCTCCGCCGAGTAATCCACTGAGATCAATCTCAATGTCCCCTTCTATCTTTACACCTTCAAGGGACAGTATTTCCATACCCTTAAACATGTCTTTCACTTCATCTAATTTAACTTTCTTTGCCATGTAAACCTCACCTTTTCTGTAGTTTTCCGTTTTGAGGAGTGACTGTGTAAGTAAATGATGTAATACGATTTATTTTCTGAATATTTTCCCTGAGATAAACAGAGATCGGGGCAGAAATAGATCCTGCTCCGTTTACTTTATTATGATTTCTAACTCTGTTTCAAGCCCTGGAAAAGGGCAAGAAAATCCTGTTCCCGGTTCCGGTCAGTTTTCTGTAATATCTGCCGTCCAAATGGAAGCAAGGTTTTAGAACCCCAGTTTTTGTACGATTTTTTCGATTTCTATTGCAGCAATCGAATCATCCGAAATTTCGAAAAGGGGTGTGCCTTTTATATCCATTTCCTCGATTTTCGGGTCGAGGGGAACCATACCAATCAGGTTGAGTTTCAGGTCATCGGCCAATTTGACAAGCTTGTCCCTATTAGTGTCTGTAACCTTGTTTGCAATAACGTGAATTCTGCCAACATTTGAATCCAATTCATCCACAAGTTCGCGAATTCTTTCGGCAGTCCGGAATCCCCTTCTAGAAGCGTCAGTAACAACAATAAGGTCATCAATGTCCCGGATGATCTTCCGGCTGAAATGCTCAAGCCCGGCTTCAGCATCAATAACAATCACATCGTAATTTACGATCAGTTTGTCCATGATGCCTCTGAGGAGGTTGTTTACGTAACAGTAACAACCTGAACCTTCGGGCCGGCCCATAACCAGGAGGTCATAGCCCTGCATTTCTTCGATGATCTCATAGACTTTGCTCTTGAGAATCGACTCCTTGTTCATATCAGGATTGTCAGGCCTTGGTTTTGTGATCTCAGCCTGAAGGCTCTCCTTTGCATCTCCGATTGTTTTTACGTTCTCACAGCCGAGGGTTTCGGGCAGGTTAGTGTCTGCATCTGCATCAACTGCCAGTGTAAACTTTCCTTTTTTGGAAAGGGAGCGGATCAGAAGAGCCGCTACCGCAGTTTTACCAGTTCCACCTTTTCCCGTTATTGCAATTACTTTTGTCACAGAATACCTCATTGGATTGTTTTTCAGTCTTAGGCGATTACCTGTCGTCACTCAATTAGTTTTATTCCTTCTTCTCGCTGATGACCATTCTTTCAATGGAGATCTTTGCCTTCTTGAAGGTGATCTTTATTCCAGATTTACCAGAAGACATCATTGGCATTCCCATTGGCATTGACATTGGCATTGAAGCCATTGCAGGCATCTGGTAGCTAGCGGTAGGTGCAGGCGCCATCACTGGAGCTGCTTCTTCAGCTTCTTCTTCTTCCTCTTCTTCTTCTTCCTCTTCTTCTTCCGCAGCTGCCCAGGTAGCGACAACCGGGTGGTTCTTTTCCTGGAGGAAGGCTTTCAGAGACTGGATGTCAGTTGCTTCTTTCTCGGTTGCGATCTTGTCTATGAGATCTGCAGGGATGGTCTCTGTAATCTTTTCCTTGAGCATTGAGGGGAGCCAGACAACTCTGTTCCAGCCGCCGTCAGCCTGGATAAACTTCGGGGAGTAGAAGTAGTTGATACCGATACCGAGGAAACCTACGATCTGCTTCCCACCACCGGTCTGACCGGCCATAGTGGAGAATCCAATACCGTTAGGAGACATTCCCTGGTACTCTCTGTTAACCCAGCCGATACCATCGACTTCAGGGATATAGAACCCGACTACTTCAAAGCAACCGCAGGAGGTGTGTGGAGCATCGAAGAAGGAGTGGAGTTTTATCTTGTCAAATTCGCCACTTGAAAGTTTCTTGGCTTGATCGTTGACACCAGTGTATTCACCTGTCTTGGCATCGAGAAGATCGCCCTTTGCAATTTCAAACTGTGGGCCTTCTGGGTCCACCTTTGCTGCTGCACGGCCATCGAACCAGTTGATTGCACCACAGAGGGAAACTCTGTCTGGGGAAACAACACAGACGTTGGTCGGAGCAAAGGACTGACAGAGGGTACATCCGTAGAAGACATCCACATCTTCATCGTGAAGGTCTTTTGTCCTGAGGTCTCTTGCCTTGAAAATTTCCTTGGCAATTGTCATCTGCTTCTCGACTTCTTCCTTGTCGGTGTAGAAGGTAACCTGCATCTTCTCGATGAAGGGCAGTTCTGTCTTGAAGAGCATCATGACGGCTTTTCCGAAGGGCTCAAAAGAGTCCATCTTTGCAGCTGTGTCCTTTGAAACTCTCATCCAGACATCATACCTCTGGTTCAGGTGCATAATGCCCTGGCAGTAGTTGATGAAGTCGTGGACACGCCTTTCTACGACAGATTCAAGGTCCTGCTCGACAAGTTCTCCACCGATATTGAAGATCATTGCCCAGGGGTAGGTCGCGCCCTCTTCCATATCTTTTAGGTCGGGACCAATAATTGTAACCTTGTCGTCTTCAATTGCATCCATATCTGCTGCTCTAACGAGCTCGAGCCCGAGTGATTTTGGGCCGCCGAGTTCGACGAACATTCCTTCTTTTCTTACTCTTTCTCCTTCAAACATTGGGGAAATCTCAAATGGGAATTCTACCATTGTGTTTTCGCCTCCTAAAAAAATTTATAAAAGGGTAATTACCTCATCCAGTGCGGCAATGTGGTCTTCCTTGCTAAGGTTTCCGAAAGACATTGTTGCATTCTGGACGTAATCTTTGCTTATTGAGATTGATTTTACATCACTGAAGTTTTTAACTGCAGACAATACCTGGTTAATGTAGTACTTCTTGAAGCCCAGGAAAATTATTGTGTCATAAGTTCCATTGCCATCAAGCCCGGGCCAGTTGGGATCTGTCAGGTAGAAGCCAAGTGCGTGCGCGTTAATGTATTTGGCATTAACGTCCTTGCCTACAAAGCCAGGCATCGAAGAACCGGTTGCTGCAATTTGGATATTCTTTGCTTTTGCAATCTGTATTGCACGATCCAGAACTTCGGGGTTGAGGGATAAGGTTCCTACCACTAAAAGCGGCCTCTTTGCCTTTGAGATAAGCTTGCCGGCAACTTCCGTGGTGATAGCTTTTGAAGTCTTTACACCGTAGCTGGTAAACAGTTTGGTGTTCTTTGTTGTGTCGACCATTTTCAGGCCTCCTTGCAAAGTCTCTTAAGGTTAGTTGGCTGTGAAGAGACATCGAACTTAATCTTCGAACCGGAAACGATCTTCTTCTTCTTCCAGTCGATTACAAATCCATGCTCGGCTTCAAGCAACTTCAGGAGCATTTCACGCTTAGCGAGTGGGAGATCAGCTTCAGCTCTGACAAACTTATACCAGTCGTCGGGCAGGATACCCAGGTACTTCTCGCTAAGTTCGAGCCAGTGGGTCAACTTGATGGATCTGCCCATGTTATTATCGGACGGGCGGATACAGTTCTTTGCCAGCATTACAGTGGCTTCCTGCCAGGTCTCTGCAGTGGTGATGAGGAACTCCGGAGATGGCGGGATTGCCAGTTCAGAACCGTTTCTGCTGTCGTAAACTTTCCACTTGCTGTCATCATAGTTCTTTGCTATGAGGGCTCTCCTGTACTTTCCACTGTGAGGACCGAGCACTGCAGGAATACCATACATGTTACATCCGGTACCAATAGCAGCTGCTTTCTGTGAGTATGCACCCCATGCAAGTCCTACTGCACCGATACGGTTGAGTGTATAGTCTGCAATTTCAGCAAGGTTGCCTGAAAGGTTTCTGCCTGCAAAGATTGCAGCGACCTTATGACATGTACCAGAAATGTGAGCGTTCGAGACGCATGATCCGGTGTTAAGGATGTTACCTCTCTCGAATCTGCCTGGGAACCTCTCATAGAGAGTCTTGCCGTCAGCATCCTTGAACATACCAATGTCCATTGCAGAACATCCTGACACTGCAATGATGTAGTTCCTGTTAAGGAATTCCTCTGCAATGTTGTATACGTCCTTGGTGCCTGCTGGGTAGTTGGAACACCCAATGATTGCAATAACTCCAGGAGTTGTACCCATAACCAGGTTCAGACCTTCTGCCCTGATTTCTGGATCGCTTACCTGACCTCTGCCGGCTCTTACCAGACCTTTCTCTTCTGCGATAGCTTTCAATGAAGCCTTCTCGATCAGGCTCAGGATTGGGATTTCCTTGCCACAGACCTGTTCGCACCTGCGACAGCCTATACAGAGATCGTGCAGTTCTTCCAGAGCAGAGTAGTCTCCTCCCTTAGCCACTCCAATTGCTGCACCGATTGCCAGTTCTTCTGGACATGCAAGTGCACATTCTCCACAGTCTGCACACTTAGAAACGAGAGCTTTCATTTCGTCGTCTGTGGGGATTGCTGTGAGTCCTTCTGCTTCGCGGATCGGGGCCATTGCCATAGCGACTCTGGGCACAAGTTCACCTAGTTTCTCGTAGTCCAGCATCACACAGCCAGGAATCTTACCAGATACCAGGTCTTCGACTATTGCATCGACATTGTCATTGGTCCTGTCCGGCAGGCCGTACATGATCTTTTCATTGGATGCGATAACAGGGATCTTAAGCTTCTGTCCTTCCTCGACAAGGTCAGCTCTTACGCACTGTTCGTCAAGAACGATTACATCAGGAATTCCAGAGCGTACTACCTTTAATTCCTTAGAAATGGTACCGACAATCTTTGCATAGGGGGCTTTCCGGTCTTCTCTCTTGTACCTGGTCATATCGAATGCGGTACAGCAGAGACCTCCGATTTCCATCTTGTCAGTCAGGCCATTTTCTTCCATGTAGTCCATGATGTAGGTGACACCTGCAACGTTGTGACCGATGGCAATAATGACTGGCTTTGAGGCATCAAGTGTTCCCATACCAATTTCTACAAGTGGAGCCTCAGGATCGGATTTCGGGAAGCCAAGGGCAGTAACCTGAGCAATATCGGAAACTTCCATACCAACATGGTCAAGAACTCCGGCAAGCATTGACTTGTTATCGTAGTCAATTGCTGCTCCTTCTTGTCCTGCGTGTATGGTTGCAAGCAGCTGGCCCAGTTCTTCTTCGACATATTCCATTATGGGTTTAAGTTCGCCAAGGGTCTTCGGCTGCCGGCCTGTGACAAGCTGAATGTTGGGGGCAATTACATTTGAGGCACCCATGTTAATCGGCATGTCTTCCCCAAAGAGGTCAATAATGTGATCGAGTATGTGACGGCCATGGGCACTGTGACATGCACAACCTGTGATGCAGCGGAGGAAGAACTCTCTTGCAGTCTGACCTTTCATGTCAATACCACAGGCTCCCCTCTTGTTCCCTTCAAGGTTGCACGGTCCAAATGTACAGTAGCAGCACTGGTCACACATTGGGGTATAGACCGGTTCATAGCGGTCGAACAGTGTAAAACTCCAGTCCCTTAAGGTAGCAATTGTAGGGAAGGGGGTCGGACCCATCGGACCAGTAACTTCTACTTCCTTTTCTTTACCAGCCCCTTTAGCAGCCTCTTTAGCAGCCTCTGTTGCTGCCCCTACAATGTTATTGATAGTGATCTGAACGGATTCCAGATCTTCTATAGAAAAACTCCCGGTAGTTAGTTTGCTCATGTGAGCTTTACCTCCTAAATTTGTTTAAAGTCGACTTTACCAAGACGATTGCAATTTATGAATTCGGCATACCGATAACAACTATCAATTTATCTTGCCGTCTGCTTTAAAGTTACAACCGTTTAAACGAAATTCTTGGTAGAACGTTCTACATTTTACTCGATTAAACGTTATACCGCCGTTTTTCTACATAAAAGCGTTTTTAAGGAGTACTTCCTTATAAAAGTCGTTTTTAGGGCCTCATTCTCTTCAAATCCGTTTTTACGCCCTATGTCTAAGAGAACTGTTTTTGCCAACGATTGAGACCTTAATATTAAGCAGAGGTCGCTACCGATGGATAATAAACACTAAACAGAAGTCTAAACGTACCAAATCTATATAACATTTTCTAATTTGTCACACGCCATTTCGAGAGGGGGAAAATGAAAATGTCCCGAACTAGTATGTTTTAACAGTCTGCAAGAGTTAATTGTATAAAATAGAAAGTAAGTGCCTGAAATTGTCGATCCTTAGGCGAACAATTAAACAAAATTGATAGGTGTTTTCTCTAATATGGCACTGGTTGTTATTTATTATACTGAGGTTTCATTAATAAGACCGGTGCTTCCATATCTTTTCTTACTGAAAAGGCTCTCGATAATTAAATAAAAATACCCTACTTAAGTCACTTAGAATGTCCTAGAATATATTATTGGCAAAATATTCTATATTTTATACTTTTCCATTGAATTAAAACATCAACAGCTATTTATACTTTAAATGTTCGTAAATTAATTTTAAAAGTAAACGCTGTGACACGTTTTTGATGAATTTATGAACATTTAAAGTATAAACATTATATTCTAATTTGAATATTAATTGATAAATTTCCCGATTTGAATACAACAATTGTAATTTGAAAAGAGTATAATTTAAAAAGAGTGCAATCTTCTCTTGAATTCATCTTGCATATATAAATAATACTTCTATCAAGAGTTAAGTTTAGTTTGTAGATCCAGACTGAATTTAAAAATAGAATAGTACCCATTCTGAAGACGAGCTGATAAAATTAAGTTAGTAATAGATTCAAGCTGTAATCCTGGCCCAATAGGGTTAATTGCTACTTATTGATCTCATATGGTGAAGTCAAATAATTGAGATCATTTATTATTGATATTATTACCAGATAATTGAGATCATTTATTATTGATATTATTACCAGATAATTGAGATCATTTATTATTGATATTATTACCAGATAATTGAGATCATTTATTATTGATATTATTACCAGATAATTGAGATCATTTATTATTGATATTATTACCATTCTGGTTGCAGTAGATGTTCGATTTCCTCAACATTCAGGTAATTTCATTCAGGTAGTTTTATACTATATCAAATAGAGAGTAACTGAAAATATGTTTAACCTTAACACATCTTATTTCTCTGGTGACGGTAAAAGTGGCAGATTTAAAAATATCCCCATAAGCCCAACAGTAGCAATTATTGCTATTTGCACACTTTCTTTCTTCCTCGAACTGTTGCCAGGCATAGGGCCTTTATATGTGAGTACTTTTGGGTTTGACCCAGGTTCCATTCTGACAAGACCCTGGACTCTTATTACATACATCTTCCTGCACGCAAGCTTATTTCACCTTTTTTTCAATATGTTAGTGCTGTTCTTCTTAGGGAACACACTTGAGAAAATTATAGGCGAAAGACAGTTTCTTGAAATCTTTTTCGCTTCAGGAATCCTATCAGCATTGGGACATAGTCTTTTGAGCCAGCCCATTTTCGATATAACCCCAGGCTCGATGATTGGCGCAAGCGGAGCGATATATGGAGTCTTTGCTGCCCTTACAATGCTTGAACCTAATCTCAGGGTTTACGTTTATTTTGTCCCAATGAAGCTGAAACATGCCCTCATACTTTTTGCTCTTTTTGACTTCCTGATGGTCAACTCGTCGGACATGATAGCTCATACAGCCCATCTTAGCGGGCTCTTAGTCGGACTCTATATGGGTTCTCGCATAAAAAATACCCAAAGATATGGAAGAGATAGGAAAATCGGCAGGTGGTGAGTCTGGGAGAGGAAAATCTCCTCCAGAATACTTATTATTATCCAAGGCCCGGACCTGGAGAGAAGATTCCTATCCAGGTGTTAAATTTTAAGAGGCTATTTGCAGCGTGGTCACCAGAGTTGAAAAAGACCCTTTACTTTGAAGAGCTGCCTGAAAGCGAGAGCCTAAAGAGGATAAGGGAAATAGTTATTCTCCACGTCTATGACTGGCTTGCTTGCAGGGAGGGATTAATAGAACTTACTGATTCTGAGTTTGAGCAGTTCATGGATGTCTATGAGGCTTTCCTGCAGAAACTTGGAGAAATTCAGTATAGTAGGCAGAAAAAAGGGAGAAAGACAGAGAACATCTTTGAGCTTGAGGAATCTGCCTATGTTATCCGCGAAGTAAAGAAGGGACCCTTTTCCGATAAATTATAGTTAGAATTATATATTATCCACGTAGTTGAGAATTTTATCTTACCTGAGATTTTTCTGTGTCTTTGGAGGAATCTCAGGTTTCTTAACTCAATCCCTTCAATAAAGACAGAGTCACATACCATAATTGCCTGAATATGCAAATGTTTTACTACAGAAAAGCAGATATTAGATATTACGTTATTACTTAAATTGCGGCATCATAATTTAAAAACGAGAAATCAAAAACAGCAAACTCCGAAGTTGCCGCCGCGAAGGCTAAAGCTCACTTTGCCCTTTTAGGCTGAAAGGCTGTTGAAAGAGCGTCTCCTGGGCTAACGCTATAAAGTCATCCGGCGCCTTAAGATTATAAGAGTGCATGTTCTTTGAGCCGCAAGATAACAGAGGACATTACTAATGAAACCTGTAAAAGATGGAATTGATTCCATCTCCAGATACCTCCGCTCGAAAAAGGAAGTTGGCAGAAGAAAAATAGGACTCCTAGTGGACGGTCCGAATATCCTCAGGAAAGAATTTGATGTAAATCTTGAGGAGATAAGGGACGTCTTAAAAGACTACGGAAATATAAAGATCGGTCGCGTCTTCTTAAATCAATACGCGTCTGACAAGCTTGTCGAAGCTATTGAGAACCATGGGCTTGAACCTATAATTTGTTCCAGCGATGTTGATGTGCGCCTCGCAGTAGAGGGCATGGAGATGGTCTTTAACCCCAACATTGACACCCTTGCAATCGTGACCAGAGATGCGGACTTCAAACCGCTTCTGAACAAAGCAAATGAACATGGGAAAGAAACTATTATTTTTGGAGTCGAACCTGGCTTTTCTACAGCACTCAAAAATTCTGCGGACTATGTTATTCTCATGAAGAAGAACAGGATGAGCAGTTACGATGAGACTGATGGGACAGAACAAGGTAAAGAAAAAAGTGATAAATCGGAATTTAAGGACTACCGTGATGTTATTTATCAAGAAACTATGGAAGATATCTAATTTATATATGAAGCTTTAAACCTCTGTCTTTAGTCAGGAGATAGTACTTAGAGACAGTAACTTAATAAAAAAGGATGGTACCCTTCTTCATGCGTACACCTGAAGATTTTCTGAAAATAGGCGTAGCATTAACATTTATCGGTTTTATTATCGTATTTTTAGGTGTAATTCTCACAATGTTACAGCATCCGGAAAGCGGCCAGATGGGCGGGATAATTTTGATTGGCCCGATTCCAATAGTTTTTGGCTCTTCTCCTGAAATAACGGCAAATATGCTGGGACTTGGATTATTAGTAGCAATTCTATATCTATTCCTGTGGAAGATGAAACGTTGATTGAGAGTATACTTCCTTTGATTGGATTTTTAATAATATTTGTTGGATTCTTGATGATTATGGCTGGTATAGCCCTGGGCGTACTCCAGAATCCCGAATTCAGGCAAGACTACTCAAGAGGAACGGAATCATTCGGAAAAGGCACCGGGTTTGAAAATACTTCAGACTCCTTGAGGTCTCCTGATAAGAATCCTCCTGTAGATAAAGTTGAGTCGAAAGTTAAAGGGGGAGGAGTGATTATGCTCGGCCCGATCCCAATAATCTTTGGAAGCGATAATGAAAGTGCAAAAACCGCAGCAATACTTGCAATTATTCTCATGATTCTTAGCCTCCTGATTTTGAGAGGCTCATTTTTCTAAACCAGTCGAGTTGCGGCTCGACGATGCGCGATCCGTTTCGCTCGCTTTGCTCGCTCAAGCGGACTAAGTTTTGGCAAGTGAGTCGGTGCTTTTATTTTGTTTTCGCTCAAGAGGACTGATTTATCTTATTGCGCCTCGGGAGTATTCTGCCCTTTTCGCTGCCTCAAGAGGAATAATTGATAGACATAGTTTCCTTCAGCGTTTTCCACGTTTTCCGCGCTTTCCGCGATTTATCCATTAGTTTGCATTAGTGAAAGATATTAGGGAATTGACTATGATTTAGATCTAATTCAGATAATAGATCAGATCAAGATGTTATTCAGATTTAATCCAGAATTATAGTACCCATTTTATTTTAACTGCTAAAGTTATTACATTTTTTTGCTTTAAATCTATAAAATTAATGAAAAAGCACGGATTACGAATTCGAAGAATCATTCCTCCCTAGGAGTGGGCGTAATTCTTCAGGAATCCTCTAATCACTTAATGAAAAGATGTATAAATTAATTCCAGCTGAGAATATAGAGAGCAGAATAAAAATTACTCAAACAAAAACTTATTAATAGTTAAGCCCGAATCAGGGCTTTATGTTCACGATAATCACAGGCGCACAGTTCGGTGACGAGGGAAAGGGCAAGATAGTTGACCTTCTTGCAAAAGATTATGACGTTGTTGCCCGTTTCCAGGGAGGAAATAACGCAGGCCACACGGTCAGGGTAGGAGACCAGGTCTATAAACTGCATCTGATCCCTTCAGGTATCCTGCTTGACGCAAGGGTTCTGATCGGGCCTGGGGTTGTCCTGGACCCTGAAGTTCTGGCTAAAGAAATTAAAATGATTGAGGAGCACGGCATAAAGGTAGATGCCAGCAAACTCGGCATAGATGCGAAAGCAAGTATAATCATGCCCTATCATATAGAAATGGATAAGTTAAGAGAAGAGTCCAGGGAAAAGAAAATAGGGACTACGAAAAGCGGAATCGGCTATGCATATATAGACAAAGTGGCAAGAGACGAGATCCGCATTGCTGAGCTTGTAGACAGTTCCCGCTTTTTAGAAAGACTTGAGGAGCTTGCCCCCCAGAAAGAGAAAGAAATTAAAGCAATGGGAGGAGACCCTGAGATAGTAAGGGACTCTGCGCTTATAGAGAAATATCGTGAACTTGGCAAGCAATTTGCAACTTATATAACTGATGTTTCTAGGGAAATAAATGAGGCTCTTGATGAAGGGAAAAATGTAATGGCTGAAGCTGCTCAGGGGACTCATCTCGATGTTATACATGGAACCCAGAAATTTGTAACTTCTTCTTCCACAATCGCAGGTTCTGCCTGTGCAAACCTTGGAGTAGGCCCTACAAGAGTGAATAATGTGATAGCCATAGTGAAAGCTTACATCACAAGAGTAGGGGAAGGCCCGCTTCCCACAGAGCTTACAGGAGAATTGGGAGAAACATTACAGAAAGCTGGGGGTGAATTCGGAACGACTACCGGCAGGGGCAGGAGATGCGGATGGTTTGATATGCCCCTCCTGAAAAAAGCAATTGCTCTTAACGGATATACGGAAATTTCCCTGACCAAACTGGATGTACTAACAGGCCTTGATCCTATTCGAATTTGCGTTTCCTATAATTGCAAGGGAGAAAATATGGACTATCCCCCTGAACTCACAGAAGACCTCGAGAAGTGCACTCCAGTTTATGAAGACCTTCCTGGCTGGAAAAATGACCTGACTGAAGTAAAAGCCTTCAATGAGCTTCCGGAGAATGCAAAATCCTATGTTAAAAGATTAGAAGAGCTAATGAAAGTACCCATTAATTATATCTCAGTGGGTCCAGGCAGGGCGCAAACCTTTAAAAAAGAGTAACTCTATTTAGTAAGCTTGCCAGGCCAGTTACCGAAAAGTGTATATATTAACTGATAAATGTATCAACCTCTTTCCAGTTTAAACTAAAATCATATTTACCGGCATTATCGGGCCTTAGGGCCCAATTTCCAAGAGTCCACAACGTCCAGCTACAAAGTCTAATTAGGATATCTCGAAAGAGAAAGAGTTACCTCATTCGGGAAAAGTACATTTCTGACAGATTAGGGAAGGAAAATCGGCTTTATTGACCCTAACCTGCAAAAATAAAGTAATTCGGATTAAGGAGGAGACTACACGACCACAGTATTTGATGTTCCTGCAATGGAACTTATCGAAAAAGTTGCAGGCATTCTTAAAGAAAACGAAAATGTCGTTCCCCCTGAATGGGCAGGGAACGTGAAAACCGGGGTTCATAAAGAACTTTCCCCGGACAGAGACGATTGGTGGTATATCAGATGCGCCGCAGTCCTGAGGAGAATTTACACTGATGGACCTATAGGGATTGAAAGGCTTCGCTCCGTATACGGTGGAAAGAAGGACAATGGGTCACACCCAGACCACAAAGCAAAAGGCAGCGGTTCGATTGCGAGAAAAGCAGTACAGCAGCTTGAGGCTGCAGGTTATCTGCAAAAAATAAAGAAAGGACGAACAGTATCTGCAAAGGGACGTTCCATGCTTGACAATGCAGCCAATGAACTTAAGCATGAACTTCTTGAGAAGATGCCTGAGCTTGCAAAATACTGAGAAAAGTTCATTCCGAAAGGGAAGTTATGTTTAGGATTCCCTTTCAAATATGCTATAAATCTTAACTCATATGTTCCGGAAAACCGGTTTTTTGGGTGATTGCCTTGTCTACTATGGATGACGAACTAAACGAAATCCGAAAGAGACGGCTTGCAGAAATCCAAAGACAGCAGGCACAGCAGCAACAACGCCTGACATGCAGGCAGCTTACCAGCAGGAACAGGCCAGAGCTGAAATGGAGGCTCAGAAACAGGCAATTCTGAGGCAAATCCTGACCCCCGAAGCCAGAGAACGCCTGACAACTCTGAAAATGTCAAGGCCCGCTCTTGGGGAACAGCTTGAAATGCAGCTGATCTCGCTTGCTCAGAATGGACGGCTCCAGTCTCAAATCGACGATGAAAAACTTAAAACGCTCCTGATGAAGATGCAGCCAAAAAAGCGTAAGACATCCATAACACGGGTTTAAGTACAATGAAGGCCTCGGTTCTCTTTAGCGGAGGCAAGGACAGTTCACTTTCTGCCCTTTTGATGGAACCGCTTTTTGAGATAGAACTCGTAACCTGCAGTTTCGGCTTGCTCCCCAATGGAGAGCTAGCAGCAAAGACTGCAAAAGAGTTACGATTTCCTCATAGGATTATCTCTCTTGAATGGGAAATCCTTGAAAATGCATATGAAAAAATATTGAAAGACGGCTTCCCAAGAGACGCTATCAATTATATCCATGAGAAAGGCATAGAAACTCTTGCTTCGGATCCTGAGGTAAAACTCATTGCTGATGGAACAAGAAGAGATGATAGAGTTCCCGTACTTTCGATTTCACAAATAAGGAGTATTGAAGACCGATTGGGAATTCAGTATATCTGCCCGCTGAAAGGATACAGCAGAAAAACCGTAAAGATCCTTGTTGAACGTTACCTGAGAATTGAAGAAGGGCCAAGTGAAAGTACTCAGAAGGCAGATTACGAAACCGAATTAAGGGAGTTAATCAGGCAGAGACACGGGGAACAGAAGATAAAGGAACTGTTTCCTGCCCATATTCAATCCCATGTGCTTTCCAGGAAATAACTGCCCTGAGGAAGGGATATCAGGAGTCTTCCGGAAGGGGGAAAATTCTGGAATAAAGATTTATACGATAATCGAGTTATATTCAACCCTTATACTACTGCAGGTTAATCGGAACTTTAAGAAATTTGCCAATATGAGGTTAAAAGCTGTCGGATTGATCCGGCAGGTAGAACCGCAATTATGTAAGGGCAAAATCACAATTAGCTATTATCGCATGCAACCAGAATTTAACAGAATTAAATAAACTAACAGAATTATTAATACTTACAGGTTAACAGGTGTGATCCACTTGAGTCATAATATGAAAGGACAGAAGAAGCGTCTTGCAAAGGCGCACAACCAGAACACACGCGTTCCAGTGTGGGTTATTGTGAAAACTAACCGGAAGGTAGTTAGCCATCCCAGGCGCAGGCACTGGAGAAGAAGAAGCCTGGATGTGAAGTAAGCGAGGAAGGTGGGAAAAATGGCAGACGACATGGTGAAAGAACAAATCTATACTATCCCCCTCAGGATGGCAAGGAAGGTCCCTACATGGAAAAGAGCCAACAGGGCAGTCATTGAAGTAAGGAACTTTCTCGTAAGGCATTTGAAAGTTGAGTCCGTGCAGATTAAGCTGGACAGATCTATCAATGAACACCTCTGGGAAAGAGGCTGTGAAAAGCCTCCTCTCTCCGTCAGGGTCAGAGCTGTGAAATTCGCAGATGGCGAGGTACAGGTAGAACTCGCCCCATAAATATATCAGAAAACGAGAAGCTTCAAAGAATATGATTCGAACAATGGATATCTACGACACCCCAATGATTGGGGTCTTTGCAACATGCACAGAAGATGTTGCTCTCGTTCCCCCTCTGACGAAACCTGAGACCTGTGCTATACTTGAGAACTCGCTGGATGTAAGGGTAGTTGAAACTCTTGTAAACGGAAGCGTTGTGATAGGAGCCCTTTCCAGAGGGAACTCAAACGGTATTCTGTTCTCACACGGAACAGACACCAGGGAACTACAAGAATTAACAGGAGTTCAGGTAGAAATTCTTCCAGATAAGCTGAATGCAGTAGGAAACATTGTACTTGCAAACGATTCAGCAGCTCTTGTACATCCAGAATTGTCAGACAGGGCTATTGAGGCTATTGCCAGAACCCTTAAGGTAGAAGTATATAGGGGAACAATTGCCGGGATAAAAAATGTAGGGATGGCAGGAGTTGTCACCAACACAGGGCTTCTGGTACACCCGAAAGTGACGCCTTCGGAAAGAGAAATTCTGGAAAAAATATTCGAACTTCCGGTGAATATAGGGACTACAAACTTTGGAACTCAGATGCTTGGTTCAGGCCTGCTTGCGAACTCAAAGAGCTATTTAGCAGGTTCAGAGACTACAGGGCCCGAACTTGGGAGAATTGAAGAAGCACTTGGATTCTTAAAATGAAGAATAATCATCCATGTGTTAATAAAAATATTATCCATCTGTTCCGAAATAAGTTACAGCAAGAGTGGTGACCAAGATGAATTTTGTTGTCAAAGGGAAATTTAAAGCAGGAACTAACTGGGAAAAATTCACAAAGAAAGTCGAAAGTCAGAATGAAAAAAATGCAACAGATAAGGTATATTCTGTCTTCGGAAGCAAGCACAGGATTAAAAGAAGCCAGATCCAGATCGAAAGCATTTCTGAGGAGTGAAGTATATGGATGAAGTCAGTGAAGATTTCAGAAATCTGGCAGCCAGGTATCAGGAATTCCAGAGACAGGCTGAAGCCCTGAAGCAGGAGATGAATATGGTTCAGGCTTCCATCTCAAGCTGTGACCAGACAATCACAACCATCAACGAATTAAAAGCAACTTCTTCGGAAGGCAAGACTGCCGAAACGATGGTTCCTGTAGGTTTTGGCTCATATATTCATGCGGAAATAAAAGACGCCGATAGGATCATTGTTAACCTTGGAGCAGGCTTTAGCGCAGAAAAAACAGCAGATGAAGCTATCGAGACCCTGAACCGCCGCAAAGAGCAACTTACGAAACTTCTCGAGCAGATGAATGCTTCACTGACTAAGTTTATACAGAGTATGCAGGCCATGGAATCTGAGGCTGCAAAACTGCAGCAAGCTGGCCAGGCTTGAAAAATAACCTGGCTCAGACAAAATCTGAATCAAAGTACCTCATACGAAATCTGAATCAAAGTCTTCAGACAAAATCTGAACCAAAGAAAAACAAAATAAAAATTTCAATAATTTATTAAAGAATAAGAACTTTCACTAACAATTACCTATTTTTTACTGATTTTTGGGATGGATCCTGTGTTCAACAAATTTAAAGAGAAACTTGGGAGTTTTAAAAAGGCGCTCAGCAAAACAATCGACAAGAAAGCAGTAGCTATCGAGCCGGTAGCCGAACCTGCACTTGAGGAAGAAGAAGATTTTGAAGATTTTGAAGAGGAAACTGAGCCCATTTTGGAAGAGACAGATTTTGAAACATCCCTGGAAGAGGAAAGTCCCGAGATCAAACCTGCAGAATATGTAACAACTAAACCTGTAACTGTCGAGACAGAAGACAAGAAGAAGGCAGAATACAGGAAAAAGGTTGAAGAGAGAAAAAGAGCAGCAGAGATCCATGTTGAAAAAGAGCCTGAAGAGAAGAAGCCTGAGGAAAAGAAATCCTTTTTCAAAAGGGTTTCAACGAAAGTTGGGCTTGCACAAAAGGCAAAAGCTCTGGTCTTCAATAGAGAGGTTTATCTGGATGAAAAAGATCTTCAAGAGCCCCTCTGGGAACTTGAAATGGGCCTTCTCGAAAGTGATCTTGCTCTCTCTGTTTCCGAGGCAATTGTGGAATCAGTTAAAAAACAGCTCACAGGTACCACAAAGCGTATTGGCAGCGATACCGGAGAAATAGTAGAAGCAGCCTTGAAAAAAGCCATCATGGATATTGTATCTGCTAATATAATTGATTTTGATGAGTACGTAGAGACCATAGAAAAGCCAGTCCACATTGTTTTTGTAGGAATTAACGGAACCGGAAAAACAACATCTATTGCTAAATTAACTCACAGGCTGCTAAAGTCGGACCACTCCGTAATCCTGGCTGCAGGAGATACATTCAGGGCAGGCGCCATTGACCAGCTTGGGATTCATGCAAGCAGGCTGGGAGTAAAAATGATTAAGCATCAAGCTGGAGCTGACCCCGCCGCAGTTATTTACGATGCAGTCCAGTATGCAAAAGCCCATAAAATCGATTTCGTGCTCTCAGATACTGCAGGCCGTATGCATACGAACCTCAATCTCATGTCGCAGATGGAAAAGATCTGCAGGGTAAGCACTCCGGATCTCATAATTTTTGTGGATGAAGCAGTTGCAGGAAACGATGCAGTCGAAAGAGCTGCCCAGTTCAATGACTCTGTACCAATTGACGGATCCATCCTGACAAAAATCGATGCTGATGCTAAAGGAGGAGCTGCCATATCCATTGCCTACATAACAGGCAAGCCTATTCTCTTTTTCGGCATAGGCCAGCACTACGAGGATTTGAGAAAATTCGACCCCGAATGGTTTATGGATCAACTCTTTAACCAGGAAAAATAAGCAAACTTAGCTATTAGCAGTATAGCAAGTTTCTAGAAAATTTATAGCAAGTTCCCTGAAGATTATTCGGGAACGCTAACGCTATTTCAGGAACATCGTTGTAAATTAATTGAGACAGAATGTTTATCACTTTTCAGGAAAAGACTCAGGCTCTTCAGGAATTATAATCCATGCTATGATATACAGGACTATTTCGACTACCCCAGCCAGCCCAATAACCAGCGCGGGGAGTAAAAATATAAGTCTTAAGAGTGTGGCGTTAACATTAAAATATTCAGCTATACCACCAAATATGCCTTTAACAAGCCTGTTCTTTTTTGATCTGTACAACCTTTTCATTTTATCGCTCTTGAAATTAGAAAATTATTTTCATAGACTGTATAATAATTTGAAGTATATACAATTTATAATTATCTCCAAATTTTGGTCCGTCCCTTGTTGGTAAATCTTATCCCAAAAGATCCTTAATGCCGTTATCTATTTTTCACTAAGTATTCTACAAAACAAGGAAAACACGAAAACTAGTGAAGAAATAATGATACTGAACTGCAATTAAGAAAAATATAAACTACGAATGTTAAACGATAAGAATTTCTAACCAGTGAAAATTCCGAGCTAAAGCTAGTAGTAAATAGAAATCTCCCGAATTAATGGGGAGTGTTTCTCAGAACTAAACTGAAGGTTACATAAAAAGCAACAAAAGCTACACTTTCTCAGGGAAATATTAGAGCTATTATAAGGGTTCTTCAGGAATTATGACCCAGGCTATGATATAAGCAACTAGTCCTGTTCCCCCGCTCACCACAGTCAAGAGTAACCATAGAAGCCTTACAATTGTAGTATCAATATTAAAATATTCAGCTATACCACCACATACCCCTGCAATAATCCTTTTCGTCCTTGATCGGTACAGTCTTTTCATTTGACCACTCCTTTTATTTGACCATTCCTTTTGTGCTAAAGATCACTTTAGCAAGCCACTCCATAGTACATTGGTTTATATATGATTTATAAGTAACTCTCACTTTTTATCCCCCTGCCTTTAACTCATTAATAAATCTTGTTAATCGGTGCAGGTATTCCAGTTTTTTATGCGTTTATTCGAAATATATCATGTATATTCCTAAGTTTATTATATTATAGTTAAATTCAGCGTGAAAAAGCAGTTTAAGATGTAATGCGCGAAAAAAAATAAAAAGTTGCATTTACTTCCTATGGAAAAAGAATAAGGGTCTTACGTCTCCTCTAGCAAAGAAGTAATTCGACTCTTTGTTTACAGAAATTGTCCCCATCCAAAAATCAAGTAACCTAATCTATTAAATTCATTTCCAGAGATCATCTCTCAGGTGAGATTCTATCGGATCCACTTCCAGCAGACCTTCCGGATAGGGCTCAAAAAAGGTTTGATTCAGGAGATACTTATCTTCAAAACGCACTATCCATGACCTGATTGTGTTTATTGCAGGGCAGAGAGAGGTTTTTCCTTCCCTGTATTTTTGGATCCAGTCAAAAAATAGGTCTTTTTCCCTGCTTGAAAGCTGATCTGAAAAATGACCAAGGGCATGCATGAGCACGTTAATACTCGAAGTATACTTTGCAGGCCTGGAAAAAGCATTGTAAAGGTGTGTTTCGTATTCGGAAATCAGCTCTTCAAAAGGTTTGTTTTCCCTATTTGCAACAATTGATCCCATTGCGTGGAGTTCGGCCTGGTTATAAGCCATAAAAAGATACTTATTCTCGGTATGAAACTTGATAAGGTCATTTCATGCTTCCTTCGGATTTTATTTTCCGAAAAGAGGCTAGTGTAAAGAGCTTTGTCATGAAGTGCTCTTTTATCCGGGCATTTCTGAGCCTCCCTTCATCTTCAATTGGAAGGAAAGGATATCTCTTCAGAACTTCTCCCCCGAAAAACCCTGCCGTTTTCTCAACTGCTCCTGACTTAATCGCAGCCGGGTAAACTTTTACGTCTTTAATTCCACAGGAAGGAGACCTGAATTTCAGGATAAAACCGTCAACATCTTCCAGGGAATCGAAAAAGTTAGTACAAAAAGCTGTCATATCTTCAGTTACGTCCTTACCACTTGAAGGCTGAACAAGCCGGTGTTCTCCATTATCAAGAACAATTCTCACTGGCTTTCTTGGAACACCTAACCCTATTTCCATCTCTGCGCAAACGGGCAGAAAATCAACATAATCCTTAAGCTTCGCTACTATTGGACTCCTTATCATATCCCCATTGTATCGGCAGTGGTCAAACTCAAGGCATTTACTAACCACAACCTTTGGCCGTGAAAACTCCCTCATCTAATCCCAATATAAAAAGAATTGCTTAACATAAATACTTTCCAGAAGGAAAATTCATGCTACTTTTTTAGAAAAGCAATATATATAAAAATGGATTAGTGAAAACCGGAACTTCCAACATGATACCTTTTTTGTCCGTTTCTCGTAACAGATATATAAGAATGAACATAATTATAAGATAGTTTTGGGGACAGTTAAAAAGATAGGCAGTACTTTTAGGTTTCAGCCCCAGAAAATGAAGTTAGCCTCTAGATACCGAAAAATACAGCCTTAACGAGATGGTGAGAATATGGTAGAAACAGAACATGAACAAATACATATGCCTCTTATTGGTGACGATGCACCCTCATTCACAGCAGTGACGACACAGGGAGAAATCAATTTCCCTGATGATTACAAGGGAAAGTGGGTAATTCTTTTCAGCCATCCTGCAGATTTCACACCCGTATGCACTACTGAATTCATAACTTTTGCAAGTATGCAAGAAGAGTTCAGAGAAATGAACACAGAATTGATAGGACTTTCCATAGACAGTATTTATTCCCATATTGCCTGGCTTAAGAGAATTGAGGAGAAAATCGAGTACAAGGGAATGAAAAACGTTGAAGTTAAGTTTCCTTTAATTGCGGACCTTAAAATGGAAGTGGCGAAAAAATACGGTATGGTTCAGCCAAATGCCTCAACAACCCAGGCAGTAAGAGCAGTATTTATTATTGACCCCGAATCAAAAATAAGAGCAGTTATCTACTATCCTTTATCAGCCGGAAGAAACATGCAGGAAATAAAGAGGCTAGTAACTGCCCTGCAGAAGAATGAAGCCGAGAAAGTGGCAACTCCGGCAAACTGGCAGCCAGGTGATGATGTGATTATTCCAGCTCCCGGTACAATGAAAGCAGTAAAAGAAAGGCTTGAAACAGAGGAAGAAGGAAGATTTTGCCTTGATTGGTTTTTATGCATGAAAAAGGATAGCAAAAAATAACTAAAAACAAAAAGTAGTCTGAAAAATAAAAACAACCTGCAAACAAAAAATTAATCTAAATATTAAAATTTCTTTTTCTTTTTAAATTACTAAAATCTAAAAAGAAGAATGATTCACAAGAGAAATTTACTCCTACCGAATTCTTTTGAACTTTTCTTGTCTTTTTGATTTGTCTTTCCTTTTCATTTATTCTTATGACTGCGTTCATAAATGCAGTCATAATTCCTGCTTCTTCGAGAGTGCAAATATTCTGAAATATTTAGAGCATTTTACTGTAATTCCTTTATGCCCCCGACAAGAGAAGCTTTTCTTCCGAGCTTCAGAAGAGATATATAAGGATAAAAATATAATATTGAATTGTTTAAGGGACGGTTAAGGGGGCAGGCAGTGCTTTTAGTGTTCACTCCCAATAACTCGAAGTCAATCTCCACATACAAAAAATTGGAACATTGAAAAGAGAGGTGAGTATAATGGTAGAAGTAGAGCATGAACAGATACACATGCCATCGATTGGGGAAGATGCACCTTCATTTACAGCAGTGACAACACAGGGAGAAATCAATTTCCCTGATGATTACAAGGGAAAGTGGGTAATTCTTTTCAGCCATCCTGCAGATTTCACACCAGTATGTACTACTGAGTTCATGACTTTTGCGAGTATGCATGAAGAGTTCAAAAAAATGAACACAGAATTGATAGGGCTTTCTTCAGACAGCATTTTTTCCCATATCGCCTGGCTTAAAAGGATTGAGGAGAAAATTGAATACAAAGGGATGAAAAACGTTGAAATTAAATTTCCTGTAATTGATGACCATAAAAGGGAAATTGCAAAGAAATATGGCATGATTCAGAAAAGTGACTCAACAATCCACTCTGTAAGAGCTTCATTCATTATAAATCCAGAGTCAAAAATAGGAGCTATGATTTACTATCCAATACATAACGGGAGGAGCCTGCAGGAAATTAAAAGGCTCGTAATTGCCATGCAGAAGAGCGATGCCGAAGAAATATCAACTCCGGCAGACTGGCAGCCCGGAGAAGATGTTATAGTCAATGTTCCCCGTTCGATGGAAGAAGTGAAGGAAAGGCTTGAAACAGAGGAAGAAGGAATTTATTGCCTTGACTGGTTTATGTGCCTGAAGAAAGAGAGTAAAAAGTAATCTAAAGATAAAAATAACTAAGATAAAAATAACTAAGATAAAATTAACTAAGATAAAAATAACTAAGATAAAAATAACTAAGATAAAAATAACTAAGATAAAAATAACTAAGATAAAGACTAAAAATCCTTTTAGTTTTTAATTATTAAAATCTAATAACAAAATTTTTTAAATTTAAAAAGAAGAAAGAGCTGGAAAAAATTACTTCTTTCCGAGCTCTTTTGAGCGTTCACTTGCCCTTATGACTGCATTCATAAATGCAGCCCGAATTCCTGCTTCTTCGAGGGCGCGAATACCCTGAATCGTAGTTCCGGCAGGAGAAGTAACCATATCTTTGAGTTCCCCAGGGTGCATGCCTGTTTCAAGCATCATTTTTGCAGCCCCAAGCACGGTCTGGGCTGCAAGCGTCAAGGCACTTTTTCTATCCATTCCCTCAAATACAGCCCCATCAGCCATTGCTTCAATCACCGGAAAAATAAAGGCAGGCCCGCTTCCTGAAAGGCCTGTAACGGCATCCATAAGGGATTCAGGCACCTGGACTGCTGTACCAACTGCAGAAAAGATTTCAAGAGCAATCTTAATGTCTTCGGGAGTGGCATTTTTTCCTGAAGCAATTCCTGAAGCAGCTTCCGAAACTGTAGCTGCAATGTTCGGCATCACACGAACAACTCTGGTGCCTTCCGAAAGAGCATCCTCGTAAGTAGATAGAGGTACTCCTGCAGCAATCGAGATAATAAGTTTGTCAGGGGTTATTTCCTCCCTCAGATTTGCAAGCACCGAACCCAGTGTCTGAGGTTTCACCGCAAGGATCAGAATCTCCGATTCCCTGACAATAACAGCATTATCAGTTGATACCCTGATCCCAAACTTTGTCTTCAGTTCATTTAAGAAAGGTTCGTATACATCACTTGCACCAATGTTTTCAGATTCTACAATTCCGGCTTTAATGATTCCTTGAATGAGAGCAGAACCCATCTTTCCTGCTCCAATAAATCCGATATTTCGGCTTGCCATGTATGATATCTCCTAGTTTCCAAAGATAAGAATAATGTAAAGAAGCATTTGCCTCAAGACTTGCCTTTATTGTTTGTCAAACAATCTCAAAGTGCTTAAATGGATATGGAAAAGATCTTTGAGAATAATAAACTCATCTATACTCTTCAGAAAAGATCTTAGAGAATAATAAACTCATCTATACTCTTCAGAAAAGATCTAGAAATGATAAACTCACCTAATCTTCAAAATATTTTAGAGAACAATAAACTAATATAAACTTTTCAGAAAGGTCTTGGAGAATAATAAGCTCCTAAACTTTTAAGAAATTCAATAGATTAATTAAATTATTCAAGTATGCCGATATTCTCCTTTTTTATGACATTATCATAGTTTTTATAGCCTAGAATACTCTCAATTTCGTTTGTATGGGCTCCTTTTACCTTTAAGAGCTCTTCAGAGGTGTAGTCTGTAATTCCTTTTGCAAAGATCCTTCCCCCACATTCCAGTTTCACTACATCCCCCCTATCAAAACTTCCCTCAACACCTACAATACCTGCGGGCAGGAGGCTGTTTTTTCTTAGAATAGCTGCCTTTGCGCCGGCATCCACACTAACAGTACCTGAAGCCCTTGCAAGAATTATCCAGCGGGCGCGGTTTTTCTGGATATGCCTTTCAGCCAGGAAAAGAGTGCCGATTTCTTCCCCGGCGAGAATTTTTAGGACGGCATTCTTAATTTCGCTATTTGCGATCAACACATAGCAGCCTGCCATACTGCAGATCTTTGCAGCTTTTATTTTGGTCCTCATTCCCCCTACACCCTTGAAGCTTGTAGGGTCACCCCCATAACTCTCTATCTCAGGTGTGATCTTTTCCACTATAGACAGAAGCCTGGCGTCACTATGCGTTTTTGGATTTTTGTCAAAAAGACCTTCGATGTCCGAAAGAATGATCAGGAGATCAGCATCTATTTTGCTTGCAACCATTGCAGAAAGTTTGTCGTTGTCTCCGAAGATCGCTTCAATCTCATTTGTGCATGTACAGTCGTTTTCGTTAATAATCGGAACGACTCCATACTCCAGGAGGGTAGAAATACTGTTCCTCAGGTTCAGATAGGATACTCGATCCGAATAGAAGTCATAGCTAAGAAGGATCTGAGCAACTTTCATCCCATACTTTGAAAAAGCTTCGCTCCAGTACTGCATCAGGATACTCTGTCCCACAGCAGCCGCTGCCTGTCTTAGAGGGATCTCACGGGGTTTTGGAGAAATGCCCAACTCGTAAAGTCCTACTCCTATTGCCCCCGAACTTACCAGAATTACTTCTTTTCCCTGCTTTCGAAGCTCGAAGACCTGGGCTGCGATATTTTCCATGAAGGTTGGATCGATGCTACAATTTTCCCTGGTATCGTCACAATTCTTTTTCGTAATCGAAGAAGTACCGATTTTGATAACGACTTTATTAACACTATTAAGAAACTGTTTTCTATCTGTCAATTACAAGGCCTCATAGGGGATCTGGAAGTGCGGCTGGAAACTCGAAAACTACAACCCGCGTCTCCATTGCTGCACTCAATTTGCGCTGGTATTTCAATTAAAGTATATAAAGATATTATAAATATTAACGGCTCTCTCAATTTACATCTTCAAACTTAAGGTCAAGTTTCCTGTGAGTATAGGGTTTTGCCTTATCTCCTACATAGTCCGCTACAACCTGACCTTTTCCCATAAGGATGTACTTATAAATCAATAGCCCTTCCATTCCAACAGGCCCTCGGGAATGGATCTTATTTGTGCTGATTCCGACTTCAGCCCCTTTCCCATATCGATAGCCGTCAGCGAAACGCGTTGAGGCATTTACCATGACACTCGCAGAGTCAACAAGCCCTATGAACTCTTTTCTCCTTGAGGCGTCTTCAGTTATTATTCCATCTGTATGATGGGAACCGAAAGTGTTTATGTGGTCAATGGCTTCTTTTATGGTATCAACGAGCTTTATCGAAAGGACAAGATCGTTATATTCAAGGCTCCAGTCCTCTTCAGTAGCCTTTGAAAGAGGAGAAAGTTCTTCTTTTGCAAGCACGGCGTAACTGTCCTCATCACAGCGCAGTTCAACCTCTGCCCCAATATACATTCCTGCCATTTCCGGGAGGAAAGCATCAGCAATCTTACGATTTACAAGGAGAGTTTCGATAGCGTTACATACTGCAGGGTATTGCACCTTGGCATCGAAGCAGACCTTCCAGGCAGTATCCAGGTCCGCATACTCATCCACATAGATATGGCAGATTCCGCTGGTATGCCCGAGCACCGGGATTTTAGTATTATCCTGGATAAATTTGACAAACTCGTTTGAACCCCTGGGGATAAGGAGGTCTACATAGGCGTCAAGACTTAAAAGGTCCATTATCTCTTCTCTGGTTTCCATAAGCTGAAAAGCGCCTTCTGGCATGCCTGCAGTGGATTCTATGGCCTTTACAAGAATCTCAAAAATAGTACGGTTTGACTCTTTTGCCTCACTTCCGCCTTTAAAAATGGTTGCGTTCCCACTCTTTAGACATAATGACATTACCTGAGGCACGACATCAGGTCTTGATTCAAAAATGACTCCTATCAAGCCTATGGGACACCTTACCTGGTAGAGAATAAGATCCTTATCCAGCTCAAGAGTAGAAATGGTATCTCCTACGGGGTCTTTAAGCTTAATTACATCTCTGATTCCTGCTATCATCCCATCAATCTTCGAGTTGTTTACTTTAAGCCTATCTACAAGGGCCTGAGTAAGTTTCCCCTTATTTTTCAGTTCCGCCGCATTTTCGAGATCCTTTGAATTTGCTTCCAGAATAGCTTCCCTCTCTTTATTGAGAGCTTCAGCCATAGCTTCAAGAGCTCTGTTTTTTACTTCTTCACTCACACTGGCAAGTTCGATTGATGCTTTTTTTGCCTTTATCACTTTACTCTTAATATCTTTATCCATATAGTCACCGTCTTTATCCAATAACCCTAAAACCTCTTCGATAGCTGAGGAATTAAATTTTTTAATCGTACCAGTAATTAACAGGATATTGAGCGTGAATTGTGTACCGGAACATAAGTAATGAGTTTTACTATTAAACTGCCTTTGAAACCAAATATAGATCAATTCAATCTTTAAAATATCAGGGGTATATTCATAATTCTAAAGGTGTATTAATTCTTCCCGTTGTACTCAGAAAGTAATTATGAGCGAGTAATTATCAACGAAAAGAGCGTACAGGCCATCCTATGATATATTTGTATAGTGTTTCGGTATATGATACAGCAAAGTTCTAGATAAAAGATACCATTTTATCAAATAGCTTATAGCACAATAATAAGTTAAAAGGTGACCTCGTATCCTCTTATCTATTTATGCTTGCTTAAGAATACAGGTCGTCCACTAATATCTGATTGATGTTTTCATGTTATAATCTCAAACATGGCTTTCGCTTGTGTTTATATGTACACACAGCAGGTAGGCTCCAGCAGTGCCAAAATTACGGGAAAAGAAGAGCTGGAAACTGTATTTCGATTATTTTGGAATAATATCAATCAACAAATGATGGACTACCAGAATACAATTTTATTAAAAATCGGTTCCTGAGTTTAACATTAAGAAATCAGATGCTTTAAGAAAGCAAATGTTTAAAAAAACACATGCTTAAAAAAGATCATTTTAATTTTATTTAAATTGTCAATAAAATTATTTAATTTGGAGATTAGATTCTATACTTTGCATTATAGCTGATCCCAAAAGCTATTTTACTTAAGTTAATAAGAGCTTTAAGGACTGATTCTATTATCTGGGAACTTTACTCATATTAATAATATTCGATTCAAGAAGTAAATTTGGGTTAATTATAGCTTTATAAGAAAAATCAATTCAATAATTTTAATAAAAAAGGTTTCAAAAAAGTTACCTAGTGAGAAAATATTATTTCAAAACGAATATATATAAGATGCATAGAATTATAGAATACGTTACTCCATTACCTAGAAGCGAATACTAAATCTTGAAAAAAAGAAGTTGTAAAGCCCTTATAATTTTTAAAGACACATTGCATAAGAGAAAAAAGGTCAACATTATTTTGCGGTCTCAAAACCAGGCCATTTGTAGCATTATAAATGCAATTACAATGTCACTTCTTTCCGGAAATTCCGGGGTTCAATAGGATCTCTTATACGCAAAGATTATTATAGGGGTAAATCCATATCGAAATGGGGATAACTTCAGTATTGGTGGTGTGTAAAAAATGAAATCATTTGCGTTAGTCCGAGCTGATGACTCGGATAAAGTAAAAATAGCATTACATGACCTGGAAAGATACGGACATATTCAATTTTCGGCAACTCCCAAGTGCATAGAACCAAACTATGCTGATGAGCTTCTTGTAAGTGTAATGGGTGTGGCCCTCAAGTCAAAATGTAATTCAGCAGCACTGGTGGAATTGAATAATCACGCCGGAGCGGCAATAAGCAGGTTGAAGAAAATTCACCCTCCTGCTCATATAATTATTATAAGTCCAAGACATAAAATGTTTGAAGAATTGGCTGTCAAGTTTTCAAAATACCCGGAATTTGACCGGACATTCAACCATCAGAAAAGCCCACAAAGTATGGAAATGATTCAGGAAAAAGGGGAAACCTCCAATCCTATGCATAAAGAATGAATATTTTCTGAATTGTTAATATCAAACCTTTAACCATCATCTTGTAGGAGTAGAAGAAAGAAACAGATCATTAAATAGATTTATCATTCCGTTAAATCTATTTATTCTTCACTATTCTCTATTCTTTCAATTCTTTGTTCTTTCAATTCTCTATTCTTTCAATTCTTTGTTCTTTCAATTCTCTATTCATTTGGTTCTCTGTTCTTTCAATTCTTTATTATTTACAATTTTTTCATCCTCTATCTTCTAATTCATTTTATTTCTATGAAAAAAGAAGCTGAAGATGTTATGGAAAAGAAAAGGAGACCTCATCGAGAAGGAAGCTGGAGATTAGCTTTGAAATTTTATTTTTAAGCTTATCCCAAAACCAAATTTTCCCCAAAGCAGCAAGAGTCTCAGAACTATTTTAATGAACAGAAACTCGATTGATTATTTAAAATTAGAGATTTAATAAAGCAATTTCGAGTTTTGGGATCATTTCTTTATTAGATATTTTGATCAAAACAATAACCCGTTTTTAATCTCAGCTTTGAAACGTAATTATATAAGCTTTCGATGTCTTTAATTTCTTTTTGGCATATAAGCCTCAGTTTATACCGGATCTGAAGCTCAGGTTTCAGACCAAAGTTTTCGAAATACTCTGAAAGCTTTACGGCCAGCAGGTCTCCTCTCCGGTCCCAATCTGTTAATATAATCACTTCTCGGCCAAGTTTTGCAATTCTTTCAGAGAAATTAAAAAGAGAGTGTCTGGTTGCAAGCTCAAAATTGCCTTCAATTCCTAGCCTTTTCAGTGAAAGTATATCCCTTTTTCCTTCCACTATGATAATTGCTCCTCCTCCTGAATACTCTGAAAGTTCGGCGAGCAGTTCTTCAATTCGTTCAAGCCTTTTTCTGTAAATTTCAGGATCAACCACGTTATTGTGCAACCTTTTTCTATAATTAGGAGATTAAGAGGCTGGATTTTATTATACCAGAACAAGAGAATTACTTTTATTGATCTATCTTGCCTAAATAAACTCTCGATAACTACTTTGCCTTAATGATCTTTATTTTTATTTTTCAAATGGGCAGCAAAAATAGAAACAGCCTGCTGGTATGAAATACCTTTTATATTTAAGGACTTCTTACTGCTTGTCGCTCCACAGCTGATAACAATATCTGAGCTGCTAATTCCAAAAAGTGCGGCAAGACATTCGATCAGTTGCTCGTTTGCCTTTCCTTTTTGGGCATTTTTGGTTAGCTTTACCTCAATTCTCTTGCGCCATTCGTTATAACCACTCGGAACTGAAATCGATTTGGAACCAGGTGTAACCTCGATATCAATAATAATACCAGAACCCAGGTCTTTTATTGCCTCCTCAAAGGACATATGTGTTACCTTTTGAAGAGATTCTATAAATCAGTAACTGATTAACGGTTAGATTAAATAAGACTTATAAAAGACAAAAAGATGATCAAATGCAATAAGAGAAATTAATATTAATTTATCAAATAACTGAGAATCAAATGATTGATCTTAATCAATGACTGAACAAATAAAAAATTTGAAAACAAGAGATTATAGTGTTGTAGCCCGGACGCACTAACTCCGAAAGCTCATCCTCTGGTTTTCCGCAGTCACTTTCAGTTACCCTCGTGCCAGGCATTGTCACACTATTAATGTACCGCATTGGGGTTGTCTGTACATTCACAGTCAGGATTTCCCATTATCTCGTGCAAGGACCTAACAATGCGATTGGATTATAAATATCTCTCCTAATATATATAAATATCGGAAAAGGAACGGTTCATTATAAACGACTCATTACGAACGGTTTATTATACATGCATTTTAGAACACTTTTAGATTAAAAGCCGCTTTTCTTAAAAAGGAGTAATTTCCAAATAGGATAATAAAGATAAGACACGAAAAACGTACCATGAAACAGCCTGAAATGAAACGAACTAATTGTAAAAATACAGGCTTCATCAGAGGCTTAATTAAAAAATTCAAAGTTAAAGGGGAGTACTGATATCCCTGAAACATCCCTGAAACCTAAAGACAGGGAATAAAAGAAGTGCAGGAAGAGTTTATATTATTTATATATTGGTTTTTCCCAAATTGAACACAGGCGTTAAATAACTAACAGAGATGCTTATTATATGTACAGCAGTGAAAAGATAATTTCTGGAACAATCATTGTGGGTCCAGAGTTGGAAATTATTGAGGGGTACGTCCGCGTAAATAACGGAAAAATTACGGAAATTGGAGAAGAGCACACGTGTTCTTCCAATATAATAGCTCCCTGTTTTATCAATGCCCACACTCACCTTGGAGATTCGGTATTCAAAGACCCTACTCTGGGCAAGGTTTCCAGCTTTCGTATACAGAAAGATCTCGACTCTCTGGTAAGACCTCCGGATGGATTAAAACACAGAATTCTCAAAGAAACTCCATACAAAACCCTTATTGAATGCATGAGAAAGTCACTATATGATATGATAGAAACCGGAACCTGTGCTTTTGCAGATTTTAGAGAAGGAGGAGTTTTAGGAGTTGCAGCGCTAAATAAAGCCCTCGAAGGACTCGAGCTTCATTCAATGGTGCTGGGTAGACCAGCAGAACCCGACCTACCTCTCCAGGTAGTACTGGCTGAAGTAAGAAGAGTTCTTATACAGTCCAGCGGACTTGGGATGAGTGGCACAAACGACCTTGATTTCAAACTATTAGAGGAAATTATTACCTGCACACGAGACAGGAAAAAGCTCTTTGCAATTCATGCAGGAGAAAAAGATAGAAGTGACATAGAAAAAGCATTATCACTGGAGCCGGATTTTCTGATTCATCTAACACATGCTACGAAAAAAGATCTTGAACATGTAGCGGACTCAAAAATTCCTGTTGTCATCTGTCCCAGATCTAATCTAATTACAGGGGTCGGCATTCCACCTATTGAAGATATGCTGGAAGCTGGGATCAGGGTAGCTGCAGGAACAGATAATGTAATGTTAAATTCTGTAAATATGTTTGCTGAAATGGAATTTATTTCTAAGATTTTTTCGATCGACGATAGGCAAGTATTTAAAATTTGCACACTTAATGGGTCTTTTGTAATGGGGTCTAATTCCACAAATTCGATAGAAAAGGGGAATAAAGCTAATCTGATGATCCTGGATGGAAATTCCAATAATCTTGCAGGGATAAAAAACCCTATAAGTGGAATCACAAGGCGAGCAAGACCCGATGATATAATAGCGGTACTTCATGCGTAAAGCAAATGGAGAACAAAACATGGCAGACGAGTTTTACCGGAATATAGTGATTGCAACAGACGGATCCGAGAATACTCAAAGGGCTATTTCTTACGGTATTGAGATCGCAAAACTTAGCGGAGCCACGGTTCACGCTCTTTACGTGGTAGATACATCTTCTTTTTCCGCAATACCTATGGATGCTGGCTGGGAATCAATGTATGGAATCCTGAGAAAAGAAGGGGAGAAAGCAGTCTTTGAATTGAAGGAGCGAGGAGAAGCTGCAGGTGTAGAGGTGAGAGAGGTCCTTCTGGAAGGCCATCCTAGTAGTGAGATTGTCGATTTTGCAGAAAATAATAATGCTGACCTCATAGTAATGGGAACCCTTGGAAAAACCGGACTTGACAGGTTTCTATTGGGAAGCATTGCAGAAAAAGTAATAAGAAGCTCAAAAATTCCTGTCCTTATTGTCCGGGGTGAAGAACAAAGCTAAAATTTCCTATAGAACAAAGCTAAAATTTCCTATAATACAAGCCTTTTGGGAAAACGGATTTTAAGAGAATCAGGATTCACAGAATACAAAGGTATTAGTAAGCGAATGGAGAAGATGAGATGACTAGTGAGTTTTACCGAAATATAGTGATTGCAACAGACGGATCCGAAAATACCCAGAAGGCCATTTCTTACGGGATTAAGATTGCAAAAATCAGCGGAGCCACAGTTCACGCTCTTTACGTAGTAGATACATCTTCTCTTTCTCAAAGCTGGACTGCCGGCTGGGAAACAATGTATGAGATCCTGAAAAATGGAGGGCAGAAGGCAATCTCTCAAGTAAAAGAGTACGGAGAGACCTCAGGTATAGAGGTAAAAGAAGTCCTTCTGGAAGGTCATCCTAGTAGTGAAATTATCGATTTCGCCGAGAATAATGGTATCGACTTGATAGTAATGGGAACCCTTGGAAAAACCGGACTCGACAGGTTTCTAATGGGAAGCGTTGCGGAAAAAGTAGTAAGAAACTCGAAAGTTCCGGTCATGGTAGTCCGGAGTGAAGAATAGATCTGAAACTTTCTATCAAAAGGAAATCTTTTGAGAAAGTAAATGAAAGAAATCAGAATTCAAAGGATACAAGGTGTCAATTGCATGCCAAAGAACATCTTCATTGAAGATATTATGGTAAGGGATGTTGCAGGTGTAACCCTTCCCGGTTCAAGGGACGAAGTTCTTAAAATTCTTAAGAACAAACATATTTCCGGAGTGCCGGTACTTAAAGATTCCAAAGTGGTAGGGATCGTAACCAGGACAAACCTTCTACAAAATCCTGAAGAAGAACAGTTAGCCCTTCTTATGACAAGAAGTCCTATAACCATATCCCCAGGATCGGACCTTCAGACTGCAGCACGCCTTCTTTTGGAACACCGAATAAGAAGGCTCCCAGTCGTAGATGAAGGAAAACTCGTAGGACTTGTTACGGTTGCAGACGTTGTGGGAACAATTGCGGATATGAATATCGATATTCCGATCAAGAATTATGTAGAAAAAGATGTAGTAGCTATATACAGTGAAACACCTTTGCCTGTTGTTGCCAGGATTATGGAACTTGCAGGCGTTAAGGCTGTTCCCGTACTTGATTCAAGCCTTGAGCTGGTAGGCATAATTTCTGACCGTGACGTCATCGCTGCCAGTATAATCGAGGATAGTGTGGAAATGTCAGACATGTCTGCAGGTCAGGACGACGACGCCTGGACCTGGGAATCTATGCGAGACACCATGAGCATTTATTATAGTGTATCAAGAATTAAAGTCCCGAACCTGATCGGAAGTGATATTATGATCAGGGAACCGATCACAGCCACCTATATTACATCAGTCAGCGATTGTGCAAGAAAAATGAAGCGCAGCAGAATTGACCAGGTTCCAATTATAAATTCAAACCGCAAGCTTCAGGGGCTTTTGAGAGACCATGATCTATTGAAACCTCTGATTGACTCAGAGTAATACAGATTAAAAGCCGCTCCAAACGGCAATTAAATTTTTATTCTCGTGCTAACTTAAAATTTCCAGTGCGGGAGGTCACTTTTTTTGAAATTCCTCCCAAAAAATACTTTTTTGAGGAGCTAAAAAATGGACAAGCCTTTTATTTTTATAAACTCTGCTATGTCAGCTGACGGCAAACTTTCAACAAAGGAAAGAAAGCAGGTCAGAATCTCCGGAAAACTTGATTTTGAAAGGGTGGATGAGCTCAGAGCTCAGGCTGATGCAATCATGGTAGGAATTGGAACTGTCCTCTCGGATGACCCCAGCTTAACCGTAAAATCCCCAGAAAGGAAAGCTGCCAGAAAGGCCATTGGAAAGAGTGAGAATCCGGCAAGAATTATTGTTGATAGTTCAGCGAGAACTCCACTGGATGCTGACATTTTCAAAAAAGGCGAAGGAATAAGGATTATTGCAGTTTCAAACGCAGCTCCTGCAGAAAATATAGAACAGCTGGAGAAAAAAGCTCTTGTTATTAAAACAGGGACTAATAAAGTAGATCTTCCAGAGCTTGCAGGAAAGTTAAAGGAAATAGGCATAAACACCCTCATGGTAGAGGGAGGTGCAACCCTTAACTGGGGCATGCTTTCTGCAGGCCTTGTTGATGAGATCTATACTTTTGTAGGAAACCTGATCATCGGAGGAGCTACAGCTCCAACCTTTACTGACGGAGAAGGATTCTCAGAAGCCGAACTCCTTGAACTTGAACTCCTCTCAGCAGAAAAGATAGAGGATGGAATCCTCCTGAAATGGAAAGTAAAAGGTAAAAATACCAGTTTATAACATCTGGGGTTTGAGATTACGAAGAAATCTGGGGTTTGAGATTACTTTTTTCAAATCCGTGCCCTGAATATACGAAGACTTCGATCTCACACTTGCCTTTGAGAAATTCTCGCATTCTGCGGTCATATATTCGTTGGACATGTTTCAGACCGTTTTTTCTAAAATGAATTTGAACAGCCTCAAGGAAATCAATCATCTGTCTCAGGTAAGCCTCTTCATAAGCTCTGGTCTCCTGGGAGATTGTTTTACATTCAGAATCCTCTAGTTCGGAATGGTAGCTCCCGTGCTCATTTAAGCCGCTTATCTGGCGCCAGTCAACTTTGCCTGATTCATCGGCTTCTCTATGTAACATATGAGGATAAACCCTGCAGATCAAAGGGCGGCTTTCATAAATTTTACAGCGCTTTTTTTCAAGGAAAATTGGATTTTCAGCGCTTTTCTTAGTACATTCTTCAATTATCTTATTCGGAAAATACAGGAACCATCTGGCTTTGTTTTCAGAGCGTAGCCTGAGACATAAAATCTGCCCTTCTGGTCGCAAAACTCAGGATAAGGAGCAGGGGTGATAGCATCAGGGTCTATATTTTTTATGACAGCCAGATCTGAATCGAGCAGAAAAACATGGTCATTAAACTCCCTAGTGCAGCAGCGTGCACAGAGTTCACACTTAAACCCTAGTTCTTTGATAATGCTAATAAACTCAGGCTCAGGAAAATTCTTTAAGCTCGCGAGTTCTTCTCGTAATTCAGCAAGTCTACTCTCAATTAGATCATTCTTTACGTGAATTGCCTTTTTCATAAAAATAAGCTCTAAATTCTATTGTGTTCTTTCTAAGCCAACTACTACATGTCAGCCACAAAGTCACCTTTATGACTCAATGTATATAAAATGTGTAATTTATATAAATGATCACTTGAGATATCTGACATCCCTAATGACATTTTTGTAATCTAAGATGTATTTTCAGTATTGTAATATGCTACTTTTATGAAGCTCCAACTTGCAACACAAGGAATAAAAGTCCTTATATGGGTCGGTAGTTCCCCGTTGATATGTTAGAATATTCTTAAGAAGGGATGAATTCAAGATTCACCTTGATAAGGTTTATCAAAAAGGGCAGGGTACTTTTCTTTTAATGGTATGAGCAACTCTTCGTCTAATTTTGCATCATAAAGTGTTTTCACTTTAGAAAGCTGATCAATTAATAAATGGTGAGTTCCCTTAAGGTTAGCTCCTTGAAGGTTAGCCAAATGAAGGTCAGTCCACTTAAGGTGAGCCCCTTGAAGGTTGGCTCCTTGAAGGTTAGCCAAATGAAGGTCGGCTCCATAAAGTTCAGCCCCTTGAAGGTTAGTCCCTTTAAGGTTGGCTCCTTGAAGATTAGCCCCTTCAAGATTAGCCTCTATAAGGTCAGTTCCTTCGAGTCCAGCCTCTTTAAGATTAGCCTCCTGAAAGTTAGCCATTTGAAGGTTAGCTTCATGAAAGTCAATTCCTTGAAGGTTAGCCCCTTGAAAGTGAATCCCTATAAGGTAAGCCCCTTCAAGTTTAGCTCCTCCAAGTTTAGCTCCTTGAAGGTTAACCTTTTCAAGGTTAGCCTCTTGAAGGTCAGCACCTTGAAGATCAGCACCTTGAAGGTCAGTCCCTTGAAAGTTAGCACCATAAAGGTCAGCTCCTTGAAGGTTAGCTTCTTGAAGGTTAGCCAAATGAAGGTCAGCCAAATGAAGTTTAGCTCCTTGGAGATTAGCTCCTTGAAGGTTAGCTCCATGGAGGTTAGCCTCTTGAAGGTTAGCCAAACGAAGGTTAGCTCCTTGAAGATTAGCCTCTTGCAAGTTAGCTCCTTGAAGGTTAACCCCTTGAAAGTTAGCTCCTTGAAGGTTAGCTCCTCGAAGGTCTTTTTTCTCTGGAATATCCATTTACAATTGATCGGTTTGAATTAAAATAAGCATTACTATGCTAGAAACATATTTTCTATTCTCCAGGATTCAGTTTCTAAAATTGTATAGATTGACAGTCTGATCTATTGGTCTGCAAGCTTTCAACTGCTATAATTTAATTTCAGTGCCACCTAGAAAAAGATTATGACCCCCATCAAAATCTTTGGCTCTTCGCTGTTTTGTGTGGGTCGAAAATATTTTTTCAGTTGAGAAGTAACTGCACAAAATAGATAAACATCGATCTTGCATGTGATATTTCACAACAAATGTTTCTAAATATTAGATATGTCACTCTTACATTCAAGGCGATATTAATTTGCTTTTAATTTCCCTCTTTTTTGATTCATATGTACCACTAGTTTGCTTTATTATCACGGCTTTCTGCTTGTTTGAGTATCTTCATAAACAATAAAGTACAATTAATAGCTTGGAGGGAATAACTGTGCATAAATTTATGAAAATAGTGGGTTGTATATTAGCAATAATAGGTCTTGTTTATGTTGTAAAACATATCATGATGTACTGCAAAGAAGGTTGCTGTTTATGTGGTTGGCATAAAACAAAAGTAGAAGAAGAAAAACCATCAGATGCAACTGTATCACACAAAATAAAAGTTGAATAAAAACCAATTAATGTAACTGTATCCATTTTTGATGTTGCTTTAGGGATTATAACGAGTGCGCCCATTTGTTAGCAGTAGTGTTAGAAACATGTCAGTAAGAGTCTGCGGTTTGACCAACTCTTTCATTGTACTAGCCAAGTCTAACCCCAGCAAGTTAAACTGAAATTATCTCTGTTTCGGAAAATAGTTACGTATAGTAGATACATTACCATAGCTTAATATTTTTAAGCCGGTATGTTTTAAAAAAATTCATCTCAAATAAATAATAATATTTTCTTTTTATTATTGCCATTTTTTAGTATAAAAATGTAACAAATAATATAGATAGATGTACATCCCGCGCATAAGTAAAGTAGATGTTAACAGACGAATGAATGATTTCATGATACATTGATTCGCGGTGATTAGTATGGTTACTCATTTTGTAGAGGATGTTGCTGAGCTGGCAACAATATGCGGATTAACTTCATTGGATGATATACCGAGTGATGATACATCATTAGATATTAATGATTGTACATGCCCCCGGTGCTTGAGATCGGTTATTGGCGATCTATCCAAAAGATTACAGGTTACACATTTCGTAGAGGATGTTGCTGAGAAAGCAACAATATGCGGGTTAACTTCACTGAAAGATAGACACAACGAAGATACGTCATTAGAGATTTATGAATGTACATGCCTACAGTGCTTGAGTTTGGTTACTGGCAATCTATCCAAAAGATTACAGAATATTAATAGAGCAAATTTGCTACAGGCGCAGAGTATGGAGGAAAAACGAAACGATGGCAGTAACTTGTAAGTTATAGGTGTTTGATGAAGTTGGATGAATATGTTCCTGTATTTTGCTTTCAGCGTTTATAGTTAAGGACTTAGCAGTTAAGGTACGAAATAAAGTACATTGACTTTGAAATTAAAGTCTTGCTTAGCCAGTTTGAGGTTTAGAGTTATAGATTTCCAATTGAACTGCTAAAAGCCATTCTGAAAAGGCTGTGACCTACTTAAACTACTTACAGTTGGCAATATACGACCTGAACGGTATTAGGATATTATAGACCCATGTAACTTTTCAACGTACCATGATTTACTTTTCGGATAAGCACTTAAACCAAAGGTCTTTGATAATGCTAACAACCTCAGACTCAGGAAAGTTCTTCAAGCCCGCGAGTTCTTCTTGTACCTCAGCAAGTATGGTCTCAATAAGATCATATTTTTGCGCTAATTGCCTTTTTCACAAAAGAATCCCGCAATATTCAGGTTACAATATTTTAATATTTGGGTTTTACATCGTTTTACATCTATACTACGGTTGATTTTCAACCGTTTACACCCCTATTTTCGGCCCATGTCCGTAACATTTAATTACTAGCATTTCTCTTTATGATAAACCCAAGTCTTGATTATGTTTATAGTTTAGTACTTTCATAGTTTAGTACTTTCAGGCTTCAAGGATTATTAAATATTCAAATATTCCATCAGGCATAATAAAAAATCATCGGCTCAAGATACGTTTATATAATTAACAAATACCTATTTGTTGAAACACTGACGACGGAAAGAAAAAATCCGCGGCAACCGGCAGTGACCATCAATAAGTGAATAACTCACGTAAATATGGTATGTGATAAATTACTGATAAATTCAGACGAAATTAAAAATAAAAACTAAAGAGGAATGATAATGGGTAAAACTGGCAGCATTAGTTGGGTAAAGATAAAAAACAGAAAAGGTAAAGTAATTAAGGTTCCGAGGTCAAAGGCTCAAAAAGCACATCCTGGACCTGCACAGCGCTTTACTTCTTCAGGCCACAAGAGGCGTTTCATCAGAAGATCTGCAAAAGCCCTAGTAAAGTAATTTTAAGGGCTTTTTATTAACATTTTTGATATTAGTTTTAATTTATCCTTTATTGGATACTAATTCTAAGTCATTTTTTTTAGATACCAATTTAAGTCATTTTTTTAGATACCAATTTAAGTCATTTTTTCAGAACTAATTGTAAGTCATTTCTTCAGATACTAATTGTAAGTCATCATTTTTTGGACACTAATTCTAAGTTATCCTTTTCAGAGCATAAAGTCAAAATTACTCTGTAATTTTTATTTTTAGATTATTTTCTCTTCTTAGGCTGGATACTCAGGCAGGGTCAGGACTACAACTTAAGGGCCAGATATACAAGACTTACTCCTGCAATACAGCACACAACATTCAGGAAAATATTCAGGAAAAACAAGAAATTATCCTCCTCCTCGAGCAGCTTGAAATTCAGCTTTAGTATTCATTTTTGGTGCTTGGGATTTGAGACTGATTTTTGCTCAGTAATATAAATATTTAAGGATATTGGTGTGAAAACATTGTTTTTTAAACTGTTTTAAAGTAGAGAAGAGATTCTAACTTCAAGCTTTTAATGAAAAATAATAAGTAACAAAGATCAGAAGTTATCTTACTTCTATAATTATATATTGGTGATATATTCTATTAATTGAATATATTACTAATAGATTCAAATTTATAAATAAAAAACATCGAGCCTATTCCTATTAAAAAGAATCTGATCCCTATTAAGAGGATTCGGATAGGAATAGTCATGGGTTGGAGTGGGGAAAAATGAAAAAAAAGGCTGGAAACCCTTTAAAAAACATACCGCCTAAATTACTAAGCATTAGTTGTGTATCACTATTGTTAATATCGTTGATATTATTTGCAGGAGTGGTCGAGGATACAAATGTATCTGATAACATCAGCATAGATGGTGACATTAACACAGATGATAAGATATCAGCACTATTATCTTCAGAAATTACTGAAGCTTCATCAACTGAAAAAATTCCAGTAATTATTCTATTAACAAATCAGAATATCGCATTTAATAGTGCTAATGGCGAATCTCAAATCGAGAGCGAACAGAGAGATATCATAAACGTTTTAGAAGCTGCAAAACCTGAGAATGAAGTACAAGATATAAAATCAATTAAACTTGTTAATGCTATTGCGGCTAATATAACTCCAGATGCTATAGCTCTCCTGGCTAACAGGTCCGAAGTTTCGAAAATCGAGCTTGACGAGATTATCTATATAGTGCCAAACCAGGAACTCTCTTCTGAAGAAGCAAACACATCATCTACCATGCAGAATCTAACATCTACAAATGCATGGGGAGTTGATAAAATTGGAGCACCTGCAGTATGGCAAAGAGGCATAAATGGAGACGGAATAGTTGTTGCTGTCGTGGATACGGGGGTTGATGCGCAGCATTCCGACCTTGACGATCTTGATGACAACTCGAATACAAATGATCCAAAAGTTATCGGTTGGATTGATTATGTAAACTCGCATGCGTCTCCATATGATGATCACGGGCATGGTACCCATGTAGCCGGGACGATTTCAGGAACCGGTGCTAAAGGCGTGCAGACAGGAGTTGCACCTGGAACGAAGCTAATTGCAGCAAAAGTGTTTGATGGAAGCGGTCGGGGATATACGTCTAACATAATCCTTGGCTTTGAGTGGGCTGTAAACCATAATGCCAATATTATAAGTTACAGTGGTGGGGCAGGTTCACATCAGTCGGTATTCACAACAGCAATAAATAATGCTGTAGCAGCTGGTGTAATTCCTGTTATAGCAGCTGGCAATTCAGGGCCTGGATCGAACACAATCTGCTGCCCTGGGGATGACATCAACTCGATCACTGTCGGCGCAACGGATTCGGCTGATACTATAGCATCTTTTAGCAGCAGAGGGCCCGTCACTCTTGATGGACGCACATACATTAAACCTGACGTTTCTGCACCAGGGGTATCTATAACTTCAACACTTCCGAATGGCATATATGCAAGCTGGTCCGGAACTTCTATGGCAACTCCGCATGTTTCCGGCACTGTAGCATTAATGCTGGAAAATAACCCGGCTCTGACATCTCTAAAGGTAAAACAGACTTTAGAAAGTACGGCTGTAGATCTAGGGACGACAGGAAAGGATAAAGACTACGGTTCAGGCCGGATCGATGCATATAAAGCTGTATTCGGCACGCAAAAACCAGTTTCTGACTTCTCAGCAACTCTGACTTCAGGGAATATGCCACTGAGTGTCTCGTTTGCTGACACTAGCAGTGGATCACCAAACAAATGGAGCTGGAGCTTTGGTGATAGTACTACATCGACAATCCAAAACCCTACGCACACTTACACAAAGGCAGGTACGTACTCAGTTAAATTAACAGTGAGTAACAGTGCAGGCAGTAATACGATTACAAAAAATAAATATATAACAGTAACAGCTCCGCCAAGACCTGTTGCTTCATTTTCTGGCTCACCAACATCAGGGTATATGCCACTGAATGTTGCATTTACTGACACCAGCAGTCAATCACCAAACAAATGGAGCTGGAGCTTTGGAGACGGACAAACGTCAACGCAGCAGAATCCAACACATACGTACAGCAAAGCTGGGAGATACACTGTCAGCTTGACAGCAAGTAACGCTGCTGGAAGTAATTTGGTTTCAAAATCAAGTTATGTAAGTGTCGTAGCTCCACCCAAAGTTCCGGTAGCAGCGTTTTCAGGGAGTAGCACTTCGGGGAGAATTCCACTCAGTGTTAGTTTTACTGATAGGAGCACAAATACTCCAACTTTGTGGAACTGGGATTTTGGTGACGGAACATCTTCAACAGCAAAGAATCCTGTACATACATACAGCCAGGCAGGCACATATACAGTAATCTTAACCGCGTCAAATGCCGCAGGTAGTAATACGGTTACAAGGTCTCGATATGTCACAGTGACAGTGCAAAGACCAGTTGCTGCATTTTCCGGCTCACCGACTTCAGGCGTGGCGCCGCTAAATGTTTTATTTACGATCGGAGCACAGGATCGCCCACGTCGTATAGATGGACCTTTGGTGATGGCACAAGCTCAACAGAAAAGAATCCTGTACATAAATACACTAAGGCAGGGACATATACAGTAGCCTTAACCACGACAAATGCTGCAGGTAGTAGTACGGTTACAAGATCCAGATATGTTACAGCGAGAAGTAGGTAAAGTTAGCACAGTGAGAAGTAAGTGAAGTAAGTGAAGTAAGTGAGAATTGATTGGAAAAAAATGAGAATACAGTTGAAGCGAAAGGGTTAAAGTAATTAATTGGATCTAACAAGACCAACCCTTTCGTCTTTTTTGCTAATTTAAGAACTATTCCTCTAGATACGATTTTTATTGAAGATCATAAAGTATATGGCAATAAGAGTAGAATCATATCAATTAAAAGAGTAGAACCATTATTTAATTAAAAGAGTAGAACCATTATTCAATTAAAAAAACCTCTACTTCTTCTCCTTCTTCATACCCTTCCAGATTCTCAGGTACCAGCACAAAACCGTCAGCCTTTGAGACTGAACTCAGAGCACCGGCTTTGGCTCCAGCCAGAGGGCGCACTCTATCCCCTTCGAAAATAACACGGATAAAATTAAGATATCCTATTTTTGAACTGATTTTTGCAGCCAGGCGTTTATTCAGGACGAGTACCGGAACTTCTGGAATCGCGCCCAGTTTTCTGATTCCTGGGCGAACAAAGAAATAGAGGGAAACAAGTCCAGCAACAGGGAAACCGGGCAGGCAAACCACAGGAATATTATCTACGATGCCAAGAGCTGTAGGTTTTCCAGGGCTGACCCCTATACCATGCACAAGCAGCTTTCCAAGTGATTCCACGGTCTCAGGGGCGTGGTCTCTTTTCCCTACCGAGGTCCCTCCTGAAAGCAGGATCATATCGGCATCCAGATTTGCTTCGATTGCCTTTTTTATGTATTCCGGATTGTCGGGCACGATTTCAATGCAGCGAGGAGTCCCTCCCCATTTATCCACATAGAGGGCAGCCATCAACCCATTAGTCTCAAGCACCATGCCTGGAGGCGGAACATCTCCAGCGTTTTTACGACTTATAAGCTCATCACCTGTAGGGATAATTGCGACAAGAGGTTTTCGAAAGACCTTCACCTTATTAAGTCCCAGAGATGCAAGTACAGCTGCATCACACGGACGAAGAAGATGCCCTGCTTCAAAAACAAGGTCTCCCTTTTTGATATCCTCTCCTATCTGTCCCACATTCCTGTTAGGATAAACCTGAGCTCTGATTTCGACAACATCTCCTATAGTAACCGTGTCCTCAACCATCACAACTGCATCAGCCTCTGCAGGCACTGCGGCCCCGGTATGGACCCAAATACAACTTCCTTCATCTATACGGTCGGAGATCTGCAGCATTACTGGATTTGAAGGAGAAGCTCCCAGAGTATCGGAAGCTCGGACAGCGTATCCATCCATAGCAGCTCGTCGGTAGTGAGGGACATTCCTTCCAGAAATCACGGCTTCTGCCATTATCCTGTCCGTGCAGATTTCAAGTGATATTTCTTCTATTTTTTTAGTAGGAGAAATATTCTCAAGGAAAAGGCTCAAAGCTTCATCAACAGAAGTTCGTTCCTTGAATATCCTGCCCATGATTCTTCTCCTGAGAAAAATCAGCCCCCAGAAACCGGAGGCAGGACTGCAACCTCATCAGCATCAGAGAGGAGAGTATCAAGCCCTTCAAGATGCCTTACATTGTTTCCGTTAATAAGGACGTTAATTGAACCACACAAAACAAAAGCCTCATCTTTGCCTTCAGGCTTTTCAAAAATAAGATCCTTTAGCCCAGGGTATTTTTCGGTAAGGGATAAAAGGATGTCAATAACCTTTTCTCCTGAAAGCTGTAGTTCTGATGTACCTGCTGTTTCGCGCAAATTTGCAAACAATTTGACTTTTACCTCAGCCATGAGAAAGACTATTTCATCCTATCCCTTAAATATACCTATGCCTTATAAGAAAGCAGTCAGGCTTGAAGGTTTGGGGGATAATGCAGCAAAGCCAGGATGAAAATATCGAAAGCTCACCAGTCCTTTCAGAGAAAAAATATAAGATTTTAGGGCTTCTTATAATCCTTTTTGCCCTATTAATCAGACTGTTTGATCTTGGAGAAAGAGTTTTTCATCATGATGAAAGCGTACATGCCAGCTTTACTCTAAGACTCCTCAATACCGGACAGTATACTTATGATCCCGCGTATCACGGCCCTTTTCTTTTCCATACTACTGCTGCCATCTTTCATTTTCTTGGAATAAACGATACGACAGCACGCCTTATCCCTGTTTTTTTTGGAGTAGCTACGATTCCTCTGCTTTTTTTGCTGGAGAGAGAACTTGGGAAAAGAGGAGTGCTCTGGTCGGCTCTCCTGATTGCACTTTCTCCAAGCATGGTGTATTATTCAAGGTTCTTTAGAAATGACCTGATCATTGTTTTCTGTACTCTTGCTACTGTTGCAGGAGGAATCCGCTATCTGGAAAATCTTCACAGTACGAAGAGATATCCTTATCTTATCCTTGTCGCATCCTCGCTTGCCATTGCCGTATCTTCAAAGGAAAACGCCTACCTGGTCATTCTGATGTTTGGAGCTTATGGCGGGATCTATCTATTATACAAGTTTTATTCAGACTGGAAAAAAGAAAATTTAAGCTTAAAGAAGGCTCTTCTTCTCAAAGGTTCAGCGGTTCTTCCCTTTCTTTCTGATATTATTATCTCAGGTGTCCTATTTATTTTTATTGTAATGTTATTTTATACAAGCCTTTTCAGGAACGAAACGACCATTTTCTTGATCGTGGAAAAGGCTTTTTTCCACTGGATGGAAATGCATAAAATTCAACGCCTTGGTGGCCCCTTTTATTTTTATATTCCCATTCTTCTTATATATGAGATCCCAATCCTGCTCTTTGGGACTATGGGAATTGTTTATTTCCTCAGAAAGAAAGATAAGAATGTCCCCTTTTTCCTGTTTCTCTCTTACTGGGCAGTTGCAAGTCTGCTGCTCTATTCTTATCTTCAGGAAAAGGTTCCCTGGCTTGTAGTGCATATTGTCCTGCCCTTTGCGATTTTAGCAGGGGCTTACCTGGGAGAGTTTTTCCCCCGAGTGCCTGATAATGGAAAACTTAGATCAATATATGGGGTAGAAAACGGAAATTCCGAATCCGGCGAAAAATCTATTTTTGAGAGGAATCGTTCCGGAATTCACATTTTGCTGGCAGGTATTCTGGCACTCACTCTGATAATATCCCTTTTCCAGTGTATCTCCGTAAACTTCTATAAAAGTATGGATCCTGATGAAAAAATGACTTATATTCAAGCATCTCCGGACGTTAGAAAGCTTATGGAAAAAATAGAGGGATTTAATAAAGGGCCAGAGACTTTGACATTATGTGTTATAGAACCCCAGGACCTTTACTGGCCTCTCCCGTGGTACCTGAGAGATTATGAATTAGCATCATATTTCAGGAATCTTCCCTCGAACACGAATTACGATGTAATAATCGTACCTGCGGAATATCAAATGTACAATCAAATCTCGGAAGAGGAATATAATTCCTATAGCTTTACCCTGCGTCAGGGAAAAGAATTTACTCTATATTACAAAAGAAATCTTGAGAAGAATGGATGAATCCTGTAAAAGACATTTAATACTCTAAGAAGCTAAAACCACAAAAGCAGACTATGTTCTGAAAAAAATTGTTTTTATGTTCTAAGAAACTGCAAATTAAAACCTACTTTTCCTCAATTTTCTTCGATATAAATATTTTACAATTTCCATGGAAATTAACGTGGTGGAGGCAAGAGCCAGTACTATTCCCCATTCAAAAAAGGAAAGCGGAACTGTCCTGAAAGCTGTTTGGAAAATAGGGACATAAATAACAATTAACTGCAGAATTACCGTAGTCAGGACTGCATAGACTAGAGGCTTGTTTGTAAAAAGGCCGAGAGAAAAAATCGAATATCGATCTGAACGCCAGTTAAAGGCATTAAACATCTCTGAGAATACTATAAGTGAAAAGATAAGAGTTTGCAGTTTCTCAATAGGAAAGCCTCTATCGATAGCCCAGATTAAAACGATCAGAGCCTGTAAGGCAATCAACCCACCAAGACCAAACCCGGCTGCAATCTCCCGACGAGTGATCAGCCCTTCCTTAACATCTCTTGGTTTCTGTTTCATAGTGCCCCTATCTGGAGGTTCAACTGAAAGAGCCATTGGAGGGAGCCCATCCGTGATTAGATTAATCCAGAGGATCTGTACCGCAAGAAGGGGCAGGATCCGCCATCCAAGAATAGTAATAAACACTATTAGAACTTCGCCTATATGGGCTGATAGCCCGTAAGTTATAAAATTTCTAATATTCTTAAATATATTTCGTCCTTCCTCAACCGCTGCAACAATTGACGCAAAGTTGTCGTCGGTGAGAATCATACTTGAGGCTTCCTTGCTGACATCCGTGCCCGTAATCCCCATAGCTATACCTATGTCAGCAGCTTTTAGGGCAGGGGCATCATTTACCCCATCTCCGGTCATTGCCACAACATAGCCTTTTTTCTTCAAAGCTTTCACTACCCTCAATTTATGGATGGGGTAAACCCTGGCATAAACCGAAACCTTTTCAACCCTGTCCTCGAACTCGCTATCGCTGAGCCTATCGAGTTCCAATCCTGTAAGAGTGAGGTCATTTTCTTTTAAGATCCCGAGCTCTTTTGCAATTGCAGACGCTGTAATCTTGTGGTCCCCTGTTATCATTACTGTCTTTATACCTGCGTCTGCACATGTCTGGATTGCAGCCTTTACTTCCTCTCGTGGTGGGTCCCTCATGCCCACCAATCCTGAAAAGACCATATCCTCTTCAAATTTCTCAGCAGTCTGTTCTCCGGAAGAAATTTGTTCAGGAAATATTTTCTCACCCAAAGGACGGAATGAGAAGGCCATGACCCTGAGGGCCTGGTCAGCCATATTCCTGACCTGCTTTGGAATCTCCTCCCTTAGCTCTGGTGTTAACGGTCTGATTTCACCATCAAGGAGGACTTTAGTACATGAGTCAAAGATCACTTCAGGAGCTCCTTTTGAGAAAGCAATAATTCCCTCGCCAGGAAAGTCGCCAGAACTGTTATTGATTTTATTGATTGTAGTCATTCTTTTTCGCTCGGAGGAGAAAGGTATTTCGCCGAGACGGAGGTACTTTTGATCAAGATCAGCTTTATAAAAGCCTGCCTTTGCGGCAGCTACCAGAAGAGCTGCTTCTGTCGGATCTCCTGTAATTTCCCATTTTTCGCCTTCTCCAGAAAGGCCCGCATCGTTACAAAGAGCAGCTCCAAGCAAAAGAGTCCGAAGATGAAGATCATCTGCAGGAACCTCTTCATCTCCCTTAAAGAACTCTCCTTCAGGAGAATATCCAGCTCCCGTAACGTTTAGAACCTGGCCGTTGATATATAATCTTTCAACCGTCATTTTATTTTGTGTAAGCGTGCCAGTTTTATCAGAACAGATAACATTTGTGACTCCAAGTGTCTCTACGGAAGGCAGTTTTCTCACAAGGGCGTGCCTTTTGACCATTCTCCTTACTCCAAGCCCAAGCCCTACTGTAACAACTGCAGGAAGGGCTTCAGGAATAGCAGCGACCGCAAGGGCAACCCCCCACAAAAACATGTCCAGAAGAGGGAAGCCATAAAGAACACCAAGCATTGCGACAAAAGCTACAATCACAAGAGTTGCAGCACCAACCCATCTACCGAATTTGTCAAGGTTTTGCTGCAAGGGAGTTCTGGATCTTTCTATTGTCCCCAGAAGTCCGGCAAGTTCCCCAAAGGCGGTGTTCATTCCGGTTGCCGTAACAACAGCACTACCTCTTCCGTAAGCAACTGCGGTGCCTGTATAAACCATGTTTTTCCTGTCAGCTTCAGGAGTTTCAGCCGGCAGGACTTCTGTGTTTTTCTCAACCGGCACGGATTCTCCTGTAAGGGAAGACTCATCGATTTTGAGGTTGAACTCTTTAATTATCCTGGCATCCGCAGGAATGCGATCCCCGTCTGAAGCAAAATAAGATCTCCAGGAACCAGCTTTTGGGAAGAAATTTTTCTTTTGACTCCGTCCCTTATTACAAAAGCATCTGGAGATGTGAGAGATTTGAGGAGCTCAATTGCTTTTTCAGCTCTATATTCCTGCACGAAAGCCGAGAATGCCTGCAAGAACAACCGTGAAAATAATTACTGCTGTATCAATCAGCTCCCCGAGCAGAGCCGAGACAATAGAAGCTATTATCAGGATAAAAATCAGAATACTTTTAAACTGTGAGAGAAAGAGTCGCAGGACAGAAACTTTTTCCTCTTCTCTTAGCTGGTTTTCCCCATATTTGTGAAGTCTCCTTTCAGCCTCCTCAGAGCTTAAACCTGCTTCTGATGTACCTAGCGCCTCAAAAACGGAGTTAACTTCCTGGTCATAGTACACTCCTATCCCCCTCAAGCCTGCCAATAATTAGGATAAACCCTACAATCAATATGTTATAATTAGTATACATTTGTATTCGGTTAAGGAATCTGTTAACGTTAAAATGACTACTGCAATTATCTATTCATCTCGATTTACATTTATAGGTTTACAGAAACGGCAACGAAAATAACACGTTCCTTATAGATCGTATCTTAACCGAATACAAATGAATAAATCTCATATTCTTTATTTCCGATTTTTGAAAGTGCCGTGGCTCGATCAAAAGCGAAGAACTGATTCTATAAATGATTACATTCTTAGCTATTCCTAAGGTGAACAGTACTTTCATTTGTTTGCGCCTGTTTTTCGAAGAATTTCATGTTCGTTTGGCTTAGCCTGATTGTTAATCAACACGGGATACCTCTTTTCATGAATACGCATTCAGGAAATGCTTCAGATAAAAGTATAATTCTAGAATCAATCAAGTCTCTTAAAAGTAATGGGTCTTACACAACCGAGGACGTCTTCACCTTCCTGGACAAAGAGGGCTTCGAGGTCAGCTATAGGGGGTCTCTGCAATGGTGGGGATCATGAACACCCGCCTGGGCATCCTTAATATAGACGTCTCGGGCGATCACAATATATACTCCCTCAAGGACGATCACAAGAGTGTGGTAAAGTCCGTTCTGGATAACTATTAATCCGGTTTTAAGCAAACGTTAATTCTGTATTTCAATCAATTCGGGGGCTCTCCTCTTTTCATCCTCTTCAAATACTTGTTCAATACCACGTCCGCAATAAGGTTAATCCCGCTAAGAGCTGCATGGACCCCAGGTCCTGCAGTCATCCTCTCGCTATAAAACCGGTACAGAGCCTTCCGGTGCCGAAGGTTGTGATCCAAGCAAAGTCCCACCAGCTCCCAGTGCTCAGGAAAAGCCTGATCCTTTCCAAAGCCGGTCGTGCCGCCAAGCCTCGTTTCAGCAATGGGGCTGAAGAATAGCGGCATCATCAGCCCGGTGTAATCCTTCAGCGACTCCACGAGTTCAATGGTCTGCAGCACGTCCTCGGCAGTCTCGCCAGGGAGGCCAAGCACAAGGCTTGCGACAGGAAGCCAGGACTCTTCTCCGAAAAGCCGATAGCAATCTCTGACTATCTCGGGCCAGCTCTCTGGGTTTTCCGGGAAAGCTTTTCTTGGCATATGCATTTGAAGGATTCTGCAGCTTCCGGTCTCTATCCCTATCCAGGCAGACATGTACCTCTGATCTCTGCCAACTCCTACGATCCTGGACACTTCCCGAAGAAGGTCCTGATTTTGATGAACCATGGCGAGGCTGACATGGGATACATCCACCGTCCTCGGACCCAGCCGCTTAACCTCTCTGAACAGTTTCTTGACCTTTTCTCCATCGGGCTTGACGCCTGGTGAGCCGTAGGTGAAGACGTCTTCGGAATGAAGAACCACGTCCCTTTGACCTGCCTTTAGATTCACCGTTACGTCATCGAGGATTCTATCCAAGGGTCTGTGACGGAGAGTGCGCATGGTCGGAGAGCAGAAGGAACACCCCCGCCAACAGCCCCTGCCGACCTCCACGATCCCGGCAATGGTTGGGCCCCTGTTCACAGGTATGTCCCCTCCTGCCACAGCTGTTCCTCGGATTACCTTTGGAACCTCATCGCCGTTAATAATAGATCGGCAGATTCTAGGAAAATCGCCCTCTCCCTCGCCCAGGAAAATATGGTCCACTGGTACATCCTCGCCCACCAGCTCCCAGGCTCCCATACCGCCGACCACCAGCCTTGGCATATGCTCTTTGATCAGTGGATGGTTTATCAGGGCCAGGAACTTGGACCTGTTCTGAGGCTCACCCCGCCCGATCATCTCCTCGATCTCGCGTAAGGCCATTTTTCCGAGGGGATCGTCGTGGGTTATTCCCACGATCTCAGTTTCTGGGCCGATGGCCTTATCAAGGTGATCGGGATGGGCCACCATCACCTCGGACCGATCAAAACCGGCCTCCAAGAGGGCTGCCTCCACTTTTCTCATGCCGCAGGGAGCGAGCAGGGCTGAGCCGTCCGAGGCTGCAGCCACGGAAGGGCAGAAGAGCAGCCTGAAGGCAAAATCGGGCATCACCGACTTTGGCAGCGTCGCTGTAAACCCAAGAATCGCTCCCCCGTGATATGTGCTCATCATGGTGGGATCGCTTGTCAGAACGATTTTTTTGCCATGCATTCTAAAGCCACCTTTTCCGCCAATCTGCATTTCAGATTCATCAAAATCTCCCGTTTCTGTTAATTTCTGCTCTAAATAAATCTCAATATCACAAAATTTAGTCTTTTTTATAGATTATTATAGTTTACCATTTGATATATGTGTACACTAGTGCTTCGATTCCAACTTAGATACATGATTCAGGAATTGATTACAGTTACAAGCGCAAATACTTAAGTTAGAGTTATTCGGTTTATAAGTGTTGGAAACGCAGGAAAGCAAGGAAATACTTTGTTCCACACTTTATAACCGCGGTTTATAGGGAATGACTTATTAGTCCTTCCTTAATTTGAATTCAAAATTTAATCTTGATATACTTTGGAATCGATGTACTAGTGCAATATATATATCATGTTCAGGCATTGTATCGGAATTGCTGTAAATACTAATAGTTCATCACCCTTAGCAATTAGAAAAACAGCAAATAAATATACAAGTTTTTGAGGAGATGTTGAGGGAAGCTACCCTGCACAAAACTGTCTAAAACCCCCAAAGGCGGTATTCATCCCGGTTGCGGTAACAACGGCACTGCCTCTTCCGTAAGTAACTGAGTGCCTGTATAGACCATATTTTTCCTGTCACCCTCAGAGTTTCAGTCGACAGAACTTCGGCCTCCTTCTCAACAGGCACGGATTCTCCTGTAAGGGAAGCCTCATCAACTTTGAGGTTGAACTCTTTAATTATTCTGGCATCCGCAGTGATGCGGTCTCCCGTTTGAAGCAAAATAAGATCCCCAGGAACCAGCTTTTGAGAAGGAACTTTTCTTTCGACTCCATCCCTTATCACAAAAGCCTCCGGAGATGTAAGAGATTTAAGGAGCTCAATTGCTTTTTCTGCTCTATATTCCTGCACAAAGCTGAGAACACCTGCAAGAAATACAGTGAAAATAATTACTGCTGTATCAAGTAGTTCCCCGAGCAGAGCCGAGATAATAGCAGCTAATACCAGGATAAAAATTAATATGCTTTTAAACTGTGATAGAAAGAGTTGCAGGACAGGAATTTTTTCCTTTTCTTTAAGTTCATTTTTTCCATACTTCTCAAGTCTCCTTTCAGCTTCCTCGGAACTTAAGCCTGCTTCTGATGTACCCAGTGTATCAAAAAGTGAATTAATTTCCTGATATAGTACACCCCCTATATCCCTCACATCTGCCTATAATCGGATAAATCCCCATTGAATATACTGTAATTCGCACATTATAATTAGTATACAATTATCAATATATTGTCATAAGTATATTGATAATTAATAAATTTGGGTTTAAAGTATATATATCGGCTTACCGATAATACAAAGGGGATTTTTTAGGGAGATATAAGTTATTCTAATATTTCCTGGGAAAAAATAGATTCTTTAATTTCTTTCAATTTTACACCAAGTTATTTTGTAAACCTCAACGGAAGTTGGAATCTGATTAAAGCCGTAAATTAAAGGAAAAATCTATATGAAAATTATAATAATAGGAAGTGGGCTTGCAGGCTTGTCTGCCGGATATAAGCTTTGCAAATCGAATGAAATCACTATTTTTGAAAAAGACACGGAAATCGGGGGTATGGCCGCAAGTTATCACCAGAATTATAAAGGAAAAAAGTACTTTATTGAAAAGTATTACCATCACATATTCAGGAGTGATCTGGAGCTTCTTACCCTGATTAAGGAATTGGGACTCGAGAAAGAAATGCTTTGGCTTAAAGGAAAAAATGCCTATTTTGTAGATGGTAAAAATTATCCCATGAACACCCCTCCTGAAATCTTACGCTTTAGACCCCTCTCTTATACTGACCTTGTAAGGCTTGGGCTCCTAGTTTTGAGAATAAAGCTGATAAATGATACTGCTCCTTATGACAGGATAAAAGCAAAAGAGTGGATCATAAATAACGCTGGAAAATCAGTATATGAAAACTTTTTTGCCCCTCTAATGAAAAGTAAATTTGGGGACAATGCTGACAGAGTTTCTGCAGCCTGGCTTATAGGGCGTGTAAAAATAAGGTCAGATAGGGGAAAGGAAGGAGAGAAATTAGGGTACATGAGGGGAGGGTTCAACTCCGTAATAGAAGCTCTATCAAAAGAAATAACTGAACATGGCGGCACAATTTTGAAGAATAAAGAGGTAACCGAAATTGTTATCAATGACAATAAGGTACAGGGGATAATAACCGACGAAAACTTCATTGCTTGCGATGCAGTGATTTCAACTGTTGAGCCCAGAGTACTGGACGTACTCACAAAAGGCAAGCTTGAAGACCTCCACGAAACTTTACTAAATATCCGGTATCAAGGAACTGCGTGTGCCCTGGTAGGACTCGATAAAAGGCTAATGGGAGATGGGAATTACTGGTTGAACATAAAAGAGGATGTGCCTTTTGGAGCTGTGATTGAGCACACTAATTTTATGCCCTTTGAGGACTACGGAGAGCACCTTGTCTATATAACTTCCTATTTCCAGGACATAAAGGATTTTCGCTGGATACAAAATGAAGAAGAGGTCCTTGATTCCTACCTGAGGGGATTGGAAAAGATGTTTCCTGATTTTTCAAGGAAAGATATTCACTGGGCAAAGCTTTTCCGCAGAATGGATACTGCGCCTGTGTATGAACAGGGATATCTCAAAAAGGTTCTGCCTTTTGCTGCGGGTCCGTCTGGGCTTTACCTTGCGGGAATGTTCTCTCCAACCAACTATCCGGAAAGAAGCATGAATGGCTCTGTAAAAGCAGGGTTCGAATCTGCAAATTTAATTATAGGAAAAAATGAGAATTGCGATAACTGCTGGCTCGACTGAGAAGGCTATTTCTGGAATTTTCATTAAAAACTGTGCGTGCAAAAAGATTTACCTGACTTAACATAGTCTCTTAGGACAAACTATTATATAGTCTAAGGGATAATAATTACTGTCTATGCATGTGGAAATCCGTTCTACATGACTACCTGTCTTTCCTGACTTGAAATAATGGGGATTTTGGTCATGAAGATAAGGAAATGACAGTGAGAGTTTAAAAAATCTGGATTTCTGCCGTCGATCGGCCTTTTGAGGGCTTGCAATCGCACCCTTGCATATGGGTTTGGGATATGGAAGATTTTACTTTTCCATTAAGCTAAGCTTTCAAAAAGAGTCTCGGAGGCTTTAAAAAGCTGCCAGGCTTCCGGGAAGGGGTAATGAGCAGCGTATTAAATAAAGGAGTGGTAAAAGATGTTATTCATGGACGTTAGTACTTGGGATCCTTCGAACCGAGATAAGATTCTTGAACACTTTAAGAAGCTGGAGGTTCCGGAAGGAATCGATGTCATCAACCAGTGGGTTGACCTTTCCGGAAACCGCCTTTATATCCTTTACGAAGCAGAAAGTGCCGAAGCGTATGGAGCTTTCAACCTTCCCTGGTCGGATGTTTGCATAATTGACAGCGTGCCCGTTATGGAAGCCGCCGAATTCATGCAGCTTATACCAAAGTATAAGAAGTAAGAAAGTAAGCTCCGCAATTTACTGATATGTTTTTACAGAAAAAACAAATCGATGAGCTGTACCTCAACTGGCTCATCGAAAAACTGTATTTATTGTTTTTCAAAAAGGTTCTATAAGGTTCTGTTTTCCCTTATCGTTTTCAGGTTTTTACTTTTCAGGTTTTTACTTTTCAGGTTTTTACTTTTCAGGTTTTTACTTTTCAGGTTTTTACTTTTCAGGTTTTTAACATTATAGTTTTTAGATCCAGATAATCAGAAAGAGCATAAGGTCCGTTTTCTCTTCCGATTCCGCTTTCTTTAACTCCTCCAAAAGGCACTTCAGGAGCTATCTTAAGGTGCTGATTAATCCATACAATTCCTGTATTCAATTGCTCACACCCTGAAACAGCTCGATCTAAATTCTTTGTCCAGATAGATGCTCCAAGTCCATAAATGGTATTGTTTGCTTCTTCAATTGCCTCATCAAGATCCTTAACTCTGACTACAGGCAGCACCGGGCCAAATACTTCTTCTTTCAGAAGCCTGGATTCCCTGGGGACATCTACAATAAGAGTGGGCTCAAAGAAATATCCTCTGCTGCAAGCACTATCCGCAGGAACCTGGCCTCCTGTAATTATCCTGCCTTCATCTTTTTCTTTAATTTCGGCAACGAGGTCTTTTACATATTCCCATTGCCTGCGATTGTTAAGGGGCCCCAGATCGATATTTTCATACATTCCATTTCCAATTCTTAATTTCCGGATGGCGGCGTCAAGCTGTTTTATGAATTCATCGGCTATGGATTCAAAAACGTATATTCGCTTGACAGCAGTGCAGGTCTGGCCGCAATTATAAAACCTTCCCCTAAGAGCTCCCGCAACTGCACTTTTAAGGTCTGCATCATCACAGACCAGCATGGGATCACTTCCCCCCAGTTCCAGAGTTACTCTTTTTTTTCCGCTGACTGCAAGCTCAGCTACACGCTTTCCAGTCGTGGATTCTCCTGTAAAAGACACTTTTTTGACTTTATGGTTGTTAACCAGAGCTTCTCCCACAAGCTCTCCTGGCCCTGTAACTACATTGAGCACGCCTGCCGGAAGCCCTGCTTCACTCAGGATAGAAGCAAGGGTAAGGTTCGTAAGAGGAGTACTGCTTGCAGGTTTCAGCACAAGCGTATTCCCGGAAATCAGAGCAGGGCCTATTTTCCAGGCCATAATAAGAGCAGGCATATTCCAGGGAATTATGGCTGCACATACTCCCAGAGGCTTTTTTAAGGTAATAGCATATCCATTTTGCGGAACTTTAAAAAAGTCCCCCTGAGAACTGCTTGCAAGTCCGCAATAATATTCGAGGACTCCTGCAAAACCCTCGATTTCGTTTCTAGCTTCTAAAAGAGGTTTCCCCTGCTCTTTTGTAAGCAGGGCAGCAAGTGCATCCTTTCTTTGCCTTATAATTTCTACGGCCCTGTAAAAAATTCTAGCTCTCTGCTGAGAAGATATCGAAGCCCAGCTTTCAGACGCCGACGATGCAGCATCAACAGCAATTGCCGCATCATCCTTTGTACCCCCTGGAACCCGGTCGATGAGCTCGCCTGTTGCCGGGTTTATAATATCGAAAAACTCGCCACCACATGATTCCACAGCTTTTCCGTTAATCTGCATTTTCATATCTAACAGTATTTACAAAGACCTATTTTAAGATAACAAGAGGGAATCATATTGAAATATCAAGATAAGTGAAATCGAACTTTTTAAAACTTGTGGATTTCCTATTAGATGCCGATGTATTTATATAGTCGCACCCTTCGCGGGTGTATGGATTAAAATAGCCGGACAAGTAATATCACATAATCTAGTTATAAGTCGCATCTTTCATTGTGTGTGGGTTGATAAATAGGGCACAATTTTCTTGCCGAGTTTGCAGTCCATGCTTTAAAGATGCGTGGATTGAAATATATTAGAGGTTGTCAATAATTGATTTTAGGTATTAGTCGCACCCTTCGCGGGTGTGTGGATTGAAATGGCGATAGAAATATAAACCTATTTACAAAATACATATTATCGGTACCCTCTCAGATAAAAAAGTGGGACAAAGGGGTAAAGAGGATGCCGGCTTTTAAAAATCGCCAGGAATTTAATTTTATTTAAGAGTGATATAATTATGTTCCGGAGTGATTTAATTGTATTTCGGAGCAATTTAATTGTATTCCAGAGTAGGTTAATTGTATTTCGGATCAATTAAAGTATATTCTGGAGCAGTTTAATTGTATTCGGAGTAAATGAATGAGTAGAGCTCCGAATACAGATTATGCATAGAGACTGCACTTTCAAGAGAGTGGGCTTTAGAGAGTGCATATTGAAAAATCCATTTTATAGGGAAGGGAGCAGTGTTAGATTATCTTAACTTAGTTTTTTGGTTCATTCTTGTAGAGATTCTAGGCTTAGTTTCCATACCTATTGCAGGAATGATTGGAGACCGGCTGGCTGATAGAGGTTATTCTGCAGCTCGAACCCTGGGGATAGTGCTTGTCACATATATATCCTGGATTTTTTCTTACCTTTGGGAATTTAACAGGATAACGATCTTTATCTCGGTACTTGCGCTTTGTGTTATATCGGTTTATGTCTATAGGAAACAAAGATATTTTCCAGAGGCAAAAATTCTTCTTTTAAATGAGTTCATATTTGCTTCCGCGTTCTTTTTCTTCTTGATTGTGCGCGTTTATATTCCGATAATTTATATGCATGAAAAGTTTATGGATTTTGCTTTTCTGAATGCTGTAATGAGAACTTCTTCTTTTCCCCCGGCAGATCCCTGGTTTGCAGGTGCGTCCCTCGACTTTTACTACTATTTCGGATACCTTTCAGTGGGAAATCTGGGAAATCTCTTTTCTATAGAACCTTCAATACTTTTCAATCTGGCAATTGCACTTATTTTCGCCCTCTGTTTCAGTCTTCTTTTTGGCATCGGGTACAATCTAACCAGTGGAAAAGTAAAATACGGCTTAATGACTGCAGTAGTAGGAGCTTTGCTTGGAAATATTCAGGGATTTATAGAATTCATGAATTTATACATTGTCAAAGAACCTGCCTCGGCGGCTGTCTCGTTGATGGGATATTACTGGAGCAGTTCAAGGGTCATCCCATTTACAATAAATGAATTCCCATATTTTAGTTTCGTACACGGAGACCTGCATTCCCATATGCTTGCAATTCCCTTTTATCTGCTGGTGCTTACTTTCCTTCTGAATATATACTTTAGGAAAAATACTGATCAGATATTTGAGAATACTCTCGTATTTCTCATTTTTTCAGTATCTTTAGGATTCTTATTTCCTACGAACTCCTGGGATTTCCCAATATATTTCGGCCTGACATTCTTGATTGTTTTTGTTTTTTATTATGGGTATTATACCTCTAAAAAGGATTTATTAGGCTCTATTTCCGGGTTTTTCAAAACAATTACTTCCGTTTCCATTTTTAGCGTTCTTCTATACTTGCCTTTTTACCTGTCCTTTAATCCCAAAGCAGCAGGAGGATTTGACTTTGTAGGGCCGGAACTTCGAACAACAGTTGATAAATTCCTTATTTTGTTTGGGCTTTTCCTTTTTTTGACCTTCTCATTTCTAAGCAGCAGGCTGGGCTCCAGCAAAAAGCTCGCATATTTTATTGTATGGATCGGCATCTCAGCCTTCCTTTCTTCAGTATTGTCTATCCCTCTGCTTGTAATCCTCTTTCCTCTACTCGCCCTTTCGCTCTTTTCATTCCTGAAAGACCTTCCTGACAGAAGCCCTGCAGGATTCACATCACTTTTAGTATTAACAGCCACATTCATAGCCCTCTTCTGTGAACTTGTCCGCCTCGACGACCACATTATTGGAAGCTATGCCAGAATGAACACGGTTTTTAAATTCTACATGCATTTATGGATTTTCCTGGCTATTGCAGCCTCTTACTCGTGCTATGAGCTTTATTCACGCCACAAGATCTGGCCTCTGGACGGCCTGCCTTTGAAGAAGACTTATGGAAAAAAAATATGGGCGATTTCACTTCTGCTGCTAATCTTTTCATGTTCCTTTTTCCCAATAGTGTCAACTTTTACGAGAATTCAGGATATGAACACCACACCTTCCCTTGATGGAATGGAGTATATGAGGGAAATGGATGAGGGAGATTATGATGCTATAAAATGGATACAGAAAAATATCGAAGGAAGTCCAGTAATTCTTGAGGCTTCTGATTATAACAGCGGTTATACGTATGTATCCAGGGTCTCTGCAAACACAGGGCTTCCTACTGTCCTTGGCTGGACAAGGCATGAACTTTTCTGGGGAAGAGACTTCGAAGAGGTGAAAACAAGAATAGAAGACGTGAATTATATTTATAGTACTGACAATAAAAAAAAAGCACTTGAGCTTATAGACAAATATAATGTGGATTATATATACATTGGTCAGCTTGAAAGGGAGCTATATGGGGTAAAGACTGATAAATTCGAAGACAAAACTTATTTTGAGCTGGTTTACCTGGGCCCGGTCACGATATATAAGGTAAAGAGGGGGCTATGATTGTCTGATTTCAGAGAAAAATCCGGATCAGGTAAACGAACCTGTAATTCAACTAAATACTGAGAACTGAATACTGAGCCTGCCATGACAATAAATATAAAATTCGTCGTGAGGCGGGAATTCGATGTGAGGAAAAATTCTACCAGTAAACAAAATATCAAGAGGTTGTTTGTATAACCAGCGTTTCTGTGGTCTTACCAGCTTATAATGAGGCCGCTAATATAGAAAAAACTGTTTCCATCACAGCGGAAACACTTTCTAAAATAACCGATCGCTTTGAGATAATTATAGCAGAAGACGGAAGCACAGACGGCACGGATCAAATAGCTTCAATGCTCTCGAAAAAGTACACCTACGTTACTCACCTGCATTCGGACGAACGACAGGGCAGGGGAAAGGCTCTAAACAGGGCCTTTAAGGTAGCTTCAGGAGAAATACTCTGCTACATTGATGTGGATCTTGCAACAGATATGAGATATCTTGAGAAATTGATCAGGGCTGTGAGCATAGATGGCTATGATTTTGCCACTGGCTCGAGAATAATGCCCGAAAGCGATGCAAAAAGACCTTTTAAGCGGGAATTTGCAAGCAGAGGATATAACTCTTTGGTGAAGCTCTTTTTGCGTTCAAAACTCTATGATCATCAATGTGGTTTTAAAGCTTTCAGGAGAAAGCCTCTCTTTGAGCTTCTTGACGAAGTAGAGAACCCGCACTGGTTCTGGGATACCGAGTTACTTGTGAGAGCACAGCATAAAGGATACAAAGTTCTGGAGTTTCCAGTCTACTGGAGGCATGGGGGGTCAAGTAAGGTCAGACTTGTAAAAGACGTAGGAGGAATGGGATCTGAGATTTTCCGGCTATGGGGAGAGCTTTATCCAAACTTCATTTTGGGAAAAGGAAAAGTTTTCCTGGCTGCGATTCTAGCAATTCTAATCCTTACATTTGTTGCAACATTTCTAGGTGCGTCGGATATTCTAGAAAATATAAAGCATGCATCCTTCGAGACTCTAGGCTTTGCCTGTCTTGTATACTTCATCTCCTGGCCCCTCCGAGGAATCCGTTTCCAGCAAATTCTAAAAAGACTAGGAAACCACTACGGGCTTGGATTTCTCACAGGCAGTATTTTCATCAGCCAGTCCGCAAACGTAATTCTACCGGCACGGATAGGGGACTTAAGCAGGATGTATATCCTGAAAAAGAGCAAAGACCTTTCCCTTACGACAAGTTTTTCTTCGTTAACCGTAGAAAGAGTTTTTGATATAGTTGCAATTACCTCTATCGCAATACTTGCATCCTCAGGCGCAGCATCTCGTTTTGAGCTCCCTCCCTGGATGGACTCAATGATAAAACTGTCCGGACTTGCAGTAATTGTGTTTTTTGCTGTCCTTTTTGCTGGTCTCCTTCAGAGAAGGCCGCAATAAAAAAGCATCAAAAGGATCAATGATATCAAAGACAGAGAATTCTTCAGCTGGGCACCTTGAAAAGATAAAGGCCTTTGCATCCACCTTTCTCCACCAGATGAGCATTGTTGCAGTACGCCCAGGCGCATTCCTGACAGTAACCGCGTCTTCCCTTCTGATATGGGGAATGGACATTCTCACCTGCTACCTGGTTCTAAAAGCATTTCCAGCAGCAGGAATAGACCTATCTTCCATGTACATGATTTCCCTTATCTTCCTTGCCGTAGCCATAGGAAACATTGCAAAAACTTTCCCCATAACGCCGGGCGCTATCGGGACCTATGAGGTCGCCCTTACTGCTGTTTTCGGCCTTGGAGGAATAAAACCTGAAATTGCATTTACAGTTGCCGTTCTCGACCACATAATAAAGAACGCAATCACCCTGATAGGAGGCGCTTTCGCTCTCTCAGGACTCGGGCTCAGGTGGAGAGAAGTGCTCTGCACAAATGCAGATTCCTTAAAAGGATGAGACAAATTTGGCTGGAAAAACATGTCTAAAAACGCGACTTAAAACCTTTCAAAAAAACAAAATTCGGGTCACGAGAGTCGGTTACTGGAAATTATAAGTATAAAACTGACTCTCATACACATTTAATGAAGAATTCGGATCATTCTGTTTTATAAATTAAGTGTACCCACCCCGTTTTAAGTCCGCTTGAGTGAGCCAGGCGAGCGAAACGGACCTCGTGCTCCCGAAGCGAAACTCGGGGAGCGAAACGGACAGCGCATCGTCGAGCCGCAACTCGACTGACGCAACTCAACTGGTGGAATCGTAATGGGAATCTGAGCTTTAAAATTAGTCCTCTTGAGCGAAGCGTAGCGTAGCGAAAAGGACTGCGGGCTCCCGAATCGCAATTCGGGCGTTACATCCACTCATAATTCATCAAAACTTCGGGATTAAGGCTTTGCATTAAACTGTTTTCGACGTATCCGAAAAAGAGGCAGCCTTTACAATTTTGTACGATTTCTTTCCTGCGCTCTTCCGAATTTTTCCAGACGCTCTCAAAGCCATCCCACATAACATTGCCAAGACACTCATTCTGCACGCGGCAAGTTTCCAGGGTGCCGTCGTGGATTACATTCATAATAATCCCACTGGCCCTGCATTTATAGTCCATTTCTTCGTTTCTGACCATTCTAAGGTAAGTTTTGGAATTAATGATTGGATAGCCCAGTTCTTTAAGCTCTATTATACGGTCAACTGTGTTACGGAACTTCTCCTTATTATGGATTCCAATATCGTCCCAGACATACTCACTAACTCCGGGAAATTTGTGGACAGGCTCAAAAGAGACTTTTACTTTCAGATTTTTTGCAAGCAAAATAAGAGTCTCAATATCGTCAAGATTCTTTCCTGTGAGTACGCAGTTCATCAGGATAGGATTTTTCTGGTTCTGAAACCTTCTAACCTCAATTGCTTTCTCAATGCCTTTTAGCAGAGTTTCGAAATCCATCCGACGGAGTTCTTTGTAACTCTTTATTCCGTCCACGGAAACTGAAAGGTAGTCCACATCCACGAGTTCCTCAGCTCTTTCGTAGAGCAGTTTTCCGTTTGTAATCATTGAAGTTATCAGCCCGAGTGCTTTGGCGTGAGCCATTATATGCGGCAGGTCTTCTCTGAGAAGGGGTTCCACAGTCCAGGCATTATAGACCCCAATCCCAAATTCCTTTGCATCATCTAAGAGCTTGAAAATCTCTTCCTTTGTAGGCTCTTCTCCTGCTATCTTCCAGTAATCGCAAAAACTACAGTTCATGTTGCAGCGTGCATTTACAGCATGGGAAAGGACAAAAGGCCGTCTTCGGACTCTGATCTGCCAGAGCGCCTTTGAAGTGAGGATTGGGTCAAACCGAGACATAAGAATCGCTTATCTGTTCTGAGTAAAAAATCATTACACTATAAATAAATTCATTCTATTTATGAGTTTTTTGCTATACCTATCTTCTATTCGCAAATTGAATGACAGATAATCTCAAAATAGTCCTAAAACCTTCACATGTATAGTTAACATGAGTTCCGAGATATAATGAGCAAATTTTCAAATGGAAAAACAGACAGTTTCAAAGCATATAACTTCAAAATAAGCCAAATAGTAATGAAAAAATCTCAACTCTAAAAAAGGGATGCTCGCCCTGAGAGGCGAGCGAAAATATAACTATATTTATGGATTTATCCGAAGAGAGCGCCGAGGCCGGCCATTCCGTCTTCTTCAGAGGTGTCTTCTTCCTCTTCCACTTCCTCAACAGGAGCTGGGGCTTCAGCTGCAGGGCCTGCTGCGGCAGGAGCTGCTGCGGCAGGAGCTGCAAATGCGGCCTTTGAGATTGCTTCTTCGATATTTACGCCATCAAGGGCTGCAACAAGGGCTTTTACCCTGGCTTCGTTAACTTCGATACCTGCTGCCTTAAGAACGGCAGTAACTGCGTCTTCAGTAATTGCTTTACCAGCATTGTGCAATAAGAGAGCTGCGTATATGTATTCCATTATTAATCACCTAAGTCTTAGATTATCGTAAATTTGTTTATCCGAAAAGGGCACCGAGACCGGCCATTCCGTCTTCTTCAGAGGTGTCTTCTTCTTCCTCTTCTTCTTTTTCTTCTTTCACTTCTTCTTTCTTCTCGGTAGTTGTGGTTGCTGCAGCTACTGCGGCTGCACTTGCTGCGGCCCCGAGAACTTTCCTCAGATCATCATCTACTGCGTTTGCATCCTTATCTGCGGCTTTAGATGCAACAGATGTCATCTGGACATGAGCTTTTGCCAGCAGGACATCCATAACCCCTGAGTCAAACACAACGGCATTAACACCAAGGTTCTTTGATTCTGTAAAGGCTTTTGCAAGCAGAGTGCCGATTGTTGCGCTTGTCGGGTATGCAGTGTTGACAGATAGATTAAAAGCGTTCTGAGCTGCTCTGATAATATCAGAGAAGTACTGGCTTTCATCAATTGCAAGGAGCTCAGGCTCGTAAATTGTCCCCTCGTCATAGGCAGCTCTCAAATCCAGCCCTATAATAAGAGGGTATATCTCCAGCTTTGAGAGCATGGTTGCGAGTTTCTGAGGGACTGCGTCACCTGCTTTACAGACAACCTTCGTTTCCTTTATCGCAACTTTTCCGGCTTCAATTGAGGCGGGAATCCCTGCGCTCTGGAATTCACCCAGAATCGGACCAGGGGGAAAACTTGTAGGCCCCTTCTGGACAATAATATCCATAGGAGCCATTGCGCCTCCTCTGATAGGAGACGGGGTCTTTGTCTGCTCAAGCACCTTATAAAGCTTGAAGGGACTGTCATTGGTAAATACAAGAGCGGTTTGTTTGTCAAGGTATTTGTTCATCTCGGGAATGCTTTCCCCTAGTTGATTTAAAGCCCGCTCTATGAGGGTGTTCCTGGAGACTTTGACCACAGCGATATCTTTAAGGTCCCGACGAATCTTCTGGATCTTGGTTGCGAGGATACCTTCGATACCTACCATTCCGAAGACCTTATGAGACTGGATAAGTTTCTTTATATTCTCAATCTCATCCTTTTTCCACTGTGGGATATGCTCGGTGTGATGAATCTCTGCTGCCATTTACATCACCCTCTCCGATTTTCCCATGGTCGTCGTTACATAGACTGACCTGAGGTTTTGCTTACCTTTATCCAGGACACGTTCCAGCCTACCTACAATAGTATCAACGTTATCGGCAAGATCGTCAGGATTCATAGTTCTTCTGCCGACAGGCACGTGGAAGGTAAGTTTGTCTTTTGACCTGAGCCTGACCGCATTTTGCTTGCTCTGGATCAGTTCGCCTATATCCCTGTTAGGCAAGAGTGGAATAGGCATTTTCCCCCTGGGTCCAAGAACAATACCAAGGTTCTTACCGATTGTCGGCATGAACTGGGTTTCTGCGATAAAAAGGTCACATTCATTTGCAAGAGTCCTGGCTCTATTCTTGTCAGCTGCCAGTTCGTCGAGCTCAACATCAGAAATAACATACGCAGCACCAGCAGCCTTTGCCCTCAGGCCTACTTCACCTTTTGCAAAAACGCCGATCTTCAGTTCTTTTCCGAGCCCGTGAGGAAGAATTACTTCTTCATCGACTCTATTCTTCGGTTGATTCATGTCAAGATTCTTTAAGTTAATCGCCAGGTCCACACTTTCAGAGAAGTTGCGTTTTGGAGATTCCTCAAGTAGTTTCTTGACAGCTTCCAGTATAGTTTTTTCTACCATTTTGTTCCTCCCCGTAGTGTTTGAACTTGCTTGTCCAAGCAGCTTTTTAGGCTTACTACGGTTAGTTTGGGTCCCATGAATCCGGATTGTCAGTTAAGATTAACAGCAAGCCGCTAATAACTCTTTTTAATTATCAGTAGAACGGTATTCAAGGTTCTTGAGCTATTAGTGGTATCCGATTTAAAACTATTGGTATGCAGTGAAATCCGGATTTAATGGTAAAGGATGGAAAGGCTTACCATTTCTCACCGACAAGCACATCATCGAACTTGCCTTGATCGAGTGCTTTCTGGCTGTCCTTGGCCTTTACTCCCTCTACGTTCACACCCATAGGGACACAGCTACCCATTACCTCTTTCATTGTTGATTTGAGATCATATGAAAGCACATCTTCCTTCTTCATGCGGGCGATCTTTATGACCTGCTGGATACTGAGATTTCCAACAACCTCACTTCCCGCATTTCCTGACCCTTTCTGAATCCCTAACTCTTTCATAATCAGGGATGCAGTAGGGGGAGTGCCTACCTCGATCTCCACATTTTTCTTGTCATCAACAATTATTTTCACAGGGACCTGCATTCCATTATAGTCCCTGGTTTTTTCATTGATCTTTTCGACCACTTCTTTTATATTGATCCCGAGTGGACCAAGCGCAGGACCTAAAGGTGGTCCAGGATTCGCTTTACCTCCCGGGACAAGTGCTTCAACGATACTTGTCATTTGAGTCTCACCGATTTTAATAATATAAAGTTTGCAGATCTCTTTCAATCCACTGATTACTGGTAATTTATTTACTGATAAGCTGGAATTTTTGGGATTTTCCCATGGGAGATATGGTTTTACTCATTTTCTTTTTTGAGTACCCTGACAGTGTCACCGCGAATCGTGATAGGAATCGGGACCACAGCATCGAAGAGTTCCACAGTAATTTCCTCATGCCCTTCATCAACCCTTTTGACCCGGGCTTTCTCCCCTTTAAAGGGTCCGGAAGTGACCTCAATTATGGCCCCTTCCTTGATGCCGGTTACTATCGGTTTAGGCTTAAGGAAATGCTCAATCTCAGTAACTGAAGAGCTCCCTTTCACAAGAGCCCGGGCATGGGGAATAGTCTGAATTGCCAGTTCCACAATTCCAGATCTAGGGGCCTCAACAAGGACGTATCCTTTCAGCTCGTCTGGAGCCAGGATTGCCCTTATATCCAGTTTCTCCTTTTTAGCAATTCTAGCAAGAGCTGTTGCAACTGATCTTTCCTGGTTTGCTGTGGTTTTGATAACAAATATCTGGGAATCCTCACTCATTGGGCCACCCACTGGGGCAACATTGTTAACAATACATATATAACAAACCCTATTGCACCCACAGCCAGAATACCGATGCCTGCAACTTTTGCAATGGTCAAGAATTCTTCCCTGGACGGTTTTTTAGTAAGTTTCAGGATTCTCAGGTGTGCCCTAATTACCTGACCAATGCTTTCTGCAGTTATTTTCGATTCAAACGGGGATTCTACCAATCAAATCACATCCAGGTTTTCCGTACTTATTTATCTTATCTTGATCTTTTCGCTCGCGGCTCTTCCGACTTGTTATCCAAATTTTCTTATTTTGCATGCAAGAAATCTGGAATTATCTTTCAGGAAGGACCGGGCGGGTTATATTATTAATTACTATTATATGAATATATCACTGGCACATGTTCCATATGAATACATCACTGGTATATATTCCATATGAATACATCACTGGTAATATTCCATATGAATATATCACTGGTACGTATTCCGATAAGTCAGAAAATTTTAATATTGCATTAAGTATTCTTCAAACTCTGAATCAGGTCAGTCAAAGTTTTTCTTTTTTGATACAGAGTTGTATCGGGACCATACGGCATTTGCTATAAAAATAGTTTTCGATTGGATATATATTTTTATTCCTTATTTTACTTTAAATAGAGGAAAACAGAATTTTTCTTCAACCAAATATTTTACTTTCGTTTACCAGCACTGTATCGATATCTCTGCAAAATCTCAATTGCAAGAAGCTATTGGAAAGGAAATTCCGCATTGGGAAAACCAAACCAATATAGTATGCACAGATTTAACTTTTTATTTACAGCAAATATGCAACGCTGCAGCCATTTATTTTTGGTTTAATCATTCTACAAAATCAATTCCATATTTAAATGTAACATCTTTACTATTTCCACTGCCGTAAATCTGGGCAGATGTTACCCCTGTGACAACGATCATAGTACGTACTGTCTGTTCGAGATCAGGATCAATCTGGGCACCCCAGATCAGGCGGGCATTGCTGTCTATGCGGCTGTATACTTCCTGAACTACACTCTCAGCTTCCGAGATTGTCATATCAGGACCTCCAACCACGTTAACAAGAGCAGAGGTCGCACCTGAGATGTCTACATCAAGAAGGGGGCTACGCAGAGCTTTCTGTACGGATTCAACAGCTTTGTTCTCGCCGTCCGCTTCTCCAAGCCCTATCATTGCAACGCCTCCGTTCTGCATAACAGTTCTGATATCTGCAAAATCAAGGTTTACAAGCCCAGGTTTCGTTATCAGTTCAGTTATACCTTTTACGGCTCTCATAAGGACTTCGTCTGAGACTTTAAAGGCAGCCTGAAGCGGAAGTCTTGGGACTACTTCGATTAACTTATCGTTAGGGACAACTATTACCGTGTCTGCAACATCTCTCAAACGTTCCAGGCCGGCTTCTGCATTGGTCCTGCGAACATGACCTTCCACACTGAAAGGCAGGGTTACTACTGCGATCGTAAGGGCTCCTGCGTCCCTGGCAGCTTCAGCTACTATCGGTGCCGAGCCTGTCCCGGTTCCTCCCCCAAGACCTGCAGTGATGAATACCATATCAGCGCCTTCGACAATCTTGTTGATCTCATCGATGCTCTCGATTGCAGCGTCTTCTCCTATTTGGGGGAGACTTCCGGCTCCAAGCCCGCGGGTTTTCTTTCTCCCGATAAGAATCTTCTTACCGGAGCGTATGTGAAGAAGATGCTGGGCATCAGTGTTTAAGGCAACAAGATCTGCTCCCTGAATACCTTCGCCCATCATGCGCTGGATGCTGTTTGAGCCTCCCCCTCCGCAACCTACTACTTTGATAGTTGTTTTAAGGCTTCTAAGGATCTCCTCAAGTTCTGCATCCGTGTCTGAGTCTGCATCAGAGTAATCTGGATCTAAGTAATCTCCCCGCCTGGTGCGTCCTTCCAGGGCAGATCGTGCAAGGGCTTCTTCCACAATGGATCTCATGATACTGTTTTCCTCCATTCTATGGGGTAATATTTAACAGATAATACTAAAAATTAAATCTTTTTAAAGAGGGAACATATGTATTTTAAGAGGGAACATATGTATTTTAACCATCACATATACAGTTTCCAATTTAATAGTTTTCCTTTTCCAATTTTAAATTTATACTGTACTAATTTAATATTTTATTAATGCTCCTTTCATTTCCTGCTTAACCTCAGGTTTTTGCTTTTAGGTGGCTTTTGATACATTTTTTTCCTTTTGTTTTGGATCTTCTCCAATTTCCTTACATAAAATATTTATTTTTTTGTTTTTTATATTTTTGACTCCAGTTCCAGTATTTTTACCTTTCCCTTTTTTCTGAGTTTATAATCCATACCCCCTTACCTGTATGCTGATTCCGTTCTCTGTTCGTCCCTGAAAATACTCCTCTGTTCATTCCTGAGAATACTCCTCTTTTCGTTCCTGAAAATTTGGTATGAACAGTTATGCTTTCCCTCTGGACTCTCCCAGAACAACGCCTGTTGCAATCAAATGTGCAACTCTCAAAGGTTCAGGAATATTACTTCTGATTGAAGTAAGCCGGATTATTTTTGTCACACTTTCTAAACTTATACCTGTCCTCTGGATATATATGGAGCCTCTTTCTTTTACCCCAAGAACTTTTTCTATTTTTCCGGCTCGCTCTATAATTGCCCAACGTTCCTCACCATCCGGAAAATATTTGAGGGCGGATTTGATTTTCTCGAAATCTGGCTGTGATCGCATGACAACAATTACAGGAATCCCGGTTTTCCTATAAATTTTCTCTATATCAACGACATTAAAACCTGCATATGTGATCCCGTCAAGCATCACTGTTCTTATCTGGCCATAATGCTTGCTCCTTGTGATCATGCTGCAGATAACATCGGTAGCATCGAGCCCATCTTTTGTAATATAGGAACGAAGGACTCCGTCCATCCATTCTCCGCCCCTAAAAATAGTCCCAATTATCATGACTTTTTCGTTAAGAAGGGCAGAGTCATCTATACCCAGAATACGGATTTCGCGTTTAATATGAAAGTCTGAACTCACAGGTGCTCTTTATGCATGAATTACAAAAATAGTTTGTCTATGTTTTAGTAAATTGACATTTTTAGCCGGATTCTACGCAAAAAGAATATAATATTAATTAAAAAGAAGCCCCTCAGGGCTTCTTAAGGTTTGTCAGATCGTTATTATACAAACATGGTGGTTTCAGGAAGGCTTCCAGGCATCATTTTCTGAGTGTCAGCGGCTATGGACACCTTGCCTACTGCTTCAAGGAAATCTTCCATCTCAACAAATTCTTTGTCTTTCCTGACTGCGAACATGCCTGCTTCGGTAGCAATTGCCTTAAGATCAGCACCACTCATTCCTTCCGTGGTTTTTGCAATTTTCTTAAAGTCGATATCTCCTGCAAGGGTCATCTTTTCGCAGTGAATCCCAAGAATCTTTCGTCTGGCTTCTATACCTGGCATAGGAACATGGACGAGCCTGTCAAACCGGCCTGGCCTGAGAATTGCCGGGTCGAGAACATCCGGACGGTTTGTTGCTGCAATAATCCGGATATTTTTCCTTTTGTCAAAGCCATCCATCTCTGCAAGAAGCTGCATCAGTGTTCTCTGAACCTCACGGTCTGCACCAGTAGTTTCATTTAAACGTCTTGCAGCAATCGAGTCCAGCTCATCGATGAAGATAATACTCGGGGCTTTCTTTCGAGCCATCTCGAATATCTCCCTTACAAGTTTAGAGCCGTCCCCAATGTACTTCTGTACAAGCTCGGAGCCTACAACCCTTATGAAGGTTGCATTAGTCCTGTGAGCTACAGCTTTTGCAAGTAGGGTTTTGCCTGTTCCGGGAAGTCCATAAAGAAGAACTCCCTTAGGAGGTTCGATCCCTATACGTGCAAATCGTTCCGGCTCAATGAGAGGCAGTTCAACTGCTTCCTGAAGTTCCTGAATTTGCTCATCGAGACCGCCTATCTGGTCATAGTCCACTTCTACGCTTTCGAGAACTTCCATTGCAGCAACAAAAGGCTCTTCCGTCGAAGGAATAACCTCGGCAATGGCAAGTGTATGCTGGTTTAAGGCAACCTTTGCCCCTGGCAGCAGTTTTTTCTCATCGATGTATTGTGAGACGTTAACCAGAAACTGAGGTCCGTTGCTGCTCCGGACAATTATCCTATCGTTCTTAATCACATCAATGACCGTGCCAATAATGAGCGGAGAGGTCTTCATCCGATCGAGTTCAGACTGCAGCTTTCGGATTTCCCTTTCGTATTTGATCTTTTGATTTTCCAAATAACGTTTTTCGGACTCTATCTGGCTGCACTGCTCTTCCAGGAAACTATTGCGGCTTTCAAGTTGCCTCACTCGGTCCTGGACGCTTTCAGTTACTTCCCCCAGCTCTCCAGGCTCGATTCCGTCATACACAGATCCGGGCTTAACAAGGTGACTGCGCATGCTTTCATCCTTACTTTTAGTACTTTCCGTCATGGAGCTCCGAATAATATTTAAGTTCGTACCGTATATAGCGTTTTCGAAGTGATCATTATGCAGTGCGAAATATGTGGTGCAGAGATCCACGGAAAGCCTATGTGCATTACAATTGATAACAGCGAACTCCAGGTCTGCCAAAAATGTGCTCCTTATGGTAAACCCGTTGATAAACGGACTCCCGTATCAAGGAAAGTATCTCCAGTAGTTCGTACAGTACCATTAACTGAAAAGAGGCAAAAAAGGGATTTCTTCGACATTCTGAAAGATGAACTCCTGGACAACTATGTTCAGGTTATCAGGGATGCTAGAGAAGCCAAAGGCTGGTCTCAGGAAGATCTGGCTGAAAACATCAAGGAAAAAGCATCTCTGATCAAAAAAATAGAACGCAGCGAAATCGTGCCAGAAGATTCTGTTCGAAAGAAATTGGAACACGCCCTTAATATTAAACTTACGGAGCGTGTAGACGCCTCAGGGCAGGAAGTTGCTCACTTAAAGAAAGACACTACTCTGGGAGATATCGTGAAAATCAAACGGAAGTGAATCTCAAGCGAAAACAACTTTTAAGTGCAGACTTTATTGACAGCAACACTTAATTACCAGCAGGTTTTCCCTTCCGAGAAGAACAGAGGGTCCAATCCGAAGAATTTTTCCTTTCATTTCTTCCCCTCTGCTTTTTCCCCTACATGTATTTGCATTATTCATTTTGCTTTTTTGATCCATCTGATAATTGATCGAATCCAATTATTGACCAAATCCAATTGTTAATCAAATCTAATTATTTGTCTAAATCTGATTATTGATCAAATTCAACTATTGATCGAATCCAATAGTGATCAAATTCAACTAACTATTAGTCCAAATCTTATTTATTAACAGTTAATTTTTAACCGCTATTTTTCTGAAAATATCTTTTCAACTCTCTTTTCGTTTATTCTTCCCAAGGAGTTCTTCTCAAGGACTTTAAATTCCTACAGAGTTTCGTTTCAAAGCCTTAAAGCTCAATTTCTATATCGTATACCTTTTCAGGGTTATCCTTATGGATAGTCCAGAAAGGTTCCTCACCGTATGTTTCCATCAACTTTAGAGTCCTTTTAGGTATTGTCTTGGGGCCAAGTACTGCTCCTGGCCTATCAGGGTCGTCAATATAATCCGTTTCCATCATGAAGCGTGTACCTTCTTCAAGTGCCTGTTCAATTGCCCCTTTAACGGAGATAACCCCCGGGAAGAGTCCCAATTTCTCACAGACTCTTACAAGGGGAGGGGAATAATGTTTGACTACCTTATGCATTTTGATTCCTGTTCTTCTTGCCCTTTCAGCTATGTCCTGAAGTTCGGGTTCTCCCACGCTCTCCGTATGAAGCTGAACAGCGCAGTCCTGTTCTTTTCCCAGGGAAAAAGCATATTCCATAATCTCATTTGAAGCTTCCCAAACTTCTGCATCCACAGGATAATGGGGGCGTCCTGACTTGATGCCTACAGCAAGACCTTTTTCCACATACCCCGAAGCAATCTCGAGACCCTTCTTCATGATTTCCGTAGCTTCTTGCAGTTCCATATAATCAGTAAGCTTTGAGATCTCAGCAGGATGGACTCCAAGTACGGGAAAAGCTCCAACCCCAATCTCTTTTATCTTTGATGCAATTTCGACTGTTTCATCAAAGACCATGATGTAATCCTCAGGTTTTTTGACAATTACCCCAAGAGACCAGCTGGGTTTGGTGACCAGAACTATATGAGTTCCTCCGGAGTTCTTAAATTCCTTCACTGCCTCCAGTCCCCTGGCTCTGGGGTCAATATGCATATGGTTATCGGTTATCGGAATTGTTACAGGCATTCTTATTCCTCAAAGATACTTGGGATTTTGAATGGTCAACGTTCGGATTCGATTCATCTAGTCTTTTGGATTGAACACTTCTGATTGAACATTTCTTTTAGATTGAACATTTTCGAAACAAAAGATTTAACTTAATTTTTAGTAATGTGATTTTAGTAATGTGATTTTAGTAATGTGATTTTAGTAATGTGATTTTAGTAATGTGTGCAGGCATTTATACATGGGATCTTACTTCCCACATAAGACTTTTCAGCATAGTATTAACTACCCAAAACTTGAAATATATAGCATTACGTTGAGTACGCGGGAAGATTCAATCATTCTTACCATATTTTCGAGAAGTTCCCATTTTAGCTTTTCAATCACTACGGTTCTTTGAACACGAATTTCAATTAGCTTTTCAATCGCTACGGTTCTTTGAACACGAACCTTAAAATTGGTGATAATATGACTAAAACCGCAGCAGTAATTAAAGGTGATGGGGTAGGCCCCGAACTTGTAGACGCAATGCTTAAAGTTGCAGAAGCCGCTGGCACAGATATAGAATTCGTGATGTGTGAGGCAGGAGCCACCTGGTGGGAGCAACATGGAGGCAGTTCTCTTATTCCAAACGAGACCTGGGAGATACTTGACAGCTCAGATGCCTGTTTTAAAGGCCCAACAACTACTCCCGGGGGTATTGGTTCTCCGAGGAGTGTAGCTGTATCTATCAGGAGAAAATATGACCTCTATGCGAACGTCAGACCAATCAAGACTTTCCCTAATTCAAGTGCACCTCTGGGAGAAGTGGAAATGGTCTGTGTGCGTGAAGGCACTGAAGGGCTCTATATTGGAGAAGAGATCCAGCTCACAGATGATGTTTCAATTGCAATCCGGAAGATTACACGCACTGCATCCCGGAAGATTGCCAATTATGCCTTCGAGGAAGCTAAGAGAAAAGGCTATGACACTGTTGTGCCCATTCATAAAAGCAATATCCTGAAACTGACATGTGGCTCTTTCCTCGAAGAAGTAGAAAAAGCAGGCAAGAATTATCCGGGAATCGAGATATGGCCCTATCACATTGATAACATTGCCCAGCAGCTAATTAAAAACCCCCAGATCTTTAACAAAAAAGTTCTCCTTTCCACAAATCTCTTTATGGATGTAATCAGTGAGGAGTGCTCAGCCCTGGTAGGTAGTATTGGGCTCATCTACTCTGCAAATATTGGTGACTCTTTTGCAATGTTTGAACCAGCTCATGGCTCAGCGCCAAAATATGCAGGTCTGGATAAAGTAAACCCTGTGGCAACCGTGCTTGCAGGAGCCTGGATGCTTGATTACCTGGGCGAAAAAGAGAAGTCCGAAGCTATATTCAAAGCTACAGAGCGCGTAATTTCCGAAGGTAAGTATGTGACTTATGACCTCGGAGGCAACGCAAAACTAAGTGAAATGGCCAGTGAGATTGCAAAATATACAGAAGAGATTCTCAAATGAAATGAATTCAGAGGCTGTCTTAAAATTAAATAATACATGTAACCAGATTGTTCGCTAGTGTTGGAATAAAACAAAAGAATTCCCTATGCTAGTGATTTATCTGATCGAGAACGGGAAATAATTAAGCCTCATTTCCCGATTCCTGAAACGAATCTAGGTAGAAAGCGCGTTCATCCTTATCGCGAATATTGAACGCCATATTTTATTTGCTACGTTCTGGTTGTGCATGGCGGATGTTACCCCAGAATTTCCACAGTGAAAAACTGTCTACCACTATTTCGGCATCTGGGGGCTTAAATGATTTTGAGAACGTATAAACGCTGCACGGAGAATTGAGAATTACATTGGAAGAGAACCATAGACAAGTGCAGCGATTTTAGATAGCCAGTCAGTTAAAACCACGAAACACCAGGATTACGCGGCTATGATGCTGCCAAGACAGACTCTAAGAAAAAATAATTAAGAAACTAATGGGCATAAAGTCTAAATCTCTTAACTTTTTTCCTTTTTACTTTCTTGGCAATATTCTGTTTCTCACTTTTGACGCATTTCTCGTCTACGAAACTACGCTATTTTCCCTCTCTTTACTCTCTTAATCTCCTTACTTTCGTAATTTTAATTTTTGATATTCTTGAGGTTTACTTGAAGTTTTCATAGATTTAATGTAACGTCTTAAATCTCTAACTTTTTTATCTTAGTATTTTAAATTTTTGACTTTTATGTTTAATTCTTTTCTACTTTTGTCACATTTCTCTTCTTCGGACTCAGATATTTTCCCTCTATTCATCAGCTTTCCTCTACCTGAATATGCCGGGTTGCAAATAGGCTGATAAAGGAAGTACTTTTCTACATATGCAAGGAGCTCTTCATCCGAAATACAGGAAACCCTTTCTTCTTTGTCATAAAGTTTCTGGATTTCTTTCTGGATCTTCAGGAGTCTGCGGTCGTCTTTTTCAACTATCGCCTCAACATCAAGGAGATCGTTTAAGGTTTCCTGAACCTTATAGCGTATAACTTCCAGGCCTGAGGAATCCCCTATAAGCAGGAACCGCTTTCCACCTACCAGCTCCGGAGGATAAGGTTCGTAATTAAAGGGATTTTTTAGAACGCCTGCGGCATGAATTCCCGATTCGTGGGCGAAAATATTTTTCCCGACTACTGCTTTATTTCTTGGAACACGAAGCCCAAGCTCTTTTTCCATGAATCTTGCAAAGCGAGTAACCGGCTCAAGGTTATATTTACCAAAGCCTTCCACTCTATCCACCAGAAAAAGCAGGATTTTTTCCATCTCACTATTTCCTGCACGCTCCCCTATACCAAGGAAAGTTACACTTGTCCAGTTAGCTCCATGCCAGTAGCCTGCAATTGAGCTTGCCGATCCGAAGCCATAATCATCATGGATATGAGTCTCTATATTTTTAACGCCTATTTCTTTTTTGAGATGCTGAACGATTTTCGGGATCCCATATGGTTCATCAATATCCATAAAGGGCATTCCATATCCTACAGTATCGCAGACTCTTACAATACAGTCCGGATCGATTTCCATAATCTTTTCAACCAGCGGGAAAACAAAGCCGTAATTGTCTGCTCTGGTCATATCTTCCAGGTGTGCCCGTGTACGGAGCCCATGGTCGACTGCATATTGCATGGCATCAAGGTATTTTTCTTCGGCTTCTTCTCTGCCTGAAAGTCTCATTTTGGAATAAATATGCGTATCCGAGACAGACATAAGGATTCCCGTTTCTTTAAGCCCGTCGACCTCCAGAATCTGATCTATATCTGCCCTGGAAGCCCTTGCCCATCCTGTAATCTCAGGATATTCGTACCCTATATCGAACATGAGTTCAACAGCGTCTCTGTCCCTTTTATTGAATACAAAAGCCTCAAGTTTTTCAATCCCTATCTCGTGCAAGTATTCATAAATTTGAAGCTTGTGTTCTCTGCTCAAGACTATTCCCGGCATCTGGGAGCCGTCTCTGATAGTACTGTCACTTATGTATACTTCGTTTCCATAAGGCAGCTTTATTTTGGGCAGGTCCTCGTATGATTCATAAATTTTCATCGCTTTTCCTCCTTTTTTCAGGCGGCAGGCCCCTACGCCGAGAGAGGGGGCTTTTACTGCGGGGGTTTTCCTGTGAAAAAGATATTTTCATGTATAAGTCAGAAAATCAGTTGTATTTATTAAAAACTTCAGCTTCCTGTTTGAAAAATACTCTTTTTGGAGGAGCAGTTATCGCTTTTCTCCAAAATGGAATCTTAGTTCATATGCCGATGATAATTATGATATGCTTTCATAGTTAAAATTTCTTTCTTTTAAAAGAAATAATATATATTGTTATTTACATTTTAATTTGATGTATTTAAAGCTGACAGGGAACCCACCTACTCTTTTATTAGCAAGAAATCCCTGAATACTTGTTGAAATAAAGTATACTGAGAATCCATAAAAGGTCAGTAAAATTTTTTCCTCTGGAAGATTTTCCCTTTTCAATTAATCTCGATAAACTTTACTTTCCTATCATGCCACTCCTATTGATAATAAGGTATATCTACAACAAGTTATATTTATAATCGGGTTGATCCGAAAAATTTGATCTGAAGTTGTCTTTCAATTTCCCATTTAATTTGTACGAAGAAATGGCAGCCTCTTACCCTATATATTATATTGATTGATTTAATAAAATTTAGAATTATATCGTCATATTTTAATTACAATTCATCTATTTGCTTTACTTTCCCGAGGTAGAATATGTCCGAAATAGTAAGTGTTAGCGGCGGTCCAACAAAACCTGAAATTATTGCTGTGTCCCTCTCCAAACTCGGGCTGCGGGACGGAGATCGGTTCGCAGATATAGGCTGCGGTACGGGATCGGTATCTATTGAAGCAGCCAGGATTGCTAAAAATCTGACTATCTATGCAATAGACGCCCGTGAAGAAGCCCTGAAAGCCACAGAAACGAATTTTAAGAATTTCGATATTGCAAATGCCAAGCTTTTTGCTGGTGAAGCTTCGGATATTCTAAGCTCTGGAGATTTTGTTGATTCTATTGACTGTGCTTTTGTCGGTGGAACAAAAAATATTGGCTCCGTGCTTGAGATGCTTATTGAAAAAAGAGTTCGCAGCATTGTGGTAAACGCGGTTCGTATTGAAACAGTTGTAAGAACCATTGAAGCAATGAAAAAACTTGGTGTTTTTAAAGAAGTAATCAATGTATCGGTCTCGCGAGGTATACCGATTGCCGGAGAAACGATGTTCAAACCTGAAAATCCGGTATACATTGTTGTCGGAAGAACATAGAGTTACGATTATCCTTTTTAATTGAAATCATGTTTTACATTTGTTTTTGCAAATTTAAGGAGCGATAAAATGTTAATAGGAGTAGGACTTGGTCCCGGAGACCCTGAGCTTCTGACTTTGAAAGCAGTGGATGTTTTGAAAAACAGCAATAAGGTATATGTGCCCGGCCGCCTGGCAAAAGACCTTGTAGCCCCCTATGCGGATGCGGAAATACTTGAGTTTCCCATGATAAGAAACATTGAAGTTCTCAATGCCCTCTGGAAAGAAAATGCTGATAGAATAGCAGAAGAGGCAAGAAAGGGAACTGTCGCCTTTGGGCTTATAGGCGACCCTAACTTTTTCTCAACATTTACCCACCTCAAAAAAGTTATGCGCAAGCACTATCCAGACGTTGAGATTGCAACAGTGCCCGGAATAAGCTCAATCACTTCCTTTGCTGCCAGGACAGATGTTGCAGTTGAGAGCTCTTTTGAGGTCAGTGATGGTTCTGAGATTGGATACAAAATTCACCTGAAAGCCACCCAGCCCAAAGCAATAGTCAAACAGCTCGAAGCTGAAGGATATAATGAATTTATCTTTGCAGAAAAACTCTTTTCGGAAGACGAACTTATAATCCGCAAGAAAGAAGAGATGCCGGAAAAAGGAAACTATTTCAGTATCATTTACGGAAAGAAATAAAGGTTTCCTCAAAAGAATTTGTGAAATTAATATTTGTGAAATTAATATTTGTGAAATTAACATCTGTGAAATTAACATTTGTGAAATTAATATAATACATTTACAATAAAAACAGAAAAGCAAGGGATGGTCAGATGGAACGAAAAGTCTATTTTGTAGGGGCAGGCCCTGGGAATCCAAAACTTATTACTGTACTCGGGCGCGAGATGCTTGAAAAAGCTGACCTTGTAATGTATGCAGGTTCACTGGTAAACCCTGAAGTCCTTAAATATACACAGGGAGAGACAGTAGACAGCTACGGCTTAACTCTCGATGAAACCACTAAAATAATTACGGATGCGGTAAATGCAGGAAAGTTCGTTGTTCGCCTCCACAGCGGCGATCCATCCCTTTACGGGTCTGTTGTAGAGCAGATGGAAGAGCTTAGGAAGTATGACATTGAAGTCGAAAGAGTAGCAGGTGTATCATCAGTTTTTGCAAGTGCAGCAGCTCTTGGTACCCAGCTGACACTAAACGGCGTTTCCGATACTCTCATCATTACCCGTCCTGCAGGAAAAACTCTGGAAAAAGACCTTATCCCCGAACTTTCTGCTTATAACACAACAATGGCAATCTTCCTGGGCACTCAAAAGATCAGGGAAATTATGGAAAAAGTCCGCTGCCCGAAAGACACACCCGTCGCAGTAATCTTCCATGCATCCTGGGAGGATGAGGAAGTTATCACAGGGACAGTAGAGGATATTGCAGATAAGGTGAAGGATGCAGGAATCACGCGCTCGGCAATGATAATTATCGGGGGAGTTGTTGACCCTAAGAACTACAGGAGGTCCTACTTATACGGAGTAGCACAGGAACCGTTGTAATTACCTTTGAAAGGAATAGGGAAGTTGCAGCAAGGATAGCTAAACACCTGAAAGCCGATCTGCTTCTCTATGAAAAAGGCATATTCGAAAGGGCCTTTAAAAATTACGGGGCAATAGTTGCAGTATTTGCCACAGGCATTGTAGTCAGAGATATTGCCCCTCTTCTAAATAACAAGTGGTTAGACCCTGCCGTGATTGTAGTGGATTCAAACCTGGATTTCGCAATCCCTCTTTTAGGAGGACATCACGGAGCAAATGAGGTTGCTCGACAGATTTCAGAACTGGGAGCAGTTCCTGTGCTTACGACTGCTACTGAAGTTCACGGTAAGCCGTCGGTTGAGGGTATTGCAGACAGATTCGGCTGCGAAATTTTCAATAAAGAATCTACTGTAGCTGTAAATTGTGCACTTCTGGATCAGGACATAGAAGTTCTTGAGATCAGAGGACCCAAGATAATTATTGTAGATAAGGATGTTTCTGTGCTGGTAAGAAATCGACAGGAGACAGCAGAAATAAAAGACGATAATACAGGTAATAGCTAATTAATCTAAATTAAACTAGTGTCGAGTCAACAGTTAAATGTCGTATAAAATCGATTGCAACTACTCAGAACTGTTTAATCACTGAGGGATGACACGCACTAGTCTAGATCAATCAATAATTAAACTGGTCGACAACTGCTTGAAGAATCAGTGGACAGACGATAACATATGATCATCGGGATAGGAACTCGCAGGGGAATTACAAAAGAAGAGGTCATTGAAGCCGTGAAACAGGCACTCGATGAGTATGGCCTGGACCTGGAAGAAATCACAACTTTAGCCTCTGCGAAACTTAAGGAAAATGAACAAGGGCTGCTGGAAGCGGGAGAGACGCTTGGCATCCCGGTGGATTTTTTGCCGGATGAAATGCTCAACAGTTACAATCCCCCTTCATCATCGCAAGCCTCCCGTTTTGGATTAAAAGGAGTTGCAGAACCTGCAGCTCTCGCCCTTTCGGAAGAAAAACAATTGATTTGCAGGAAGAAAGTATATGGCAGAGTCACAATCGCAATCGCAAGATAAGGCAGCCGGAGGAAAACTCTACATAGTAGGGATAGGGCCGGGGTCTGTGGAACAGATGACGGTCAAAGCCAGAGATGTAATCCTTCATGCCGATTATGTTCTCGGGAACAGTACTTACCTGGACCAGATAGAGATTCTCCTCGGAACTCAGGAAGTAATTCGCAGCTACATGGGTAAAGAGGTGGACAGAGCAAGAAAAGCTGTGGAACTTGCAAAAATCGCAAATGTAGTCATGGTCAGCGGCGGCGATACCAATGTCTACGGCATGGCAGGTATTGTGCTTGAGGTTGCTGAACATGAGGGTCTTGAAGTTGATATCGAAATTCTTCCAGGAGTTACTGCAATTCTAGCCGGGGCAAGTATGCTGGGAGCCCCTGTTGTAACGGATTTTGCAGTGATCAGCCTGAGTGACCTCTTGACTCCCTGGGAGGTAATCGAAAAGCGGCTTAACCTTGCTGCAGAAGCCGATTTTGTAATGGCACTTTACAACCCCAAGAGCCGTAAAAGACAGTCCAATTTTTCAAGAGCAATTGAAATAATCCGCCAGTACAAAGCCGATTCCGTGCCTGTGGGACTTGTGAAGAATGCTCTGAGAGGTGAAGGAGAGGACAGGATCGTGACAACTCTAGGTAAGGTAATGGAAAACGAGGACTGGGTAGATATGAGCACTACGATTCTCATTGGAAATGGAGATTCCAGGATATGGAATTCTCAAAAGAAGGACTTTATAATTACTCCCAGGGGGTATCATAAGAAATATGACTACTAAAAAAAGCGTTAGTGGAAAGGCCGGAAACCTCGAAAACCTTGAGGAATTTACCGAGCTTACAGTAGATATTGATCCCGAACTTGTAAAAATCTGCACGGATTCCGGGGCAAGAACTGAAGAAGCCAAAGCTATCTACATGAAGAGCCGCACAATGATCCAGGAGCTTATAGGGAACAAGACACCTGAAGACCGTTTCCGTCAGCGCTGTGTCATTGCTACCGGGGATCTCTCAGTAGCAGACATAATGCGTTTTATGCATGACCCCATCCCCGCAGGTGTGGAAGCAATTAAAAAAGGTGCCCCAATTTTTGTAGATATCAACATGGTGAAAGCCGGAATTACAAAAGCAGGGCATAAATCCGAAATTATCTGTGTACTTGATGAAGACCCTGATGCGGAAATTGCCAATAAATATGGAATTACCCGTACATCGGCAGGTTTCCTTGCTGCCAGGGACCGACTGGATGGAAGTATTATTGCAATAGGAAATGCACCTTCTGCCCTTATCATGGTCTGCAAACTTATTGAAAAAGGAGTCAGACCAGCCCTTATAATAGGACTACCAGTGGGTTTTGTGAATGCAGCCGAATCCAGGGAAATGGTCAGAAACCTGAAAATCCCGATCCCTTCCATAAGCTGTGTAGGAACGAGAGGCGGGACTCCAATGGCTGTTGCATGCGTAAATGAACTTGTGGCAATCGCAAGTGAAAGTGAAGAATAAAATTTTGCAAATTTTCTGTACTCCATATTTAACTTTTTTTTATTTTTTATCTTTATTTTTTCTGCGAATTACCTTATTTTCAGAACTCTTTTATTGTATATAGTCTTCAATCCTTGATTTTTTATATTTTATATTCTAAAAAATATTCAATAGTATTTATATACTTTGGAATCATTTTAATATTGACTTTAAGAGTTTGGATTTTTAAAAATATAACCAGATCCAGATTAGTCTAAATTTACGAATTTTAGCTTAAATAGACATAGGTGAATATAAATGAGGAAAACGTACACAATATTATTTACCCTTATAGTCTTGCTTTCAATGGCTATGAGCGCAGAAGCGCTAGAATCTAAAACCATAGAAAGACATAATGGTGCTTCTGCATATGCAGATTGGTCTGAAACGAATGGTAATATAATTACCGATACTTATTTATCCGTAACTAAGGCGAATGACGGGACTGATATCTATCTGGATATCTATACCTGGGATCCCTCGAATGGAATATTATTTGACATGATAAATCAGGTTACACGTTTACAAAAGATAATGTTTTCAGTATAGATAAAAAACTCAATTCTGCAAGCCTGTCTGAGGTTAACGATTAATGTCTATGACTGGAATACAGGTGCAAATAGAACCTTTGACCGTCAAAGCGGACTGGATTGGAAAAGGCGCAGTTTCAACGGGTAGTTTCAGATCTACTTCAGAAGATGGTGATTACACATTTAGGAGCAGTGACAGCTCGAGTTCTAGAGAAGCTTCAGTTACTGGGAGTATAAACGGCAACAGCCTTGAAGCAAATTCCTAGGCTGGAATGTCTCTGTTCAAGTCTGCATATATCACTATGGAGAAATAAACTAATTAAAGTTGCATTAAAGGATTTAGAAAGACCAGAAATCTGACATGCTATGTATAAAATTTCAGACTTAATAGATTTTAATAATGGCTTGACAAATCCTTTTACATTTCCTTTTTATTTTTCAATCTTTGAACTCATTTTAAACTTTTTCCAACCCATTAGGCCAAAATATCATATGAATCCCTGCTGTCGGCACGAGCCTAAAAATCCATTCAAGTGTTCTATTGGTATCATAGTGTTTAGCACAACTTTTGAAATTCAGTTTAAATCAAAAAGTACTATATGATAAGCATCACATAAATAACAAATTTCGGAAAGATGTTTTAAATGCAAATGATGTTAAAACTATATAGTGCGTATGAATCACTGCTGTTTAAGTGAAAATGCAGATAATAACAATTAATGATATTTTGAGGTTATCTGGAGTGCAATGCTGCCGAATTTAGGTCAGATAAATCAAGATAAAAATAAATAGAATACAGGCTTGGAAAAATAAGGAACGAAGTTTTGAAATTAAATAACTAATAACCCTTAACCGATGACCAAAAATAGGATATTCACAGTTGATTTATGCCCATTCTCTTGATCAAGTTTCATTCTGAATTTTCAAAACATAATATAAAATTTTTCTGTTAGTTCCAATCGAAGCTCATCATTACAAAATTATCTTTTAGCCAACAAGCATCGAATTGAATAATAAGCAAAAATCAAAATTTACTCCAACTGATACCCTATAGCGAACAAGTTTTCTCCATATTTCTCATTTGGTTTCAGCCAAAATTTTCTACCACGAAAGCACAGATGAAAATCAATTGCATGAACACTTAAGTTCTTTTGAAATTGATAGTTCTGAGATGAGGATAAGAATGTCTTTACTCTTGCAGATTAAAACTAGTATCTAACGACGGTATCATCTGTTTCGGATTTTTACGTAAGATGGAGAGTTTAAGTAATAAATTTAAAAATAAATAAAATCTTAACGTGAAGACCTAAGAGTAGATAGCATATAACTCTCATCGCCTTCTTGCGCAGGCAATTCAATTCTTCATTCACTGGTTATTTTTATACTCGGCATCGTGTTAGCTTTTTGTCCCTCATAAGTGAATTTTTTGGTAATGTTTTCATTCTGAATTATAATGTCTTCGTTCTGAATTGAAGTTATTTTATTGTATTTTTCATTATGCACATCATGAGTTTCTGTTTTGCAAATAAAATTATTGTCCAGAACTGGCCCCACTTTTAGTCAGAAGCTCAGCAATATCGTTAAATCCCATTTCTTCCGCAATCTTCATAGCGGTGTTGCCATTCTGGTCTTGAATATTAAGGTCGGCACCATTTTTGATAAGCAGCTCAACAATATCCTTATTCCCAGTTTGTGCCGAAAACATCAAAGCAGTCTCGCCGTTCTGGTCTTGAATATTGAGATTGGCCCCATTTCCAACAAGCAGCTCCACGACATCCTTATGCCCCATGTCTGCCGCATAAATCAAAGCAGTGTTACCATTTTTATCTTGAATATTAAGATCGGCACCGGCCTTAATGAGCAGGTCAACAATAACTTTATGCCCCTTTTTCGCTGCAGCGTTCAAAGCAGTGTTGCCATTTTTATCTTGAATATTAAGGTCTGCACCGCTTTTAATGAGCAACTCAGCAATGTCCTTATGCGCCCTACTTGCAGCACTAATCAAAGCAGTCTCGCCATTCTGGTCCTGGATATTAAGATCGGCACCACCTTCAATAAGCAGCTCAACAATATCCTTATACCCTAGCTTTACCGCAACTTTCAAAGCAGTCTCGCCATTTTGGCCTTGAATATTAAGATCCGCACCACCTTTGATGAACAGCTCAACAATATCCCCACGTGCTATCTTTATCGCAGAAATCAAAGCAGTGTCGCCACTTTCTTCAGGAATATTCAGATCGGCACCGCTTTCAATGAGCAAATTAACAATATCTCTATGCTCCATATTTACCGCAAAGATCAAACCGGTTCTACCATATTCATTTTGTGAATTAATATCAATCTTACCACTTTTTATGAATTTCTCTACATTTTCTAGTTGCCCTAATTTGCAAGCGTCTAAAAAGTCACGGGTTTTATCTTTACTAAATAAATTAGATATAAAGTCCATCAACACTTCCTCCTAAGCACATATTACGTTATGTACCAAAATCTAGCTATCCTACATTTATGATTGATATACAGAAATTAGAGAAATTTAATTTTCTATTACTCAGTTTCAGGTAATATATACATTGGACATTTACTTAAGTTATCAATTGTCCCTCTTCTTTATACAATTTAAAGAAAAAGCCGTTAGCGCATCTGTTAATATACTCAAAATATATTCCCTTCAGCGCATTTTTTGAGCAAAGGCATTAAAAAAATAAAGGTTTAAATGTAAAGACTGCTTGTTATTTGATGACGTTATGTCATTAAATGGAACAACGCCATTAAATGAAACGAAATCATTGAATGACGTCATGTAATTATATCCCAAACTGTCATGATGAAGATAGGTTAAGGAACGGAGAACTAGCGTGGCAATAACTGACAGGAAAGAAAGAGAAAAAGAGAAAAGGCGTAACGATATCATTAAAGCAGCCGAGAAGCTGTTCTTCTCAAGGGGCTACGAGAATGTTACAATGGACGAAGTAGCCAAGGAAGCAGAACTTGCAAGGGGTACGCTATACCTTTACTTCAAAAACAAGGATGATATATACATCGCCATCGCAATCAATGGCTCCAAAATTCTCAACAAGATGTTCACAGAATGTTGCCAAGGAGCAAAGACCGGGATCCAGAAAGTCAGATATCTGACTTCAGCTTTTTGTGAATTCTCCAGGAAGTACCCTGGATACTATGCGGCGTATTATTATTCAAGAATGTTTTGCTTTGAGGATTTCCCAGAACTTGATGAGTTAAAAAGAATAAGGACGGCAAACACCCGAATGGTTATAGATTCTTTACATGAAGGCATAAAAGATGAAACAGTGCGGCAAGATATCGACCCTTTGAAGGCGACTTTGATCCTGACATCATCTATGACAAGCGTGCTAACTCTCACACCAGTTATAGAAATGTATTTAAAAAGCAACAATTTGACGCATGATGGACTTATTGATTATGCTATTGACATGATGATACGCTCTATTGAAAAGAAGTAAGGTAAAGAAAACATAAGAGTGCCTCTCATGAGCCCAACGTTCAATGCGGTTTATGTCAGGCGTAATGATAACGAGAATAATTGAGGTTTAATTGAGGTTTAGTGATAAAAATGGTAACGGAAAATATTTGGTCTCATTTTGGAAATTGGTGGGCAGTTGCTCTGTGGATAATTATCTACGGAGTATTCCTGTTGTTTGTGCCGTTTTATAAAAAAAGCCAGATAAAGCCCTCAGGAGCTTATATAGCATTTATTATTGCATTTGCACTTGAAATGTTCGGTGTGCCTTTTAGTATGTTTGCTATTGGATGGCTTTTTGGATATACTCTTCCCGAGGGTGTATTTTGGGGTCACACACTGGTGCAATACATTGGCTTCTGGGGAATGTACATTGGAATCCTTATATCGTTAATTGGAGTTGCACTGGTCATATCAGGTTGGAAACAGATCCATAAGGATTACTGGAGCAAAGAAGAAGGTCAGGGAAAACTCGTTACAAATGGCATTTATAAGTATATTCGTCACCCGCAGTATACCGGCTTTTTCATGATAACTTTCGGAATGATGTCTGAATGGGCTACACTGCCTCTGATAATACTTTACTCTCTACTCCTTGTGCTGTACTATAAACTGGCAAAAAAGGAGGAAGCAGACGTAGTAAAGGAGTTTGGCAACGAATATATTGAATATAGAAAAAGGACAAAAATGTTCATACCTTATATTATTTAAGCTCCTCCAGACTAAAACTACAACTTTATTAAAGGTCCGGGATATAGGCCGATCTTCTGCCAGTTTACTTTGAAGAATAGATCGCCTATATAAGAATCAAATTTTTTAAAACGGTACTTTTTGATTCTATTAATTCTCAATTTTATTTTAATTGCTCTTACTATTTTTCTATTTTCAATTTTAAATTTTTCAGCGTTATTTACTGTTAATTATCTCATTCAGATCTAATTACTTTCTGAAATTTGTGATTACACGGACAAATTTGGTACACCATCTTTTACTCCATAAATTAAATGGGACTGAGGATTGAAGACTATCTTTTTTTGGAAAGACATGGTTCTCTTCTGAATTTTGGCGATTTCCTTTAAGTCCAGATCCTTCACATTTTTAAACCCTGCCTTCCTGAAGTATTCTAACGTTTTCGCTGGCGGAACTCCATTTGGGTTTGGGAGTTCATTTCTGATTTCGTGGGGGTAATGTCTTCTTCTGGGACACTTTCTCTCAACAAGCAAAGTTAAGAAATCGCTAATAAATTGTCTTGTAGTTCTTTCGAACAAGCCGCCGTTCCAGAGCCCATCTATGACTATAAGCACTCCTCCTTTCTTGAGCACTTTCTTCCAGTTATTGACTGCAATATCAGGGTGTGGAAGGGTCCATAAGAGGTGACGGTTAACAACAACATCAAAAGTCCCTGCTTCAAAAGGAGGATCTTCAGCATCTCCTTTTTTGAAAGTGCTGTCAAACACTTTATTGGACGTTTTTTCTCTTGCTTTTGCAAGCATTTTCTCTGAAATATCGAGCCCAGTAACGTGATGACCTAGTTCTGCAAATAAAAGTCCTATTTCACCTGTCCCGCAGCCTACATCGAGCACTTCCAGCCTACCTGAGGGAAGCAGACTTTTAAATAAGATTTTCCAGGCTTCCCTTTCGATTTCACTATGGATTCCATGCCCTTCTTTGTCGTCGTAGGTCTCGGATGAGATATCCCAGACATGGGCAATATTCAGTTTAATCTGGTTATCCTGAATAGCCATATCTTGATTCCTCTGTTTGTGTTTTCAATTGAGGTAATAGTCCCTTTTGCCCTATAAGATCAACTCCTTGAACATTTTTAGTAAACTATACAGCTACTAAAGATCACTATGTACGGAAGAAATCCTCTGCTCTTCTTTTGTATATTAGGACTTACGCGATTGAATCATTTTTCTGCAAGTTACCTTAAAATACGATTATTTGTATAATATTATCTGTATAATTTAAGGATAAAATATTTGAGTTGAACGAAATAAATCCTGCTAAGTGTACTGAATTTGATTACATCAACTTTCTCGTTGCTTCTTCACGAGTTTTTAGCTGTACAGAGGCTTCTAAGTGCAGTTTTTTAGACTCTAATAGTCCAGCTCATGACTCTTTTACTTGCCTCCTTCGGAGGCAACCCCCTGATACTGAATCATTATGGGAAGAAGTAAAAAACCTTGTCAATCCTGAAATAGGATTGCTTATTATCGATGATACTACTCTCGATAAACCTTACTCCAAACATATGGATCTTGTTTACAGGCAATGGAGTGGAAAACATCACCAAATTGTAAATGGAATCAATCTTGAAACCGCTGTCTGGACTAATAATGAAGCCATAATTCCAGTTGACTTTAGAATCTACGATATAAATACAGACGGAAAAACGAAAAATGATCATTTCCTTGATATGCTGAATAAGGCAGAAGAACGTGGTTTTTCTCCAGAATTTGTTTTGTTTGATACATGGTATTCGAGGATAAAGAATCTAAAGGCAATCCGGAAAAAAGGATGGCACTGGCTAACAAGGTTAAAGAAAAACCGATTAGTTAACCCTGATAACACTGGCAATGTAGCAATCGAATTGGTAACTATTCCACCAGAAGGAATGACGGTTCATCTGAGAGAACATGGTTTTATTAAGATATTTCGGCTAGTTTCCAAAGATGGAGACACGCAATACTGGGCTACAGATGTACTGGATATGCAAGAAGAAGAGAGGAAAAAGCTAGCAAAGAAAGCCTGGAAAATTGAAGAATATCATATGGGACTCAAACAGTTTTGTGGAGTAGAGCGGTGTCAAGCAAGAAGAAATGATGTGCAGAGAGCACATATAATTATGGCAATAAGAGCATTTCCAAGGTTCGAAATACACAGAATAAGAACAAGTATTTCATGGTTTGAAACAAAGTGGAACATTATAAGAAATGCTGTTAATCAGTATAATAAGAAACCCAGTATATCCTTTAGTATAATAATTGAAAGTATTTCAAAAGTTGCCTGCAGAGCAGGCAACCGCGTAAGTCCTATAAGACAATATGAGCTTTGTAGAAAACTTAATAACTTCAAGACTCTAAAAATTTAAATAATAAACATATCAGGATATTCTTTTCAGAGACTTTTATATATCCTTATTCATTTTTGATGCTTCAGCTTTATACTCCCCAACTTATATGTCCGTTTATTCATTTTTGATGCTTCAGCTTTATACTCCCCAATTTTTTGTAATCGCTGTATGACTCCTATTATTCTCATGAATCTTCTGAATAATAATCTGGGCATATCAAGACTATCCTTTATAAATGGTTTAATGTCCCTTTTATCGTACACTGCAATGTGGCTTTCAGTAGAATACCATATATTTTTTATAAATATAGGGAGATATTTTCTGCGCAGTATCAAATTTATAATTTCATGGTTTAGATAAATAAAATGAATATCTTTATTCTTGACTTGAATCTGCGGATTTACGTTTTCCCCTAGCGCATCAAGATACTGTGTGTACTGAAGATTAACCCCTGAAAGGTTCCCCACTCTGTGCCACATCATGGAACGCAGATTTATCTCCATAAGCTTGTATTTTTTGTCCCTTGAGTCATATTTAAATTCGGGCTCTGCAATCCCTTTTATGTCCATTTCATTAAGGAGAGTTCTTCCCTGTATCCGAACTTGCTCTGGAGCTTCATTTGAGGCACTTGAAAAGACTCCAAAACTATCAGGATACTGAGCCAGTTTTTTTCCTGTCCACTCATTCAGGATTCTCCCTCTCATATCTCTGTAAGCAACATAAGCATATAAGCAGCTTTCATCCCCGGGGATGATTTCCGAAGCTATAAATTTAACTCCTACATCCAAATATTTTTCCAGCTTACTTCTTATTTTTATTAATCCTTCTAGCTTGTCTATCTTCATATTTCTGAAGATCCTTATCTTCAGATCCTCCCTTTGTGCTGGCTTCAATAGAGATAGGGAATTGAATTAATGAAATTTTATCCAAATCTTTTATTTCTTGAATATATATTGTCTTAGGATACGGAATGCCTAGTTTCTCACAATAGGAGTATTGAGTATATTTATCAAGGTGAAGTAGCAGATTCTCGGGGTTAAAAGGCAAAAAGCAAAATGAATTTATCTTACTATAGAGTTTGTACAGATTCTCAAGCTGGAGGTCGTTTGTTGGAAACACAACAATTTTTTCATACTTATCGTGAAGTTTGTTAACCTCTCGACACAAGCTTTTTGGGGTATTATCAATAAGCACAAATTCTTTTATTTTATTGCTGTATGAGGCTAATTCTCTAGAATGACAAAAAAGAATTATTTCTTCTACTTTTTTCTCATGTAGTTCCTGAATTATCGAATATCCATTGACATTTCCTCCCAGAATCAATGCACAACTGATTTTTTTCATCTATGAACCCCCTCTGCTGTAAACTTTGATTTTCATTAGGTGATAATTTATTTTGTTGTTAACATCCTAATTATTCTAGTTTTATGTTTCTCATTAACTTCCTAGAAAATCGAATCTTGACAAATTTCCCAAAGTTGCCATACCCGCTAAATCTGTATAAACATCAAATTAACCTATTCTTTCAATCAATGTCAATCTATGAAGGTGAAATAACTTGTTCAAAATCTAGTTTCCTGCTAAATCTTGATTTTTTAGTTACAATTTTTTTATACAGTTTGGAGGTATTTCTTTTTATATTTTTCCTTTTAAAACAGATTATCTACTTTTCTCAGAAATTTAATTGACAATTCAAAAATGCTGTTACAATCAAGGGTGAGTGTAAGAACAAATTCATTGCCTTAGGATAATAAATAATTGGACATGCTTTGAATCCCGCTAAGAACATGTGCTTATCTTATAGGATGTGAAAATACTATAATTTTAGTTTAATTCTCATAATAGGGTTCGAAAAAGGTTGGAAGATCAGTTACTAAAACCATAAGCAAAAGAGTAAATATTGAATCTGACAGAAAAAAGCGCCATCAGCAGTACTGCCAGCACAAAGATGCCTATCGCGATCGAGATTTAGATTAAAGGCTTCTTCTCCAACCTATAGGCAACAATTGCCGACAGAGGTGCAGTTACAAACCAAGTGAGAGCTACCAATGCATGTATGACCCCAGTATCACCGGGAAATAAGCCAACCACCATCGCTGAAAGTCCTGAGATTGAAAAAAGAACTGTGAAAAGCTTATTTCCGTAGGCACGATGAATTAAAAATGCGCTGATGAGAGTTATTAACCCGAATATGAATGTCGAAGTGTTAAACATTGTAGCTGAGGGCTGAAGGGGTAATATGTTCGGAGGAACTGTTGATGCCAAGAAACAGAGTCTCAGCCGCCATCTCTACGATAAACCATTGAAGAGAGCCGATGAACAGAAGTGTTCCTGCGACGTTCGAATATTAAGCTTCAGGTGAATTTGCGTTTTGCCACAATACTACTTCCTCCTTAACAAAGCTTTTTAGACTGAACCAATGCTTATAGCTAATTGCATACATATTTTTTACTAGTGAGGATAATTTGGAAAACTATCAGTATAGGGCTAGCGGTTACTGCAGGAAATCACCTCAAAAACAAATTCATAAGGATTACCAGAGCAAAGAAGAGGGTAAAGGAAAAATTGTTATAATTGGGCCTATAAATAGACTATTCATCCGCAATAAACCGCTTTTCATTATATATAATGCTGATGGACAATAATATACTTTTTAATTGTATATTAAGCCTAAAGTAAATACATTTATCTCTAAATTACTGATTACTGATCTTTGTCGGGAGACTTATAATCTAATTTCCATTTTATCTTTAAATCAAATTTATGACTCTTGTTTTTGGACATAAAGATGAATTATTCCAGGTCATCGATTTATTTAATACGATATAAAAAGCTTTTAAAATGCTTCTAATGTAGATTAGTCCAGCCATGTTCTGAAAGTTCAACAGCGGGCCTGAGAGTCATTCAATACTTTCTCCCGAGATCTTCGAGGTAAAAACCCATCTAGTTAACTAAGAAAAATAAACGAGAGCAGTAGATTTACACCTCGTAATATCGAATTTTCAATCGTCTATACGGGCCTCATTATCTTTTAAACATTTACTCATCATGTAATCGACCATAGATGCCTTATTCTTCTATGTCATGAAATGGCTGAGTGAACAAATGACTTTTATAAATTAAAATAAACAAAATGCCATTGTTAACCCGTTTATTTTCGTTTTTGGGATTTTGCAGCTCATTTATCAAAAGAGTAGCCCTATTAATTTACAGACTTCCTTAAATGCGCTTTCGTGTCTTCAAAACTCTTAGATGAGCCTTTTCCCAGTATGAAAGGGAAATAATTGTTAATGACATAGATTACAGGCACTAAGAGAACGAAGTTCAGCACCGTTAAGCCCAGAGCAATACCGGCATTATAATAGTCAACATTAAGATCAATTCCGAAAATCAAAAATATGAGTGTTACCAGGATATCCATTATTGGATAGTGAAGTGCAAGCACGATAAGGCTGTTTCTCCCATAATATTCCAATATTCTTGAGTTTCCTATTTTTTTCAAAAGATAAACAAAAGTAAAGATTCCTGAGAAAGCCAGGAAATAAAACGAGAAGAAACTCCCATATTCCATCACGTTCATATTGATCTCATCTATCAGTAGGAAACCCTAGGACATATCCTAGATATAGTAGGTTCAGAAGGATAAAGACTCCAGGGAGAAATTTCTCAACTTGGGAGAACATTTCCCTAAGTCTGGAATCTGCCTTCAAAACAATACCTGATTCAGACTCTACTTCGGAATCAGTGAATTTTTTAAACAAATTTCCTGCACCGTAAAAAACTACAGCAGAAAGAGCGACGTCAGCAGTCCAAGGAAGTCTGAAAGGCACATATTCAGGATAAAGATAGCCGATCACTCCGGCTGCAATAATCCAGAGTACAAGTTTTCGAGATTCTCCATAACACATTTTCGAAAATCCATAAAAGAGAAGCACAGTTACAAAAAGACATGGAAGGAACCAGAGCGGCGGATTTATAAGATCACTGTCTCCCGGTGCATACAGGATAGTATAAATGACGTCGTAAAGAGTACTGTGTTCGAAAAACCCAAAAGGAAGTACCTTATCCAGCAAAAAGTAAAACAGATAGGTAAGCACTGCAAAACTGAAGTAAGGCACGATAAGAGATCTAAATTTCTTCTTTACAAAACTAGAAGCAGACTCTGCATATTTACCGAAATCAAACAGAAATCCGGAGATAAAAAAGAAGAGCGGCATGTGAAAAGAATAGATGTAAGTATTCAGAGACACTGGTAAGCTATGGTGCGCAAACACTACAAGCATAATCCCAAATCCTTTTAAGGCATCAATTAAGTGAAATCTCATATTAACCCCATACTATAAACAATGTTAAAGTCCCCTGACGTTTTTCCTGTCTATCGACTGTAATTAACTAATAAGCTTAGATAAAAATTTACTTATCAATATTCAAAAACGAAGAAGTTTAAGTTTTAAGGATAAGCTTTATTGAGTATGCAATTTCCATTAAAACCTTTATTTTATCAATTAATACTATTTATGGTATAGGTGCTGCTGTGATAGAAATCATAGTCAAATCCAGCAACAAGCTTTGAAAAGGATATTGATTGGAAGTTCTTTGGGCCATAGCTCTGTCCAGATTAGAGTGTATATTCTACCATCAGAAAGACAAATTTACCGTTTATAGAGGACATTCATTCGACGCTCTTGGAAGTGACAATAATTTAACCTGACAGTTACAAGATTTATTAAATTAAATCAGTTCTGTTATCATGATGATATCGTTATCTAAAAAACTTGCAGAAAAAAACCTTTGTAAGAACGTTGATGCCAGTAAGGAAGCAAGTTTTAATTCCATTTCATAGCATGTCTCTAAAACACCACATACATCTTTTACTTTTTTAATTATTTGAAAGCCAATTTTCTTGTATAAATTTATAGCAGAAAGATTTTTTACGTTTACATATAAGAGAACAGAGGCTATCCCATTTAACCTCATTTCTTTAATGCTTTCTCTTAACAGCTTCTCACCAAAGCCGTTACTTCTCAAACTCCTGTCTATTGCAACTGAATGGATTACGGATTTTTTCTTAAGATGTCTAAGGGAAAGAACAGGTTTTATATAATAAATGCAGTAGCCCACAGGTTTCTCCTGGCTTTTTATAACATAAAATGTTTTTTTCAGCATCTTTGAATATCTTATAATGTCTTTCTCATTTTTGTACTGAAATCCTTCAGCCTGGATTCTAAGAATTTCAGGAATCATAAAATTCTCTACGGGCACAACGTTTTCTTTATCCACCTGTTTCCAGTTTGTTAGGAATAAACTCCTACTGGCATCCCCTACTAATCTCCTAAAACTTGTTAAAAGCTGAGCGAATTTAAGTTGAACTTTTGGAATATCTATACAAATCACCTTCCATTGTAAATAGCCATCGGCTATTTACTTACAGGTATTTTTTATTTAGTGTATAAGCATCCAACAAATTAACACACTATTAAGTGCTTTCTGATATACAAGTATCTTCTAATTCTGATTTTTCAGGAAGCATACAGATCTGGAAGTAGATTGGATATATGAAATTGAAGATTTTAAATTTTAGATTATTTACACATAGAGGCTATTTAGTCGAGATTTTTCAGGTTTTTATTGGAATAGTTGTTAATCTGGAGTGCTTAACCTTCTTCACTTTCTTTTAGACAGAAACACAGCAAGCAAGCTTAATATCCCGCAAACAACTTCGAAGCCAGGTGCCTTTGTGCTTACGTTCTGGGAATTTTCTTCTGTACTACTGGTGTTCTGTTCAGGTTTCGGAGAGTTTGGTTGAGACAGTTTTTCGGTCACAGCTTCTTTTACTACCTTCTCTCCCTGTTATTGCAAAAGGAGAGAATCCAGGCGTTTTGGCTGTGAAATACAAGTACTTATCATCCTCACCTAACAGGCTTACTGGAAGCGAGTTCCATTTCATATCACTGTACCTGTTAAGGGTTATCGAAGCCTTGTCGATATTTTTATCCTGGACCCAAGATTTTTCAACCTTGAAAGATACAGCTGCATTTCCAATATTGTTTGAATCCCCAAACCCACCGTTTCCGACCCAGATATTTAGGTACTTGTATACTTCATCAGAAGGCAGTCCTGAAACCAAAGTGGACTTTCCTTTCAGTATTTCAACAATAGCTGTTGTCTTTCCAGTAGTCTTTTTTGAATCAAAGCTAAGATATACTACAGGAGTAGAGTTCCTTGGGAAATCAAACTTTACAGTTTTTCCACTATTAACAAATGTCTGTGAAATTTCTTTAGCCTCAACATTATTTTGAGGTTCAGGCGAGCCACCTGCACTGCCACCACTGCTTCCGCCGCTACTGTGACTACTTCCTCCACTATTGCTATCGCTAGAACCACTGTCTGCCAGTACGGTAATTATCGCATCCTTTGAGTCAGTTTCGTACTCATTGCTTACCATTAGAGTAACTGTATAGGTTCCCTCTGTAGAGTAAGTATGTATTGGATTTCGATCAGTTGATTTAGCTCCGTCTCCAAAGTCCCAGAACCATGAAGTAGGTGTCCCCGTACTTGTGTCAGTAAACTGCACATTCAATGGCACATTTCCAGATGTGGCACTGCTAGTGAAGCATGCATCAATTAATGTCGAGGTTATATCAATAGAACCGTATCCATACCCTTTAGGCACCCAATTAGAGACATTTTGATCGTCTGGTCCTAACGTATTGTTAACTTGAGAGCCTATTTGCATGTACGGAGAAACATTCCACATTACATTATCGTGAATGTTGATGGATCCCCTCGCACGTATACTACCTATCCCGGCACTATTATCGGACCCTCTAAAGTCGTGCATGATGTTGTGATGTACATTCACGTTAGTGAGTGTATTCTGCAGTTGCACACAAGACCAGCCTGATCCAAGGGTTCCTGAGGAGAATGTATTATGGTCCACCTCACAATTTATTCCGGAAGCTACCCTAACACCTGTATTAGTTTGGACCTGAACATCGCAGTTAGACATTCGGCAATTTTTTGAATCGGAAAAAAAAGCTACTCCGTCATGTCCTGCAGAATACAATCTACAATTATATATAGTGATATTAGTACTCCCAAAGAGTTGTACACCGTCATTATACAGGTAACGAGTAAATAGAATATCATGTACTGTACATTTATTAGCTGATGTCAGTACAATACAATCCCGATATTCACCATGACCACCATCACTAAATTGACTTGCTGTACTTTGGAATTGGAGATTACATATTTCAACATTTGAAACATTTAACCCCATTATATAGCCATGTTCTTCCTCTGAGTTACAAACCGAACCATTAGCAAAGATTATTGTATTGTCGCCTGCTCCTTTTAGTACTACATTAGACTTTAACATTATTGGTGCACTTATGTTATAAGTGCCAGCAGTAAGGAGAACATATCCCGACCTACTTGATGTTGCACCTGATGCTACAGAATCTATTGCACTATTAATTGCAACCTGAGCATCTGTTTCAGAAGTCGGATTTATGGTTATCTCTGCACCTAATACAGTAGGCATGGTTATTAAAAAAAGACATTTTATAAGGAATAAGGTCCCTATCCTTCGTTTTAGCATTGTATCACCTTTGAGCCGGTCACGGTTAGAGATTTTGTTACAGCCTTGGTTTTTTTGTTACAGCCGAAGGCTAATGAATAATAGATGAGTTGAGTATCTTGAAAAACACTAAAAATCTTAAACTTTTCAAATTGTATAACCAGCTAGAGTTTTGAGATAGATTACAAATATAAGTTTTAGTCTTATTAAAAATTATCTAATAGTATTCGCGTTAACAAGTATTTTAATATCCTGTGTGGAAATCCTAAAAATATTATTCATTAATAACTGGAACTACAAGAACTTTGCCAACTAGTTTGTAAATTCCTTAAAGTGCAGAAGCTGTTTATCCTTACAAATTATTAGCATTATACTATCTATACTTGAATACTTGGACATTCTTTGAATCCCGCTAGAAAATGTGCTTATATTTAAGGGTGTTAAAATGTTATAATTTATAGTTTAGTTCAGGATAGAGGGTTCGAAAAAAGGTTGAAAGGTCAGTTACTAAAACCATAAGCAAAATAGTAATATTTATCTGACAGATCGGCAAGTTTGCTTTTTTCGGTCAGATTTAATTAGAAGCCCCATTTTGCTTACAATACGCTCTTTTTTATATTCTTTTGTATAAGAATACGCTAAGCAAACAGAAGATTCCAGAGGCTATTTCAAAGCCAGGAGTTTTTGTGCTCTCCTTCCCAGAAGTTTTGGAACTTTGCTTTTTCTCAGATATCTGTTCAACATTTCTGTTTCCATCAAAACTGCTGGTGGAAGATGCAGTAATTGTTTCTGAGGCTGTATTAATAGAGCCATATCCATATCCTTTAGCTACCCAATTAGAAACGTTATGATCGGTCGGTCCTAATAGATTCTTATCCTTATCACCTATTTTCATGTAAGGTGAAACGTTCCACATTACATTATCGTGAACGTTGATAGAGCCACTCGCATGGACATTGCCTATCCCGGAACTACTACTGGATCCTCTGAAGTCATGCATGATGTTATGATGAACATTAACGTTAGTGAGTGTACGCTCCAGTTCTACACAACACCAGCCTGAGCCAGGCGTTCCTGAGGTGAATGTATTATGGTCCACCTCAATATTTTCGTTCTTGTCTACTCTAACACCTGTATTAGTTTGAACCTGCACATCACAATTACACATTCGACAATTTTTACAGTCAGATAAAAATGCTACCCCGTCGTGTCCTGCTGAATAAATCCTACAACTATATACTATGATATTGGTACTCTTTTCGACCGTTACAGCATCATTGTATAGGTATCGAGTGAACAAAATATCATGTACTGCACTATTACTAGCTGACTGCAGTTGAATACAATTTCTATAGTGCCCGTGACCACCATCATCAGTGCAAGTTGCTGTACTTTGGAATTGAAGATTACATATTTCAACGTTAGAAACACCTGGCCCAAATAAATATGCAGGTTCTTCCTCTGAGTTACAAACTGAACCGTCAGCGAAGATAATTGTACTGTCTCCTGCACCTTTTAGTACTACATTAGACTTTAACAATATAGGGGAACTTATTTTATAAGTGCCAGCAGTAAGGAGAACACATCCCGGCTTACTTGATGTTGCCTCCGATGCTACAGAGTTTATCGCATTGTTAATAGCAATTTGGGCATCAGTCCCAGATTTTGGACTTACAGTTATCTCTGCGCCTAATGCATTGGGCATAGTTATTAAAATAAGACATGTTATAAGGAATAAGGTTCCTATCTTTCTTTTTAGCATCTTATCATCTTGGGTCGAATCTATAATTTGGAGACATTTTTAATTTTCTTTGTTTGATTGGTTGCAGTCGATAACTAGTGAAATTAAAGTTGAATTTCGAAGTTGCAGAACATACTAAAAAGTCACCTAATTAGTCCAGTTATACAAATGGATAGAATCTCGATAAGCTTGTTGATTATATTTTTAGTTTAATTTAAAATCTCTACTAAAGATTCATATCAGTAAATATTTGATAATGATACAACAATAAAGGTACTTATGCAAAATAGTTATATTAAACTTTCTGTTTATTTTCTAACTGTTGAAGTTGAATAAGTTAAAAGAAGGTAGTAGCTGCATCCACCTGACCTAATTTTCATGTCCAAATACTAGCTTTAACTTTTCCTCTGTTTGGCAAGTTCTTGCTGTCTTGCAGACAACAATTCGCTCCATGGAAATATTTCTCAAGAACTGGTTTTTACTTACCTCTTCTACAAATCCAAGATCAACCTTAAATGCCTGCTCTGAATCTTTCCATAAAAATGTGGGATTTACCTGAAAAAATATTTGCCTTGAAGACTCAATAGATACGGAAAGAGATGAAAAGCTCGATACAGAGAAAAAGTAAAACGAACACATAAAATACGAAGAGATAGAGAAAATGTAAATCAAGAGGAGCTCAGGAAGAACCTGAGATTTCTTGATGTTTATTTTTGAAGGCAAATTCAAAATATTGTATGATTTACATGTCTCACTTCCAGATTTTCAGGCTCACAGTGGAAACACTCTCCTGAGGCTGTGACGGGATCCACATGAATGGTGGTGCCAGAGATGTAGGAATAATTCTCCAGAAGCTTTTCTCTTATCGCATTGGCGATTTCATGCCCCTCCTCAACCGAAAGTGAGGATGAAACGGAAGCATTGATTTCTGCATGAAGCCTATGTCCTATCCAGCGGACTCTGAGGTCCGTAACTTCACAAACCCCTTCAACACTCTCAGCAACATTTTTGACCTTATCGATGACTTCAGGCTCAACTCCATCAAGAAGGCGGATAAATACGGTTTTGCTCGTGTCAATAACTGTTTTCAGGATGGTAATTGTGATTAACATACCAATAAGAGGATCAATTATCGGGTACCCGAACCAGACACCTACTGCTCCTATTAGGACTGCGAGACTGGTAAAGCCGTCGACTCTGGCATGATAACCGTCAGCAATAAGAGCTGCACTCCCGATTTCCTTCCCAACTCTTATCCGTACCTGTGCCACTACCTCATTTCCAATACAGCCTATAATCCCGGCGGCAGCTACAGCCTGTAAATGTCCTATTGGCTGCGGATTGAAAAAACGGTTCACAGATTCGTATCCCGCTACGACTGCACTGAACAGGATAAGGAGAACAATGATAACACCTGCAACATCCTCCATCCTGCCATACCCGTAGGAGAAGCATTTATTCGGTTTTCTTCTGGCCAAGTAAAACGCTACTGCAAGAGGAATTGCGGTTGCAGCATCCCCAAAATTATGGATTGTATCGGCGAGAAGGGCAACACTCCCCGACAGAAAAACAATGAAAATTTGCAGAATCGCTGTGATCATCATTCCTATAAACGACCATTTGACAACCCAGAGACCTTTGCTTGTAGCAAGTGTGGAAGGGTCCACCTTTCCATGAGTATGGTTGTGTCCGTGAGAATGTCCGTCAGGACGAGTGCAGAAGAGTTTATGGGAGAGTTCATGAGGAGAAAAACGAGAGAAAAACCTTTGCTTATGGCTTTGCTCATGGAGATCCTCATAAATATTATTGTTTTCATGTAATCGAGTGCTGGAATTCTTTCTGGACATTTTACTTCTCCCAAATTAATTAAATTTTTAAGACTAAACTTAGCGGTAATTTTATAAATAATTATTTATAATTAAAAGCCCATTTCGTATGCAATTCATCATACA
>CAVRNH010000028.1:0-22059 GCA_963722085.1 uncultured Methanosarcinaceae archaeon | reverse complement strand
CCCAACTCTTGTAAAAAATTTTATTCTAAAATGAAACTTCTCTTACAGGTTGACATAAGATATTATTTTGGGCCAACTTTTGAAATAATATTCTTAAATTAGGACCTCTCTTATAATCGCCCCATATTTTGTGGTATGATATCCTTATTCAGAGGAATTAAGCTTATCAAGAATTTCTACCACATCTTTTGAGAGATTTGGCTCACATCTCATAGTGGTTATTGCTCCAGTTGACCCGATGCAGAAGATCGTAACTGTCCCGTTTCTTATTTCATTCGAATACCCCGCAGCTTTGATTAATCAGCGTTATAAGCTTTAGCAGGAGTGGAAATTCTAGTGAAGTCGCGCATTAATCGGTCGTTCCATGCCCCAACACGCGTTCTCAACGCAATCCTCATTCTCAACCTTGTAATCATGTGAGTATAACAGACAGAGTCACCAGATGTTAATTATAACAATTTTACAAAGAAAATAGTTTTTAAACTTCGAAGGTTAGGGGGGCTATTTTGCCAAAAAACCCGCTATTTACACTCCGTTTCTCCAAATCGCAAGGGACTTTATATATTCAAACAGTTAATATAGTGTGAGTTCGAGGTAGAAATAATGTGAGAAGATAAGAGAAAAGTGAAGATTGTAAAGTAGCTGTCAGATTGGCTGATCATGACAGCTGCCTTTGTATAGACAAAAAACAGATTTTTGTCTTTGAAGTGTTCAACATTAAAGTATTTCTGTTCAATGTTCATAAGTTTTTCTATGTAGACGTGAACTTGGACTAGAATTTTTAATTTTGCTTCGTGATAATTTCTGTTTTTTAACATTGTTTACTAGTTGTAAATATGCTAGTAAATCATTGACAATGAGGGAGGTAAATATGATTTTATCTTTCTACGTCAGCATCCCGGACGAGTTAGCCTTAACCTTAGTTGTTGAGATCGGCTTTGGTTTATGGCGTCTATATCGATAGGGTTTCCAACCTAACCTTGACAGTTTCTACTATTTTCACTTAAATTTTCCTGTTTTTTGCAAATTTTTTCCAGAGAAAGTAATTTGACAGTTTAAACTAATTTACCCAAATTCTGAAGAAATCCCCTGTTTTTGGATTAAAACCAAGCTATTTATGTTGTTAAAATTGGCATAAATGTAGCTTTTATTTTTGTTCTCTAAAAAATCTACAGTAACTGTCAAATTCAATAAGCTTTTTTTTATGAATTTTGTTGATGTATGCTTGAGTTCTTTGAACTCATATCGCATCAGAGATATGAGTAGTTGAGCGATAAATCCTATTATTACTGCTCCATAAATGCTATCATCTGTCCACACTCTTAACGGTTTTATTTCAATTTCATTTTTCAGTGAGTTGAATATCTTTTCAAGTGAGTCTTTTTTTTCTGTAGATTTCTAAGAGCGTGTCTTAATATTCTTTTCCCATTATCTTTTTGTTTTTATTCGACCGAGCCTTCTAACCATTAAATGTATCATTGCGGCATATATTAATGCTTGACTTGATTCTGTCAATCCCTCTTAATCTTTACTTAAACGTCGATATCTACCTAACCATCCAAAAGTACGCTCTACAACCCATCTTCTTGGAAGGACATGGAATCCTTTAACGTCATCGCTACGCTTTACTATTTCTAATATCCAACCACATGCTGAATTTACCCAATCAACCAGTTTACCTGAGTATCCAGCATCAGCCCAAATTAGTTCCAATCGAGAAAGATTTCCCTTAATTTGTTCCAAAACAAGTTTAGCTCCATCTCTATCCTGGATATTAGCAGTATGGACTACAACTATCAGCAATAGCCCTATTGTATCTACCAAAATGTGGCGCTTTCTCCCTTTCACTTTCTTGGCAGCATCGTAGCCGCGTACACCTGGTGTTTCTGTCATTTTAACTGACTGGCTATCTAGAATACCTGCACTTGGTTCTGGTTTCCTACCATATGCGACTCTCAGATCAGTTCTCAGTGCAGCATTTATTTGTTCCCAAGTTCCATTAAGCCGCCAAATACGGAAATAGTGATAAACAGTTTTCCATAGCGGAAAATCGTGGGGTAACAGTCGCCAAGCACAGCCAGAACGTAGCAAATAAAAGATCGCATTCAATATTTCTCGATATGAATGAACACGTTTTTTACCACGATTAGTAATAGGAGTAGGGATGTGAGGTTTAATTATTTCCCATTCTTCACCTGATAAATCACTTGGATAAGCAATTCTCTTATTTGGTTCTAACATTAACGAACAAACTGTCTACCATGAATTATATAATTTTAAGACACGCTCTAAAGCTTCTTTTAGTGTCAAATTCTGACTTGATTTTAAGCAGAAAAATCCCTCTCTTTCGTTAATTATCTCCTTTCTAAGGAATTCTAATGCTTCTTCCTCACTCATCTCGATTAACTTGGTTTGATATGAATAATGTATATCAATGAGCTTGTTATTAATTCTGAATTTCTTGGGAAGTTTCTTATTTCCTTCAATTGACTTTTGTATCTCTTTAGCTTCTTCTAGCATTTTCAATGCTTTTCTTATTCCTGTTTCTAATTGCTGTTTTTTTCAAAATTTCTGAAAAATAGAGGTAGTTTATACTACTAGGTTTAACGATTCTTATTCCGTAGATTCCTTTTTCCTCTTCGACGATTTCAGGCTCAAGCTGGTCAAAGAGTTTTATGAGCTTATCATCACTACTGTTTAGCTTCTTTGCCGTAAGATAATCCATACCATCTCCTTTGATGAGGTCTAGATTATCAATGCTATTTGCACCTTTATCAAAAACGACAAGAGATTTATCTTTGAGTCTGCTCTTTACCTGTTGATACGTTTTTTTAAAATGAGTCTGATCGTTAATATTTCCTTTTTCAATAGTTATCCCAATTGGCAAGTTAATGGGGTATGAAAGTTCACTTACTCCTAATGTAATTTGTTTTTTATCAGGACGGTGATCACGACTGTAACCATGTTTACCGAGAGGAGATTTATTCCCATAAAGAACAATACTCGTCCAGTCCATGTTTATGTCAGTGTGATCAAAATCATACTTAGAAAATAAAATATCTTGAATATCAAGAATTATTTCTTCTTTATTACTCCCCACAGTTCGAAGGGTTCAATAAAGAGCTCTTTCATTAAATTTCTCAAGACCGAAGTATTCCAGGACTTCATCCTGGATAATCCATTTATGAGCGCGATCTAAACTAAAGTTTTCTGTAAGCTTATAACTAAGTAAAGCTTTGATTAAGGAATTAAAGTCAATTCCTTTACTCTTGTGCTTACCTAAAATAGAGGATAAATTGAGCTCTTCATATAGATTTTCAACGGCAAGAATTGTTCCGATAGGAAAGCATATATTGTCGTTAGGAGTGATTTCATATGTTCTTAGTTTTGTTTGCATTTTGGTCGATCAAACATAACTAAGAGCATAAATTTTTATTTAACTGTCAAAGTTAGGTAACAATTATCTTTTTAATTTTCTATAAAATTCATGATGCTTAATTTTTTATAAGCCAAATCTGTAATTATAGTCCTAATTATAAATTTATAATTGATTCCAATTTTTTTGTAGAATCAATATGATCAATTTAACTTCACCAGCGTTAGAGTTTACTGAAATCATTAAAAATATGTCCTAAAATGTATGACTCACTTATTTAGTCATCATAAAAATCTCGAGAACAGTAGCTATAGAGGACTCAAAAGGGGTTGAGTTGAATATTGAATAAAGTTCTAAAATTATAATCTGCAGTTTTTGTATTCATCTTTTGGATATCACACATGTTTACTCTTTAGCTATTTTTGAGCTATAACTGCAACTGGATTTGTATGTCTTAAGAACTTTTAAATATTATTTTAGCAGATTATATAACATGTAAAATAGAGTAAGTTGAGCAGTTAGGGAATTAGAGTGCAAAGCATGAGGCAAAATTAGTATTTTAGTATGCCGAATGCTACATTCCTTTAAAAAGATAAACAACTGCAATTGGAAATCAAGATTTGAAAAATCAGTTCGAAAATGAGATTTAAAAATCAGATTTGAAAATAAGATTTAAAAATTCAGATTTGAAAATGAGATTTAAAGATTCAGATTTGAAAATCTGGATAATGCAAGTAGTCTGTATTCTCATGAGTATCTTAACAAAAATCTTCCTGATAGAATTGATCTCTAAAAACCCTTCCTGATAATTCTTAAAAATAAAGGACTGATTAGACACTCAGGTTGAACGGTTTTTCTCTTATTTATTATTCACGTAGTAATTGGAGGTATATCATGAATAGGATATTAAAAAATAGTTTCTTAGGAACAGCTACAGGAGCAGTTATAATGCTAATTTTTTTCTTGGCCGTTTCCCATGTAGCTACGGCAGAGGAGGCCGTTCCTACACTTCCAATGACTGTGAAGGGAGTTCCCTTGATTAATGGTGCACCGGCTCCTAATAACACTGTTATTGCAGCGCATCTAAATGGGCAGCCAGTAGAAAAGTTTCTCGTAAATAATTCTTCTGGCGAATACTGTTTATGGATCTCCGGAACTTCAGAGGATGAAGGAGAGCCAATCACTTTTACTGTGGACGGAAAGAAAACAGGAAGAAATGTTGCCTGGGAATCCGGAAAACAGGTTCTTTCTCTTGAGCTGTCTGTGGGCAAAGGAGTTGATTCCGGAAGTTCTTTAGAAGCTATAATTTCACAAATAAACTTTAACCACTTTAAAGAAACTGAAAGCTTGGAAGCCTCTGGAAATAAAACCGAATCCACAGTTATTAAAAGCTCAGTACCTGAGCCAAATGTAAAGACTTTGAAAAACATGAATGCCAATTCAGGGGACAAGAAAACTGCAAAATCTTATGAAGATTCCTCTAAACTAAAAAGTGCTTCAGGTTTCGATATTATTTATATGATTTTAAGTATAGTTTTGCTTACTTTTGGATCCAATTTGAAGGGGAAATCAAGAAGGAAGTACTGAAATATTTTTAGAAATATTTTTCGAAAATAGCTTCATAACTGTAAAAGGATATTAAAATGCTATGAGGGCATCAGAACTAAATTTTAAGAACTCATTATCCGGTTATCCTATTATTAACTATATTCGTTTTACTTATATCTCCAGAGTTTTCCTTTAAATTTCATTTTATTAAAAACGATTACAGAATGAATATCTGCACTGCCAAAACTGCTATCTAGGTGCCGAACTACTTCTCGATGTCAAAATTCCTGACTTGTTGGCCGGAAATCTATAGAAGTGAGAAAAATAAGTTCGATTCCAAGTAATATGAGCAAATTGATTTACTATTCGAAATGAATTAATTAAAATCTCGATTATTATTCAAATTAATGTATAATTTATTTTAATCTCAAAATAAATTATATAAAATATTTCAATCAGAAATATTTATATCAGTTCTTGTGTAATATAGATATATTGTTATAATACAATCTTTAAGCTTTACTTATGATAATTTTGTCATTTGTGAGTACAAATAAATGTCGTATTCCAAGGTTATGGTCAGTACAAATGTAAATGGGGGTTAACGTAACACCTTTAGGGTGCAGAACGATTCAGTGAAATTAACTGATCATTTACTAGATTCGAATTGCCATACTTCTTTCAAGTTTAAATTTCGAAGTGGCAATTTCTCTTATTATATAAACTAAAAGTGGGAAAGGAATTTGTATGGGGGATGCCATTATTCATTTCCACTTTTCGATGACTGATTCAAGCAATCTAAATTCTTACCGTTAATACAGGGGGCAGGGGTTAGGATGAAGTGATGATTTCTAAAATATGTTAAAATTACCGGTTTTGATTTAATTTTAGTGCTCAACAGATTCTATAATTTTATGATTTGTTTATATCATTAGCCGGAATCTGTCGTATTAATAAACTTTGTAAAAATAATTAAAATCATATATTTCTAACGTTTTAAGCGGAGTAAAATTGGACATTTGCTAAACTTGGGTGCAAAGCATGAAACGAAAATTAATGCCATTTAGTGCGCTATTAAGTATTTCCTTATTGATCGTTCTCTTTTTACCATGGACAATAAGTGCAAATGAAAATATCGATGTCAGTATTGAAAAAACCAGCAGTAATATTGTAAATTCCGATAATAGTGTTGAAGTAACCGACATTACTATTGGAAATACAGATAATACTAATGAAAATATTGACAATACTAGTGAAGATACCAGCACTACTGTTGATACAGGTACTCCTGTTAATGAGGCAGATAATGCTGATGAAAATGTCGACAATACTGGTGAAGATACCACCACTCCTGTTGACGAAGCCGAAATTCCTATTGACGAAGCTGACATTCTTGTTAACGATGCCGACATTCCTGTTGAAGATGCCGCCATTCCTGTTGAAGAAGCCGCCATTCCTGTTGATGAGACAGATGATGCTGATGAGAATATCGACAATACTACTGAAGATGCCGATAATTCAAATGGATATATATTGCCTCCCATAAACTCAAATGTGACTGTTGAGATTCTTTACAATGAACCAGGTCCTTTCAAGATGGGGGATGTTGTAAACGTTTCTGCAGCCTTTGATAAGCCTGTAGTTTCTGCTGGTTTAAAGGTTGGCGATGAAGATTCATCTTTTACTCATATGGTCAACATAAATGATACTACCTGGTATTGTGAATATGAGATTCCTGAATCTCTAAGTGACGCAGTAAACGTAACCGTAATTGCAGATGATTCAGAAGGGAAAAAAGCTGGAAAGACAGATATTGGCGCTTTTGTGATTGATAATGAAGCTCCGGAACTCATTGAAACATCTGAATCATTTCCTGAAGTTAAGCAAAACTTCGGAATTTTTGGCACAAATTTAGTACTTTTTAATTTCAGTGCTTCCGATAACCTTGATGATAATATTATGTATTCTCTCAATATCAACGGTATCGAAAATAACACAGGTGTCGTAGCTAAAAACGAATATAAAAAAATAGAGGTTAATCTGAATGAGAGTAATTACACTTGGGAAATTGTACTTAAAGATAAGGCCGGAAACACATATTTCAGAGATGTCTCTAACCTGTACGCAGAGACCAAAGTTCCAAAGGTAGAACTTCTTTCCCCTGAAGATGGCCATATCAACACAGAAGGTCCCATAAATATCAGTTTTATTGCTTATGATGATTTTACCTCTCAGTATAAAGATTTAAACCTCACCTATGACGTAGACATCGAAGGAGATCCTGCAGGAATAAGGTCCGGGACCATGCGTCCGGGGGAAAATATACAGTTTCAAGTTGATTCCCTTTCTGAAGGTGCTCACACATGGTCAGTTGATGTTACCGATGAAGCCGGAAATAACGTTACGAGTGACCTCCAGAACTTCTATGTGGATCAGGAGGGCCTTAAAGTCTCACTTATTTCCCCAAATAATGGGGAAGCTCCTGAAAATAAGACATTTAAGTTCTGTGTTTCAGGGGGAACGGGACTCCCCTTTGATTACAAGCTGCTCATTAACGGCGATGAGATAAAGAAAACCACCTGCGAGGAAAGTGAGGATGGTGAACTCACTGTTGGCTCGGAATTATTTAACAACTATTCAATAAATGCTGCTGTACCTGACGGTGAGGACTTAACCTGGACAGTGAACGTTACTGATTGCGCAGGTAATACATATGAACCTCAGCCTTGTCATTTTTCCCTTAATACCAGAGCTCCTGCGCGTGTGGCAAACTTGAGTGCTAAAGATGCACCTGGTGAAACTCAGTGGTCCAGTATCCATGATCAGCCTAAACTATACGTTAGCTGGAGTGCAAATGCCGAAAAAGATCTTGCCCCCTCACCGTATGAGGTTTTCATTAGCGATTTTGAGCCCCAATCTATTGAAGATATGAAAAAGGTAAGCTCTACATCCGATACGAGTTTGTATATTGAGGAGTATGACGGAAAATCGCTTGTTTACGGTAAAGACTACTGGGTAGCTGTTATTTCCCGGGATATATACGGAAATTACAACAAATGCTTTGTTGCCATTTGCGGTCCGGTTCAGACATATGAGGATATGAATATCACGCTTGATTCAGGCTGGAATCTGAAATCCGTTCCTAAGAAACTGTTTGTATCAAATATGTCCCCGGAATCGGTCTTTGGCAAAAACAGCACGATTCTCCACTGGAACGGCACACATTGGGATGTTCCTGAAACCATCGAGCCTTGTAAGGGTTACTGGGTCTATAGTCCAGAAGCTCTTGAGAACAACATCAAGTTCAAGCCAATATCATCTAACAATTCAACTCCCGATGTACCTGCATCTCTTAATCTTTCCACGGGATGGCAGTTGATAGGGCCCACCTCTACACAACCTGTTCCCTGGTCTATGACTATGGCTTCACTGAAGGACTCTCTTGGAAATTATATGTTTTCTAACCTTGTTACCTATTCTCACTCTGAAGATTGGAGCGGCACTATTCCTGAGTTTGGATTGATCAATTTTATCACTGCAGCCGGACCCGCGACTTCAGGTGAACCGCTTATTAATGACTCCATTAATGGCTCCGATTTCGGTCCATCTGGAGCACTACGATATAAAGGCATTATGGTTCCTGGACAGGGATATTGGGTTTATATGACGAAAGCTGGAACCTACGAATCCGTTGAAGGTAAGTCTAACTACCAGAATTCCTCTGAATCTCATGGAACTAATGATGAGATTAACGATGCCGTAATCACTGAAGATGAAAACACTGACAATGGAACCAATGATGCTGTAATCACTGAAGATGAAACTGTAACAACTGAAGATGAAACTGTAACAACTGAAGATGAAACTACTGATGTTGGAACTACTGAAGTTGAAGCTACTGACGTTGAAGCTACTGATGTTGGAACTGCTGACGTTGAAGCTACTGACGTTGGAACCGATGATGCGCTTCCAACATAATTTATCTTGATGGAATTGATTTTAATCGAGATCTTCTCAATTAGGGAGTAGATTCTCGAAAACAATTTATTCAAAAATAGCTAAAGATGTTTATTTTTCCTTATTTATTTTTTAAGTCTTTTTAACTCACTCTTTTTACTCTAAATCTATTAACTCGGCGAACAAGTATTTTTAATATAGATATTAAGTTAATTTTAAGTTTTATAGTCTCGGAAAGCGCCACCTGCAAGGAAAAACAGAGATTTTCAAACCTACGCTCTAATTGAAACAATTTCTACTTTTAACAAAAGAAAGGAGCTGCTGTCCTTTCCTGAGTAAAGAAACAAAAGGGATCAGTAATAAACATAAAATGGTACAATATAGAAATTTTAGAGGGATAAATTTGAAGCTGAAAATTAAGACCACGAAACGTATTGAGTTGATAGATATCACTTCAGAAGTTCAGCAACAAGTGATGAGAAGTAAAGTGTCTGAAGGAATCTGTGTTATCAGTACAGGGCATACTACAGCAGGCATTATAATAAACGAAAACGAAAACGGGCTAAAGGAAGACATTCTTAAATTTCTACTGAAACTTGTGCCGACAGGTGCAGAATACAGGCACGATCGGATAGACAACAATGCTGACGCTCATCTGAAGGCCGTACTGCTTGGAACAAGTGAGATTCTGCCCATCTCGCAAGGAAAACTGGAATTAGGTTCATGGCAAAGTGTCTTTTTTGCTGAGATGGACGGGCCGAGAAATAGGATCGTGAATTTGACAGTTCTGGGAAACATAGAAACAAAGGAGAAAGTCCAGGAAGAATAATCACAGAAACACTCAACTTTTTAAAATCAATGATCCAATTAGTTATTTTATTTTCTTAATTGTATACATATTTGCATAATTAGGTTAAAAGATGTCAAACGAATGCCTTTGAATCTGTTCGGATTGTATACGATATAGATAAAGGAGATTTGCTTTATCAGGGCTTTAATACAATTCCTTTAGTATTATTGTCAATTAGCTGGTCTCAAACTCCTTAAAACATGCATTCCCAGGCGAGCAAAACGGGGAAATTAAAATAAAGCTTTACAGAGAAAGTGAAGTTTAAACGGTAGTGTTGCTGGCAGTGATAAAGAAAATAATTTTCAGTTTTTTAGTAATTAACCTTGATTGTCGAAGACACGGAATTGGTTTCCCAGAATCTATTAACTTTAAAAATATCAAATCACTGGGCTGCAGCTGGTAAACACTCTTGTAGATCAAATTCATTGTAACATCAAGCTTGAAAAAAGGCGGGAACGAGATTTGGTATCTCAAAATTAATGTGTCAGTTAAGAACGAAAGTGCTATTTTCTGTAATAATCTATAGCCAGAACTATACTCTATGACCTGAGTTCTCTTTATAAATCACATCAAGAGAGACAATGTAAAGACGAGGAAAGGAATAGATAACAGAAAGTGACAGGGAAAACAAGAAAAAATGAAATAAGTTCCTTCCAAACTGTGCTAAAAAAAACGTTGTTCAGGAACTTTTCGGTTTATTAAAATCATCAAGATGTGTCTGCTTCTTTCTGCAGTTTTCTCCTGGAATTTCCACAGGATACTCACCTGTGAGACAGCCTATACACATGTTGTTTTTATTACACTCTAAAGCCCTCATGAGGCCATCAATGCTGAGGTATCCGAGAGAATCAGCGTTAATAAGGCTTTCAACCTCTTTTATGGTCTTATATGAGGCGATTAGTTCCTGCCGGGTAGCCATATCGATCCCCAGATAGCAAGGAGCAATAATTGCAGGACTTCCAACCCTTGCATGGATCTCTGATACACCTGCCCTCCGGATCATATCTATAATACGCCTGGAGGTTGTACCCCGGACAATGCTGTCATCAACCAGAACCACACGTTTGCCTTTGATATTGTCCTGGATGGCATTCATCTTGAGCCTGACTGCGGTTTCACGCAAATCCTGCCCAGGCAGAATAAAGGTGCGTCCTATGTAACGGTTTTTCATCAGGCCTTCCAGATATTTGATGCCTGACTCCCGAGTGTAGCCGATTGCTGAGGTAATCCCTGAGTCGGGAACAGGAGAAACGATATCAGCTTCAACAGGGTGCTCCCTTGCAAGTTCCCTTCCGATGTTTTCTCGCACCTTATAGACCAGTTTCCCGTCGATAACAGAATCGGGCCTGGCAAAGTAGATGTACTCAAAAACACAATGTGCAGGATGAGTCTCAGTTCCTATCTGGTAACTCTCAAAGCCACTGCCATTGAAGACAATTACTTCCCCAGGTCTGACATCCCTGATGAGAGTACCGTTCAGGGTATCAAGGGCTACACTTTCCGAAACAACTGCGTACCCACCATCAACTTCCCCGAAGCAGAGTGGCTTGAAACCAAAAGGATCCCTAATAGCATATAGAATGCCATTTATGTACATAGCCAGGGAATATGAACCGACAAGCTTGCGCATTACATGCTTGATTGATTCTATTGGCTCGTGTTTTATCAGCTCTTTAACAAGAAGGTGGCCGATTACCTCTGTATCGGAATCACTGATAAAAATACGGCCTTCGCACTCCAGTTCATCCTTAAGTGCTTTAGCATTAACCAGGTTCCCATTATGGGCAATTGCAACTGTCCCTCCCTTGAAATTGAGAATAAAGGGCTGGCAGTTTTCTATTTTTGATCCTCCAGTAGTCGAGTACCGAACGTGCCCGACTCCTGCATTCCCGATCAGGCGCCCCAGGGAATCCTTATTGTACACGTCAGGCACAAGTCCCATGCCTTTAATAGACTTAGGGGCTATACCATCATGCACCATTATGCCAGTGGATTCTTGTCCCCTATGCTGAAGGGCATACAGGGCGTAATAAAGCTTGAATGCGACAGTATTGGATTGTGGTCTGTCGCTTGGGAGAATTATGCCTGCAACACCGCATTCTTCTTTCAATTTTGACCTCCGGTGCAGGTAAAAAACAGAGAAAGTGAAGTAAGCAGATTTAAAACTTGCACTTTTCCTGCCACTTGTAAGTTCTCATGCGGGATGTTTTTCCAAAGCCACAAGAAGTACATTCTTTTGTATGCACGTTTAAAGAAACACTACCGCATCGCCTACATTTGGCGTGCGTGCGCTTCTGCCTTTTTCCCATTGATGCCGTACCTTTACTCATTCCTAAATCTCCTTATAAAAATCAATCTATTGAGCAATATTCATAATCTGAAGCAATTGTTTTTCTGAATTTACTCTCTGCGGCCAGTCACAATAAGTCCTGTTGCTCACCGAGGTTTAACGATAATAGACGAAGTGCTTGATATAGATTACGGAGATACGTAGACTACGTTGTCACCGCGAATAACGACACTGCTGAACTTGCTTACAACTTCTCCTTCTCTTAACTCTTCAGCATTATCTAGCACAAGGTTCATGTGAATATCGTATCCTTTGAGTTCGCCTCTAAACTCGCGTGCGCCTTTCAATCTAACGATTACAGGTGTATCCAGTGCGTTGTTTAAAATATCCAGAGGTCGGTTTGCCATACTTACAGTCCCCTTAAAACATTATAAATCAAGTCATAATTTATATAATCTAAATAGCTAATCCAGATTTTAAACTGATTGCCACGCTTAAATTTTAGGTTATTTGAATCAAAGTCGCAAATACAATATATAAATGTATCGAAGCAATATATCAATTTTTAAGTAACTTGTCTCAAAACTATTATGATTTCAAAAAATATAAATTGTTGGGCCAGAATGTTAGAGATAGGTTTCAAGCCTGTGACAGTCACGGTTCATATTACATATTCATTCTCACAATTAACTCCTTAATCTCACATCCCAGAACGCTTTGGACTTCAAGTGGGACAATCACAAATTATCCTGTACGCTTTCTTCCGCTATTTGCACAGAACATTCATTTAGTCCACTCCGTTGGGTGCGCAATTCGATCGAGTTTCTTTGTCGCTTCTTCTTTACCATTCGAAATCAGTACCGTCAAGGCTCAGTACTCTCTAAATCAACCGCTGTGCCGATTCTGGAGTAATTAGTTTTCATCCATTTTCTATCAGATTTTCAGTTGAATGCGATAACTTACACTATCAGAAAGCATTTTTACTTTTGTCACAATCTTGTAGGAATAGTCATATTTTATTATATACTGCTTGCGTTCACGCTCTATAATTAATGTGTTGAGGTATAATTTCTAAATATATATTCTTCATTAATTATATGGTTTTAAGCATATACAAATAAAATAGGCCTACACGGTTGAACTGAGAATCAGTAGAATTGAATCATTAAATTCTAAACTATAAATTTAAAGCATAGTGTTTATTGTACTGATTTGTACTTCAAGTACGTAAGTTCTATTTGATTCTAAAAGTGAAAGCACTCAAGGAGATATAACTTACGGATCGTGGGGACCAGTTATTGCAAACCGTAAAAGAAAGGGGACTCCCAAACTGGACAAACAAGGCGAATCCACTCTTTTTGTCAGATTAAATCAACAACTAACGGACACGACCAATAAATGAGGGCAGTGAAAAAAATGAGAGTAGAGTCTCGCAAATGTTGCGTAATATGAATTGTCCGCCTAATATAGGTACGCTCATGCAGTATCTATGATCCTGCAACGACAAAGAATCAGTATATGCCTTCCAAAAAGGCGTTGTGGATTACCGTCCGCGTGCTACTTTGAGAAAAATACGTTACAGCAAGCGGGTACATCAGTGTATTTGTCAACAACTTCGCCCTCACAAAGGAGGCAAAGCAAAAACTAACAAGAAAGGGGGAATTATGTGTCTAAAAGGGGAGAAGAGGAAAAGGGTGAAGTCCGAATTTCAGCTACTATCGAAGAGTTGTTGCTAGCGGCGCTGGATAGGGATGAAAACAATCTCAAGACCGGCCGATACATAATCACATTCCGGGAGGACTCGGTTGAAGAGGGGATAAAGTCACTCGATGCCAGGGGTTTCCGTGTGGCGGACGCCCGGGACTTCAAGAATCAGGCCGTGACACTCCAGGATGTGGGCGATGCCGAGGTCCTAGTGTTCCCAGAGATTAGATCAGCGGTAGTAAGCGGTGCTGTGCAGCAGGAATTTGGGATGGGAGTCCAGGGCAAGATGGCAGCTGAAGGGCCAGTGGAGACTATTGAGCCTGAGTATTTTGTGTTTGCGGATAACAGCGAATACCTTCGAGGTTTTGTCAGTGCGGTTAACACTATCGCCAAGGACCTCGGAGCTGAGAACGGGACAGTTTACAAAAAGGAAGGAGTGGGGGCACAGGGTCTGAGGGCAACATGGGGTTTGGTTCAGTGCAAGGTACCGCCAAGCTCACTCAGCGGATCGGGTATAAAAGTAGCCGTGCTTGATACTGGCTTTGATATGGTGCATCCAGACTTTGTGGGCCGATCGATCACTTCAAAGACCTTCGTCGGCAAACCGGTGCAGGACCTGAATGGTCATGGGACGCACTGTATCGGTACAGCTTGCGGTCCAAAAAAACCACCTGGAGACATTCCTCGCTACGGCATCGCCTATGAATCTCAGATCTTTGGGGGGAAAGTACTCAACAACTCAGGGAGCGGATCAACTTCGAGCGTACTGGCTGGGGTGAATTGGGCCATAGCCAATCGTTGTGAAGTGATATCTATGTCTCTCGGCTCTCAGGCTCCAGTTCAGGCAGCATACACAGCAGCCGGCTCCTCAGCTCTGGCCAAGAAGTGCCTAATTATAGCCGCTGCCGGAAATTTTGCCACTTTCACAGGGGCTCCAGCTAATTCACCGACCATAATGTCTGTTGCCTCTCTTAACCCGACGCTCACTCCATCATCTTTCTCTAACTTTGGTAAGATCGAGATTGCAGCACCTGGACGTGATGTCTTTTCTTCGGTGCCACGTCCAAGGCTTCACGGCACAATGAGCGGTACAAGCATGGCAACTCCGCACGTTGCTGGCTGCGCGGCACTATTGGCTCAGAGCAGCCCTACGCTCCGGGGTATGAATTTGTGGCGGCGTCTGCAGTCATCTGCGCTAAACCTTAACCTCCCGCCATCGAAGGTCGGAAGCGGATTACTGCAGGCCCCTCCTTAATCAGGCAGCTGTATATTGTCTCCGGTCCTCACCGGATATTTATCCCTTGCGAGATAAGAAATTAAAGAGGAGGAATGCTACATGGCCAAGAAAAAAATATGGATCGTTACGACGGAAAATAACCGGCCTATTGATGATATCGCCAAGGATCTAGCTGATGCCGGGCTTAAGGACATCCAGGTACTCCAAGAGATCGGCAGCATCACTGGATCCTCTGAAGAAGAGGCAGTTGCAAAAATGCGCAAGGTACGTGGCGTCAAGGATGTCTCGCCAGACATCTCCATCGATATCGGACCACCGGACTCACGGGAAACATGGTAAGGCGCGATATCGGCATTTCAAAAGTTGGGTGACGGACGATTTTTTTTCTACTGCCGTCATCCTCCTGCCTGTCAGAAGGTAATAAGGGACGAACTACATGAAGTGGCTGCAAAAGGTGTAGCATTAGTAAAATTGTCTAGTGAAGTTGTTAACCCAGCCACATATTCTATTGTCAGTTGTGAAGATCGTGAAGCCAGCCGCTTCCCCACATAACGGGAGAAGGGGCACATGTGCCTGGAAGGGGTGAAGTAACTGCTAAGGGTACAACCTTGTGGGCATGCCCTTCCAACTACTTCTATGCGAATGCAGATTTTTTCAATGATCCTGCGCATGTCAGCCTGAATAATTGCTATTGTTTCGCGAGCAACCATCGGGCAGATGTCATATATGCTCGACCTGGTCGACGCGGAGGTCATACAGCAACATCTATACCTTAGTAGTGTGACCGCAGGTCTGTACGCCGATGGTTGGAGAGATGGGTGTCTGCCGAACGCATTGACTATTGCACTGGTCATTTGGCCAGGCAATGATTATCACTTTTACCGACTTGTTACGGGAGGGCCTTATTGGTGGTGGGGCCACAAACCCGGAGGCACATCAGCTAAATACATAGATGATTGTGAGCATCCCATTTACCAGTTCAATGGACGTAGTTATGCACCCAATAACATTTGTCGAGGTCTTTATACGGATTTCTGTGGTTATTTCTATCAGGACAACAGCACTGCCTTTGTCGCGTAGAGAATCATGGGTTTGCTTCGTCGGTTAAAACATAAATATAGGAAAGATAGCTGCACATATATTGCAGTGAATGCGTAACTCTTTGCATAGACTCTCCTGGTACTTATTGTGTCAGGTTGCAGTCCATTGACACTATTATCAATGCCACAGCAGAAACATCAATGCCACAGCAGAAACACACGCAACAGCAAAAGGAACAGAGACATGTCAGCAAGGGTTGGAGTAGAACTGGGTATCCTCTCGGGAAATCCTAGCCCCACATGGATTTTGTCAGACTCCGAGGGAGTTTTCTTTCTTGAAAGACTCACCATGTTACCCAAAGCCTCAGCTAAAGAACTGTCCACTAATCTCGGTTATCGCGGCTTTATCGTTCGAGTGACAAATGGAACAGAAAAGAGTTTTGTTCGAATTCAAAATGGGACGGTCCTACTCTCACAAGATGACATCAGTGTCTTTTACAGCGATCAAAATAGGGATTTGGAGCGATGGTTGCTAAATTCTAGCAAATCTTTCTTAAAGAGCGAGCTCTTCAAAATAGTTGAGGGCGAATTTACCAAGAACTCGTCAACCTAGTGCTTTGATTCCAAAATACGCTCACAGACCTGAACTTTTAAAAGCATCCATTGATCAATGAATTCTTCATTCAATAATGGATTCATTTTGGAATCTATACACCAGTCATGTCCTCCCTAATAAATTTGAATTTTGTAATAGTAATGCGAAACTTAGCCCTAAATAAGAGGCTGACCTTAGACCCAGGGTTAGCTTGTGCAAGTCTCACCTCATCCCGAGAAAAGAGGCACACCTGACTGAAAAGTCGTAGCTCCATTTAAGCCATAACCACGGAAAGCATGGAAAAACTGTGCCTTCACTTCCTTACTCAATGTTTTCAGCGGTTTTTCTTTAGTTTAAATTGTAGTCAAAATATTAAATTGCACTTTTGAAACCAATCTTAGAATAGACTCAAATTTATAAATATATATATATATATATATTTTTATCCTGGCGGTAAGTGAAAGAAGTAAGCCATCCTAAATGTGACAAATTTGGCAGTATCAGTTTTTCACGTGCTTATTAACGCGTATTGCTTATTAACGCGTATTAATGTACAGAAGCTTCCAAGTGCAGCTTTTTGGTTCTAACGTCAATCTCACGAATCTCTTCTAAGCTTTTTCGAAGGCAGCTTTCGGAAACTGAGGCTTTATGCTTTATTATAGTAGATATAAAGGAAATATAAAGGAAAAGAAAGAAATAAATAACATTCGGCTAAAAAATCCTGTAAAATTTAAAAGTATTTAATTCACACAATGGTAATCCAGTCATCCGCTGCTCTTGAGAACACGATTCGTACTATTTTCCCTGAAATGTAGTTAAGGATAATACGCCGTCAAAACATGTACATAATACGTGATTGTAAAATTAAATCCGAAGTAATTTCCAGGATTTAAATCTTGGTTTTTGTGTCAAGAATAACAACAATTGCAATTTAAAAGGTTTTAGACAAAGAGGCAAACACTCGATAAAAGACAGAGCTGGTACATCACTTTTCTCCCGAAAGAGTAAAAAATACGTCATTAATGTAAAAATTACTGAAACTAATTGCGAAAATCGCAAAAGTAGCCTGTAAAGCAGAATTAGCATGAGTCTCTAATATTCCATGGGTCTTCCATTCAAGATACCCTCTCATCGAGATAGGCTTATGAATCCAATGGTTTTAAGACTCGAGACAAATTATACTGAAAGCTTAAGAGATGAACATATGTCAGAAAGCACTCTTTTCAACAAAAAACACCATCGTCATGACCATCGCAGGTTCGGATTCCGGAGGAGGGGCCGGAATTCCTACCATCAAAGACCTATTCTTCTTGCTGCCCTCGGAGTGCATGGGACGTTTGCGTTATTACTTCCGTTACTTGCCCAAAATACTACAGGCGTCCTGGATACCATTTTGATCTCTCTCCTGCAGCTGTTGCCAACCAGATTGAAGCCGTGTGCACGGACATGGACGTCAAATGGGTAAAGACCACTTCTGGAATAGCTTGCGCTACCCCAGAAATTGTAGTCAAAGGAAGTTAGCAAAAGAGATTAAGAAAAAATGAACTGAGTGTTCGCCTTGTACTGGACCCTGTAATGGGCTGCGGAAGCACCGGAGGGGACCCAAATACTGAGGAAAGAAGCTCTTTCTGTCCTTATAGAGGAATTGCTGCCCTTCTGGGGCAAAGTTACACGAACTCCCAATTAGGCTTCGGAAGCAGGTACGCACTTGCCGATTTTCCTGTCAAAACCCCTGAAGATGCAAATATTGAGGCTGCAGCCAGAAACAATAGCAGACCTGCGAGTAGCCGAAGCTGTTATTGTTACAGGGGGTCAGCATCTGACGCTACTGAATGTAGCTATACGAAGCAGCGTTCTGATAATTTTCACTGCGTATCCCGATTTGTGACTGCCTTTGTCAAAGGAGGAATCCCATGGCTCGGGCTGTACCTATTGCTGCAGCAATGACTGCCTTGGATCTAGCTTGCGGAAAAAGCCTGGAAGGTTAGCCGCAAGAGAATGGCTGAAAAAAGTTCGTCGTGCAGGCAATTCTGAATAAGCCGACCTGCAGGAGAGAGGAGTTAGCCCGGTAAACGCCATTGAGGAACATACGCTGGAGGAAAGAGAACGCTAATCAAGTTTGGCAAGAAAAGCTTGGAAAATTGAGGAGCATTTATAAGAACTAATAGTTCTGCGCACTAGAACATTCATCAACTGAGTAGAAATCATATGCAAAGATCACATATTATGTACAGTAATAAGAATATATCGGCTCTTCGCTGTTTCGAGTGGTGTCCATTCAAATCTACTTCCAGAATGTACGAGTGACCTTGATCTAACATTTAGAAACTTTTGTTGTGAAATGCTCGCATATAAGATCGATGTTATAGCTGTATTGAGTAGTTGCATTTCGACTGAGAAATTATTTTCAATCTACACAAAACAGCGATGCGCCAATATTTCCATGATTTAAAGTGTAAGAATAACAACTCGAATTAAGTGGTTTTAGACAAAGAGCAACACTATCAAACACGCTGTTAATCAATTTATGGGAAGAAGTAAGGAAATACGTATAATGCCTAAAGAAGGTTTACTGATTATCGAATTGACGACAGTACTGGAGTAGACCTGTAGGCAGAATACATGAGTTCTCGTTCGTTATCAGTGGAGTGGTAAGTATCATCGATAGTGTTATGAATTGGTCTCGTTTCAAATTGCTCTGAAGAACAAGAATGTGTGTCAGAAAATCTTATCAACAATAGATTTTCGTCATAACCATCCAAGCGGATCGAAGAAGGGGCCGAATTGCTGCCACTAAAACTGTATACACTTCCGTTGCGTATATTACCCGCTTGCCCAATACTACAGGCTCCTGATACGATCCTCTCTGCGGATGTTACAGCCAGATTATGTTGTGTCATGGTATATGGACGTCAAGATGGCGTAAAGAACCGCAATTAGCTCCTCAGAAATAGAAATGGCAGTTTGCTAACAAGGATCGAAAACAGAACTTTCGCTTGTGGACTCCGGATAATACTGCGAAAGCTATGGCGCCTGGACCTACTGAGGATAGATCATACTTCCTTATAAGGAATTGTGCGTTCATTCTCAAAGTGAATCACCTTTCATTAAGGCTTTGGATAGTCCAGGCGCGACTGGCGGACATCGCAATACTGGGCTACTTGACGATGCTTGATATGGACTGCAGCCACAAGAGAGCAGATCTGGTGCACGAAGCTGTATGGAATAATGTTGCAGGAGGCACATTGACCTACCGAGGAATACGAAGCAGGTTCTGTGCTTGTGTCGCGTAGTGCCATGGAGCCAGTGACAAAGAAGAGACTCATAGCTCGAGCACATGTATCTATTATGCAGCATTGACTGCTTCTAAGGCTGCGGAGTGCAAAGGATGCACTGAGAACGGGATAGCTCTTGCTATAGAGAAGTCAAAATGAAAGTTCACAGTAGTGGCAGGCAATAAGTCATGATATAAAGCCGACCTGCAAGAGAGCAAGTTAAGTTCGTATTGTAAGCCATTGGGAACAGACTGCATGGAAGGAAAGCATTGACACGCTGATCAACTACTTTAAGAAACTTAAAAGAAGCAGTCACAGTTCTTGAAAAAAGCCAGGATTTCTCAAAACTTATCCCTGAAGTGGGCTGTAACATTGCAATGGCAATTCCTGATGCCAGGAGCAATGAGGAAGTTGCGGCAGTAGAAGGCAGAATAGTAAAATACAGGGGAAGAGCAGTTCCTGTAGGCTGCGTGGACTTTGGGGCCAGCAGGCACGTATCAAGGATTATCCTTTCTGCTCTTTGTTATAATCCTGAGATAAGAGCAGCAATTAATGTAAAATATTCGGAAAGAAACCTTTCCCTTTGTAGAGAGGCCGGCCTCAGCATATGCTACTTTGACAGATCTGAAGAGCCGGAAAATGTCAGTACTATGGACTGGGGTACAGCCGAGGCAATTGAAAAGTACGGAAGTGTGCCGCAAGTTATCTATGATAAAGGGAGCATAGGAAAAGAACCCATGATACGCCTTCTTGGCACAAATGCTGTTGAAGTGGCAAGGCTTGCTGTAGGACTTGCAGAAAAACTGCAGTAAAAAATTGAAGTTATTCTATTAATTATTAACTATATCGCTCTTATGAAATATTTTTCTATTTAAATTCACTTTTCTTTTTTAATCTCGGATCCTTTATTTTTTCCTGTATACCTATAATCATTCAGCACTCTACTTAATGAAAAAATACCTTCTCCTTAGGAAAGTACATAAATGAAAGGTGGACACCGTAAATGTAATATAAATAACACTTAAATACGTCAAGGTACGATTCTGTACAGAACGGTATTATGGAGAATATCTATGGAACAGACCAAGATAACACTTGATGAAAATGAGATACCGAAACATTGGTATAATGTCCTTTCAGACTTATCTTCTCCTATTGACCCACCTCTTGATCCTCGGACCTGGGAACCTATAAGTCCCGATGCTCTAGAGCCGAGTTTTCCAAAAGCTCTCATCAAACAGGAGATGAGTGACGAGAGGTACATTGACATCCCAGATGACATACTCGAGATATACAGGCTCTGGAGACCCAGTCCTCTCTTCAGGGCTCACAGGCTGGAAAAGCTTCTCAAAACGCCTGCAAAGATATACTATAAATACGAAGGTGTAAGCCCGGCAGGTAGCCATAAAACGAATACTTCCATTGCCCAGGCCTACTATAATATGAAAGAAGGAACCGAGAGGATCACAACAGAAACCGGAGCAGGGCAATGGGGAAGTGCATTGTCTCTTGCCTGCAATTACTTCGATCTTGAATGTAAGGTCTACATGGTTCGTTCCAGCTATTATCAGAAACCGTACAGAAAATCTCTAATGACAGTTTGGGAGCTGATGTCGTCCCTTCACCTAGCCCCGGACACGGAATTCGGACGAAAAATCCTTGAGGAGCAGCCAGACACCCCAGGAAGCCTGGGAATAGCAATCAGTGAAGCTGTCGAAGATGCAATTGGCCACGAGAATACGAAATACTCTCTCGGAAGCGTACTAAACCATGTCGTACTTCACCAGACAGTAATCGGGGCGGAATGCAAAAAGCAGCTAGAACAGGTTGAAACTTATCCTGATATAGATTTATAGGCTGCTGTGGAGGAGGAAGCAACCTTGGGGAGATATTGCTTGAATTCATTAAAGACCGGATTGAGGGAAGGAATAATGCAAGAGTGATTGCAGTCGAGCCCTCGGCCTGCCCTACCCTGACACAAGGAGAATACAGGTACGACTTCGGCGATACCGCAGAAATGACTCCGCTTTTAAAAATGTATACCCTGGGCCATAAACATACTCCTCCTGCAATTCATGCAGGCGGGCTTCGCTATCATGGAGACTCTCCAATTATCAGTAAGCTCTGTGCAGAGGGGCTTATTGAAGCTGTTTCATATGACCAGTATCCGGTGTTTGATGCCGCTGT
>CAVRNH010000027.1:0-39886 GCA_963722085.1 uncultured Methanosarcinaceae archaeon | reverse complement strand
GAAGCCACAAAACCCGCATCAAAGAAAAACTCCTTCAAGAATGCAACCTGCACACAATAGTCCGCCTCCCAAACGGTGTCTTCAGCCCCTACACCGGCATAAAAACCAATCTCCTCTTCTTCACCAAAGGCGAACCCACAAAAGAAGTCTGGTACTACGAACACCCCTACCCCACCGGCTACAAGTCCTACTCCAAAACCAAACCCATGCGCATAGAAGAATTCGCCCCCGAAAAGCCTGGTGGACCAAGCGCGAAGAAAGCGAAAAGCCTGGAAAGTCAAAGTAGAAGACATAATCGCCAGCAACTACAACCTCGACATCAAAACACCAACACCGTAGAAAACGACCACGGCGACCCCGAAGAACTCCTCGAAAAGTACCAGAGCCTCCTTTCCGAAATAGAAGAAACCCGAACCGCCCTCAAAAAAGAACTCATGAACGCGCTGGCAGGGAAAAACGCATGAATCCAGACGTTTTTTTCAAAAACTTTGAGCTACTTGCGGATGCGCCGGAATGGAGTCCAGAAACTAAGAGAACTGATTCTGCAACTCGCGGTTATGGGAAAACTTGCTCCACGGGCCCAACGATGAGCTGGCATGTCGTTGTTACTTGAAAAAATAGACGCTGAGAAAAATAGGTTATCCAAAGAAGGTAAATCTAAAAAAGACAACTCTTTTCCATCAATTGAAAATGAGGAAATTGCATTTTTCAATACCTCAAAGTTGGAAATGAATCCACTTCCTCGGAGAAGTGGTAAGTTTGATCCGGGGCACCAAAAGATAATCCGAAGACATACCTGATGACGCCTGGATTCTTGACCTTGAAGATATTGAAAAAAACACATAAAAGATTCTCGATCGTCTTCTTTTTTAAAGATAGAAAATCAAAAAGTCCAAAAGCAAAATTTGAAAAAGGAGATGTACTTTACGGCAAACTCAGACCTTATCTTAATAAAGTAGTTGTTGCCCGATGACAATGGCTATTGTACTAGAAATCGTACCTATTGATCTGTACAATAGTATTGAATCCTTATTATTTAATGTACGCTCCCTTCAAGAGACCAGACTTTCTTGAATCTGTAAATTCAAAAGCATATGGTGACCTCGAATATGCCCAAGAACTAGGAACTGAAAATGCACAAATCACTCCTATTCTTTCCACCCCTTCGCCAACAAAAACGCATAGTCTCCAAAGTAGACGAACTAATGGCTCTCTGCGACAAACTCGAAGCCCGCCACCAGAAAAAACAGAACTCCAGAGCAAACTCAACAGCGCTGCCCTTGACCAAATGCTCAGCGCACAAAATCAGGAAGAATTCGAACAGCACTGGCAGCTTATATGTCAAAACTTTGATCTTTTTTACGACAACCCTGAAAACGCCAAAAAACTAAGGCGGCAACTCTTCAGCTTGATTGAGGGGAAATTGATCGAATCCAGAGGATGAGCCGGCGAGTGTTTTGATACGAGAAATTAAAACGGAAAAAGAAATAACCTTGCAAAAGAAGGAAAATTATGAAAAACGAGCTTTTCCAGAAGTAAGATTGAGGAGAACCATATGATTTTCCTTAAGAGATGGATTGGTTTGGATGTTTTTTTAGGGAATCTTTAACTAATCACGAAAGGTTCGTCACCTAAATGTGGGGTACGTTCACTCCAACAACGTAACGACTCCGACTTACAAAGTGACATAACTGATAAATATAAAAATAGAAGTGAATAGACTCACGAATAACTATGTACAACTGCATGAAGAAATCTATCACGTTGTATCCGAAGGACGACATCTTAACATCTAAAAGGCGCTACAACTGATATTTCCCGTCATCATAACACCAAGGAAGCCTTCTATTCAGTCATACTTCGATCCAGAAGCTTTTTATGAAATCTCCATCAAATATTAATCAGCAAATACCTTCATTAGAATCATATGCTTAGATCCATAATATATTCTTTAACGTCAATGCGGCAAATACTCTACTTCATCGATTTTCAAGCGCAGTACCGACTCGTATATCTTATATGGGTTTGATAAACAAGAGGACAACTGGAAGAGCAAGCTAAACTTATGGAAGCGATATCTCAAAAGGTTTGCTAATCCCTCGCCCACCCCTCGCCGAACAAAAACGCATCGTTGAAAAAGTCAAGCAGCTCATGATTTTGGGTGCTGAACAAGCAAAACTCATAAAGGAGCGGGAAGATACTAATAAACTTATTGAAACAGTTGTAAAGAAAATGTTAGAAGAGGCGGCTGCCTAAAAATAAAGTCCATCAAAACCTATCTTTAAAACCATATTCACTATCCAGAACCTGTTTTTCCACCGAGCATAGCTCGGGCCCGTCCGAGAAAGCGTAGAAACAAAACAAGAAGATTTCACGGAAGAATCCAGTGAATTTTTCCATTTTTGATAATAGAACACTAGAATTACTTTTTTAGATTTTTCTTTATGGTATGACCTCACTTCGTTCGGGACAAGCTCCGTTAAAGATACTAATGATGTTACTCCGTCTTTCGAAACTAATCAGATTTCATCCAGGCTCACAAATTTATCTTTTTCTCCAAGTTTTTTGTACTGACGCTCCATGAATGTTTCATAATCAACTTCATCCATAAGGCGTTTGAGAATATCGTTATAAGTTTTCCCTTTCATACCATATTGTTTTAATCTGTCTCTTACGTCTTTTTTTACTGGAATTGTGGTATCTTCACTCATAATGATCTTTTTAATTATTTGATATAAGAACTCATAAGTTACTATTAATTGCTTTTAATTATAACCCTTAAAGCTAATCAAAACTCAGAAAGGCGCGGGAAGATGGCGAGAAACTTATGGAAGCGGTTGTTAAGGGGTTGTTAGAAAGTCCAGATATAGAAAAATCAGTATAACTATTTAGGTATAAGCGGCGTTCCTTGGAGCGCCGCTAGAATCCCTTCTAAAACAGGCAAACCATTCTTTCTGATTGTAGAAATGTAAGCTCTAATTCTGCAGAAAGTTTCCGCTCCTTATATAGTTCTGAAAGTCCCTGATATTTTCTGCTGTAGTTTCATCATCCTGATCTTCTAGAATTAGGTTTTTCTTTGACAAAAAATTCACTTGTAAACATAACGACAAAACAAGATGAACTTAAATTGATATGCAATTTTTCAGGAAAAAGAGGAAAATTGTAATGCTCAATAACTACTGAATAGTTACTTCATTAGATAACTTTCCTTTATAGTGACAAGTTTTATTTATTTATTATTCATAAATAAATATCGTTATATTTTAATCTTATATAAGGGGGATTAGAATGAAAGAAATGGTATGTGATAAAAAATGCCGAAGGCATGCATTCATTAAAATTTTAGGGGGAACTGCGCTTGCGCTTGTAATGCTAATGAGTATAGCAGGAGCAGCACCATTTGCATATATCACGAACTACTTTGATAATACAACCTCTGTAATTGACACAGCTACAAATACCGTTACAGCCACGGTGCCTGTAGGAATAGGGCCCGTGGGAGTTGCAGTCAATCCAGATGGAACAAAGGTATATGTGACAAACTTCAAAGGTAACACTACCTCTGTAATTGACACAGCAACAAACAAGGTTACAGCCACGGTGAATGGGTTAATTGGTCCAACGGGAGTTGGGGTCAACCCGGATGGAACAAAGGTATATGTGGCGAACGAAGATAGCAATACTACCTCTGTAATTGACACAGCCACAAACAGTGTTACAGCCACTGTGGATGTAGGATACCCGCCTTACGGAGTTGCAGTCAACCCGGATGGGGAAAGGGTTTATGTGACGAACTATGTCGGTAACATTATCTCTGTAATTGACACAGCTACAAATACCGTTACAGCCGCGGTGCCTGTAGGAATGGGGCCAGTGGGAGTTGCAGTCAACCCGGATGGGAAAAAGGTTTATGTCACGAACTATGACAGTAGCACTACTTCTGTAATTGACACAGCAACAAACAATGTTACAGCCACGGTTTATGGGTTAATTGGTCCAGCGGGAGTTGCAGTCGCCCCTAATGGAAAAAAGGTTTATGTGTCGAACCAAAACAAAAATAGTGTCTCTGTAATTGACCCAGTTACAAACACTGTCACAATTAATGTGGACGTAGGTAGCAGACCTGATGGAATTGCAGTCAATCCGGATGGAACAAAGGTATATGTGGCAAATTACGACAATAACACTACGTCTGTAATTGACACAGCATCTAACACCGTTACAGCCAATGTGAGTGTAGGAAATGGTCCAAGCGGAATTGCCATCGGGAAGTTTATGAGGGTCGGAAAATAAAGGAAAGTTAGGTTACCTTGAGATGCTACATTTGATGTGACAAAGGTACTGCTCTTTATGACCTGGGTAAATATAAGGAGCGATCCAAGCTTATAATAAAGCCATCGAATGAGGAATGTATCCGCTTATAGCAAGGTTATGGAATAGATACAATATGCAAGCGCTTAGTATAAAAAAGGGAACTGCCTCGGTGTAATGGGTAAATATGAGGAATCAATCCAAGTTTTAGATAAAGCTTAGAGATAGACCCACAGCACAATAATGCTTGGCATAACAAAGGCATTTCCCTTGATAAGGTTGAAGGCATGAAGAAGCGACTTTGTGTTACAACAAGGCTAAAGAATTAGATAGTTAAAGTTTGTTCTGACAAAAGAGTCTGATATTGGATGGAGAACAGCAGAGACACCTCACATAGGTCTATGTTATTATAAACTGTATTAGGTATCTTTGCCAGATTGATTTCGGGGACTTCGATAAATCTCAGTATTTGGCTGGGTGCACGTAATAAGTATATAAGCAATTATTTGTCAGAAGTTTATCGAAAATTCTCTTTTTTTCGACTTATCAAACATTAAACGGTATTACTAAACTGGAGCCCTCATTATGCGCAATATCATTTTTAAGACAGACTCTTAACAAGCATATATTTTTTGGGGAAACTCTTGTTATGTGTTTATTACCTAAAATAAGTAATATGAACCCTTAATTTACACCCTTGTTTAGAAGGATCCTATTAACTTTGCCAAAAGTTAAGTCCGCTTGAGCGAAGCAAAGCGTAGCGAAAAGGACCTCGTGCTCCCGAAGCGAAACTCGGGTGGTACGATTAACAATCTTCTGCTTCATCGAGGATTTTCTCGATTAATAGTTTAACAGAAGGAATATCCTCTTTTATCGTTGTCCAGACGATTTCAGGATCAATCCGTAAATAGCCATGAATTACTTTATCACGGGTTGCAGTCATTTTTCTCCACGGAACTTCAGGATGGTCCTTTTTTAAGGGCTCTGGTAGATTCTTTGTTGCTTCACCTATGATTTCAAGAGCCCTGATTACAGCGTACACAGTTTTTTCATCGTCAACAAACTCATCGAAGTCAAATCCTTCAATAAAACTCCTGATTTTGTTAATTGAGTCAAGAATATCCATTAAAAAATCAATACAGTCTCGCTCTTCGGCTTTCATAAAGCCACTACCTCGCTAAGAATTCGCTTTCCTATATTAGGTTTGAGCGCACTTTTCATCACCAAATCTACCTTTACTCCCAGAAGGTCACTCAGGTAGTCTTCAAGTTCAATATACTTAAAAAGCCCCGGCTTCTTATCAAACTGAATCAGAATATCAAGGTCACTATCTTTGGTCTGTTCTCCACGAATATAAGACCCAAAAATTCCAAGATAGTTAACACTATATTTTTCTCTTAGTTCGGGTAAATGCTGCCTCAATATTTTGATAAAATACTCTGCCTCTTTTAGCTCTTGAGCAGGCATCTTTTTTATGGGCCTCCACGCATCTTCACAGAAGTGTCATTTTATTAGTGAACTTATCGCTAACGAGAGTATGCACAATATCTATTTGTCATTTTCCACAATTACCCTTTTTAAACACTTGAAGACCAAAAAGTAAAAATAAATTATTTAACTCCGCCAAAAATTAGTCCTCTTGAGCGAAGCAAAGCGTAGCGAAAAGGACCGCGCATCGTCGAGCCGCAACTCGACCAACTCGACGCAACTCGACTGTTCTTTAAATACTAGCGCCAAAGGTTTGTGCTTTAGTTAGCCAATCTCCTTTTAAAACATCTCCTTTTGCAGATACGCTGGTAGCGATTAAGATACCTCTGTCTTCCCATTTCATATAATCTGCCGTATGCTTGTAAGTATCTATGGCACCGCTGTAAAATCGTTCTTCGTCACACTCTCCGCACATAATTAAAGCAGATTCCTTTATTTTAAGCGGTTTTTTACAGTTACCCACACAGTAAGCACACAATCTGTCAATTACACTCTTTAACTGTGCTGTAATCCCAAAAAAGTATAAAGGAGAAACTAGTACAAGCATATCTGCACTTTCTAGCAGTGGTTCAATTTCTGCCATATCGTCACATTGAACACAGGCTCCATCCTTTGTCCAGCACATAGTACAGGCATTACATCCGCTAATATTGAGGTTTGCCACTTCGATTTTATTTACTGTGTGCCCCTTTTCCTGTGCTCCTTTCATAAAGGCATCTGCCAGCATATCGCTATTTCCGTTCTTTCGTGGACTGCCAGTAAGTATCAGTATTTTTTTATTCATTACTCAACATCTCCAAAAAACTAATTTTATCTTTTTCTGTAATTTTGCGTCTCACCCTGCACGGATTGCCAACAGCTATCACATTGGCCGGAATATCCTTTGTCACGACACTTCCGGAACCGATGACGGTATTATCGCCAATGGTAACACCCGGGTTCACAATAGCGCCACCACCAAGCCAAACATTGTTACCTATGAAAATAGGAAGGGCATATTCCAACTGGTTATTCCGTACTTCGGGATGCACGGGATGTCCCGCAGTAAAAAGGCTCACGTTAGGTGCGATAAAAGCATTGTCGCCTATGGTAACCTTGGCGCAGTCGAGAATAGTGCAATTATAATTTGCATAAAAATTCTCCCCTACCAAAATATTGTATCCATAATCACAGCGAAAGGGTGGTTCAATAATGAAGTTCTTGCCTATTTTGCCAAAGAGTCTTTGAATGATCTTGTTACGCTGCTCAATTTTACTGGGGTGCAGAGAATTAAATTCAAAAATCAATTCCTTTGCAGCCTGACGTTCTGCCAGTAGTTCTTCCCCAAAAGCTCTATATGGTTTGCCTGCTAGCATTTTTTCTTTTTCTCTCATTTTAAACTCCTTATATCCTTCTCAATCAGTCGAAGAGAACACTTTAGGCTTTCTGATTATAGTAGGAAGCAGCCATCCCGTATAATTGTCATATATGTTTTGATTATAAAATTGGAGTATGCTTTTTAGGTATAACTGCAAAACAACGGCTACAAATATTGGCTAATCGTTTGAAATGAAACAAATTGTCTATTAAAGTAGTTTGTTTCCGGGTTTAATAACAATATTTGATATAAAAGCTTTAATGCAAAAGGGATAAACCTATTTTTGCTTTTAAGCTATTCTAATGGTTATTTTTCGATACAAGTTAAAGGATCAGGCATTCCTGAGATACAATTTGGATAGCTAAACATCAGGCAGAACTTAACCTGAAAACCATACTCATTATATTGAACACGTTTTTCCATCAAGCGAAAGTTCGGCCCATCCGAAAAAGTAGAAACAAAATGAAAAAAGTAAAGGCTTTTACAGATAAAACTAAGCGAAATTTTCTATATTTAGGAATGGCACACCAACACTACTTTTGCTACATCACACTATTACTGGAGGGCCACACTATGTACGTGAAAAGCTCTGTTATAGACTAATGATGTTGCTTCATAATTGATAGCTATATAAGTTAAATTCATCAAATAGAAAGAACACTCACATAAATAATAGATTGATGAAACTTTACCATAAATCAGTCCTCTTGAGCGAAGCGAAAAGGACTTCGTGCTCCCGAAGCGAAACTCGGGAAGGACACCGCGCTGCCGAAGCGGAATTCGGCTGGCGCAACTCGACAAACGCAAGTTATTCAATTAAAAAAGGAGGTTATAGAATGGTTTCTTCCATAATTAGCCTTGTTCTTCGTCTGGTCGCATTCGCAGCTATTCACAGCCTTATAGCAAGCCTGCCCTCCAAACGTTTAATTATGCGAGTCTTTGGTCCCAAGATAGACAGATTTTATTTGCCAGTATACAGCCTCATAACAGTGCTAACGTTATCGCCGCTCGCCTACCAGCTCTACAAAAAACCAGGACGGATTCTCTACTCAATACCTTCTCCCTTGCGCTGGCTGATGGTTGGTGGACAGCTTATTGCTTCAATTGCTGCACCCATAGCTTTGTTTGTTGATGGACCCCATAGGTTCAAGATAAGCTCACAGTTATCTGGACCAGAGACTCCTGAAGCAACCCCCTTAAATATCCGGGGCCTTTACCGATGGGTAAGGGATCCCTTCCTGCTCTCAGGACTGATAATGATGCTGCTCACTCCCGTTATGACCGTTAATCGGCTTATCATATACATTTTGACCGCTGTATACCTGTATCTGGGTTCCTTGCACTGGGAAAGCAGGCTGGTGGCACAGTTTGGCGATGAATATCGGGAGTATCAAAAGCGGGTTCACAGGATTATTCCCAAATTAAAAGGATACAATTAGAGAATTTTACTAACTCTACTTTATATGCCAGCAATCTGTCTCTTCATTTGGCATTGAAGTACATGAGGATTTTTTCCTCATGTGCTCTCTCCTTCTCTTTTTTTCCATAATTGCGATTATTCCACTAATTATTTTAGGACGTTATTGAAAAACCAAAATTGAAACAACCTTATTGCTCAAGGTAATGAGGAAATCAATAGTTAAAAAAGGTAAGAGGCTGTCTTAAAATTCAAACCATTTCTCCATTTGGATTATGGGTGTAATGAATGAGTCATATTCCAATTGTGGGATCAGGTTTAATTTTAAGACACGCTCAAGAGTTACAACAAAAGTATACGAAAAAGAAATTAATCAGAGGCCCTGGACTGCCTGCTGATTTCGGAGAGAATTTTTACCTTGATCTCAAGGGCGGGAATAAAACCTGGTTTCAACTCCAGGGATTTGTTGCAGTTTTGCAGCGCTTCTTCGTATCTATTAAGTTCCAGAAGGACAAAACTCCTGCCTGCCCAGAGCTCTGGCTCTGTCGGGGCAAGCTGAAGAGCTTTATCATATGTATCCAGGGCTTCCTCAAATCTGTTGAGTCGGGAAAGCAGGCTGCTGGTAGAGGTAAGGGCCTCAAGATAATCAGGCCTGATTTTAAGAGCCAAACTATAAGCCTCAAGGGCTTCTTCTTTCTTGTCAAGGGTCAGAAGGATTGAGCCTTTTCCTGCCCAGGCTTCGGCAAATTTGGGATATCTTAGAAGGACTTTTTCGTAGGTCTCAAGAGCTTCTTCAGACCTGCCAAGCCTTGCAAGAACAACTCCTTTACTATCCCAGGCTATTTCAAAAGAAGGTTCGAGCTCGATTGTCCTGTTATAAGCCGCAAGTGCTTCTTCAGTCAGGCCCATTTCCTCCAGGATTACACCTCTGTTATACCAGACTCTGTAATCATCAGGGACAATTTTCAGTACCTGTGCAATAAGCTGCAGGGCAGCTTCAAACCGCCTTGTCTTATACAGGAGCACAGCTTTCTGAAAAAGGGCAGTGGCATCCTCAGGATTTCTTTCAAGTCTTTCAGTACATTCTTGAAATTCTTTGAAGAACGGAAGGGAAGCATATAGGTCCCTTGCACCCAGGAGGAGAGGCTGAATTTCGTAATTTTTCCCATCAAATGTAAGTATTTTTGTTTCAGGATTGTATGAGAGAGCTGCCGGCTCTTCGGGGCCGGTATTTTCTTCCTGTGTATTTCCCACTCGTTTATTTTTCAGTTTTTTCTCTGTTCCTTCAGCTTTTTCTGTTCCTCTAAGGACTGTCCTCAGCCCGGAGAAAGCAGCAGGAGAAAAAGGAGAATCGCCTGATATGGAGAGTACGGTCTTTATGTGTTTTCGGAGTTTTTTATTATTGCTGCTCCATAGAATCTTTGAGATTTCCTCACATTCATAGAGGAACTTTTGAACACAAAATCTTAAAGATACTCGACTTTCTGAACTCTCAAGAACACCAAAAGCTGAGATAGCTGCTCTGGCGTGATCTTTTAGTTCACTCAAGTAGCCGTCTATTTTGCTGGAATAAGCCTCCAATATTAAACCCTCTTTGTCCTCAGTCGCGGTCGGAAACACAGTTGCATGCTGATCTTTTATCAAGAGAGGGCATAAATTTCCCTTTTGCCGCAACTACAAGCTTTATAGCTGATCCGGCTGGTAATTTTGTTCCTGGCCTTGGTTCCTGCCTGAGAACGTCCCCAATCATGACCCCTATAGGTAAAACCCCTTTTTGCTCGACTATTTCTCCTGCTGTAAGTCCTGCTTCTTCAAGAGTTTTTTTGGCTTTTTCAAGGGACTGCCTTACAAGATCCGGGACCTCTACAATACCTACCGCAGTGAGATCCTCCTTAATCTGCATCTCCTTTACACTCCCGCTTACTTCAAGTACCTCTTCGAGTAAGTCGATTGCTCCGCTAATTCGGAGGAGGGTTTCGCTCAGGCTAGCCTTTCTTTTTTCAAGTTCGGCAAGCTTTAACTCAATTTCTTCCCTTATTCTTTGTCCTGATTCGTATTCTTTTCTGAGCTCAATCAAACGCTGTTCAAGTTGTGCTTTCATGCTCCTGTAAACCCCTTTTAGTTTGTTATTTTTAATATGGTCGGATCCGGATCTTTACCTTTATTTGGCCTTTATCTTTATTGGATCTTTATCTTTATTTTCTATCCGATACTACCTTCATCTACTCTTTATTTTATTCTTTTGACTTAATCCGCTATTTTAATTTACTCTTTCATTTTACATACTTTTCCTAATTATCGATATTTTTTGTTCTTACAAAATTTCGATCCATTACATTTCAAGTTTTATATTTTTCAAGTATTAGTTTATGGAATTAAGGATCTTTACAGCAAGTAAATAACTCTTTTATGAATGCAAAAATAGGAATAACAATTGTTTAGGAATTCTATTTATTCCATGGCTTCAAAGTATCTGAAAATAAAATTATATCAGGAATGATTTATATGGAAACAGCCAGTCCCGAGCAAATAAAGGAAATCAATGCGTATGGCAAGGAAATGATCGAGTTACTTAAACTAGAGACTTCCCCTGTAGCAGTTGCCCTGCTTCCTAAAGGGGAGAAAGTTCCGGAAAATATTCAAAAAATTGATCAGGCAATGAGACATTGTCAGATAATGGACCGCGTGCGCAAAACAAGAGAAGAGTTTTACGCAACCCTGGAAGACCAGACATGCAAAGGAGGGGCAGGAGCCCTTGGTCTTGGGCATCTGCCTCCGAATGTTGCAAGCGGGGAATTCTATTATGGAACCCTGAAGCATTTTAAAAGCCTTGAAGCCTCCAAAAGAACCATTGAGAGAGTTCCCAGGATTGATGCAGAGTCAAAAATTGCGAGCATTTACGCACCTCTTGAAAGTGCCAGCTTCATGCCTGATGTTGTTGTGATCATTTGCTCCCCAAAGCAGGTTATGCTCCTGACCCAGGCAATCCTCTATAATGAAGGTGGCAGGGTTGAAGCCGAGTTTGCAGGCAAACAAAGTCTCTGTTCCGATGCCGTTGCCCAGCCGTACCTGACAGGTAAAATGGGGATAACTGTTGGCTGTTCAGGCAGCAGGACTTATACAGGCATCCAGGAATCGGAATTGACAGTCGGCATTCCCGCAAAGCTGCTCAAAGATCTGGTTGAAGGACTACGGGCAATTGTAGGAAAAGCTGCTTAACACGTATAAGCCCAAGAGAAAAAAAGTATCTGCAGATTTGAATTTTAGGCTTATGCGCTTAATATTTTGGAACTCAGGTAGAATTCTTGTGTAGAATCTGCATTATTTGCTTATTATTCAGTTTTTCTAAAAAATGAAAATAAAACTCTTCGAATAACAGGCACAAATAAATGAAAGTACTTGAAAGAACTTTCATGTCAAATTTATTTTTCTTATATTTCTTATATAAAGTATAGAATGACAGGCAGTAAGATAACCCCCATTGCATGGGATTTTCTGACATTCATGAAGGATGAAAGCATTCCTATGGGGGTCGAGATCACAAAAATAAAAAGCCCGAAAAGCCCGGTGAAGAGAACGACCATTACTGCAAGTCCGATCAGCACACCAGTACAGAGTTTTGTGTAATCAAGTTTCTGGAGAAGGTGATGGGCATTGTTTCCAATCCAAACCGTGGAAAAATAGGAAAACAGGGCTGTCAAGACCATTGAGGCAAAGAAGAGCAGAAGTACTGATAACTCAAGCGAATCGGTTCCCAAGATTTCTTCAACAGCAACCATTGCACCGCTTCGAGTTCTTCCGATAACCACAAAAGCTACCAGCCCGAAAATAGCATTGGAAGTGTTCACCCCGGACATCGAGACTATGAATTCCTTAGAACTCGCAAGCGTATCAGGGTTGCGGGCAGAAAGATCAGAATAGAGAAAAGTCCTGTGTATTCCCAGTTCGGGTTCAGGGATCTTTTTCTTAAGAGATATTTTATCGAAATCCGCTTTTATAAAAAGTCCTGCCAGAAGGGCTGCAATTGCTGAGGAGAGTCCTGGCAGCCATGCCACAAGAGAACCTGCAGCGCTGCCTGTAAGAATTCCCCGTACAATTCTTTTCTGAGAGAGCTTAAGTGCAGAAACAGATTCCTCAGGAATTTTCGAACTTGTAAACAGGCTTATAATGAGTTGAGATGCTCCGAAAAGCCCGCTCAATAGAGGCAGGAGAGCTGAAGGTTCTCCAAAACTTATTATCGGAATCATTAGAGATTCTCTGGAAAAAGCAAAGAGTCCTAGCACTCCTGTAATCAAAAATAAAATCAGGGCAAAGGCCTTGCATTTATATTTCGAAAGCGAGCCCTGATCCTGTGATTGTTCGCCTTTCTCACTTGCCAGCATTAAAAACACAATTGAGATCAAAACCAATGCCATATGCTCTTCCAGGAAAGGGTAAATCGTTTTAAAAAAAAGAGAGATCGGAATCACAAAAAAGAGAGATGAAACCACAGAGCCAGCACTTCCGATGGCAGAAAGACGAACTGCTTCAGCTCCTGCCCCATCGAGAAGGAGCCTGTGTCCTGGCAGGACTGCAAGTGCTGTATCTCCATCAGGCGCACCCAAAAATACTGAAGGAATAATGTCATGGAAAGTTTGCGCAACCGCATTTGATATAATAATTACAGCTATGTAGAAAGGAGCGATGCCTTTTTCGGCCAGAGAAGGGGCAAGGGCTACTAAAAGAAGCGCAAAATTATTGTTGTGTATCCCTGGCAGAAGTCCGGAGATTATGCCAAGCAGGTAACCTCCAAAAACTGAAAAAAGAAGTAACAGTAAAGAAACATCTTCCACTCAGCCAACCACCAAGAATTAATCAAAAGTTAGTAAATTATACACCAGAGATTACATTTATTACTATTTAAAGATATTTTTAATCTTTCGGGAAAAATAAATAATTTTCTTCCCTGGTGCTTCAATTGCTTTTTGATTGATTAAAGTCTGGACCTGGAAGACCTTTTATAGCTCTATAATAAAACGTGGTTTTCTTTGTAGTTGACTACGATTATTGAACGAAAATATAGCGAGAATTCTTTCTGAACAGTTATTATTTAAGGTGAAAGTTGCTGTCTTCAGCCTTTTATAAAATTTTCCATATACACTTAGATAGTCATTAGAAAGAAAAAAATGGTGTTTATTGCCTCAAAATTTGCATTTGTACCTCGGTTTCCCGTGGAAATTATCTCATCAATAATTGTTTAACTGCTGTGGTTTATTATTTTGAAGCTACTTTTATATGTTATGTTAGGTTTATTTTGTTTGAACCTATATGTATGAATTTAGTAAATTTTTAAATCAAATGGTTAATCGTTATTTCTTTTTTGTATATGGGATAATAAATGCGCTTACACAGGAAACAAAGGTCATAACTTACTTTTTATTTTTGTATTTCCATTGGAATCAAAGGTTTTGCCTTATTTTCAGGTATCATTAAAGCTACATTATATCTGAAAACGTAGCTGTTGTAAGTGAAGGAAATAAGTTGTTATTACCAGAATCGCCACCAGGGTTTTTTAGCTCTAGGTGCTTCAATTGCTCTCTGATTATATAAGTTGGTTCAATTCTTTCACCTTTTTTTCGAAATAATCTTCAGAAAAATTTCTTCCATAAGTTTTATAGGAGTGAACGTCGTTTAATTATTTGTCTAATGATTGGGGGATCACTAGACGCTTTTTTCATCAAACAAAGGCAAGGGTTTATCGCTCCCCTTGCCTGACTTTGGAAAATAATTTATGAAGGGCATGCGAGGTAGATGGAGAGAAAACCCCATCGCACTTGAATGGAGGAATGCGGGCAGATGACCCTTATTAAACCCGTTAAATTTGATTTGGGGATTTCCAACATTCCAATATATAATATAAATTAAATATAGAATATTGATGAGTTCATAAAAAAGACACAATTTAATTTAAATTTGTATAATGGCATATAAATATACAAGTAGGCTGTTAATTTGATTAGCTTTGTAAATATGGTATTGGGTGAGAATATCTCTTAGGAATGACAAAAATATAATTTCATGTATTTTAGTTACCGATATTGTCTTTGTTGATTATTTGGTGAATGGAATTGCAGAGCCATTCTCAAGGTGAAAACTTGAAGTTATTTGTTAACTTTTCCTTAATCATTACCAAAAATTATACCAGAGCTTTTTAGTTTCTGACGCCTCTATAGTTCATTTTAATAGCATTAAAAGTTAAAACCGAAACATAATTTTAAATAATATGCATTTTTTTGAATAAATCATTTAATATAGATTCTGCTCTTATTAAAATCTAGAGAAGAGATGTAAAATAGAGGCAATACGTTACAAAAAATATTTTAAAAGGTTCCAAACCCTTCATCAAACTATCATACTTGGGGGAGTATGGTCTGGATTACAGTTGGGGGGTAATGGTATCTGTGGGACTTAAATACACTACTTTTTTCAACCTCTATTTATCCTCAAAATATATTATCCATCGGAACACATATGTACCTTTTTATTTAATTTTTCATATAAAAAATATATTTATAATTGTATGTATATAGAAATTTTGAATTTTATCACAATTTTCAAAAAGGTTTATCCTTTCTTGGTGTTTAATTGCTTTCTGATTGATAAGAGTAATCTATAAAATGTGAGCTCTTTTTTTCTTTGGATTCTTGAACTTAGGCTTTAAAGAAGCATATCTTTTTGAAAGGCACCATTTTGAACTTCAAATAAGTACAACTTACTAGGACAGAGTTACAGAAATATATAAATAGAGTGTATCCTGCTAATATTGTATGGAGGTCATAAATGGAAAACAAGCTTGAAGAAGTCGAGAGAGATTACATAGAATTCAGAAAAGAAATGGAAGAGGGAGAGCACAAAGAGGGTGAAAAAAGCAGATTAAAGAAAATCGAGGTCAAACCCGATAAGAAAGAAATAAGCAAAGAATAACTATTTCACGTGTCTTGTTCTTTCGTGCACCTGAAAGGCAATTTTTAAAATCAGTATATGAAGGTATTAAAAGCTGTAATCCTGATTGCAGGCCTTCCAGATATTACCAAAGTGCCACCAGGGCTTTTATTCCCTGGTGCCTCTATTGATTTCTTGTTTATTCGTAGTTGAGGTTTTCAGGATCAAATCCCTATTATATATTTCATTCACGTTTTTCAACAACAATTTATCCTTTCAATTTAGTTTTTTTCTTTAACTTATCCAAAAACTCAGAGCCTGTTGCATCTTTTCGGTATTTAAGTCACTGCCGTATTGAGAAAATGGGTGGTATCTTGTAGATTTCTGTGGGAAGTGGGCTATAAAATAATTTTCCATGTTTCTCGTTTAAACAGACAACCGCTGTTCTTTCTAGAATGAGACTGTTTTTGTAAAATGGCCAGATGGTATTACTCACTTATGGTCGATATGTGCAGAGTCGATATGTACATAGTTTCAATCACGTAGATTAAGAAACTCTGGGCAATTTCCTGCCAGTAAGTTAAATCTTGTATTGGGAATCCTGGCTGAACATTCTCAGTCTGATTAAAAACTCGGCTACAAAATTAAAATCCAGGCATAATCATCCTATGGTCCGGATCCGATTGCCTGGATTTTCATGCCTGGTGAGTTTCAGTTTAATACCTTCCTATGTTTATACGGCTACCATTTACTCCAGACCCTTTTGAAGAACCAGAAGAAGGATACCCGGCGCCAATACAGGGGGAACCTTTTTTCAGGTGGTAATCATGGTTCTTTTGATTTACAAAGAGAGGGGCTGCATAGATGTCAGTGGTTGAGTTCGCACCTATGTAATTCCCACCAACATTATTGTAAAGGCAATTATTTTCCAGCACGAAGGTATGAGTTTCAGATAGATAATTAATCACTGCATACCCGGTGCCGCTCGGATCTTTTGTGCGTTTCTGGGTATTTATGATTATGTTATTGCGGACGATTGTTGTATGCCCTTTACCTTGAGGGGAAAGATCAGTGGGATACCCATCACCTGTAGGATACATGTGGGTAACTGCAGCATGGTATACGCCATCAAATACGTTGTTCTCAATAAGGGTATCGTAAAAGCCGCTGGTGACTATACCTCCTACCCAATCAATACTTGGGTTCGTACCAGTAGTATAGAAGGTATTGTGATGAATGTGAATATTCTGTGCTTCTTTCTTAGGATAAGACTCCCCATAACCTATCAGCCAGATTCCAGGCCCATAGGTGTTATGAATAGTGTTATTATATACTTCTACATCGTTAACAACGCCTGTTGACTTTTCGATCTGGATTCCTGAGCTGCCTGCACTCCAGTGATAAAACGAGTCAATTTTGTTATCATGGAATTTTACATGGTTTGAATCCCACGACTCTAAGACCACTATCAGTCCTGCAGGTTATTTTATTGTTCCAGGCCTCTACATTCAGGCAACCAATGGCATACAGACCATCATGGCCTAGCTTAAACACTTCATTATTATAAAACTGAATATTGGAACTACTCTCTACTCTCAGCCCATCTCCCATTCCACGATGCATATGCATATCATAAACTTTCACGTTTTTACAGTTAGTAAAATAAATCAAATTATAGTATCCTCTACCCAATGTGATTTCACGATTACCTGCATAGTTTCCATTAATCTCAAAACCCCTTACCGTAATATTTTCGTTTCCCGAATTGCTCATTTGCTGGATAAGGGGTTTCATAGAAGGCCAGCTTGCGTGATCAGCAAGTTTAATCACGGCAGTTGAATCTCCTTCGAGAATAGTGTTGCTTCCAATTAGAAGAGTATCGTTGATAACATACGTAAACGACCCTTTAAGGTGGACAGTTGTGCACTCAGGATTTTCTACAACATATGCAAGAGCTTGATTTATCTCTACCTGGTCATCACTTCCATCACAGTTGAAGTCTCCACTTCCATCCCCAGCTACATAAATAGTCTTATTTAAAGGTGTAATTGGGGGCGTGGTTGGTTTGCTGGAAAGAAAGGCTATTCCCAGTGCAATCAAGAAAATTAAAATTACAACGGAAACTCCTATTTTTTTCCTGTTTTGCTGTATGTATTTGAGATATTTTCCGTCCATTTTTATCCCTTAATTTTAACTCTAAATCTCCATGTTGAGAAAAACCTGGAGGCAAGTTACTGACGGCTGTGAAAAAATGATCAATTTTTCGTTTTAAGAAATTATTTGGGGCCTTATACTCACCTTTTTCAATAATTTATCCCAACAGTCAATTAATAGCTACTTTAGAATACGATGCATAGCAAAACACTAAGCTGACAACGAACTAGTGCATTAGTTCAGACATCAAAAATTTGTTTTCTTAGATGACCCGGATTTCTATTCATACTCATGTGAGATTTTTTTATCAACAGTCAGTATAAAATCTAATTAATTTTTATCAGTTTTTATTGTCGCAGCCATAAAACCTTCAAAATGTATAATTCGCATATGTGATAATTTTTTGATATATGGCATAGAGCTGCATTTATAAAAACTAATCTAATTTATATCCCAAATATATTTTATGGAACACATACTTGAGGCTAATAAGGCACAGACGGCCTGTCAAATATTGCAATTTAGAAATTTGAAATTTTATGCAACAAACTACTCAATTGAAGGAGTGAATCACTCTTAATTCTAATTATCATAAAGATATTTGTAGATTGACAGTCCTAAATTTGCTGGCTTAAATATAAATTTACTTTTAAAAACAAAAAATTAGTGAGATTCGATTTTAAAAAATGAATTTTAATCAACTTTTAATTTCATAAAAAAATCATAAGTAAAGTAATAATCCTTTTGACCTATTAGGAGAATAATTGATTAAAGCTGAGCGACTAAATAAGCATCCTCATTATAACTAGTACCTTGACAATTTAATTATGAAACATAATATTTGGACATCTTCCCATCAGCAATCTTCTTGGTGAACTTCCAGTTTATTTTCTTTTTATTTTCATTTCTTCTCTTGGTCCATGCAGCCACTTCATTAGTAAGCATTCCAATGTCACCTATTCGCCTATCAGTACAATCTTCATCCATCACACCAATCTCTATTTCTGCAGCGTTTAGCCAACTTGCATGCTTTGGTGTGTAATGGAACTCTATCTTTTTCAGTATTTTTTTTGCTTCATCCTCGCTGAATGCCTCATAGAATGCTTTCTCTTTGTGGATATTTAGATTATCTGAAACTACCCGGACTACTTCAGTTTCTGAATATTCATCAATGACAAGAACTTTCATGAATTGTGCAAAATCTGTCATTGTTCTTCTTTCAGTAACTTGAGTGACCCTTTTTCCTGCTTTGAATTCTACAGCCATAAATATGTTTGCTGTTCCATTTCTGATGTACTCATAATCATACTTTTCTGGACTTCCAGGCTTCATTGGAATGGGCTTTCGCTTATCTTCGATAAGTTGTTTCGATTTCTCATCGAGACAGACAATAGGTCTTTTCGGGTCGTAATCTTCTTCGTATAGGTCAAGAACGTCGTACATTCTCTTTCTGAACTCAGAATCAATCGTCTGAATACACCACATTTTTTTCAGTCAGGGTTTAAGTTTGTTTTTTTTCAAAATAAGTCTGATAGTTTCTTTGTTTATCGTTTCAAATCCTTCTTTTTTTATCAGTTCCTCACAAAGGAGTGCAAGCGACCATCTTTTTCTTCCTTCAGGAGACTTTGTGCATGCTAGAGCTATTATTTCTGCAACATGCTTTTGACTATATTTTTCAGGTTGACCTGATCTTGGTTTATCTACCAAAGCACTTTGTAGACCTTCTTCAAGATATCTTTTCCTTATCCTTAAAGCAGTACTTCTACCAACACCTAATGTTTTTGCAATCTCAGTGTCCCCTTTTCCCTGATTTGCTAGTAGTAGAATACGTGCTCTGGTAAGAGATCTTGCATTTTTCATTCCTTTTTTTATAAAGTTTGTAAGGAATTTCACTTCATTATTTTTAAGATTAATATTTAACATATGATATAAAAAGAACTTAAACTATATAAGTGACTCACAACTAAGTTGTCACGGTACTAGTACCATGAAAACTTAATTGTGTATCATCAATTTGATCAAAACAATATCAGCTGATGGAAGTCACCAGAATAATATGTTCTATATTTGGGTTTTCATGGTACTAGGTGGAATTGGAGACGAGCTTATCCTAAGATTTCATCCTGAGATTCGAGATTTGTTTCTCAAACCTTGTAGCTCTAACAATTGAGAGTTCCATCTGTAAAGCAATCCTGAAAAGCTTTTATAATTAAGAATGTACCATCTTTAGAAAAACCTCTATAATTAAATTAGCAATTGATAGCTTTTATTAGTAATCATGAACCTATTCCTGTATAATAGTATCCAATCATCCTATAACCTACAGACTTACATAATTGTAAAATGAATTAGATATTTGATTTTATAGCTGTTTGATTTTATAGCTGTTTGATTTTATAGCTGTTTGATTTTATCGCTGTATGATTCTAATCTCAGAGGAAAAACCATGAAGCCAAAGATTGATTCTACGAATTTTGGTTCGATTACAGTGGATGGAAAAACCTTTGATTATGATATTCTCATTCGCCTTAACGGGCAGGTGGAAAAAAGAGAGAAAGGACTGTCAAAGGAATTATACGGAACCTCCCATAAAGTCTCGCTAGAAGAAGCAAAGCAGATCTACGAAGAAGGAACCGAAAAAATCATTATAGGAACAGGGCAAACAGGTTTTGTCAAACTTTCGGAGGAAGCTGAAGATTTTTTCAGGGGGAAAAAGTGCGGTATAGAACTGCTTCCAACTCCCTGGGCAATTGAACGCTGGAACGAAATTGAAGGTAGAATCGCTGCAATGTTCCATGTCACATGTTAAGTATAAAGGCAGAAAGGCATATTTAAGCAAACCAAGAAACAACTTAAATTTATAGCGATATTGTAAATGTAATAGAAAAACGATGTGCATAGACTAAGGCTGCGTAAGATCTGTAAAGAATAAAAATTTAGCGCTTTATAGGCATAATCTTTTATACACACGATTTTTTATAGGCAAATATTTTCATGAATAAAAGGCACAAGGGTATAAGGACCCAATTACTAGCCTTATTTATAGTAACATAAACTTGTCTTAATTACACCTCATTTGCATTAATTTGGTCTAATTTAGTTTTTTGTCAATTACATATATTAGAATAAGTAGGCCGTTTTAATTATTTAAGTATTATACCTTCTTATTTTTATTACCTATTAGTGCTTATTCTAAAAAACTTTTAAGCTTAATATAAAGATTTTGAATGAAAATTTAAAATAGAGTTAATATGAATTATTATCTGTTTTTTAAGCGTTAGCTGTAGTGGATGTTGGTGATATTGAATCAGCCAGAAAGTAACTGAGAGTTGATAAAACAGATGAAAATGCCCTCAGATCCTAATGCATCATTTCAGATTTTTTATTTCAGGACTAGTGATAATCCAGATGTCCTTGTCAGAACTTATGAACTTAAAAAGAAAGAAGGGATTTTCCCGGTTCTCTCTAAATCATGGAGTCGGGAGTGCAATACGAAGGCTTAGACAATGTATTTGAAGCCTTATTACCAAGCCCTGATGGGAAAAATTCTCCACCAATTGCTGACTTTTCCCACATGGAGAGGGCATCCCCTGACCTACAGGAGTAATCAATGATGCTTGGTCAGGAAGATTTCAAACCGGTCACATTTGCAGATCGAGCCTTTTTTGAGCGCCATTACACGCTTTACCCACAAATCCATAGCAGTAACACATTCACGAATATGGTTTGCTGGAACAATTTTGCGCACTACAGGTACGCGTATGTGAATGGAAATGTTATTATTTCGAGCACCTTCGAAGGAGCGACACGATTCCGCCCGCCAATAGGTCCACGTGACCCGGAGCTTATGCGTGCACTTTTAAAGCTGGTTCTGGACGTGGGTGACGAAACTCCTCTTACTCATATCGATCCTGATACGGCACAGTGGATGCATGAGATAGATCCCTGTCTTGTACTGATGCCGGATAGGGACCATTCCGATTACGTTTATAGGGCTTCAGACCTTGCGGAACTACATGGAAAGCACTACCTTAAGATACGCAGCCAGATCCACAAGTTTCGGAAGAACTACAAGCACACGGTCGAGCCTATCACTCCAGGAAACCGGGAAGAGCTGATTAGTTTCCTGGAGAAGTGGTGTGAATTGAAAAAGTGTGAGAGTGACTCCTTCCTTGCTCATGAGATAGAAGCAACCTCCTACGCGGTTGAACATTTGTCCGAACTTTCCCTGCAGGGCCTCTTGATAAGAGTCGATTCGCAGGTAGGCGCTATTTCTCTTTTTGAACGTCTCAATGCCGATACTGCAGTCGTGCATTTTGAAAAAGGGCTGCCGGAGTACGAAGGAATCTATAAAATAATTAACGTGAAGACTGCAGAGGTCCTTGCCGGCGAGGTGAAATATATCAATCGGGAAAGTGATCTTGGTGTCCCAGGTCTTCGAGAAGCAAAGATGCGGTACCACCCGCATCATATGGTCGAAGTTTATTCTCTCAAACGTTGAGCATGCGTTGAAAAACCTGATTTTGTAAATTAAGGAAATCCTATAATTTGTACAAAAAGTAATTTAAAATCGGCGAGATTTCATAGATAGAAATCTCATAGAAGTAAACATCGTTATTTTATACAGTAAAACCCAGCCTGCATATAAGAATACCAGAACAATTCTACTGTCTTGAATCCTGTTTTTCTCAACAGTTCCAGATGGTCTTCTACAGTTATGGGGAAATATTCAGTATCAAAACGTTCCAGATGTTTCTTGATTTCATCTTCATTCCTGCCGTGCTTCAACTGAAAGTTTCTCCAGTACCGCTTTCCTATATTAATTCCTTCTTCAGTTAGCGGCCTAATATTCTCAAATGTGATGTAGATTCCACCTTCTTTGAGCAGATCATAGCATACTCTGGTGGCTTTAGCCCTGCCCTCTCGGCTAAGGTAGTGATGGCACTGGATAGCAGTGATGACATCTGGTTTTTCCTCTAATTCTTGAGACAATTCCTGTGTAGCAAAAGCTCTCAGGAATTCCAGCCTTTCTGCAGGGCACGAAGATAATTTATTCCTTGCTTGCTCCAGCATATTTTCCCAGGGGTCTACTAAAAGGAACTTAGTATTCGGGAATTCATTAATAGCCTTACTGACCAGAGATCCTGTTCCGCATCCGGTATCCAGCCATATTTTAGGGATGGAAGGAAGCGATTTGACAAGGTTAAGAATCTCTTGATGAAAAAAAGAGTAGTAAGGAAGGAGACTGGATATATTGGCATCGTAGTCCTCAGGAGGATGAGGAGTATAATTTTGGGTCGGCTGTGCAGGAGTCATAGCAGTAATTTCCTCTTAAATCCATTTCTAATTGAAGATTACTTCTTTTTTCTAGAAATTAAGGTAATTAATGTTTTTCCTTAAAAGAATACATAACACTTCATCTAACTCTTACTGAAAGCATAAAAGTTAGAAATATTAAATCTTAAAATTAAATTGTCAAACCAAAGGAACCTAAAAGATTTGTCAAAATAATAAAGTGAAAAGAAAGGTTAAAAAAGTCTTTTCACCAAATATATTTCCTGACTAAATTCAGAAATTTCAATAAGTATTTAGGCAAAGTATAAAGTAAAACCTAAGCAAAACCTTATTTTCCTCTATATAAAAAGAGAAAAAGTGACTTTGTATTCACCTAGGGCAGATTTCATTGAGTCCAGCGGCTACATCAGCTAGAAGTGCAACAGGTATACCCATTATCATCTCCTCATCTGCGATCTTGGTATAAGTTCTGCTGCCGCTGCAACCAACTGTAACTCCTATTTTGCCTTCTTTATATACTTGTACAACTCCGTCAGAACATAGGCTCTGCTTTCCCGCAAAACTGGCTTCAAGCCTGCCTCCGGCCTTAAACACAAAGGCCTGTGTAAGTAACATAATTTGTCTGGGATTACAGATGACCACAACAACATCCGGAATAAATGAGGTCTTTTCGAGAGGAGCATACAGGACAGCCTCTGTTGAATTAGGTGGAAGGGCAGGTACCATCTCAACCGTCCGCCGTGCAGCGTCCTGAGAGCTAAATTGTTTGAGCCCTTTGTAATAGAACTCCCCGCTGGCTACTTTTGCAGGTATTTCCCCAAGACCCATTGCACCAGTTCCACCTTTACACATTTGATCTTCACTAAGAGTGTAAAATTCCTCACCTGTTCTTCTGACTCTGTCAACCAACTGGCAGTGTCTCATAGCGTCATCTACTTTTCTAATTCCGGCTGGGATCTCCTCTCCTTTCGGAATTAATTTTACCGCTACTGGAGACGTCTTGAGTTTAAGGCATTCGACCAGTTTCTGCCCATAGCTATTTATTTCTTTTATGTCCATGTTTTTTACTCCGGTCTTTAGAATTCTAAAAATGGAATAGTAGAAATCTTTTTAAAATTCTGAATGTTATTATTCTACTTTTGAGTAAATTTACAATACACAGAGTCAACATAAACGTTCCTGAGTTCATACATATTTAGAAGGTTTTTCACAGTACTATCATTTTTTTCAAAACTTTCATCAGTACAGGTAATCTTAGAAAAGAAATAATTGGTGGTAAAGGTGAAAATCCAAGAATACCAAAGTTGATATTGAAAATTAATTAAAAATTTAATAAAAGTTTATATCCCTGCAGTAGATTAAAAATTATAGATATTTAACAGTAGTTCCGATTGTGTGAAGTTCCGAATGGCTGAAATAGGTAATTAGTTTTTTCTCTTCGTCCATGTATAAAATGTTACGAATTACCTGGCAAAAATCATTATTCTTGAACGATTCCTCGTACAGCATAATTCGAAAACAACATCTGTTCCAAAAAACCTCGTTAGCTACCGCTATCCAATCATTTTATATTTTAGGTGAATGTTTGGTTACTACACTTCAGTTAACTGGATGCGTAGTATTCTATCTCTTTCTCGAATATACTTTTTTAATTGACGCAAAAGTAACCTGACCGGCATTCCAACCAGTGATTTTATTCCCCATTTTACAGATATTCCAATGTCTTCATTGATTATTGATTTCATTTCGTGTGCTGTAATTTGCAAGACCGACTTCAACATATTCAAAATGTTGTATAATGTACACTGAATTATGAAGAATAACGTTCTTGCTACAGGTGATTTTGTGCATGTACGTATCTTGAAATCGTTTTTTACTCTGTAGCCAGTTTCTATGTTCCATCTTTTTTTGTATTCTTCGGGAATACTCTTCTCGAATTCCTCAATTGACTTCACATCCTTGTTTGTAGCAAACAGGATGTATTCTTTCTTTTCATGAGGTACTGCCACAAGATTAAATTTTGTTCCATTTTCATTAAAATGATATTCAAAAACAGTTGATTTATGCCCATTTTCTTTTTTGAAATTCTCAAGTTTCATTTTGATTTTTTTATTGAGTTTACATGCAATAATAAAATTTATCTTTAGTTTGGCCAATGCAGAAATTGCATCATCATTACAAAATTCTTTATCCAAATATACTGTTCCGATTTTTACACTCATTGTTTCCAATCTTTTAAACAAAAGTTCCATGAGTATTGAATAATCCTTTTTAAGAGCACTGATTGGGATCACATCAAGTGTAAGTTTGTCATCTCCAATGATGTCCAGCGTACAATATTCATATCCCCATGAAGTTCCATTTTTAGGTTTCATGCCTCTAATTAAGGGTGTATTCTTATCACCACAGAATGGCACATGATGAAAATCAATTGCGACATCACGAACTTTACCCTTAAGTTCCATCATTTTGAATATTTCGGGATTGATAGTTCTGAATGAGGAAAGGATGTCTTTAATATTGTTCAGTAGTTCCGATTAACCCAAGTTCCGAATACCGATTCTAAAACAGTATTTAATATTTTTACTCTACCTAAAATTAATTATGTAGGATCATGGAGTTCGTATGTGTGAAAAAAAACGAGTCCATGACACCTACATGCAACGTTAGCTTGTTAACAACTGCATTTGAAATGCTTAGCAAATATAATATAATAAAATTGCCATCGAACGCAGATTATGAAACTGAAAAAGTCCTAAACGTGTTATTACATGCTGCGACTTCTACTTCTAATTCTCTTGAATCTGCAAGCAATGACCTCAAACGTAAAAATCCTGAAACAAAGATACCTTCATCAGATACTATTTTTAATTATGTAAACTGCAACAATATTAAAGACATCCTTTCCTCATTCAGAACTATCAATCCCGAAATATTCAAAATGATGGAACTTAAGGGTAAAGTTCGTGATGTCGCAATTGATTTTCATCATGTGCCATTCTGTGGTGATAAGAATACACCCTTAATTAGAGGCATGAAACCTAAAAATGGAACTTCATGGGGATATGAATATTGTACGCTGGACATCATTGGAGATGACAAACTTACACTTGATGTGATCCCAATCAGTGCTCTTAAAAAGGATTATTCAATACTCATGGAACTTTTGTTTAAAAGATTGGAAACAATGAGTGTAAAAATCGGAACAGTATATTTGGATAAAGAATTTTGTAATGATGATGCAATTTCTGCATTGGCCAAACTAAAGATAAATTTTATTATTGCATGTAAACTCAATAAAAAAATCAAAATGAAACTTGAGAATTTCAAAAAAGAAAATGGGCATAAATCAACTGTTTTTGAATATCATTTTAATGAAAATGGAACAAAATTTAATCTTGTGGCAGTACCTCATGAAAAGAAAGAATACATCCTGTTTGCTACAAACAAGGATGTGAAGTCAATTGAGGAATTCGAGAAGAGTATTCCCGAAGAATACAAAAAAAGATGGAACATAGAAACTGGCTACAGAGTAAAAAACGATTTCAAGATACGTACATGCACAAAATCACCTGTAGCAAGAACGTTATTCTTCATAATTCAGTGTACATTATATAACATTTTGAATATGTTGAAGTCGGTCTTGCAAATTACAGCACACGAAATGAAATCAATAATCAATGAAGACATTGGAATATCTGTAAAATGGGGAATAAAATCACTGGTTGGAATGCCGGTCAGGTTACTTTTGCGTCAATTAAAAAAGTATATTCGAGAAAGAGATAGAATACTACGCATCCAGTTAACTGAAGTGTAGTAACCAAACATTAATCTAAAATATAAAATGATTGGATAGCGGTAGCTAACGAGGTTTTTTGGAACAGATGTTGTTTTCGAATTATGGTGTACGAGGAATCGTTCAAGAATAATGATTTTTGCCAGGTAATTCGTAACATTTTATACATGGACGAAGAGAAAAAACTAATTACCTATTTCAGCCATTCGGAACTTCACACAATCGGAACTACTGTTGTTGCAGTTTACATAATTAAAAATAGTATCTGATGAAGGTATCTTTGTTTCAGGATTTTTACGTTTGAGGTCATTGCTTGCAGATTCAAGAGAATTAGAAGTAGAAGTCGCAGCATGTAATAACACGTTTAGGACTTTTTCAGTTTCATAATCTGCGTTCGATGGCAATTTTATTATATTATATTTGCTAAGCATTTCAAATGCAGTTGTTAACAAGCTAACGTTGCATGTAGGTGTCATGAACTCGTTTTTTTTCACACATACGAACTCCATGATCCTACATAATTAATTTTAGGTAGAGTAAAAATATTAAATACTGTTTTAGAATCGGTATTCGGAACTTGGGTTAATCGGAACTACTGTTTAACACAACGTGCCCATTAAATCTAAAAAAAAGGTAACTATAGATCTGTTATACCAATTAAATCTAAGCTGACCTAGACTAAATAGTATGGATGATGTTTTTGATGCGTCAAAACATTATTCCTAAACTTTTGTGATCTTAGCCCTGGACTTTCTTTTTAAATTTCTTTGCTTCTTCTGCGACTCCCTTTTTTGCGTGTACTTTTGCTATCAGTTCCACAGCATCCAGGTTGCGTACGGCATCATCAAGGTACCCGAAAACGTCCCCCTGGTATGCGGAAATTCCGTACTTATCTTCAAGTTTTTTTACAATTTGCACAGGTTCCAGCTCTTCAGTACGCAGCTGGATTATTTTTTCCGAGAATCTTTGTTCAGCGCAGCCACAGTAAGGCGAGTCTCTGCATCCACATGTTAAAAAGTCCGAAGCAAAGTTCAGCATGAGCTCTCGGATTTTTATGTCAAGATGGGAAAGGGACTCCCCATCAAAGATTATATCAAGGCCTGCGCCCTGAAAAACCCTGGAGGGCATATTTACGTGCAAGGAACTTCCGATCTGGTTTGCATACTTAAAGTAAGCAGCATCGAAAAACTCCAGGTTTGTTACAATCATTAAGGGATCATTGTTAGCAAGTACAGCATCCCGAATCAGGAAAGCTTTGGATACCGGAAGGAAATGAGATGCAATAATTTTTCCAAATTGCGTAAGCGTTATCCTGTTTCCCTTACGTTCTACAAAACGATAACTCTGCAGCCGCTGAACTAGTTTTTCCAGGTCAAAGCTCCCGAACATCATATTATGGATCATGCTGAGGTCCGTAACAGAGGAGGTTACTGCAACAGAGGCAAGGATTTCTTCAAGCTGCTCGGCCTCTCCATATTCAACCCCTATAGAAAGCATCTCTCCCTGCAGCAGTTTGATTGCAACTTCCTCTTCAGTATCGGACTGGGAGCCTGAATATGATTTCCCTGGCACGGGCATAAGCACGACAATTCCTCTATCATGGTAGTCAGGCCTGCCTGCTCTTCCGCTCATCTGCAGGAAATCCTGAACAGAGATCCAGTCTATTCCCATTGCAAGGGACTCGAATATTACCTGGGAAGCCGGAAAATCCACGCCTGCAGCAAGGGCAGCAGTTGTCACGACTACAGGGAGTTGCCCTTTTGCAAAGAGGGTTTCAACCTTTTTTCTCTCATACTGGGAAAGTCCTGCGTGATAAGGAGATGCCTGGATTGAAAGGGCTCCTGCAAGCTTATGACAGTTTTTACGCGAGTTTGTAAAAACAATAGTCTGTCCTCTGTGCTTTTTGGAAGAAAGCATTGAATACTCTTCTTTTGCAAGCTGCGAAATCAGCTTTGCCTTTTCATTGTCCTGGCAGAAGAGGAGGTGCCTGTCAATAGGAACCGGCCTGTGCTCATAAAGGACAAGTCGGGCTTCGAGTCTCTTTGCATAAGCTGCAGGTTCCGCAACTGTTGCAGACAGATAGATGAACTGAGCTGTCGGTGCTACATAACGTAATCTTCCAATTAGCCCATCCAGCCTGTGCCCCCTTTCCTGATCCTCAAGCATATGGACCTCGTCCACAACTACAGTCCCTATTTTGCCCAGAAAGTCGGCGTTTCCTGAGCGGAGCATATGGTCTATGCCCTCGTAAGTCCCTATAATTATATCTGCACCTGGACTGGTCTGCATTTTCACGCGCTGAGAGGTCTTTATGAGGATTGCACCAATTTTTATTGAAGTAGTTAGTCCAAGTTTTGAGTAGCGTTCTTTAAACTGGTCGTATTTCTGGTTTGCAAGAGCTACCAGAGGAACCAGATAAAGCATTTTTCCTTTTTTGTCCAGAAGGTTCTGGACGCCTGCCATTTCCCCTATTAGAGTCTTTCCGGTTGCAGTTGCCGAAACAATAAACTGGTTCTTTCCTTCAAGAAGCCCGGCTTCTACTGAAAGTGCCTGGACAGGAAGCAGGGTTTCGGATTTTTGGAGAAGCAAATCCTTGAATTTCTTTGCAAGGGGAAGATTCTTTACCCTGACTGTAGCCTCAGAAGGATTTGTCCTGATAGTATCGTAGCGGGTAAACTCTGGATCCAGTCTCTCAGGGCTCAACATTCGAATGGTCCTATCCAGGTCCCTTGTTTTTGAGAGAACCTGTTCAAAGAAATCCACTGAGTTTTTCCCGTACGGCACACCTGCTGAGCGCACTGAACGCAGGAGTTCTTCTTTTGCACATTCCCAGCAGATGAGGTCGTTATGGAACTTTATAGACTTGCTATTAACAAAATTGAAACGTTTATTGATCCAGCAGTGCTTGCAGATCTTAACTTTGTCTGCATTGAGTTGAAAACCTTTGAGCATTTCCAGAAAAGCAGTCTCATTTACAGGGTCCCCTCCTTCTGCAAGCATAATTCTATTTGCATTGCGTAAAAGCTCAATAAACTGCTGAGGAGGAATAAATTCTTCTTTGTTCTTGCCGGTGAGAAGCCTGATTTTATGAGGGCGTGATCCTTTGGAACTATCCTTTAAGTGGAGTTCGGCCAAATAAAGTGGCTGTTTCATCCGGTCCTTTATAGCCATTATTATTACTTTCGATTTTTCAGCGTAGCTGAGGACCCAGAGCGTCATTGTTTATCCTGATATATGAATGGTATAAGTAAACTTCCATTTGGCTTAAAAACCAAGATTATGCTGCCTTCCTGATTATCAGGAGCATGCTTTTACTTTAGAAGCAGTGTATTAGAGATAACGTATACAGGTGTATTGGAGGTAACGGATATTCATTCAAATATGTTATACTTCAAATCTGTTCACACGCACACTTCTTTTTTTCTCTATTTTGTGTACAAGTTCTGTATCGGTCTTTTCTGAGCGAACTAACCTATACGACATGATTATATAAATATTTTATTACTTGACAATTATATAAATAAAAAGGAGGTTTAAAGTTAATGAATCCTTTTAGTAATTGCAAAAAGTTTTTCAGAAGGTTTGAAATCGTTTTCTGAGAAAAATATTTACTAGAATATTTTCAGAGACCAGCTACAAGAATTATTTACTGAAAACATGGAATTATCCTTTATTGGAATGGTTTTATTAGGATGGAAGGTTTTTACTTACAGACTCTCTAGCATAGCCTTTTTTGATTCGTTTCTTAAAGACAAGCCCCTTCCCTAGAAAACCTGCACCTGCAGTTTCGGGTTTCTTGAATGTTCTCGATCGTGTCCGAGATGATCTCGAAAATAGAATCCTGGGCTTTTCCCACGACCTCAGTCACTTCATCTGCTGTTAATTTTTGAGTGGTCATTCCGCAAGCCTGGTTTGTAACAATGGCAAGAGAAGCATAACAGAGGCTGAGTTCTTTTGCAAGAGTTACTTCCGGCACACCAGTCATGCCTACAACATCTGCAAACTGGCTCATCATTCGGATTTCTGCTCTTGTTTCGAAGCGTGGGCCTTCTGTACAGGCATAAATGCCTTCAGTATATGAAAGTCCCTGTTTTTCGAGGGCACTTCTCAGGGCTGTCCTGATTTCCGGGCAGTAGGGTTCAAAGACGTCAACATGTACGGTAATATCATCGTGAAAGGTTGAAGGCCTGCTCCGGGTAAAATCTATAAAATCGTCAAGTACCACAAAACTGCCAGCTGGGTGCCCTCTCATTGACCCAACCGAGTTTGTGGAGATTATACGCTTTGCCCCAAGAGCCTGTACGGCCCAGACATTTGCTCGGTAATTAATCCTGTGGGGGGGGATGTGATTTTTTCCTGCGTGTCTGGGAATAACTGCAATTTTTTTCTCTCTTAAAGTTGTGTAATAGGCGGTGACTTCTCCATATGGTGTTTGCACTGGCTGGACTTTAAAGTCCTTGAATAAATTGAAACCCACACCACCAAGCACTGCAATGTCAATGTTTTCAGCTTTGTTTTCCATTTCTAGATCTCGCGAAACTGTCTTTAACCGTCATTTTTAATTTAAAAAATGTATTTAAATTAAGAGAAATCCTCTAAAAATAGATATTCTTTTTCTAAAAATAGATATTTTTTATTTTTATTCTTCAATTTATGATTTTTGATGTTGTTTCACATCATTTTGTTTTATTCCACCATGATTTTATGATTTTAATCCTCTTTGCTAATTACTCAATTTCAGGGGAATTTTTTACTTCCTCTTTCCTTTTTTCCTTTTTTCCTCTTTTGTTTTCAGAAACCTGGTTTGATACGGAATATTTTACCCCCGCAAGAGCGATGAGAACTGCAACAGTAATTGAATACACGAAGTACTGAAGTGCCAGGGAGGGGTCATTAGTAATTCCTTCTGAGAGAGAGAATTCCACTAAAATGTATGTGGTTGCACCCCAGAAGAGCAATCCTGTTGCGATCACAAAGAGAGAGATGGAGATATTTTTGTATATGGGTTTGCCTTCCATCCTTAAATCAAATATCTTTCCCAGATTTGCAATCAGCAGAGCTCCTACATACCACCAGATAGAGGCATTGGCAAAGACGGAGATAAGAGTAAGGGTCCCATGATACGAGACTCCTCCTTCGGAATAAAGCTTCCATACTTCCATTGCACCATATGCAGTAGCTACAAGGCTGGTAAGTATGGCAGCAATATAACTGATAAACACCATTCTCTGTTCCAGGAAAGCATCCCAGAGCCTTTCTTTCTCAAGGGCTACAATATCATCCAGCCCGAATCCCCTATATAGCATGTAAAGCCCGACAGCTGCTAGAATTCCTACAATTGCACCTTCTGGATAATGAGCAAGCAGGAATATAGCATAAATGAGAAAAGCTAATCCCAGAGGCACAAAGAAGGTCTGGGAGATTTTCGGGTCGCTAAAGGCATGTTTAAGGATATAATAAGTACTTTCCAGGTTTTCACTTTGCATTACGACAATTCTTTTTACCGAGTCAATTTTCATGCGGGACTGGACAATAGGAACAAGGGTTTCGTCCTCAGCCCCATCGGATACAAAAATTGCTCTCTTCACTTCATTCGCCTTAAGGAAAGTTTCGAGCTGTTCTGCAATTTTCTGGTCTGAGATGACCCCTACATTTTTGTCCCCTGCAAAAGAAACTATCTCCACGTCATCTCCCTTTGCCCGCATTTCGTCAAGTATCCGGATCCCACCAAAAAGGGTATTGGTATCCGAGTCCTCAGGATCTGCGATCCCAAGTGCGACGGCAGCTTCAACGTTTGCTTCCCGTCCGATAATAGGAGTTTGTAATTTTGCCTTTTCTCCCAGATCATTATCTCGGTCAATGCATATAATTAAGGTCTGCATGGCTCCTCTATAGCTTTAAAAGCTTACTCTATCGCAAAGAGCTGATATTCCTGAATACAACATATGAGTGCGGCCCTTACATTTTTAGACCGGAGTTTTCGACAATTTATTTAATATTCGTTAGTTGTCTGCTTACTTGTACAACCATAGTATTTTAATTAATACTTTATAAGCTTGTAGCGTAATGAAACACCCTTTTAGAATAAGTTATAGTACATTTACAAATAAGAATATTGAAATCCTAAAATTTACAGGAATAATAAAATAAATATTAACCATAAGATATAAATTTGTTTCGAGGGTATGGTTGGGATTGCTGGAATAACTTGTCCTTATTGGAATTACCTGTTTGCCTTACCTAAAAATAGAAAAGCTAAATAAAAGCTAAATTTATCTCACCGTAAGGCTAAAACACGTTTCTTATAATTATATACTGTCTATTATTTAAAGTTCCGGTTAAGTTCCGATTGTAATTCCGATTAGATCTGCCGCAATAACGAAATTAAATATATACTGCCACAATAACGGAAAATTGGAATGATATATCTACCATAACAACGGAGTTAGAACCAATGTTCTGTTATAGTAACGGAATTAGAATCAATGTATCTACCATAGTAACGGAATTAGTCTGTAACGAACTTTTTGACAGTATTCTTTATACCCCGGTAGATTTCTGTACAGATACTTTTCTTCATCAAGAAGTCTCCAGACAACAATCAGCAGAAATGGAATATAGAGAAGAAGTCCCCACCAGGATCCAAGCGCAAGAGGGGTGCCTAAAAGCATAATAAGAGCACCGACATACATAGGGTGGCGGACTATGCTATACGGGCCAGTTGTTATTACTTTTTGATCAGTCGATACCCTAATAGTTGCAGCAGCAAAAGTGTTTTCTCTGAACACAAGAAAGATTAGTAAAAATCCCAGCACAACAAGAATATCTCCCGTAATAACAATATAGAACGGAACGCTCGACCATCCGAATCGGTGGTCCAATGCCGGAATAACGAGAAGGGTAAAAAATGATATGGAAGCAAAGAACTGTATAATCTTCTGAGTTTTTTCTTTTTCTGCAGCCGGTCCCGCTTCAACCCGGCGTTCCAGAAGTTTCGGATCCTTTTTCCATAAATAAATAGTGATTAACGCTGCTGAAACAGAAAATGCCATCAAATAAACCCACGCCTGCCAGAAATTAAATGACCAGGCAGGGGCAAAAAGACATAGCCCTAACATAACAATAAGCTATACAAAACCAAATAGAGTTCTTATTTTTAAATTATGAGTATTTTTGTCAGCAGTACTCAATTAACTAGCTCCTTTATAAAAATCTCTTAGACGCTTAGTCATTAGTCCTGTTTGTTATTGCTTTAAAGATAGAGCATCCGAAAGATCTGGATTATGAAATACTTTATAAACATATAAAATAAGATTTCTGACTCACCAACTATATTATTAATATATCAAATCAATTTGGAATGTTACAACCCTTTTTTTGAATCTTTCAGCCACCATTCCCAGATTTTGCCATCCTCAGGATGTTCTAGCTCAGCCACTAATTGAAAACCAAGCTTCTTGAGCACAGCGGTTGATGCGCTTTCTTCTGGGAGAGTTTGCGCAGCAATTGTCAATTCCGGTACTGCCTCAAATGCGGTTTGAATAAGCAATTTAGCCATGCGCGTAGCTACGCCCTTGCCCTCATGCTCCGGAAAAGTGAAGTATGCAATTTCCACAAGATTTTCATGAGGAGAGTATTTAAATGCACATGTACCTACACACTGATTTTCTTCAATTGCCAGATATCCTATCCAGGGAGGCACGTAACCTACGTTCGCATAAAGTTTAGCAGTTGAACTCATGACAGTTTTAATCAGGTCTGTATTATCGCAAATTGGTTTAGCAGACGTACCATTTTTTGTAATCTCGATAAGTTCCATTTGTACCACTCTTTATTCAGCTCACCAGGCAGTTGACCAGTATGGAAAAGTGCCAGGGTTTACCAGAACAGCTTCTAAATTCAACCTTCTTAAGTGGATCTATTACGAATTATATAAAGGCGGCTTCTAGATAAATATAAAAGCAACTTCTAGATAAGTATAAAAGCGGCTTCTAGATAAATATAAAAGTGGCTTCTCGATAAAAAACGTACTATATCTAGAGTAAAGAAAGGGAATTCTTCGTTTTTATCAAGGAATAGAATTAAGTCAATAGGATCAAAGCCCTTAGAGCATACTCTCTTTTAGTGTTCTTTCTCTTCTAACGTTTTCTTTTACTTGCTAATCAGAAAGATGGTATTCAGAAAAGGTTTAAAACTAAGGTTTATCGCATTATATATCGTACTATATTATGTTTAAGTCCATTATTTCAGTAAGATAAAAAATTTCAGAAAAATATAAAAAAGAAGGTCAAAGCGTTATGTTAAAAAGAAGGGTGAAACAATGAGGCAGCAGGATATAATAATTGAGCAGCTGGCAGGAAAAGTGACATATTTCATCGAACCTGTAATTCCTTATCTGGTAATCGGGTCTAAAAAAGCTGTTGAAGAAGCTATCGAGAGAATAGGGCCTAATGCCTGGGAGATTAAGAAAAGATTGTGGGAAAAGCTGTGTTCAATAGAGTGCCCTGAACTGGAAGTAGCCGCCAGAGATATGATTGTTGCGCCCTTTGATCCAGAGGTAAAACAAACTTTGGTCCAGGTTATTATAAAATATTTTAAGAAAAATCTTGACTTGACCAGAGAAATTTTATTTTTTATGGAAAAAGAGAAAGTACAGAGGATAATGGCTAAAAGTAGTTCGATTAATATGAAACAAAGTTTAAATGACAGAGATAGAGTGCTTGAGGAATTTAATGAACTACTTGAGAAATCCCTGGCAAAAAATAATATTATTCAGGATTTGGAGCAGTCTAAAATTCTGGATGCCGAGAAAACTTCTCTTGACAGGAGAGTTGAAACCAAAAGTACTGCCGATGTCAAACCCTGGCAAAAATATCCCACTATACTTGACCAGAGAACTGTTGTTGAGAACACTCCCATTGCCGCCCGCATGGCACAACTTGCAGAAATCAAAGTTAGGAGCCAAAGTGAAGCTCGAGACACAAAGACCTTTTTCTCGCATGTATCTCAGCTAAAAGGCCCAGTAAAAGAAGAATTTATGGAAAAAGCCCTTGACTTTGCTTGCAATATCCAATATGGAGATTTGAGGTCCGAAACCCTTTCCTTACTTGTTCCGAATCTGGAGGGCCCGAAAAAGTTAGAGTTTATAAAAAAAGCCCTTTACGCTGCCTCTGATATCCAGGATGAAAAAGAAAGAGCCCTGGTAATTTCTTCGCTTACTCGTCATCTAAGAGGCCCAGGCAAAGAAGAACTTATCGAATATATCTTTGACTTCTCCTCCAAAATTCAATATGGGGATGCAAAGTTCCAGATTCTTTACTCGCTTGTTCCACATCTTTATGGCTCAAAAAATGAAGCAATTATTGAAAAAGCCCTTGAGCTTGTATCTACTATTATATCTCAATACCAAAGGATTGAGTCTTATTCTCTTCTGCTTCCATACCTGAATGATCAAAAGCGAGATAAAATTATAGAACAGTCCCTTAAAGAAATAGCTTTTAGCCTTAAAGACAACGACATGACGCCACAGGCCCTTTCATTAATTATTCCATATCTGGATGGACCCAGACAAAAAGAAGTTCTTGATAAGGCCCTTAACCTCGCACGCGGTATCCAATCCGAGTCTAGAAAGGCACAGGCTTTTTTCTTGCTCCTTATCTTGATGAGCCAGCAGAGTAAGAAATCCTTGAGAAAATTCTTAAATTGGAAACAATCCTAGAGGTATTGTCAAAAATCTTGAATTCTAAATAATTCTTAGATGTAGGGAACAGTTCTTAGAGGTATATGGAACAATACTTGGAGGTATGCCAAAAAAAATACTGCCGAGTTGAGAATAGGTATTCGCGTCTCAAATATCAGTTATGCAGTGTAGGCTTGATTGAATAATAAACAATTATGTTTTCCCCATGAGGTCTACCAAATTCTCAACCCGGGTGAGATATGTAGGAAATGAAGGCTGGATGCAGACGCAAAATACGTCGTTCTTTTACTTTCCAAATACTTTCTTTATTTCACCTTTCTTTTCCTCTGCCTTGCCTTCTATTTTTTCAGCGCTACCTTCAGCTTGCATATCGGGATTATCGGTCACATCCCCTAAGGTTTCCTTGATCTCACCCTTAGCTTTGCGAAGCTTACCTTCCACTTTGTCCTCGGTGCTTGATTTCATGGTACTCCCCTTTTCTAAGTCTTTTTATATAAGGAATAATCACAGCTATGGCATCTTTTCAATTGTAAAAGCCATAAATCGAGAATTTCGGCATTGTTAGCTGTGATACTCCCACTGGTATTACAAATATAATAATGATCTATTCACCCAAAAACCTTCGCCTAAAGGTTAAATTTATTATACCGTATGGATTAATAAAAAATTATAATTCTTATCTCAAGAGAAAAGCAATAAGATACAAACAGTTTATCCAATTATTGAGTAAATCCTCGTAGTTACTATAGAGTTAAGTCCTGTAGTTACTGTAGACTTATCCTTGTAGTTACTATAGATTTGAAGCTCGGGAATTAGACAGCTGGAAAGGAATTATACGTTTTAATTTTACTTCTCAAATATTTTTTTGATTTGGCCTTGCTTTTCTTGTATCTTGCCTGCTGTCTTTCAATTCTACCTTCAGTTTCCAAATCGGGATTTTTGCTAAGTTCCCCTAAAGTTTCCTTAATCTCACCCTTAGCTTTGCGAAACTTACCTTCTCTTGTCCTCAGTACTTGTATTCATGTTACCCCCTCTTTCTAAAGTCTCCATTTCATTATGGAGAATGATCACAGCCATGGCATCTTTGAATAGATATTAGCCGAATGATTTGAGAATTGTCGACATTAATAGCCGTGATACCCCCTCAGATATTAATACTACAATAATGAGTTACTCATCCTAAAACCTTCGCCTAATTGCCAAATTTATTAAACCGTATTCGGATAAATAAGAAAAAGCTATGATTCTTTATCTCAAGCTGGTTGATTTTATTGTAGAAATCAATTATCAAATTAGTTCTTCGCTTTCCATGTTCAGCTGGAATGTTCGGAGTTGTTTTCCTATGGGTTTTTCTGTGACAACCCCTGACCCTATCAAAGGTGCGATATAAGGCAACGATTCGTTCTTTTTGACACTATCTTAATTAACATAACACTAATTTAACATAACACTAATGTACCTTTTCGAAGAGTTATCCAAAAATACCCAGATATTAATATCTGTTAGCATAATGATCATATAAGATAATGGATAAAATTCCCTGTACCAGATTTAAAAAGCCAACCAGGCAAATTACCCAAAACTCTACATCCATAAAAATCAAAACAAATATGATAATTGTACTCAGATAAAGCATGTATTCATTTGTTTTGGACCCGGCTTTCTCCCTGATGAGAGTATTTCTTTCGTCTTTCATTTCAATTTTCTGTTGTTTCTTCGCTTCTATGGATTCCTTTTTTCCGAAAAGTTTCAAAATGTTGTTCGTTGAAAGTCCGAATACAAGTAATGCTATTGCAAGTAGGATACTAACCCGAATATCGCTACCATATAAATTAGTAACAAAATAACACCCCGCTATAACTCCCGAACTTATCACAACTAAAATATAATTCCTAACTTGACTGTTACTTTTCATCATTTTTCCTCTTCATAAATAAAAATTTCTTCGATTGCAGTGTTAAAATATCTGGCAATTTTAAATGCTAAAATGATAGACGGGTTATATCGTCCATTTTCAAGAGAACCGATTGTTTGTCTGGACACTTCCAGTGCTTCAGCAAGTTCTTCCTGCTTGATTCCTTTTTGCTTTCGTAATATTTCCAGCCTATTTTTCAAACTGGTATCTCCCCTTAATGGAAAGTACGCTTTCCATATACTTAATACTGTTGTTGTGAAAAATGTCAAGTGTACTTTCCATAATACCCTAAAAATAGAAAAAGGTTAAACTTCAATAACTACCCATCCCAATCGAGTGCGTAAGTGCTAAAGGCAAAAAATTTCATTCATTCCCGGAAGAAGAATACTGAACAGCTTATACAAAAACGGCAATTATTTATATTTTCATAATACGCAGAATTATTTAATGAGGTTTTTGTGGTAACAAACGCTGAGTCTTGAGCAGGTCCACCCAGGCATGGATACCGCAATTCCTCTTGGAATTATTGTAAGCGAACTTATCTCAAATTCTCTGAAACACGCCTTCCAGCCAGGAAAGAAAGGGGAAATCAGCATAAGCCTCTACAGAATTGAGGACAACGACAGAGTACGTGAAAATTCTGACTACAGGACACAAGAAAATCCTGCAGTTCCCGAAACAAACCGTGATTATGAAAATGAAAGGCATTTGCAGTACATGCTGGTAGTAGCAGATAACGGCCCTGCATCCCCTAAGAATTCGATATTGAAAATGCAGATTCTCTCGGGCTCCAGCTCATACATGTCCTTGTAGACCAGATAGAAGGTCACTTAGAAATGAAAGTAGATTCAGGAATTGAATTCAGAATTAGCTTCAATAATATGTAAAAATCAAATGATCAAGCAATATATGAATTTGATAATGGGAAATTTGGATAGTGGGACGAATTATTGCAGGACTTAAGCACCCGAGTGCAAAACAAAGCACGACAAGCCTATAAATACACTAAGATTTAGGCAGTTTGAAGTTTTATCCATCGTTTCCTTAGGGCAGTAACGAAATAACGTGATGACATTTTTACACTGTACTTGAACATTTTCATAAACGTCTAAACCTATTTTGTTCAAAAATGAAACTATATTTCTTAAATTATTCCGTGACAAGTCCTTAGTTCAAGTTCGTAAATCTTATTAGTACTTTATCGAGAACACTGGCGTGAACATAAACTTCTAGCATTTGGTGCACCAGCTCAATTGATTATTTTTGGATTTTTGATTGATTGCAGTCAATTGTCAGTAGAATTAATGGCAAATTTTGGTAATCCCACAAGATATTAAAAAGTTTTACTTTTCAGATCGTTTTAGATCGGAAACTCGTTAATTATTCTAATACTAGTTTTTAAAGAAACAGATCTTGAATTAGGGATAAGTTCAATATTAAATTATTTTTCGATTTTAAAACATTTTATGTGAAGGTGTTTTTCATTTAAAAACAATTTTTTGTATAATTAATTTAAAATAACTGCGGAGGTA
>CAVRNH010000026.1:0-11343 GCA_963722085.1 uncultured Methanosarcinaceae archaeon | reverse complement strand
TATAGCCTGTGATTAAAATTGGAAAATAAGACGTAAATGAAATAAATAAAAAAGCAATTGTAAGGAAATATAAAATATTGATAAAATATTGTTAGCCTGAGGGAACAAACCCGGCTAAAAAGAGATTTCCAGGGTTACCTGGTAATCATCATTTCTGCAGTTTCAGGCTTATAGAACCAGTCTCTCGGAAGTACCTTTTCCTGTTTGTAGTACTTAACAAGCCTTCTGATCTTGGATTCTGTCAAGTTGAGGGAACGCTTGTTATGAACATCTTTTTTGTTAACAGTAAGGTGCTTTCTGAGCCCAAGAGCCTTCACAATAAGGTTTGTAAGATCTTCTGGAATATTTGGAGCGACATTGTTCTCCTTGAGGATAGTAGTGATCTTGTTGCCTGTGATAAGCTTGGCGTCAGGAACTCCGTGACGGTCCCTTAAAACCATTCCGATTTCGGCTGTGGATACACCCTGTTTCCAGAGATCGAGAGTGATTGAAACAACTTCATCTGCGCCAACCTTGCACCACTCAGGCGGTTCGGTTCTGTTAGGCCTAGTGGAAGCAGATTTGCCTTTTCTTTTGGTATGCATTTTTGCCATAATAATTCTCCTGATATCAATTGATCGATGCCCGGAAGAAGATTCTTCGGGCTGAAGTTATATCTTTACCGAGTATAACGGACCAACACATCGATCGGGAGATTCTAATCCGCCACAGCAAACAGCTGCGTGACTTTTCAAGAATTCCTGCAAAAGCGAAAGTTTTTCGGTAAAAACATCACTAGAGAACGCACCATATGATATATACTTTGTGTTAGTAAAAATTGTCCTACCCCTTTTCAATTGAGCTTTCTACCTCCTTTTCAGTTGAAGCGTTCTGCCTCCTTTTTTATTGAAAAGATGATTAATAAGAGCAAATTATGGACTCATGAAACAGGACTCTATAGGCTCAAAACTATTTGTGTTCCACCAAGATGTGCACAAAAAACGAATGATTCTTAAGATCATTTTTGCTGCAACTTAAAATTAATACTCTGATTTTGGAAGGGCTTTAGAAATGTACTTGAAGTCTATGACCACCTTAGTTTCATAAAACAGTATTAAAAGATGGTCACAAATAACCTTTTCTTGGAATATTGAGCTTTAGAAAGGGGAGATCAGGCCCGTTCCAGCCTGAGGATGATAGTATGGCCCAATAAGACCTGTCTCCCTCAAGTTCGGACGCTGACTGCCATCGTTGTCCGCACTCAATAATAGCTGTAAAAATATTTAAAAGTTATTGCAAAGTAAACGGCACATACCTATTTTAAACCGGAAAGTTAAAAAATTAAAAGAAGGGTGGGTAACATAAGGAAAGAGAGCTTTGCCAGGGCGGAAAGAAAATTGAGGTATTGGTGGATCAATCAAAATTTACCAGCTTAATCTTGAACCGTCCTCTTTTCGTACATGTTTTGTTTCCCGTTCCAGTGAGTTTCTTAATTTCCTTTATTTTATGTTAACCAGGTGACTGACTTCACACGCTTATAATATCCATTCTTTTCACGGACAAAATAAAATCAAAGCATGGAACCAAAAAGAACCGCATAAGCTATCTTTAAATCAAAGAATTAAGAAAAAGCAAAGCTAAAAAGAGGAATTATATTGAGAAATTAGTGGAAATGATTTTAAAAATTCCTGAGAAGAAAAAAATCAGATGTAATCGAAAATTTTCCATGTTTGTCACCTATTAAAAGCAGGGATTTCAAGTGCTTTAATTGCACAACTGACCTATCACAATGCTACTTCATATCCGAAAACAATTTCCTGACATCCTTGGCACAGCCCGGAAATCTTGAATTCCCTAATAAACACTTCGTTTCTGAATTCTTTTTCATCTACTTTCTCCGCACATAACGGACATCTACAGTCTTTAACCATGAAACTAATCCCCCAACTCCTAATGCTTTTAGAAAGCTACTCTTTTTTATTTTAATGTTAATCACCTATAAACTTATTTTATACACATGTCGTTTCCTTGCAACCACCCAAAAACCAGAATCAAAAAACAGGTAGCTCCATTCTCTCTACTCAAATGCTAAATGCTCTGCGGATTCCAATTATAACATATTTACGCCGCAATGCTTGCATCTAATATTTCAACCATTGTTTTAATGGATCTTGCTCGTGTATGTATTATATACACGGAGGCTTGGTGTTTTAGTCATAGTTTTTTACATTATACCCTCCATAGTCTTCACTCAATCACAAATTCCAATGATATGGATTTAATACTCAATCCTCACTGGCAATGAAAATATAATCTTCCAGATTAAAACCCCCTATTTAAATAGGAGAAATATTTTCAAGATTGAATGAATTTCATGCTTTTTTTCAACAGACAGCTAAAACTTAATAAGTTTTCCATCCGCTTTTTATATACTTCTCACTTTTCCAAAATATAGGTTTTAATCAGTGCGTTTACATTTAATATCCAATTAGCAGCTAACCTGAGACATTAATCCAAGGTTAAAAGTTTGAAAGTATAATTATAAAACACAGAGAAAATGCCCCACACTCTAGTGAAAAGTTTAAAGAGTAGAAAATATAAGGCTTTATCTTATATAAAATTTTCTTTCAGTAATAGAACTGTTGATCTATTGAACTTATCGAAGAATAGAAACTTTATCATTTTCGGTCTTCTAATTTTTCCCCCTAACTCATGCAAAACAATTAGCATGAAATTTTACTAAGTAATTGTAGCGAAATAGAATAAGTATATTTTTATATAAGTATTTATATTTTTATATTATGCTTGAGGAAGTCATTTCCAAAAAATACAACTTACTAAAACCTTTCCTTGATGAAAAAAGCAAACGTTTATTCGCAGCAGCAGAAGCACTTAGCCTTGGCAACATTAGCTTAGTTTCTCGTGCGATGGATATTTCTGAAGAAATAATTAAAAAAGGTTGTAATGAACTGGAAAGTGGCAAATCTCTCTCGGATGATATGATACGTGCTCCAGGAGGCGGTCGCAAAAAGAGTGTTGAGAAAGACCCTACTCTCCTGTCCGATCTTGAAACACTTATTGAACCGACAAGTCGTGGGACCGAATCACCTTTACGTTGGACCTCTAAAAGTACTCGCAAGTTGCCGAAGAACTAAAAAATAGGGCATAAAGTAAGTCATTCAAGAGTTGCGGATATGCTTCATATGCTTGGTTACAGTTTACAGCTAATAAGAAACCATAGAAGGAACTCATCCGATCGTGACGATAAATTTGAGTACACAAATGAAAAATGCAAAATGTTTCAAAGTGAAAAACAGCCCGTCATTTCCGTAGATTCTAAAAAGAAAGAGTTAATTGGAAACCTCAAGAATTCTGGTCGTGAACTATGTCCAAAAAAAGATCCAATACTTTTAAACATATATGACTTTGAAGATAAATAATTGGGAAAAGTAAGTCCATATGGAGTATACGACATTATTAACAATAACGGATGGGTAAACGTCGGCATAGATAACGATACCGCTTCTTTTGCAGTTGAAAGCATACGAAGATGGTGGAACATGATGGGATGTAAAGAGTATCCCGAAGCAAAGAAACTCATGATTACTGCGGATTGTGGGGGAAGTAATGGATACAGAATGCGATTGTGGAAACTGGAATTGCAAAGGTTAGCAGACGAAACAGGGTTGGAAATTTCGGTTTGCCACTTTCCACCAGGTACAAGTAAATGGAATAAAATAGAGCACAGACTATTTTCTCAAATTACTATGAATTGGAGAGGAAAACCACTAACAAGCTATGAAGTCGTTGTAAACCTTATTGCAGCAACAACTACATCGAAAGGACTTGAAGTAAAATGCATGTTAGATAAGAATAAGTATCCAAAAGGGATTAAAATCGATAAAAAACAGGTTGAAGAATTGGGAATAATACGAGACGAGTTTCATGGTGAATGGAATTACACATTCAAATCAAGGAATAGGGAAATTAATTGAATTATTACGTGACAAGTCCTTAGTAGGTTCCGGAGTGGTGGAGTAAGGGATAAAGTGGGGATATCATCTATCCATAAAGAATTTCCTGGAGGTCATTGAACCTTCTCCGACAAATATGCTTGGGAGAGCATAACTTCGGAGTAACTGTGTTGGGGGACACAGGAGCAAGGATCAGACCTCTGGGACTCTTAGTACTTGTAACGAAATAACTTAGGTAATGAATTATTTAGTTGAAATTAAATGATTACCTTGATAGCGAAAGTTGTTTTAAACATTCTTAGATAATGCCTAAGTTATTTCGCCGCAGGTACTTACACTGTTTTTACTACTATTTTTTTTCTTATATTTACTAACCTTCTTTTTTTTTGTGATTTTGAATCCTTTTTGCATGAAATTGCCAAGACGGTTAATGGAGAAAAATCATTGTAGAAAAAAGGGATGGGGGCTACTCTTAATATATATTTAGCAGAATAAATAAGAAAAAGAGGTAGTAAAATAATTGTTCCTTCATATGGATAATAACTGTCAATTCCTGTCCTTCAAATTCCTTTCCTACTGAAGAAAGATGGCCATGCCTTCCAAACTGACAAGTAAAACCTTATCTTCGGGAGTGACTGAGAGCGTGTCTTAAAATTAAATTTGGTTCTATAATTGGGATAAAACTTACACACTTGGACTGAAAAATATCAGTATTAAGCCGATAAACACCTAAAGTGTAATTTTAATCAGTAATGGATATTGCATTTGATTTTACACATCGAGTGCGTAAGTCATATGGGATAAAATAGTCTCTTTAGGTCAATGTGTACCTCAATTGATGAGTAAATCACGGTATGAACTTTAAAGTTAACATTGTCCATTGTCCAATTGTATGAATGGTTTGAATTTTAAGACAGCCTCTTAGAGAAATGCCACTTTTTAATTCTTACAATCAATGCATAAAGTTAATATGTTTGGTTGCATTCTAATCCATTGGAATTGCTTAATGTTAATTATTAAGTTTGGGAATTTCTCATCATGCCTCAATCATTATTACCAGATTATGTTTTTGATGAACTTGTTAGGTTTGTCCAAGGAAGTGATCATGATGGTTTACCAAACTCGTTACTTATTGCTGAAAAATTTATTTTAAAGTACCCTGATTATGGAAAAGAGTTTGGTCTTACTGAAATAAATAAAGCCATTGAAGATGGAATAAAACGTGGTCTTTTTTAATTAGCATATATCATGACTCCTTGAGTCATACTGACATCCAACCAAAATTTCTTAGTGCAATCTACATTATTAACAGATATCCTAGTCAAAATATCATATTATATCTTGTCCTATGACCTATAATTGACTTAAAAGAACACCATGATTTGAATATTCTTCCCCGAAAACTGATCCTGAGTAATCTGACGGAAACATCAATTCAACTACTGACTCTGCGCCTTCTTGGGCTGCAGTGTCAAGAGAAGCGTTAAAAGCTTGAAAAAGTGCATTTGAGGCTTCTTCATCTGAAGAATTAAGAGCAACTTCAAGTATTGAATCATTTACATAGGTTAGGAGAGGACCCCTGGAAGCAGCACTGGCGCAAAGAGGCATAGAGAGCTTTGTACTTTGCCGGACTGCTTTTATTGGGGGCCCCCTTCCTATAATAAGTTCACTTTCCATCTGAAAAGCTTCTACAGGGTGCCAGTATACTTCTAATCTGTAAGAAAACCTTCCTGCAAATTTCTGGTCCAGATAAGAAGAAATAACTTCCGAATCCTGAGAGGAATAGTCTGCGGCAAGAGAGTTTAAAGGAACTGAAAATCTGTTGTTTGAATCATTAATTGAACTGTTGTAAATATTCTGTTATAAGCACATATTCCCGAGCTCACGAAACAGGATTCCAGAGACTCAAAACTATTCGTGCTCCTCCTGGATTTATCTGTCTGTAAACTGACTCAATAAATGAATCTCGGAGAGCCTGAGCTTCAGAGAACTCTTCAGTTTCAAGCATCGAATGAATAGTTTTGTTAATTTCACCTGAAAATTCGGATTCAAGTTCTTTCCTGATCTCAGCTTTTATACGGCCAGTCATCAGCTCTTTAAGCGCAGAAATGTCAGTTGTGGATGTATTTTCAGAGTTTTCAGAATATACTGCGGAGTCAAGTTGGAAACTGGCTGCAAGCGTGTCCGAAAAATAGGAATTAAACATTTTCGCAGAAGAGGAATTCTCATCGGAATTTTCGGAGATTCCGTAGAGCAGGGTCTGGAAAGACTCATCGGCCTCCGCTCCGAAAGCTGACCCCGTGTAGTCCGATGGGAATAGCAATTCAACTACTGACTCTGCGCCCTCCTTCGCTGCAGCGTCAAGAGAAGCGTTAAAAGCTTGAAAAAGTGCATTTGAAGCTTTTTCATCTGAAGAGTTAAGAGCAACTTCAAGTATTGAATCATTAACGCAGGTTAGGAGAGGGTCCCTGGATGCAGCACTGGCGTAAAGAGGCATAGAAAGCTTTGTACTTTGTCGGACTGAGTTTACTGGGGGTTCCCTTCCTATAATAAGTTCACTTTCCATCGGAAAAGCTTCTACGGGGTGCCAGTATGCTTCAAATCGGTAAGAAAACCTTCCTGCAAATTTCTGGTCCAGATAAGAAGAAATAACTTCCGAATCCTGAGAGGAATAGTCTGCGGCAAGAAAGTTTAAAGGAACTGAAAAACTGTTAATTGAATCATCCATTGAACCGTTATTTGAACTGTCATTTGAACTATTATTTGAGATTTTGAGGGAAAGCGCCAGGTATTCCGCGGTCAGGTCTGCAAAAGTCCTGTGTTTTTGTTCTTTCCCAAAGAGGGTATAAGACGCGTTTTTCGCAACCGAATTCTCAGGTATGGAAATATTAAGCGCTGACAAGGGAGAAATTTCATATTGAAAATCATCAAGTTTGCAGGAAATAAGCGACTCAAGCACATAAGTATCCAGGCTCTGAGGAAGTAACGTAACCAGCTGCAGAATATTGTTTTTCTGCCTGCATTGAAGGCATGAGCAATACGCCTGCAAGTGAGATTAGCACAAGCAAAAGAGAGCGTCGAAAACCGTGGAATAACCTGAGCATTCTGTAATCAATAAGTCTTTTTTCGGTTTGTTCTCTAAATATTTGAGAACATCTCAAGTTTGTCACCAACCCGATCCGTGATTTCAGACCTTTTAGTTTCACTTTAATTACTCCTTTTCTCACTTCCATGAAGGCTTATAGAGTACCACAGTAAAGGTTCCAGGGATGGATTCAGCAGGACTTAGTTCAATGACCACAGGCACGGAAGCTGCAATTTTTTCTCGACCTTCTGAAAGAGCCAGGTTCAGAATTACCCGGTTCAATACGCCAATGCCGCAATTCGTCCTCTGTTCGGATTTCAATGATAAATGGATAATTCCCAGAAAAGGCTGCAAAAAGCTTCTCCTTTTCCTTAATTCCTTCAGGATCAGACAGTTTATCGAGAGCAGCCGCAGACATAACATTTGAGCTTTCGGTTTTTAGGGCAGGGGCCGCCGCAAGGGTATCTGCAAGCAGGGAAGCGCTTTCGTAGTTTTCCAGGGCAAATGAGCGGTCTTCATATCCAAAATATGCCTGAGACATAAGTGCCGCAAGCACTACGAAACCTATAACTGCAAGGACTGTGGAGAGAAGGTCAGACTGAGGTTCAACAACTCCTCGTTCATCCCTAAACATTGAAATGAACGTTGTTTTCGTGAACTTATTGCCGGCCTCAATCACATATCCCATCAGATTACTGACCAGGTTACTGAAAAAATTACTGAAAAGAGTACTGACCAGATTACTGAAAAAAGTACCGATAAAATTACCGAAAGATTTACTGAAAAAATTACTGATAAATGAGGATACAAGCAAAAGTAGAAACCCCCTCTTCTTCTTTCACATATATAAGTTCTTTCTTTAATGAAATGTTTTCTTCCGGATCTAAAACTGCTTCTTTTGTCCCTAGCATTTTAATAAAAGCCTTAATTTCTGTATAATCCGCTATTAAGGGATGTTTTTGACTCCCTTCGGCCCCAAACCTTGAAAGAAGTTTTTCCCGAAGAACGGATTCATTAAAGGGGAGGATTCTGAAGGCAAAAGGTCTTGCAGTACTGAAACTTCTTCCATCGGTTTCGGCTTTCAGACTGACGTATTCTCCCGAAACGCCGATCTTGATGTTCCTTCCATATGGTAAAGCCCGAAAAGCTTCTTTTTCATTAAAGCAATATGAAAGTTCCTTAAATTCCTCTGGATATTCCTCAGAGGACTCTTCCTTAAAATTCCCTGCTCCAGCTTCATCTACTGCTTTTTTGAAGTCCAGGGCAAGATAATCCAGTTGTTTCTGTATCTCAAAATCCTTAAAACCAGTAACAAGATGAAAAAGCGCTGCAAAAAGGATAATACTTGCAAGGATCAGAGCTGCTTTTGATATTAGAAAATCGGCCCATGCTGAACTGTCATCAATAAAACTCCTCACAGCTAATCCCTCAATCTTAGATACGTTTGATATCCCTTTATAGCCCTTTATAGCCCTTTTTCAGAAATCATATCCCTTTTTCAGAAACTATGCCCCTTCTCAGAAACTAGTACGAAAAGTCTACCTGACTTCGATTCTGTTTTTGTTGAGAGAAGAAGTCTGTGCTTGCCTGAACCAAGAGATACCGGTCCATTAAGTTCAGGATTTGAAAAAAAGGTATCTGAAGAGTAGAATGTAGTTTTTCCTCCTATGCAGATATAATAATTATTCGCATCTGCAGGCCATTTGTCCTGATGTCCAGGTAAAACCCCAAAATCTACCGAAGTTCCTTCAGGTAAGCTGAGATCCATAACAATTTCACTTCCCTCTCCACGTAATGAGAGCTGCTCAGCAGCAGCCCCAAGCTTTGAGACCTCATCCAGAACTTCTTTTTCCTTGACCCCATCCAAAAAATCATAAAGATAAATGCAGGATATAAGTAAAAGTGCAGTAAAAAGGAAGCTTGAAATTGTAAGTCTTAAAGGAAGCGAACAGACTGCCGACTCGTCAGTTTCAATCGTGAAGATTGAAACCTGACACTTATTAGTCGTATAAAAACCTCCCATCCCAAACTCGCTCAATTTTCATAGCAAGTTAAAAACAAAATTGTCTTTTTGTGTATAAAAAACTTTGCATTTTGAGAAATTGGCAAGTGGAAGTATTGGGAATCCTCTCAGTTAATAAAAATTAATCTGAAATATAAAATTAGACGAGAATAATAAGATGTAGATAGAGTCAGGGAAATTCTGGATGATATAGAAAATAGGACCGGAAATCCGCAAGTTAGGAAGATCGCTGATAATATTGAGGCCCTATCCAGAGAATAAACAAACATCAATATACAGCCACTCAGGCGGCTGGAAGGGTTACTCCTGAAGCATGAAAAGCGCTCATTCATACGGCGATGGCTATTCTACCTGTGAAGCCTGCGGCAAACCTCTCAGGCTGAACAAATAAGGACTCCCGCAATTGGACCACTAGACTAAACTTCTTCTTTTCAAATGAACTCTCATGCAAGGGAATTGTCGGGGAATTAACAGGAGCTACAAGCTTATGGAAATTGAACACATACAGGCTTTCCTGGGAGAAATGAAGCTATAGCTCACCGATTATTCTTACAAAATTTAGATAAAGCATTTTTTAAATAAAGCATTTTATAACATTCATTAATTTTAAAAGTTAAGGGATGGATAGAACTTGTCAAGTGAGATTATGCACATATGTAGAAAAGCGGTTCGATATGGACTTTATAAATCCTTCACAAACCAGAATTGCATATAAACTATAGAACATGCGTTAAAGGCATCAGAAAGGCATCAGTGAAGACATGATACTGTAGAAAAAGCCCTGAAAGGACGGGTAGTAACTGCACTAATTCATATTTTAAAAGGAAATGAAAATAATATGGTTTGTGTAGTGTGTTGTAAGTATCGAATATATTCGGCTTTAATGTGAACCGAAAAATCTAATACAGTTGAGTTCCGTAGAGCTATTAGAAAGTTTTGATTCAGATTAAGCTGTGAAGTATTCGACTAAAAGTGGGGCATTTAACTAAAATAATTAAAAGAATTGTAAGTGAAGATCATGTAATATCATACTTTTCTTATAAATAAAAAGGAAGGTAAATAAATGGCAAGAGTTATGATCGTGGACGATGCTGAATTCATGCGAATGGTAGTCAGGGATACTCTTTTGAGGCACGGACACGAAGTGGTTGCGGAAGTGGCTGATGGGGATGAAGCCCTTCAAACGTATCTGGAATTAAAGCCGGATCTCGTGTTAATGGATATAACTATGCCAGATGATATAGCTTGGAAAGAAGAGCTGGGAAAGCTTCTTGTCATAGATAATGAGGCAAAAGTAGCGATGAGCTCTTCTCTTGGCCAGCAGACTCTGATTACAGAATCTATGAAAATAGGATCTATGGGTTTTATAGTAAAACCTTTTGAGCAAGATGGCATGCTGGATATAATAAAAAAAATTGGAGAGCCAAACTAACTTTTCGAGTCAAGATATTGCCTAATTGATTGAACTAATACCAGCACTTAACAGCATTAAGCTCATAATTCTCCCTTTACCATACTGACAATATTGAATACCATATTATCAATACTTCATTCTCTCATGCATGTGCATAAAATCAAAATGTTCGATTAAAAGGCTATTAATTGAATTTGAAATTAACTCAGACGATAAGTATCTTTTTTGAGGTTCTTAGAATTTAGAATCGACAAACCCCAATTCTAAAATATTTGGGGCCTCCAGAAGAGGCAAAACCCATTTTATGCCGTGGTAAGCTCTGTCAGCTCTGAACTCTGGCCCAGCCCAGAACTTTGATCCCCTGGCCATTTGGCAAGGACGATATCCCATGTATAAGCCAGGAGACAAAGATCCAAACGATACTTCCGGCAGTGCCTGGATCTATCCCAAGAATCTTCAAGATTATGATATATGATAGACCTGTCAGAATCAGAGATATAATAAGACCGATAATCCCTTTTACCGGCTGAGTAACTTTCTGAGAAGGCAACGTCTCCAGATTCCATGAGAATATAACGAGCCACCACACAAAGAGGACAAAGAATAGCCCTCCCTCGGGTTTAAAAAAACTCGTACCTGCGATGCTATAGGCCTACCAGAAAATCAGACTTAAAAATCCTGAAACTGTAAAAGCCAGAATTCCCTTCACTGGCTGTGTGACCTGCTGCAATGGCCACTTCTCTACCCAGAAGAAATAATAAACGAACACTGCGAACCAGATAGATGGAACAAAGCCGTATCCCGCCAAAAGAATTATGGCAAAAACATAACAGAAGAGAGTGTTGAAAAGGACAGCTTTCGGTTGAGA
>CAVRNH010000025.1:0-34947 GCA_963722085.1 uncultured Methanosarcinaceae archaeon | reverse complement strand
TCATTAATGCTATTCCAGATCTTGTACCTGATATTTTGGATAGGCTAAAGGGCATGAAAGGTAAACAAAAGAAAGAAGAGAGACCTGAAGAAAAGGACATCAAAGAGAGAGAAGTCCGAGTGAAGGAAACCACAGAATATACGGAAACGCAAGTTTGAGAACGAAAAGGCCTCCACTTAATTCTTTCGGGCATTAAATCCGTTCAAAGGACTTTCAGGAACTAGAATTAAAAGATTAAAACGTTAAGGATAGTTAGGACTATTCTTTTTCTTTAAACTCACTTGTATGCTGACCATCATCTATCTCTTCCTTTTGGTTTTTTTGTTGATTTTATTCATACTTTTTACAGCAATAGGTCTCACCTTCAAGCTCAAGGTTCAGGCTCGGGAAGAAAAGAAAGAGTTTGGAGGCACATTTACTGTAAAATGGCTTCTTTTCTCGCACACTTTTTTTAATCGAGCAGTCGAAAGCAGAAGAATCCCTTTTTGAAGAGCTAGGAAAGATTAAAATGGAGAATGAAGTGGTGGAAACAGAAGATTGGCAGGATAAAAAAGGGTTTAAGCAAAGCAAATCCAAAACAGAAGACCTTTTAGAAACAGAAAGTAAAATACAGACAGAAAGTAAAATACAGACAGAAAGTAAAATAGAAGCAGAAAAGAGCAGGCAGATTGGGGAAAAAAGGCATGAAGAGAAAGTAGTAACTGTTGAGAGTAAAGAAACAATTGAAAGTAAAGAAACAATTGAAAGTAAAGAAACAGTTGAAAGTAAAGAGAAAATTGAGATTAAAGAAAGAGTTGAGCATAAAGAAAAAACAAGCCTGATTGATAAAATTAGAGGGAAAACAAGATTTAAAAAGGATAAAAAGATAGAGCCTGAACAGGGAATGACTAACAGAGAGAAACTTCACTGGGGGTTTGAAGCATTTAAATCTCTCAGAAAACCTTTATTTAGTTTGTTTTCCGACCTGCTGCATGGGATAAAAATTAAACGTCTGGAATCTTACTTGACCTTTGGCCTTTCCGACCCGGCGGATACGGGCATGCTTTGTGGGGCTATACATTCCATTGCTGGATTGATTTACAGCCGATGCAAACACTGCAGTTTTTTTATTAACCCGGTCTTCATGAATCCAATGCTGGATTTCCAGGGAAATGCGGAAATCCGTGTAAGGATACATTCTTTGATTTTTCCAGTCATTAAATTTATATTTAACAGGCAAACATTATCCTTCTCTTATTCGATTGGTAAGGAGATATTTCAGCGGAAATGGAAATCTAGAAGGGAGTCTAACTCCTAAAATAGAAGTCTAACTCCTAAGCTTTATGAATAGGTAATGAGGATAAAGATGAGTATGATTGAAGTAGTGTCTCCATCCAGGCTGCATCTCACCCTAATAGACCTTAATGCAGAGCTTGGAAGAGTCGATGGAGGAGTAGGAATCACCCTGGAATCTCCCGGCCTGGAAATTTCGGCAACTGAATCAGATACCGTCGAAGTCTTCGGGGATTCTATTCTCGTAAATAAGATGAGAAAAGCGGCAGATGCCCTGCTCCCCGCAGGGAAAGGTATTAAGCTCCATATTAAAGAAAGTCTTCCCGATCATGTAGGGCTCGGTTCCGGGACTCAGGCTGCACTTTCGGCAGCTGCAGCCATAAATAAAATTTACGGGCTTGGGAAAAGCGTTCGGGAGCTTGCAATTGCAGTTGGCAGAGGCGGTACTTCTGGAATAGGGGTTGCTGCCTTTGAGAAGGGCGGTATAATCCTCGATGGGGGACACAAGTTTAAAGATAAATGTGCATTTTCTCCTTCCGCAGCAAGCCACGTGCCTCCCGGTCCTGTACTTTTCAGGAGGAATTTTCCGGACTGGCCTATTGTCCTTGCAATCCCTAATACCAAAGGAGCTCATGACGCTGAAGAGGTGGATATCTTCAAGAAATATTGTCCAATTCCCCTCGCAGAGGTCCAGGAAATCTGTCATGTAATCCTTATGCAGATGCTTCCTGCACTTGTGGAAGAGGACCTGGAAAGTTTCGGTAGGGCAATTAACCACATCCAGCTTACAGGTTTTAAGAAGCGGGAAGTCGCCCTTCAGCCGCGTCCTGTGCTTGATATTATGGAATACATGCGGGACAACGGAGCAAGCGGTTCAGGCATAAGTTCTTTTGGGCCAGTCGTTTATGGCATTGCTGGCAGCTCTGGAGAAGCTAAGAAACTCCAAAAAGAAGCCCAGCGAATGCTTGACGATTCTCTTGGAGGGGAAGTATTGCTCACAAAGGCAAAGAACAGGGGCGCGGATATCTTCGAGGGTTCTAATTGAAGATCAATACCTGGTTTGGAGTTCTTGAGATCGGCAGCACAGGAGAAGTTCTGGAATCCGAGCTTTTTCCAATAGACATCCGAGAGCTTGCACGCCGCTCCATTACTCTGCAAGAAAAAAGGCAGAACCCTCCTCCAGAGGGTTTCGACCTGAAAGCTGCAGCTCTCGAATGCGGGTTTATAGGGTCCTCTGCTGAGTACTACTCCCTTTTACACGAAGTCACTCTGGAAGCTGCAAAACTCCAGGTCTCGGAAGCTCTTACTCCAGACCAGAGAGTTATCCAGGCTGTAGAGGCCCTTGATGACATTAATGAAACTACAAACTCACTTTCGGAAAGACTTTTTGAATGGTACGGAAGCTATTTTCCCGAAAGCGGGCTAGGTGGAGAAGCCCTTGCGCTTTTTATCGCAAAATATGGTTCCCGTGAAAACGTTGGTCCTGAGGATCCGCTTTACTCTAAAGCCCGGAATTCCATGGGTGCAAAACTTGAAGCTGCAGATGAAGCCCTTCTTAAAGGTTTTGCGGAGAGCGTTTGTAGCCTGTATGATAGGAAGAGACAGATCGAAGCTTATATTCAGAACAGTATGGAATCAATTTCACCCAATCTGAGCCTTATTGCGGGCCCAATGCTCGGGGCAAGATTAATAAGCATTGCAGGGAGTCTGGAGAAACTTGCTAATTTTCCTTCCAGTACAATTCAGGTTATAGGGGCTAGTAAGGCTCTTTTCAAGCATCTTCGAGCCAGGGCGCCATCTCCAAAACACGGCATCATTTATAGCCATCCCGTGATAAATACAGCTCCCTGGTGGGTAAGGGGAAAAATCGCAAGAGCCCTTGCAGCAAAGCTTTCTCTTGCTGCGCGCATTGATTTTTATTCAGGAGAAAAGGATCTTTCCATTGTAGAAAAACTTGAAGCAAAGGTACAGCAGATAAAAGCTTCAAATCCAAATCCTCCTCAAAAAAAGCGGGAAAACGAAGTAAAACCGAAGAAAAAAAGGAGGAAGTAAATGCCTGAAGTCAAAGAGTTATCGGAAGGTATTTTTGAAGTTACAAAGGACAAAAAGCAGCTCGCTACAAAGAATCTTGACCCTGGCAAAGTAGTCTATGGGGAAAAACTGATCCTGGTCGAAGGGGTTGAGTACCGTACATGGGACCCTCGCCGGAGTAAGCTTGGAGTTATGGTTCTTAAAAAATTCAATATCCCTCTTAAGAAAGATTCGAAGGTTCTTTACCTTGGAGCGGCATCAGGCACAACTGTCAGCCATGTTTCCGATATCGTCCCGGAAGGTGCGGTTTATGCAGTTGAATTTGCTCCTAGAAGTATGAGAGATCTCATCGGGCTAGCATCGAGGCGAAAAAATATCTATCCAATCCTGGCTGATGCGGGAAAACCAGATAGTTACGCCCACATTGTTGAGCCTGTGGATCTGATCTTCCAGGACGTTGCACAGCCCAACCAGTCAGAAATAGCTTCAAGGAACGCTGCTTACTATTTAAAAAAAGATGGATATTTACTGCTTTCCATCAAGGCCCGAAGTATAGATACTGTAGCAAACCCAAAAGAAGTATTTAAAAACGAAGTAAAAAAACTTGAACAGGCTTTTGAACCCAAATTTGAAGTTCTCAATGCAAAGGACCTGATGCCCTATCATGAAGACCATCTGGGTGCTCTAGCAAAACTGAGATGACAAGCTCATTCTCAGGAATGGACTTTTTTCGGGAGATAAGTTTATTTCTGACTCCGATTGACCCCGGTATTCTATATTTATGTTATTTCTGTATTTTTGGATTTAGTGCTTATATCTGGATTGTGCTTTCTCCTTTATTTTCTCCTTTATTTTCTCCTTTATTCTCCTCGTTTTTTTCTATATAGGGCTTAATATCGAGCACAGGAGTACCGTTAATGGCATCAAGCCCTCTTACATGGATCACGTTACCTTCCACTCTCAAGAGCTCTACAATGGTCAGCCCTATCCCGTTAGGACGGCGAGGGCTTCTACTGGCAAAAACTCCTGAGATCTCCCCGTCATAACGGCGGCGGTGGATAAGTTCGTATCCTTTTGATTTGCTGAAGTAAAACAAGATGTAAAGTTTTTCCAAGTTTTCAATCCGATAAAGCCCATCTGCCAGTTCTTTCTTCAGAACGATTTTTGAAACCTTCTGGTAGATTTCTTCATTGTACACTGGCTCAAGGTAATCGTTCTCTACATAGCCTATAGGGAACATTTCGATTTTTTCGGGAGCCATCTCAGGGCTTTTACTCATTTTTTCTCCTCAAAGCAAGGAATACAGACTATTTTTCCGTCTATCACCCTCCCAAGAGATCCCATAAAACCTTCTCCACACTTACTGCAGATTATGGTAGGGTAAACTATAGCTTTTTCTGGAGGCTCAATTTCTACTTCCTTGACCCAAAAAAGTCCTTCGTCTGGCATTTCCAGAATTTTCTGGCTTATTGCTTCGTGTGAGGCCCGGAACTCTTTTGCCTCATCAGGGCTTGCAGTGCCTGCCCTTACTTTTGCAAAGAGAGCGGCATGATTTTCTTCATGGGGAAGGGCATCGGGTTTCAGGGAAATCCGTAAAGCTTTTTTATCGCCCCTTTTGAAGTATGTGTAGACATGCTTCCCATAATCTTTAAAAATGAGGTTTCCTTTCCCGCAGGTACAGCCGTTTATTGCCTGAATTGCATCAACAGCGCAGGATCTGTTTTCCACAACTGCAACCAGCTCTTCATCTTTGCTCCGGTCTTTAAAATGATTGGCAGCTAGCATTGCTACCCTGTAGCCAATTGAGAGTCCCGGGCAGACATGCCCATGAAATTGTACAGCAGTATTGAAATCCAAGTTTTTAACTCCGACTTTAGTTAATCTTCCAGTTAGATATGATCAATCCTGATAAAATAGTTTCACATTATCAGGGGCTATTTACAATTGGTGGTGGAATATTAACTGGCTGATAGAATGATGCTGCGCTTCTTTAGTGCTGTTTATTTGTAATTCATTGAAATAACTATGTTAAGGTGCTTCAGAAAATATTGATAAGGCTTTGAAGGTGAGTTCTTAAAAACTTACAAAAAATGGGCTCAATTTTTTTGAGCTAATCTTTTCATAGATCTCTGGAGTTTCTTATATTGATTTTGAACTATCAAATCGGACAAAGTTTAATTTATAACTGATCTAATCGAAGATATGCCTTTTTTTAATTTTCAAGTTACATAGATTAAATACGATGCGTGAACTACGGTTTGACATATCATTAATTTTGACCACAAAATTATTCGATGTATATATATAAATTTATGAAAAACATAGAGTAATATATTGGGAAAATATGGGATATTGGGAAATAAATGGGGATTTTATCAACTTCAAGTAAAAAGTTAAAAATATAGTTTACTGAAAATAATTTTGCAATCAAATTTCACTAACTCGATCGTGGCGAAGCTTGAGAGTTTTTTGTTTAATGCAGCAGAAGCTCGATAAATTGGATTAAGGGGTCAAGCAAATGAAAAATAATGAGCAGCAACCTCCAAAACTGGTAGATCAGAGAGTTAAAAAACCAAATGTTACAAGTGAGGCATTGAGTAACAAGGCTCCGGTATCCAATAAGGAAAAGCCCGCAACAAGTGACGGTTTTTACTTTCTTGAAAGCATGCTTAATACAATGCTTAATCCAATCTTATATAAAGATAGGAACGGAGTGTATCGTGGGGTCAATGAGATTTTTGTCAGACAACTTATCGGTCTTCCTGAAGAAGAGATAGTTGGGTACACTTTGCCCGAAGTATGTGAAAAGTTTATCGAGAGATTTCCCAATAGGTCTATAATAAACGGCCGATATATCAGAGAAATTTGCAGAGAATGGAATCAGGTTGATGCTGAGCTTCTAAGTTCTGGGGGACGTAAAACTCACGAACAAGAAGTAATACTTGTGGATGGTTCAAAGGCAATTTTCCTTGTAAATAGATCTACTTTTAATGATAAGAATGGCGATATCCTGGGGCTTGTTACGGTGTTGCAGGATATTACTGAATCCAACCGGTCCCAAAAAGTCCTTGAGGAAAATGAAGAGAGGTATAAAATCGTCACAGAGCAAACAGGGCAGCTCGTATACGATAACAATATTAAGAATAATAAACTCTCCTGGGCAGGGGCCGTTGAAGAAGTTTTCGGGTATAATTTAGAGGGAGTTAAAAAGTTTAAGCTTGAAGACTGGATTGAGCATATCCATCCCGAAGACAGAAAGTATGTGCTTGAAATACTTATGCAATCCAGAAAAACAGGTGGAAGGAGCCGTGTACAATACCGGCTCAGAAAAAAGGATGGTACTTACATTTATGTTGAGGATACCGGAACTTATCTTATAAACGATAATGGAGAGCCCTACAGGGTTCTTGGAGTAGTCAAAGATATCACGGAACAAAAACTTACCCATAAGCAGCTAGAAGAAAATGAAGAGAAATACCGTATAATTACGGAACAGACCGGGCAGCTTGTCTATGATTATGATTTTAAAACTGATGAGGGAAATTGGGGAGGTGCAGTCGAAGAAATAACTGGGTATCTTTCTCAGGAGTTCCAGGGTATTTCCTTTGAAGTCTGGAGTGAACATATTCATCCTGAAGATCGGGAGCGTATAATTAAACAAGTCCTGGAAATGCAGAAAGAAGGGGGAAAGTACAGGCTAGAGTTCAGGTTCAGGAAAAAAGATGGAACGTACTTCTACGCAGAAGATAACGGAGTCTGCCTTCTGGATGAAAACGGTAAACCTTACAGAATTCTTGGAGTAATTAAAGATATTACCGAAAGAAAACTTGCCCAGAAAAAATTGGAGATAAGTGAAGAAAAGTACCGCTCATTTATACATAATTTCAAGGGAATTGCGTTCCAGCTGGATGAAAACCTTGTTCCGGAGTTTGTTCACGGGGCTGTGGAAGAGATTACCGGGTATACTGAAGAGGATTTCATGTCCAAGCGGGTCTGGTGGCTGGATATAGTCCATCCTGAAGACATGCCTGCTTTTCGTAAACAGGTAATGAGAATCAAAAATTCTCGACGTGCGTATGATACTAAATTTGAGTACAGAATAAAGCGTAAGGACGGAAAAATAAAGTGGATAAATGAATTATATCAGAAGATTCCGGGAAAGAATGGAAAGCCAGATAAATACCAGGGAGCAGTTTACGATATTACAGATAAAAAAGAGGCAGAAGAGGCCCTAAATGAAATAAAAGAGGCTCGTATAAAAGAAATTCACCACAGAATCAAGAATAACCTTCAGGTAATTTCTTCTCTGCTGGATCTTCAGGCTGAAAAGTTCGAGGACGAAAAGGTTAGAGAGGCTTTCAGAGAGAGTCAGAGTCGGATCATATCAATGGCTCTTATCCATGAGGAACTTTATCAGGAAAGAAATATGGAGACTCTTAATTTTACGGCATACCTTCGCAAGTTAAGCGAAAATCTTTTCCAGACTTACAGGCTTGATCACCCCGGCATAAGCTTACAAATGGATCTGAAGGAGGATATTTTTCTAAATGTAGATACCGCAGTGCCTTTAGGAATCGTTATCAATGAACTTATTTCCAATTCATTAAAATATGCATTTCCCGGACAAAAACGAGGGGAAATCGAAATTAAACTCTACAAAGAGGAAGAGGGCGAAAGCAGATCCGACAAAGGTGAAGATAAAGGATGTAAAGGCAAAAAGCTTGTTCTTATAGTTTCCGATAATGGAATTGGTATCTCTGAGAGTATCGATATGGAAAATCCTGATACACTGGGTCTGCAATTGGTAAATACACTGGTAGATCAGCTAGACGGAAAACTTGAACTTAAAAGAGATAAGGGAACAGTATTTATAATACGGATCAATATAGAAGAAAATTCTGAAAACATATAATCAATTTTTGTATTTTTCAGTCTTAGTACTTTTTTGTTTTTCCTGAAAGATTATCAGACTTTTTATCCTTAGAAGCCTCAAAAGATTTATGCCCCTTTGAAATTTTTATGCCAAATTCGTTTTCGTTTAAAATCTAATTTTTACATAATTAATTTAAAATAGCTTATGTTAATACTCTATACTGGAGTTGGGAAACGAGCGGGGTAAATTCAGATAAACACTACGCACGGGGGTAACAATCCTTCTTTGAACCGACACGCTTGGGGGAGCGTAACATTCGAAGATAGTGTATTGAGTGATACATTAAAATTGATTCAGTGCCTCCGGGCCTTTTCTCACACTTTTACCATCATTTCTTTCTATCTTTCATTCTATCCTTTATGTTCCTTCTTTGAAGTTGTTCCTAAACCTACATTGACTTGAAAATTATAACTTGTATATCTCATTTTACGGAGCGTATTCTAAAATTCCTTTTATTCTTAACAATTAACAATTTTCCGAGACTCTTTTTATAAGCTGAAATTCGACAGTTACTCAAAAGGCAAGATTTAAAAAGAAGCAAATTTTGAGTTTTGAATAACTCATAATTAGCAGCAGATAATTCAAAAAGTGCAACTTTATACCCATCTTTTTTAATAAGTTAGCTGGAAGACTCATTCCTTTTTTAATTTAAAAGGCTTGCTATCTATTCCAAGAACATAATTTAATATCTGGATTGTGAGTTTAATATCTCAATTTGTGAGTTCTCCGGAATTATGTTAAGTTTTTGGCAATGACTTTTAAGCAATATCTTTTAACTCAAGTTCGAGTGTGAAATTTGAAACGATAGACATCTTCTAAATTTATTTTATCCATATCATATATTTTATATAGTGTCCTCCCTTTATATTATTTTTAATCTTCAAGTTTTTCTATTTATACTATGAGGTTGTCTGCATGGACATAAGTAAAAAAGTTCTTCTAATAACTCTTTTAATTTTTGCCGTGCTTACAGCCGTGTTTACGTTTACCCACACTATGCAGCTTTCAAATTTTTTGGAGCTTGAACAGGCCGACACATTACAGAATGTTGAAAGGGTACAGAATGCCATTTCTACTCAAGGTGGGTATCTCGACTACATAACCGAGGATTGGGCTTGCTGGGATGATACATACAAGTTTGTTGAAGACAGGAACCAGCAATATATAGACGCAAACATTCAGAACCAGACTTTAACCGCACTCAAAATTAATATGATAATTTTTGTTAATAATTCCGGATCTCTAGTCTATGCAAAATCGGTAGATGCTAATACCGCAGAGGAAAAACCGGTTCCGAAAGAACTTTTAAAAATGGTGGAAAATGGCACTCTTCTCACAAAAACCGAACGAGATAAAATAAACGGTTTTGTTTTACTGGACGAAGGCCCCATGTTTATTTCCTGCCATCCTATTCTTACGACAAAGTATCAAGGACCTGTTAAAGGCACTTTGATTTTCGGGAGGTACTTTGACGGCGCTCTTATTGCTAATTTCTCAAACGCTACCCGTTCTTCCCTTTTGATGTGCAGAGTCGATAAAGACATGCCACCTGATTTTCAGACAACACTTAAAACATTTTCCGAGCTTCCGGATAGGACTATTGTTGAACCACTCAATGAAGAAAGAATAGCAGGCTATTTCGAATTCAAGGACATTTCAGGGAAGCCTGCCCTTATTATGAGGGCGGATTTTCCAAGGGATCTCTATTTACATGGCGAAAGAACCTTGAATCAGATGTATTTTTTTCTTCTTTTAACCGGGCTTATGACAGGAGCTGGAATTAAATTTGCGCTTGACAGGCTATTCATTTCAAGATTAGTCGGAATTGATAATTTCGTTACAAGAGTTAGATCAGAAAAAGATCTTTCTAAACGGTTAACTCTTAAAGACAATGATGAGCTTTACCGTCTGTCAAAGGAAATAAATGGGATGTTAAACGAAATCCATCTGGCAGAGCAGGAGTTAAAGACACAGGAACTAGAAAAGAAGGCCTTGTTAGACTCTCTTAATGAGCTGGTTGTTTTCGTAAATCCTCAGCTTAATATCATCTGGGCAAACAAAGCTGCACTTGAGAATATGAAAGTAAGCCTTCAAGAAGCAGTGGGAATGTATCTTAAATCTGTTCCAGGCACAATCGGCCTTTTATCAGAGCACATAGAGTTTGAACAGATTTTTATAACAGATAACAAAAAGTCAGGGGAATACACTCTAAAAGATGGTACGTTCTGGTTTGTTCAGGCAATTCCAGTGACCAACGAAGATGGAAAGATTATAGGAGTTCTGGAAACATGCAGAGACATTACTGAAAAGGAAAAAGCTGAACAGTTGCGGAAAAAAGAAATAAATCACAGAATCAAGAACAACTTACAAATAGTTTCTTCTCTGCTGGATCTGCAAGCAGAAAAGTTTAGCGACAAAAAAGTTATTGAAGCATTTAAGGAAAGTGAGAGCCGCATCCTATCGATGTCTCTTATACACCAGGAGCTTTACGAATCCGGGAAATTAGATTCACTTGATTTTTCATCTTATCTCCACAAATTAATAGAAGATCTACTTAATTCATACAATACGAAGGATTGCAAAGTTCAGGTACATCTGGATGTAGACAGTGCTTTTCTCCTGGTTGATACTGCAGTTTCTCTGGGAATTATAATTAATGAACTTTTCACCAACTCGATCAAATATGCTTTTCCAGCAGGGACCAGGGGAGAAATTCGTATCTCACTGATCAGAGAAACAGATTGGAGAGAACCAAAAGAAAATGAAAGCCCTGGAGAAATCCCTTATGAGAGTTTCCAGAAAATCCCCGGGGCAAGTGAACATTATAAGCTGGTCTTTGCTGATAATGGAAGGGGATTTCCGGAAGAAATCGATTTCAAAAACCCGGCTACTCTGGGTTTGCAGCTTGTAAATGCCCTTGTAGAACAGATTGACGGCTGTATCGAACTTAAAAGGGATCATGGAACAGAATTCAATATCTGGTTTAGCAGCTCTGGGAAATAAAGTAAATCCCAGATAAATTTTTCAAATTTTTCTCCGCCCAAAAGTTTCAGGCTTAGATCGTAGAGCAGTTTCAAGCTTTTTGGTTAATCTTTTGATAATGATCTGTAAGTTCTACTCTGCATTGTTAGCTTTACTTTGCATTGTTAGCTTTACTTTGCATTGTTAGCTTTACTTTGCATTGCCAGCCTTGCTATGCATTCCTAATACTACCTCTTTTACTCTTTTATAGAAGGTATTTTTTAAACCATTCCCCAGCAAGATCTGCAACTTGTTCTAATGTTCCCGCTTCTTCAAAAAGATGGGTTGCACCCGGAACAATCTTAAGTTGTTTTTCTTTTACAGTTAATCTGTCAAATGCCCATTGATTCATATCTATTACTTGAAAATCCTCTCCACCCACTATAAGCAGGGTTGGCGCTTTTACATCAGGAAGAGCTTTTTCAGCTAAATCAGGTCTTCCTCCTCTGGAAACAACTGCTTTTACTACATTCGAATGCTCTTTTGCGGCTATAAGTGCAGCTGCCGCTCCTGTACTGGCGCCAAAATAACCAATATTAAGATTTTTAGTATCCTGGTTGTTTAAAAGCCAGTTTGTTACGTCAACAAGCCGATTTGCGAGCAGATCAATATCAAACCTGAGGTGAGCCGTTACCATATCAACTCTTTCTTCCTCAGCTGTCAACAAATCAAATAGGAGTGTTCCAAGGCCATCCTTCTGAAGTTCATGCGCAACATATTTATTCCGTGAACTATGTCGACTGCTTCCGCTTCCATGTGCGAAAACAACAATTCCCTTTGATCCTTCAGGAATAATGAGGTTTCCTTCAAGGACAATTGAGTTAATTGGAATTCGAATTTCACTATTATTTTTACTTTTACCCGATGATTCTTTCATATAGACCCCCCAAATGGTTTCACCCGTGAATATCGAACTTGCTTATGACTTATTTCGGTTTAATTTTCGCGGCCCTGTCTAATAAATCGCAAACTTCCCTATCGGTAGTTTGACTGAAATCTTCATACCAGGCACCGACACCATAGAAAGGCTCAGGGGTAGCAAAACATATTATCTCATCTACCTCCGCTGCAAAGTAACTACATGTATCAGGTGCTGCCGTAGGAACCGCAATAATTATTTTAGCCGGATTTTTAGTTTTAACAGCAGCAGCAGCTGCTCGCATCGTCGCTCCTGTTGCAAGCCCATCATCTATTAAAATTACAGTCGCACCACTTATATTTGGTTTCGGGCGGTTTCCACGATAAAGCTGCTCTCTGCGTTCAAGCTCTCTAAGTTCATTAGCAGCTACTTCGTCAATTACTTTCTCTGGTATCCGGAAAGACCTTATTACATCTTCATTCAATACCCGAGTGTTATCCGAAGCAATCGCTCCCATTGCCAGTTCTTCGTTTCCCGGTACTCCTAATTTCCGTACTATGAAAACGTCCATCTTAACATTTAGCGCTTTTGCAACTTCAAAAGCTACCGGGACCCCACCACGCGGAAGCGCCAGTATAAGTACATCTTCACGGTTTGCATATTCTGAGAGTTTTTTTGCCAGCCTTCTTCCGGCATCTACCCTATCATTAAACAGTGACATTAATTCCTAAACCCCCTATTAAACTGAACTAATTGAAAGATGACCCATATTAATTTGTAGTATTTGTCCTTAAAGCCTTAAATGTATAGAGTATGGATTTAAGAGAATTTCATTGGTATCGGTAAGGAATTTTTTCGCTTTAAGGTTATCGATTTTGTAGCAAAAACCAAGTTGAAATTTTTTATTCACTACATGTATACCAATTTAGTTCATTATCCTTATATACTTTATTAATTATTGCGAATAGACGCATAATTCTCCATGCTCCGTTATTTTAAACAATATCGGCAGAGATTGAGACAAACTCCAGGGTTTGGTCGACTATTCCGATTTTTACTATGTATACAATTGATTAGAATCATAATTTATACAAATTCTTTAAAAGTATTTTTGCTAGAAGGAAAGTCTTTTATATAACTGTAGTGAGCGTAACTAATTAATACATTTATATATACTTTAATGAAGTTATTTAACTGTATTTGCTCAATTTATCACGTGTTGATTTGCTGTGAGGGTATGTATTGTCATCTACTTACTAGGAGTAATTCTGTTGCATATCCAGGTCCTGATAGATGCTTAATTAATCTCCTTTTAACAATATCTATTCTGTATCTTTTGATATCCGTATGTTCTCGAATATCCATATGTTTTTGAATATAATACATGGGGAATTACTTTAATAGGCTGTTCTTGCGAAAATTTTTTGTTTATTTTAATTCCCAAACTTTTTGTTTGATTCTGCTTTTAATTTTCCGAATAAAGGCAAGAAGCAAGATTATTTAATGCTTAGTAATAATATCTTTTTGGGGAAACTGAAAGGAAGAGACAAGTGAACAGAGTTATGGCAGCAGATACTAGAAAGTGGCTAGAATTATCTCTGTTTTACGGAATTATTTTAAACTGCCTGCAAACTAGAGTTAAGTATAAGTGACCAGAATTGTACAAATAGAGTTACAGCCTAAGAAAAAAGGCAATTAGTATCTCTAAATCATTCAACTAGTATCTCTAAATCATATTTCTAAACCCAATATTTCAAAATTAGCATTTCTAAAATGATTATCCTCAACGCTAACCTGTAGATTATTATAAGCTCTATCGATAAGAATTAAAGTTTAAATAAAAAGTCTTTAGGAGAAAATAGCAAAAGGAAACAAATATATTGGGGGTAAATTTCTGGACTATACACTTCGAGTAGGAGGAGAGGCAGGGCAGGGGTTGCAGACAATAGGAGGAGCTCTTGCAAGAGTCTTTTCCAGAATAGGATATTATGTCTTTACACACCAGGATTACATGTCCAGGATACGCGGCGGGCATAATTTTTACCAAATTCGCTTTTCTGACCAGTGGATATCAGCCTCCAGAGATGTGGTCGATATTCTTCTAGCTCTTGACCTGAATACTATAGAAATTCATAAAAAAAGCGTGAGAAATGAAGGATTCATTCTCTATGATTCCGAAACCGCCAAAAAGAAATTTGAAGAGCCTGAGTTCATAGATATTCCTTTCAGAAAGATAGCCCTTGATGTCGCAAAGAACAGCGTCATGGCAAATACCGTAGCAACAGGAGCAGTACTTGGACTACTTGACCTTGGGCTTGAAACCTTTAAGAATATTTTACGACAAACTTTCAGTGAAAAGGGGGAAGAGGTAGTCAACAAAAATATAGCTTGTGCAGAAGCAGGCTATAAATATGCTCTTACAAACTGTTCCCGCTGCGAGGCTTTTGGGATTCGAGAACCTGAAGATCGAAAGCTCATGCTGATAACCGGCCTCCATGCAATAGGGATGGCATCCATTATGTCAGGTTGCAAGTTCTATTCTGCATATCCTATGTCACCTTCGACAGGAATCATGGAATATCTTGCTTCCAGAGCAAAAGAGTACAATCTGGTTGTTGAGCAGGCTGAAGACGAAATTGCAGCTATTAACCTGGCTATAGGAGCTTCTTTTGCGGGTGTAAGGGCTATGACCGGAACTTCCGGAGGAGGATTTGCCCTTATGGTAGAGGGTCTCTCTCTCGCAGGAATGACCGAAACTCCTCTTGTGATCGCGGAAATGCAACGCCCTGGGCCGGCTACGGGTTTACCTACACGTACAGAACAGGCAGACCTGCTTTTCATTCTTCATGCAGGGCACGGAGAATTTCCAAGAGTAATTTTCGAGCCAGGAACTCCAGAACAAGCTTTTTACCTGACTAATAAGGCTTTCGAACTTGCGGAAAAGTATCAAATCCCCGTATTCATCCAGTCGGACCAGTACCTTGCGGAATCTGAATGGACTTTTGAAGGCTTTGACTTAGATAGACTAGTTTATAATGATTACCGGTTAAGGGAAAAGGACCTTAAAGGTATTGAGGATTATAAACGTTTTAAATATGCTGATACAGGAGTTTCTCCTCTTGCGATTCCTGGAGAAGCTGGAAAAAACCTTGTTGTAGCAGATAGCGATGAGCATGACGAAGAAGGGCATATTATAGAAGATGGCGAAACCCGTAATAAAATGGTTCAGAAAAGGCTGCTGAAGAAACTTCCTCTTATAAAGAAAGAAATCGAAGCTCCTCTTCTTTACGGTGACCCTTCTCCAAAAATAGTGCTTGTAGGGCATGGTTCTACTTATGGTGTGATAAAAGAGGTAGTTGATACTATTCCTAAGGATCAAAAGGTTGCGATGATGCATTTCAGCCAGATTTATCCTGTTCCCGAGCGGAATAATTTTGATTATATTGAGCTTCTTAAGAATGCAGACCTCACGATCTGTGTAGAAAATAACGCCACCGGGCAGTTTGCAAAATTGTTAAGGGCAGAGACAGGGTTTGAATTTTCCCATCAAATTTTGAAATATGATGGGAGGCCTTTTACTATCGAAAACCTGAAGGAGGAATTGCATGCCTACGTCTGAAGATTATAACGGTCAAATTCCGGCCTGGTGCCCTGGATGCGGGAATTTTAATATTCTTTCGACTATTAAGCAGGCGCTTATAGAACTTGGCATTGAGCCGTGGGAAGTCCTTGTGGTTTCGGGGATAGGACAGGCTGGAAAACTGCCCCATTATATTAAATGCCATACGTTTAATGGGCTGCATGGGAGAACTCTACCCGTAGCTACGGCCATAAAACTTGCCAACCATTCTTTGCACGTAATCGCAGTTGCAGGTGATGGGGACTGTTACGGGGAAGGAGGAAATCACTTCCTTCATGCTATCCGCCGGAATCCGAACATTTCCCTGTTTGTGCATAATAACCAGGTCTATGGACTGACTAAGGGACAGGCATCTCCTACTACAGCCGAGGGAACTTACACAACAATTCAGCCATACGGTGTCCTCCAGGAATCGATGAATCCTCTTGCCATGGCAATTTCCCAGAATTGCAGCTTCGTAGCCAGGGGCTTTGCAGGAGATCCGGAGTACCTTAAAGAGCTTATGAAAGCTGCCATAACACACAAAGGCTTTGCCCTTCTGGACATCCTTCAGCCCTGCGTTACCTTTAATAAGATAAACACTTTCAAATGGTATCGGGATAGAGTTTATAAGCTTGGGGATGAATATGACCCTTCCAACCAAATAAAAGCATTTGAAAAGTCTTTGGAATGGGGAAACAAAATTCCGAATGGTATTTTTTATAAATACAAAAGAGATGTATTTGAGGAAAGGGTGCCTGCAATTCAGGAAAAGCCTCTTGTAAGGCAAATGTTTTCTTTTGAGGAAACAAAGCACGAGATTGAGAACATTTTATTAATCTCATCTCTTCATTTTTCATTCGAAGTAGATTTTTAGATTTAGAGCCTGCCTGAATATTTCATTTTTCTTACTTTCTTGCATATTTAATGCGACCCAGTCTTCTAATCATTTGCTGATCTAATCCTGATGGTCCAGCCTGTAAATGGCAAGCAAACGTCCCGAATGACCAAAAAAATAATGAGGAGCTTTCAGCTTTCAGCCTAGACGTTCATGCAGGCAGGACAGCGGATGTTTTTCGTTACGGGAATCTTTAGAACCCTGGAAAAAGCCAGGTCGTAAATGGTTCTCTCCCCAATTGCTGGGTCTCCCAATTGTGTCAGGTTCAGGATAGCAGCAGCTGCCATAGCGGTTCCAACCTGAATTCCGCTTTTTTAGGCACATAAACTTCTATTGATGTCGAATTATGTGCTTAACTTTGAGCACATGAAATTTTGGCTCTAATTTCAAAAAAACATCAACTGACATTATAATTTAGTGGAGCTTGGCATATGCGCTTAAAATATGGGAACCCAGGTTATAAATCTAAAAATTAGAGACCTTTTGGCCGAAATAGGGTTTGAAAGTTTGATTAGTGTACAAAAATAAAAGAGAATAAGTGACGGAGAAGAAATCCGGCACAGAAGATTAAGAAAGTTGTTCTTTAAGAAAGTTAGTTCTGATATTTAGTGTTTATTCTTCCTGGTTAATGGAAGAGGCCTGCTTTTGCCTTCTGAAGGTACTCGTTTGCTTCCTTTATTTTATTGGCAGCATCAAGCATATTCTCAGAAGCTTCGAGAAAACCGTCTATTTTGGCTTTCTGAGCCCATTCCTTGAAATTTTCTATATGACTTTCGTTATGTTCAATCCAGTGTTCAATCAAATTTGAAAGATTTTCATGACTTAGCTCTTCAGTCATAGTTATTCCCTCCTGTCCACGTATATGAAATTCATGGTATAAATTCCCGATGGATTAAGCTTAAATTTAATACTGTTAAATTAAAAGGGTAACATAGAGTAAATTTAAAAATGAAATAAAAAGTTCCAGACCTTACATTTACAATTGGATTTCAAATTACTATATCCAAAAATTCGGGTTAACCTCTTCGATCTAAAATGTTTCCAATTTAAACTTTTCTTGGGTCAGTAATCTCACCTGTCAGCGCCGAGGCAGCTGCAGTCGCAGGGGATGCGAGATAAATAAACCCATCTTTTCCCATTCTGCCTTTGAAGTTCCTGTTTGCGGTTGAAAGGCAGACTTCTCCTTCTCCAAGTACCCCTTGATGCGCGCCAAGACAGGGCCCGCAGCCAGGAGTTGCAAGAGTTACGCCTGCTCTTAGCAGAGTTTCCATTGTCCCGTTTTCGATTGCTGCAAGGAGGGTCGTGCGGGATGCAGGGATTACAATAGTCCTGACTGCAACTTTCTGTCCTTTCAGAACAGCTGCTGCTACTTCAAGATCTTCAAGCCTCCCATTCGTACATGTCCCGATAAAGACCTGATCGATATGAGTACCTTCGACCTCTCCCACAGGCTTTACATTGTCTACCTGATGTGGGCAGGCTATCTGAGGCTCGATGTCATCAGCATAGTAAGTGAATTCTTTTAGGTAAAGAGCATCCGGATCGGCATAAACAGGCTCATAAGGAGCAACTGCTCTGTTTTTCAAAAAATCGAAGGTTTTTTCGTCGGGGGGGACTATCCCTGATTTTGCACCCATCTCAATTGCCATATTGCAAAGCGTCATCCTGCCAGAAACCGAAAGCTTGTTAATTGCCTGCCCGTAGAACTCGACAGCTTTATAGGTGGCCCCGTCGATTCCGGTCTTTCCGATCAGGTAAAGGGTCAGATCTTTTGCATAAACTCCATCTCCAAGCCTGCCTTCAACAGTCATCCTGAAACTTTCAGGTACCCTGAACCAGAGCTTGCCTGTAGCGAAAATCTCAGCCATATCAGTAGCCCCGACTCCTGTAGCAAAAGCCCCAAAAGCTCCATAAGTACAGGAATGTGAGTCAGCTCCCACGACCAGTTTCCCAGGCATGGCAAAACCGTTTTCCGGAAGCACCTGATGGCAGATTCCTTCTCCAAGTTCATAAAAATTCGGAATGCCTTGCTCTCTTACCCAATCCCTGATTTCTTTTTGCAGGGTAGCTGAAGTCTCATTGTTTGCAGGTGCGATATGATCAAAAGGAATTATAACTCTTGATGGGTCCCATACCTTTTCCACCCCCATTTCCTTAAAAGCGTTTACTGCAAGCACAGACGTGCCGTCATGCGCCATTGCATAATCTACATTTGCCAGCACAAAGTCGTTTGCCTTTGCCTGTGTTCCCGATACCCGGGAAAGAATTTTCTCGCTAATTGTTCCCAAAAGTGAGCCTCCTGTCAATAACGAAATAATATGAATAAGCATAAGGAAGAAATTCAGATCCCTGAATTCACTATAATGAAATATATATACTTAAGACACAAGGGAGTTATTGAACGGTATTTTATACGCCGTCGTGAAAGGTTGTACGGAAAGATGTTCCCCTGTTGCTATGGCTCTAAGTCAACAGTTCATAGACTTCATCTTAACCTGTGTGAACATGGTATATATCAGAGGATTTTCAATGAACTTTAAGCAAATGTTATGACCTAACGAAAGTAGATCTCTCTCATTGTTTTACTGATACGAAGGATATTCCGACTAACAAGGGGAAAACGTCGGTTACGATGGCTACAAGAAAGTAAAATGAGTAAAAGTAAGCGTTTTAGTAGATCTCAAGGTTTACTTCTCTATTATTATTGATCCTGCAAATAGGAATGACTCAACACTTTACATGCCTACACTCAAAAATTCTAAAATAAGAAGGCGTATAGGAGGGCCTGTAACCAGGCCTTTCAAAGTAACAGCTGACAATGTATGATATAGCTAAAATAAGGAAATATAACAGAAGAAGAGGAATAAAGTCCAATATACAACTGAGTATCCGAAATTTGAAGCAAAAGAAGAGAGCAAGACCATAAAGATAGATCATGTAGAATTCAAGAAAAAAAGTGCAATTTAAAGATTCTTTAGCTGGCTAGAGTCATGAAGAAAGTATTTCCAGATTTCAGGTCAATATCATATTTGGGAGTTGCAATTTTAGCAGCAATAATTAGGTTAAATCAAGTTTTTGGATGAGCTCATAAATAACTTTATTTTTTTCAAATAAATTATTTATATTTCAGTACTTTCAATTTTTATTTTTACTTTTGTGGGTGAGGAAACTTTGCAAACCAAACTACTCTCCGATTCCCAGACTTATTCAGCTAGACTGCCGATGCCCCACCCAGATCGCGGGGAAGCCTCTTGATTCTGACCTCACCGCTTGTTGGTACAGATAAATGTCGATATGGACTGCCACAATGGAAGAATCTGGGATATACACAACGTAAAACTTAGCACTGATAGTGCTGTCTAGAGCATATTTTTAACAATCTGTTTCTTCCACGCTAAATTTTCTTCCCAAAGTACATTATTAACGTCATCTTGAAAGATCGGATCCTCTGGTGACTTGCCGATAGCAGGCAGAGGTTCCCCGGCTCAGCCATGTTTCCATGTGGATCTGGCGGCAGCCATTCAAAGGCATCAGTAATCATTTAGCTATCGATACAACACTATGTGCTGATATTATCGGTTATGTCGACCTTAATTCAGCCTTTCCTCCAATCAGGTTTGCTAAAGTTGGTTCCGGGATTGTCAGTTAAGCTTTATTTCTGCATTGTTGGCAGCTTTTGATCCGTGGTTGTGAAAGAGAATAAAGATAAAATTGGTCTGCCCGTACTCTATTTAGACAACCGGCGGAGCGAGAGGGCAGTTATTCTGGCTGACCCATATGTCTTGGAACGAGATTTAGCCAGAAGATGGTTTTCATCGTTATCCGGTTTGCTCCTGACATAGGCATTAACAAATTAGAGAGCGCCTGTTACCGCTAGGGCGAAATCCTGCCCTTTATCGACATCGAGCATGGTCGCCGTCGGAATATTGATGCCCGTAACGCGGATAGTGTAAGTGCCTGTCTGCGGCATGTTAAGGACAACTTGTTGGATATTGTTATTCGCAGGAATCCCATGCGTTACTGTTCCGTCGGGAGCAACTACCGACAGGCGTAGAGTATTAACAAGAGTTCCTACAGCAGGAGTGCTTGGGTAGTCTGTCCAGACAAGAGTTGCACGGAATGGGACTGAGCCATCAACGACTGTGAAAGTATAGTTCCTCTGATCTCCAGTACCCACTGCATCCTCGGCGACGTCGCGGAATTCCAGTTTCAAAGGAGAGGCTGGAAACAGTGAATTCTCAATATTAATGCGACCCCAACCTTCGTCGTTATTGGGTACAGTGCCTATCTCCGGAGGTGTATACTGGCCTGCCAGAGGCACAGCACCATTAATAAGTACAGCTTTAACCAGAGCCGCTGAGGGATTAAGGAGACCATTTTTTTGGAGATATTGGCGTATTAAAGCGACGGCACCGGCAGTAATTGGAGTCGCCATGCTGGTTCCTCCCATGAACATATAGAAGTCCCGGCGCGTATCTCCGAACGGTAACAAACCCCATCCTTTCTCACTCGCTACACTCGAACGCACAGAAAGAATGTTGGTTCCAGCTGCGACCACGTCGGGTTTGATCCTCCCGTCGTCTGTAGGTCCTCGACTACTGAACGCAACCATTCCATCCGGATTATTGGACACGTGATCTCCGCTGATAGGTAGGACTGGGAAATTCGACCTCCAGGCGGTTCCGTAAGAAAAGTCAAATCCCGGGGTAGGAATCGATCCTCGCGGCCTGTTGTTTTCGGAAGCCCCGACAGTAATGCAATTCTTGGCAGTTGCCTGCACACAGAGAGAATCGCTATCAATAGTGCCATTCCGATTACGATCCCTACCATCGTTTCCCGCAGCGAACAGAATTACTGCATCCTTGTGATTCCAGATGAACTCATCAATATACTGGCTTTGATGGATTTCTGAGCCAAAGACTTTATTAAAAGAATAATTCTGAATAATAAAAGTAGAATTAAAAAGCGTTCAAAGCTACACAATCAGTATAAAGGTGTAATTTTAATTATTCTCTTTCTTTCTTACCCTTGACTCTTATTTAATTCTTCCTTTTGCTCTTTTCTTTCTTTAAATCTTATTTTACTTCTCTCTTGCTTTATTATTTACTTGAGCCTTCTTGATTATCCCTTCAGCAGCCATAATTCCCGTAGCAGCTGCGTTGACTATATCCCTTGAAAGTCCTGCCCCGTCTCCTGCCGCAAAGAGGTTTTTAATGCTGGTTTCCATTTGCCTGTCCACTTTCAGGTGCATAGCGTAGAACTTGACTTCAGGAGCATACAGCAGAGTTGAGTCCGAAGTAACGCCGGGAATAATCTCGTTTAAAGTCTCAAGCCCTTCGATTATGTCCATAACTATCCTGTGAGGCAGGGCCATTGAGATGTCGCCGGGGGTGACGTCTTTGAGAGTGTTTACAACAAGATTTTTGGCAATGCGTTCTTTTGTAGACCTTCGGCCGCGCCTGAGATCGCCCATACGCTGCAGAACCGGCTTTCCTCCTCCTATCGTGGTTGCAAGCTTTGCAATTGAAATGGCATATTTTGTGGTATTTTCTATGGGCTCGGTAAGTTCGATGCGCGCAAGGAAAGCAAAATTAGTATTTTCTGATTCCGTATTAGTTAGGGAATGGCCGTTAGTTGCAATAAAGCCCTCATATTCTTCCTTAACGACAAAGCCGCGCTTATTTGTGCAAAAGGTCCGGACGAAGTCATCGTAACGGCGGCTCTGGATATGGAACTTGGGATCGCGGTTGATTTTAGTTACAGGGTCCATAATAATTGCAGGGACTTCTACTCTTACGCCTATGTCAATTCCGCCGTATCTGGCTTCGATCCCGTATTTGTCAATTATTTCCGAAACCCAATTGCATCCCCTTCGTCCCGGACACAGGAGCACGTAACGGGCGCGGATTATTCGCCCATCAGATAGTATGATACCTCCAGAGGTCCCTTCCTCCACCAGCAGGTCTTCAACTTCAGTTTCAAGCAGGAAATCCACGCCTTTTTTAACAAGGTACTGTTTAAAGCGTCCTATTACTGCAGGAGCATTATCCGAACCTATATGCCGCTGTTTTATCTCGATAAAGCGCGCTCCTACAGATGCAGCCCTGCGCTTTAGCTCTTCGATTTCCGGACCTTCGGTCAGCAGAGCTCCTTGGGGAGCTCCGAATTCAAGAAAAATCCTGTCCACTCTTTCTACAAGTTCCCAAGCTGTAGTCTGGTCCCCTGTCAGGGCTGCCAGATCTCCTCCTACATCAGGCCGCAGGTTCAGGGTACCGTCAGAAAAAGTTCCACAACCTCCTACCCCACACATAATGTCGCACGGAGTGCAGTGCATACAGTAAGTATTGGTTTTCATAGAACACAGACGTTTGTATATATCCCTGCCCATGTCCACAATGAGTATTTTAAGTGTCTGAACCGCAGAAAGTTCGTAGGCTGCAAACATCCCGGCAGGCCCTGCTCCTATAATTACGACGTCATATTCCGAATTTATCTCATTTTTGTTAGAGAACTCATCCCCATTATTCATGCTTAATACCCCCTACAGTTCACAATGGACTTTAAGTAGTCTGGAATTAATTGTCAATATAGAGCATAGAGATTCCGAATATTCTATGAGTGTCAGATAAATTTGTTCAGAAGTCTCCCATACCCGTTATTTTAACAAAACATATAGTCTACCTGTAAAAACTGGTTCGTAAAACAAATTAGTAAACTTATTTACACTCGTCTTTTTCAATAATAATTCAAAGATTCAGAATTAAGAGTTTACTTTTATTTTAAAACTCTGTTTTTATTATAAGTCCTATTCAGCAAACGTCTTTTCCCTTTCTTCCATTTTGTACTTAATGTAAATAAAAATCGTTAGTAATTAATATGGTTGTAATAGTTTAGTCTTTAATATAGCGTAATAGTTTAGTCTTTAATATAGCGTAATAGTTTAGTCTTTAATATGGTTACAATAGCTTAGGTCTTTAATACAGTAACAATAGTAGTATCTAACTTAAATATTAATTTTCTGGAGATTGGGATCTCTCCAGACATACTTTTAATGTTACTTTTTTGCATTTTAGGGTTGTCCCGCTTTTATATAATTGGTTTTCGTCATCATTCCACTTCCAGCTGTATTGCTTACCGTAAGTTTTACTGTGTAATTTCCTGCTGCTGAATAAGTATGCGTTGGACTCTTGACTGTTGAATATTTCCCGTCCCCAAAATTCCAACTCCAATCAGTGGGTGCCCCCTTACTTGTGTCAGTAAAAACTACATTTAAAGGCAGATTTCCTGATTTTGGAGACCCCCAGAAATCTGCAATAGGTTTCTGTGAAGCTGTCACATTTATGTAATTGGGTTTTGTCATTGTCCCAGTTCCAGCTGTACTGCTTGCTGTAAGGGTGACTGCATAAATTCCTGCTTCAGAGTATGTGTGTACAGGCTTCTGCTGGGTTGAATATGTCCCATCTCCAAAACTCCAGTTCCATGCAGTTGGTTCTCCTGTACTTATATCATTAAAAGTTACATTCAAAGATGCGTTTCCAGATTTTGGAGATCCCCAGAAATTTGCAATTGGCTTCTGCAAAGCTGGTTCTACAATTACATAATTCATTTCTGTTATTGTGTTAGCGCCAGCAGTATTGGTTGCTGTAAGCGTTACCGTGTAATTTCCTGCTGCTGAATACGTATGTACGGGATTCTGCTGGGTTGAATACGTTCCATCTCCAAAATTCCAGTTCCATTCAGTCGGTTCTCCTGTTGTATTGTCAGTAAATGCGACATTTAAAGGTAGATTTCCTGATCTTGGTGTCCCCCAGAAGTTTGCAACCGGTTTTTGAGTCACATCAATGTAGTTAGGTTTTGTCATTTTCCCAACTCCAGCTACATTACTTACTGTAAGAGTAACTGCATAATTTCCTGCAGCAGAGTATGTATGTACAGGACTCTGCTGGTTGAATATGTTCCATCTCCAAAACTCCAGTTCCATTCAGTCGGCTCTCCTGTACTTATGTCATTAAAAGTTACATTAAATGGGACTTCTCCTGATTTAGGAGACCCCCAGAAATTTGAAACTGGCTTCTGCAAAGCTGGTTCTACATTTATGTAATTTGTTTTTGTTTGTGTACTGGTCCCAGCTTCATTGCCTGCAGTAAGTGTTACTGTGTAATTTCCTGCTGCCGAATATGTATGTACTGGATTCCTGGTTGTTGAAGTAGTTCCGTCTCCAAAATTCCAGCTCCATGAAATTGGCGCTTCTGTTGTATTGTCAGTAAAGGTTACATTCAATGGCGCATTTCCTGATATCGGAGTTCCCAAGAAATCTGCAACTGGCTTCAAAGCTGTTACGTTTATGTAGTTGGGTTTTGTCATTGTCCCAGTTCCAGCTGTGTTGCTTACTGTAAGAGTAACTGCATAATTTCCTTCAGCGGGGTAAGTATGTACAGGACTTTGTTTTGTTGAATATGTCCCATCTCCGAAACTCCAGTTCCATTGAGTCGGTTCTCCTGTACTTATGTCATTAAAAGTTACATCCAATGGGACTGCTCCTGATTTTGGCGTTCCCCAGAAATCTGCAACCGGTTTCTGCAAAGCTGTTATGTAATTCGCTTTTGTAATTACATCAGTTCCAGCTGCATTGTTTACTGAAAGCACTACCGTGTAGTTTCCTGCTGCTGAATATGTATGTACAGGATTCTGCTGGGTTGAATATGTCCCATCTCCAAAATTCCAGTTCCATTGAGTCGGTTCTCCTCCTGTACTTATATCGTTAAAAGCTACACCCAATGGGATCTCTCCTGATTTAGGAGCTCCCAAGAAATCTGCAATAGGTTTTTGAGTCACATTTATGTAGTTGGGTTTTGTCATTGCCGCAGTTCCAGCTGCATTGCTTACTGTAAGAGTAACTGCATAATTCCCTGCAACGGAGTATGTATGTACAGGATTCTGCTGGGTTGAATATGTCCCATCCCCAAAACTCCAGTTCCACGCTGTGGGTATTCCGGTACTTAAGTCATTAAAGGTTACATTCAATGGGACTTCTCCTGATCTTGGAGATCCCCAGAAATTTGCAACTGGCTTCTGCAAAGCTGGTTCTACATTTATGTAATTTGTTTTTGTTTGTGTGCTGGTTCCAGCGGTATTGCTTGCTGTAAGCGTTACTGTGTAATTCCCTGCTGCTGAATATGTATGACTGGGATTTTTAACAGTTGAATACTTTCCATCTCCAAAATTCCAGTTCCACGCAATCGGTTTTTCTGTACTTATGTCAGTAAATGTAACATTTAGAGGCATGTTTCCGGAGGTTGGTGATGCAGAGAATGCAGCAACCGGCTTTTGCGGAGCTATTACGGTTATGTAATTGTTTTTTGTCAATGTCCTCGTTCCAGCTGCATTGCTTACTGTAAGGGTGACTGCATAAATTCCTGCCTCAGAGTATGTGTGTACAGGATTCTGCTGTGTTGAATATGTCCCATCTCCAAAATTCCATTTCCATGCTCTGGGTGATCCTATACTGGTATCAGTAAAATCCACATTCAAAGATTCATTTCCTGATCTTGGTGTTCCCCAGAAATTTGCAACTGGAACTTGTGCAACTGTTGCGTTTATGTAATTGGCTTTTGTTATTGTGCTGGATCCAACCGTATTGCCTGCTGTAAGCGTTACTGTGTAATTTCCTGCTTCAGAGTATGTATGTACAGGATTCTGCTGTGTTGAATATGTTCCGTCTCCAAAATTCCATTTCCATGCTGTCGGTTTCTCGGTGCTTGTGTCAGTAAATGTGACATCCAGAGGCGCATCTCCTGATTTTGGAAATACCTCGAAATCTGCAACCGGTTTTTGAAAAGCTGTTACGTTTATGTAATTGGCTTTTTTCAGCGCATCAATTCCGGCTTCGTTACTTACTGTAAGAGTCACTGCATAAATTCCTGCTTCAGAGTATGTATGTACCGGATTCTGCTGTGTTGAATATGTCCCGTCTCCAAAATTCCATTTCCATGCTGTCGGTTTCTCGGTGCTTGTGTCAGTAAATGTGACATCTAGAAGCGGATATCCTGATTTTGGATATCCCCGGAAATCTGCAACTGGGGGGGTTGAAACAGGCACCTTAGGAATTACAAGAGGCAGGTGATCTGAGTAGATACTGCCTGTTATACGAGTATAAGCGGAGTCTGAAATCCCATCTTCGTCCTTATCCACTGCAGTTTGTGAAAATCCGGTTCCATCGGGCTTTGCCCAGTAGTTACCTCCGATATACGGTCCACTGACAATATTAACCCCCATTTTTTTTGTTATGTTGTAGGTATTTCCAATTCCGCTTTTAATGGATATATTAGTGTCATTGAAATAATTGTTGTAAATAAGGTCCTTGTCGCACCTACCACAGATAGAAAGCCCGAAAATATTGTTGCTTCGAACAGTATTGCCTGTGAGTTTATTGCCGTCAGAGCTGCCAAAAAAAATCCCCCGCTCGTTCTTAAAAGCAGTATTTCCTGAGAGGGTATTGCCGTCTGAACTTTCGAGTGCAATCCCATATTCCCTATTAGCTGTAGCTGTATTCCTTGAGAGGGTGTTGCCCTCAGAAATATTCAAATAAACTCCCCGCTGATTGTTAGAAATAAAATTTTTTGAGATCATATTTCCTTTAGAGTTCAGCAGGTAGATACCGAAAGAATTGTCTAACAGTTTATTGTTCTCAATTGTACAACTACTGCTTGAAGAAAGGCAGATTCCTGCGTAGCTATATTTTATTGCTCCACTAATTTTAAACCCTTTAATTTTCACGTTGTCTGCCTGTAAAAGGAATGCATGAGCGGTCGGACTCTTGGCTTTAATTATTGTATCGTCAGGATTTTCGGATTCGGATTCGATTGTAAGATTATCCCTGGCTATTTTGATGTTTTCTGTATAGGTTCCGGGTTTCACGATAATGACGTCGCCTGAAGCCGAATTGTCCACTGCGACCTGTATCGAATTTCCAGGCGTGACAAAGATTTCAGATGCTGCTCCTATACACGAAAATGATGCTAGAATGAGAATAGCTAGTAGTAACATAATTAATTTATTCGTTTTTATTCCCCCTCCATTTAAGAAAAAGTTATGTGCTTCCTCAAAAAATTTATCGGTGCTTGGTAAAATTCTTTTAGTAAACGATTTTAATTGAGCACAAAAATAAAGTCTAAAATAATATAATCATTCTAAATAATATAAATATGTCGGCTTTTAAATGTCCGATATTTATAATAACTGATAAATAGTAATCTCGTGGACTTATATTATAAATTAAAAGTCCTTGGATAATCAGTTTCAAAATCCCTGATAAACATAAAACCCAGATTCTGCAGTATTTATTCGGAAATTACTAGTTTCCCCGATAGCTTTTTTGAAATATCTCAAAATAATCTAAAATTAAAATGGAACTCGATGAAGATTGAATGCTATCGCTTTTTGGTCTCTAAATGCACATATAACCACCACTAATTTCTGCACAACGTCCAATAAATTTACGTCAAATTGAAAATCGAAAGCAGTAAAAATTGTGAAGACATGAAATTTTACTGCGGAAAGTGAATTAAAATCAAAATCATGGATTTTAGTTACAGATTTTTGAACACAATCTTACGAAAGATATCAGATATTCTAATAACACTTAGTTTGATTGGAGACTGGATTATCCTAAAATCTATTATTTTGATCAAAAATGCAAAAACTACTGGATTTGAACAGATTCCTTATCTGCAAGGATTTATCCAGAGCAAAGGTAATCAAAACAAATTAACGAAATACTAAGTAATTCGGCACAAAAAAAGTAAAATTGAAACTTTGAAAGATTCGATTACGCAAAAAAGAATCAAAAGTTAGATAATTGGTCAGCTATTGAAATAACAAACAGACCGGTAACTCTAAACCTGACCAACAAGTCTTAATTACCTGTCTTTTCAACTTTGATTATCAAATCTCTCTAACCTTTAACTTTGATCTTTTTACTCTTTTTTCAATTTATTTTAATTTATTTGGAGACTGTTATATAACCAGATATTGCTTTCGTGTTACTACCTGCTTCGTTCTTTGCCGTTAGGGTAACAGTGTACTTTCCTGCTTTACTATATATGTGTGCAGGATTCTTTTCTGTTGAATATGTCCCATCTCCAAAACTCCATTTCCATGACGTCGGAGAGCCAGCGCTCTTGTCAGTAAACTGAACCTTCAATGGCGTTTTTCCTGAAGTAGGAGACTCTGAAAAAGCAGTGACCGGGGCTTGTAAAGTTACAACATTTATGTAGCTGTGCTTTGTTACTGCATTATTACCAGCAGCATTCTTTACTGTTAAGCTGACTGTGTATTTTCCTTCTTTACTATATGTGTGTACTGGATTCTGCTGTGTTGAATATGTCCCATCTCCAAAATCCCATTTCCATGTAGTGGGTGCTCCTGTGCTTATATCAGTAAAGGTTACATCCAATGGTGCATTCCCTGATTTCGGAGACCCCCAGAAATCTGCAACCGGTTTCTGCAAAGCTGTTCCTACATTTATGTAATTGGGTTTTGTTAGCGTATCAATTCCAGCTGCATTGCTTACTGTAAGAGTAACTGAATAAATTCCTGCTGCAGAATAAGTGTGCGTTGGATTCTTGGTTGTTGAAGTAGATCCATCTCCAAAGTCCCATTTCCATTCAGTGTATGCTCCTGTACTTACATCAGTAAAAGCTACATTCAAAGATTCGTTTCCTGATTTTGGAGACCCCCAGAAATCTGCATCTGGTTTCTGCAAAGTTGTTCCTACATTTATGTAATTGGCTTTCGTTATTGTGCTGGTTCCAATCGTATTGCTTGCTGTAAGCGTTACTGTATAATTTCCTGCTTCAGCGTACGTATGTACAGGACTTCTGTTTTGTTGAATATGTCCCATCTCCAAAACTCCATTCCCATGCAGTGGGTGCTCCTATGCTTACGTTAGTAAAGGTTACATCCAATGGTGCATCGCCCGATTTTGGAGACCCCCAGAAATCTGCAACCGGTTTCTGCAAAGCTGTTCCTACATTTATGTAATTGGGTTTTGTTAGCGTATTAGTTCCAGCTGCATTGCTTACTGTAAGAGTAACTGAATAAATTCCTGCTTCAGAGTATGTGTGTACTGGGTTTTTAGCTGTTGAATATGTTTCATCTCCGAAATCCCATTTCCATGCTGTCGGCGTTCCCGTACTTGTGTCATTAAATGTAACACTTAGAGGCTTATATCCTGATTTTGGAGTTCCCCAGAAATCTGCAACTGGAAGCGTCGAGGCAGGTGGCTTAGAATCAGATGCAGGTGGCTTAGATGTAATAACAAGAGGCAGGTTATCCGAGTAGATACTGCCTGTTATACGAGTATAAGCGGAGTCTGAAATTCCATCTCCATTTTTATCTACTGCAGTTTGGGAAAATCCGGTTCCATTAGGCTTTGCCCAGTAGTTACCTCCAATATACGGTCCACCAACAATATTTGGTCCTGCTTTTTTTGCAGTGTTATAGGCATTTCCGATTCCGCTTTTAATGATCATATCATTATCATTGAAGTAATTGTTGTAAACAATATTCTTGTCGCATCTGCCACAGATAGAAAAACCATAAATTTTGTTGTTTCGAACAGTGTTGCTCGAGAGTGTGTTTCCGTCAGAGCTGCCAAAATAAATCCCCCGCTCGTTCTTAAAAGCAGTATTTCCTGAGAGGGTATTGCCGTCCGAACTTTCAAGTGCAATCCCATATTCCCCATTACCTGTAGCTGTATTTCCTGAGAGGATATTGTCCTTAGAGAATTTGAAATAAATTCCCCTATCACTGTCAGAAACGGTATTCTTTGAGATCGTATTGTCTTTTGAACTTAAAAGGCAAACTCCAAAAGAATTGCTCAACAGTATATTGTTTTCAATTATACAATTGCTGCATGAAGACAGACAGATTCCTGCGTAGCCATATCTGGATGCTCCGCTAACTTTAAGTCCCTTAATTTTTACTTTATCTGCCTGTAAAAGGAGTGCATGGGCTGTCGGACTCTTGGCTTTAATTGTCGTATCTTCAGGATTTCCGGTTTCTGACCTGATTGTAAGATCATCTTTAATTATTTTGATATTTTCTGTATAAGTCCCCGGCTTTAAAATTATAGTATCGCCTGAAGCCGCACTATTAATTGAGCTCTGTATGGAATCTCCTGGCTTGACTATTATCTCAGCCGCAGTTCCTACACCCGATACTGACATTAAAACGAAGAAAACTAACGTTAAGACAGTTAATTTACTTATTTTGATTCCCCCTAATCCATTCAAGAAAAGTTATGTGCTTACTCAAAAAATTTATTTATCTCAATAATAATTTTTTTAGGAAGCTTACCCAATTTACATTGAAAACAAAGTAAATTAATATAACATCATAAACAATATAAATATGTCGATATTTAAAATAGTGATAATATATAATAAAGCCAAATAATAACACGCCGTGTTTTTTTGAAATTCATATCATCAAATCCTGGAATAAATTGATGAATTCACAATCAACGAACTAATAGTAATCTTATTAACATTCATTACTAGTAAGCATCGAATCCTGAAGTAAAATAAGAAAAAAGTAGACAAATAAAGAGATAATTAGATGGAAAAAGAACAAAATAAAAAAGAAAAAATAAAAAAAAAAAAAAAAAATGTTAATGGGATAGCGCGGATTTGAACCGCGGTCCAAGCGTCCCAAACGCTCGAGGATGGACCAAGCTACCCTACTATCCCAAAGGGCACCTCCTCTCAAAGGAGATTATCCTTTATATAGCTTTCGTTAGAACCTGTAGCTGTCATTCTTCCATCCTTCCTCTGAGATGCGAAATTCTACTTTAAGTATTTTAAACTTATTAGGTATTTTACTGAGCTTGTTTTCCTTCACTCCCAGCGCTGATAAATATCATTTTCTATTCCAAGGAGATCAAGAGCTCTTCCTACCATAATATCTATGAGATTTTCGAGGGTTTTTGGCCTTGAATAAAAACCCGGGCAGGCTGGAAGGATGCTTGCTCCTGCCTTTTTAGCTCGAAGCATATTTTCGAGATGTATTAGATTAAGAGGGGTTTCCCTGGTCATTAAAATAAGTTTTCTCTCCTCTTTCAGGCAGACATCTGCGGCCCTTGTAAGAAGGGTGTCAGATACCCCGTTTGCCACTGCCCCAAGGGTTTTCATGCTGCAGGGAGCAATAACCATTCCAGCTGTCCTGTAAGAGCCGCTGGCTATTGGCGCTGAGAAGTCCTTCTGGGAATAGCTCCAGGTTGCTAGTTTTTCTACTTCAGAAGGTTTGAAATCAGTTTCGATCTCTATTATCTGTTTTGCGGCATCAGTCAAGATCAGGTGGGTTTTAATCTTCTTTTCCGCCAGTATCTCAAGAAGGCGAATTCCGTACCGAACCCCTGAGGCTCCACTGATCCCTACGGTTATTTCCATTATCCGTTTCTCCCTGTTAGGTTTGTTTTCTCAAAAAAGGTAATAAAATCTGCTACCATTTCCCCTGAGGCTGAGATTATATCATTTATCTCTTCAGGGTTGATGTTATCCTGATGAATGCCGGCAACAAACACCGTTGTTTTCTTCGTGACCCTGCTAACCTGCCTTGCACCCTCCAGGGCAAGTTGCTCTTCCCTATGTCCAGGCATTGTTATAACCGATGAGCTTGCTCTCTGGCTTTTTTCGTCAAAAAGTCCTATGGCAACAGCTCCTATATGTTCCCCTCCGCCCGTAAGGGTCAACAGATAATCATTTCCGATATTCTTTGCCTCAAGTATTAATTCGATTCTGCTAGCTTTACGTGTAATCCGAAACAAAATTCCTACCTCAGTACCCTAAGCTTTTCAGTATTTTGGTTTGGCAAAATGATTAATCTTCGCTCAGCGTTCTGACTCTTACTCAATGCTTTTGTTTTCGCTCAGTATTTTGACTCTCACTCAGTATTTTGATTTCACTTAATTATGCCTTTTATATCTCTCTTTTTAAGCCTATTAAGCTGTACCCTCAAAGCCTTAACTCCTGGATGAAGAAGTTGATTTCTCCTTTCCTCAGAGATCAGTCAGTTTAAATTGTTTTATGGCTCTCTTAACATCAAAATAACTTTTTGCAGCCTTTCCCACTGCTTCACAGTTTTCTTTCGGGCTATATACTCCCATTCTCCAGTTGTCCATATGGGCTTCCTGCAGGATGGATACAAAATGGGAAGCCTCATTAAGCGGGATCATCCTGTGGTCAGTTTTTATCATCGCTCGCATTTCTAACATTTCGGGTGTTTTTGGAATATCAACAATCACGTACTGAGGATCAATCCCGGCAAGCTCTGCAATTTCGTTTTCTGTTCTCTGAATTTTGTCACGGTATTTGAGTACGCCTTTCCCTACATCTTCCAGCCCCACATACAGCGCCCGTTTAAAAAGTTTACGAGCATCCAGCCGCCTGGAAAGATCTCCCGCGTATCCTGTGGCCTTTCTCATAGCTGCAACAAGGTCTATGTCATCCATCTGCCTGAGCCCTGAAGGGTCAAGCTGCTGGTTTTCTATCATACACTCAACTGCTTTGGAACACATGGCTTCTGAGATTCTGGTTACATGATGATAGTAGACGGATGTGTTCATCCAGAAGCGTGAGACTAGGAGAGACTCGGCAGCTTTTAACCCACCCTGTTCAACAACGAGCCTATCCTCGTAAAAATCCATCTTATTTATCAGACGGTTGTAATCTACGACCCCGAAGGCAACACCTGTGTAATGGGCATCCCGCACAAGATAATCCATTTTGTCCACATCAATCTCACTACTAATGATCTGTCCTACAGATGTTTGCCCTTTGACGTGTTTTGCAACGTTTCCGGCAGAAACCCCGTATTTTTTCAATACTTCACTTATTTCCCCTTTTCCAAGAATTTCCTTTATATCTTCATGTCTGCGCCGTGTGTATTTGTCAATAATATTCTCTGTAACGTGGGAAAAGGGTCCATGCCCTATATCATGTAGAAGAGATGCAGCTTTTATCTCCGTTTTCTTCTCCTCTTCAATTGAATCGACATTCTTTATCAACATAGAAGCCAGATGCATTGTTCCAAGAGAATGTTCAAAACGAGTATGATTTGCGCCAGGGTAGACAAGATTTGAATATCCAAGCTGTCTGATTCTTCTAAGGCGCTGCATCTGGGGAGTGGCAAGTAGTTCCTGCACAAAATCATCAAGTTCTATATAACCGTGTACAGGATCAAGGACGACCTTCATTATTCTTTAGACAGATGTCATTATATATTGCTGTTACTATTACTTTGATTATTACTCTTGATTTATTACTCTTGATTGTTACCATATACTGCAAAAATTGCAGGGAAACCCGTTACCTGAGAGTTGAAAAAAACCGGAAAGGGCCTATTATGATAATATTTTCAGGCGGCACAGGAACTCCTAAACTTCTTGACGGACTAAAGGAAATCCTCCCAGCAGAGGAACTGACTGTTGTTGTGAATACTGCTGAAGACCTCTGGGTTTCGGGAAACCTCATCTGTCCTGATCTGGATACTGTGCTCTATCTATTCTCAGACCAGATCGACAGGAAGAAATGGTGGGGAATAGAGAACGACTCCTTTGTGACCTATGACCGAATGCAGGAACTGGGCATTCTGGAAAGCATGAAGCTTGGTGACAGAGACCGGGCAACCCATATTATTCGCTCTAATCTTATCCGAAGTGGGGTATCCCTCACAGAAGCAACTCTAAAACTTGCTTCCATTTTTGGGATTAATGCAAACATTTTGCCCATGTCTGACGATCCTGTTTCCACATACATTGGAACCCTCGAAGGGATCATGCATTTCCAAGACTTCTGGATCGGAAAACACGGAGAACTCGATGTAAGAGGAATTGATATCAGAGGAATCTCCGAAGCCTCAATCTCTCCAAAAGTACTCGAAGCCCTTGAAAATGAAGATAACGTACTTATAGGGCCAAGCAACCCGATTACTAGTATAGGCCCGATTATTTCCCTCCCCGGAATGAAAAATATCCTGAAAAACAAGAAAGTTGTGGCAGTTAGCCCCATTATAGGTAATGCCCCTGTAAGCGGCCCTGCCGGCAAGATGATGCAGGCCTGCGGGCTTGAAGTTTCTTCCATGGGTGTTGTTGAGTATTATCAGGACTTTCTGGATGTTTTTGTTTTCGATGAAAGAGACCGTGCAGACGAATTCGCATTTGAAAAACTTGGATGCCGTGCTTCTCGTGCTGACACTCTCATGACCTCAACTGAGAAAAGCAAGGAACTGGCAGAATTAGTAGTAGGGTTATTTGA
>CAVRNH010000024.1:0-67038 GCA_963722085.1 uncultured Methanosarcinaceae archaeon | reverse complement strand
CCCAGCTTTCATCAACAGCTGTCAGGACAATTGCCTTCGAATTTGTCTGGTCCATAAGGACTGAACTCAACCTTTCGACAGCCTTTGCTGCATTCTCATTATTGGGAGACACAACTATTCTGGAGATAGGCCATCTGAGTTTCCTTCCGGCCCTCTGGCGGGCATTTGAGGCTGCTTCCACTATTGAGCGAACAGTATCCATAGCCACTTCAAGCTCTGAATCTAGGTAGGCATCATTTACCTTCGGCCAGTCGGACATGTGGACAGATTCAGGAGCATTCGGGTCCACGTTCCGGATGAGGTTCTGGTACATCTCTTCTGCCAGGTAGGGCATGAAGGGAGAGATCAGTTTCATAAGAGTTACGTAAACTTCGTAAAGCACACAGTAAGCTGCAAGCTTATCAGGATCATCAGCTTCGGTCCAGGTTCTCGGGCGGATAAGCTGAATATACCAGCGAGAGAGATCTTCCAGAGTAAATTCCAGGATCTCGCGAACTGCTTTATGCAGCAAATACCCGCTCATAGCTTCATCTACTGCTTTGATAACGGATTGGGCTCTTGAGAGAATCCATCTGTCTTCTTCACGGAGAGCATCTTTTACGGAATCAAGTGTGACCTTTAGCGGATCAAAGTTGTCAAGTGCCATATAAGGCAGCGGGAACCTGAAGACATTCCAGAATATATTGATAGAACGATGGACGGTTTCTATTTCCTCGAGGTTGAACTTCAGGTCTTCCCAGGGAGCGCTTGAGGAAAGCACATAGGCACGTAGGGTATCGGCTCCGAACTTGTCGATAATATCCAGGGGAGAGATTACGTTTCCATAGCTTTTGGACATCTTCTTTCCGCCTGCATCCAGGGTAAATCCATGCATGAGTACACTCTTGTACGGAGCCTTCCCAAAGCCCACCATACTTGCTCCAAGCTGGGAATAGAACCACCCTCGAGTCTGGTCATGCCCTTCGGTTATAAAGTCTGCAGGCCACCATTCATCAAACTGCTCCCGTGTCTGCGGAAACTTAAGGGTTGCCCAGGAAGCAACAGCTGAGTCAAACCAGACGTCAAAGACGTCTTCAACTCGTTTTTTCTCTCCGCCGCACTCACAAGGGATAGTAACTCTATCGACATAGGGACGGTGAAGCTCAATATCACTGCCTATATTTGCCTTTTCCAGCAGTTCGGCCTTGGTTCCTATTATCTCAAGCTTTTCACATTTCCTGCACTTCCAGACAGGGATCGGGACTCCCCAGTAGCGCTGCCTGGAAATGCACCAGTCCCGAGCGCCTTCGACCCAGGTTCTGAAACGAGCTGAACCTGCCCAATCGGGGTACCAGTCCACGCCATCGATTTCCTCGAGCATCCTGTCCTTGATCTCAGTAATTTTGAGGAACCACTGTTCGGTTGCAAGATAAATTATAGGGGTCTTGCAGCGCCAGCAGTGCCCGTACCTGTGCATGACCGTTCCTTCTGCAAGGAGCCTGTTGCGTTCCTTTAAGTCATCAACAACAATGGGATTTGCTTCCCTGACGTTTTTACCCTCATATTCCCCGGCTTCATCTGTATAAGCACCGTTTGGGCCCACAGGGCAAAAAATAGGAAGGTTGTATTTCACACCAAGGTTAAAGTCGTCCATACCATGCCCTGGTGCAATGTGCACACAGCCTGTATTTTCTACAGCTACGAAATCGGCAAGATAAACCCCGTGCTTAATCCTGTTCTGAACCGGCACAAGATCCCCAAGAGGGCTTTCATACTCAAGTTTTGTCAGTTCCTCTCCGGTCATTGTCTCAAGCACTTCGTAGTTAACATACCTGCCCTGCTTGAGGACATTTCCAATGAGATCTGTGGCTGCAATGAGTATTTCTTCCGAACCATCCTTCCTGGTCGCCCTGAATTTTGAATATTCTAAATCAGGATGCACAGCTACAGCTACGTTTGCCGGAATTGTCCAGGGAGTTGTTGTCCAGATGACAATGAAGGTGTTTTCTTCCTCTTTGAGCTTGAATTTTACATAGATTGAAGGGTCAGTTCGCTCGGAATACTCAACCTCTGAATCTGCAATTGCAGTCTCACAGCGAGGGCACCAGTTGACTGAACGCTTGCCAACATCCAGAAGGTCTTTCGCGTGGGCCTGTTTGAGGGTCCACCAGGCAGCTTCAATGTAATCGTCCTTTAAGGTCATGTAAGGATCTGCCCATTGCATCCAGACTCCAAGCTTCTCGAACTGTTCGGTCATTGCCTGCTTCTGAGTAATTGCAAATTCCTTGCATTTTTCGATGAAATTTTCCACCCCGAAGCTCTCGATATCTTTCTTGGACTTAAAGCCGAGCAGGCCTTCTACCTTTACCTCTATTGGCAGGCCGTGCATATCCCAGCCAGGCCGCTCAAGGATATGGCGATTGTTCATGGAGTAATAGCGAAGAATAGAATCTTTGATGATCTTGTTCCAGGCAGTCCCGAGATGGATATGTCCGGTAGTGTATGGGGGCCCGTCAACAAAAAAAAGTCTTTTTCCGGTTTTGCGGTGCTCCCTTGTCTTAAGGTACGCATCGCTGTCTTCCCAGAACTGCGTTACTTTTTTTTCGAGTTTTTCTGCATCGTACTTGGCAGTGATTTCTTTTATCATATGGGAGTCTCCCTGATGGAGGATTAAGCTAGAGTGAGAATACGGTCAGTGCAAACCCTATCCTGCGCTGTCCGATAGTTACGAAGTATTTGTGATAAACAGCTAACCGACGAATTGCTAGTGAATTCTACTATCGGCCGCTTATATGCGAAATTTCAAACAAATTTATGGCGAGCAAATATCCATTCCGGTAAAACAAGCCTGTCCTGTCTGAGAGAAACAGATCTTCTGCACGTCAACCAATTTATTCAGTAACTACTGTACCTAATTTAAGCTTTGTTGTAACGTAAACTATCAAAGGCTAAAGATCCAGGAGTTTAACATTTCTTTATAGAAAAACATTACTTTGTTTCTTTCATTCAGGAATTATAAGTTGTTTTGTAAGCTTATTCGATTCCAATATCACAAAATTATGAAATCAAATTTGAAAACCAAAATTACAGTGCAGTATCGGTCTTGGTTTCCGTCATAGATAACTTGATACTTAGTCAAAGTTGACTTTAAAAGAACTGCTGACATTCAGGTGTTTCAAAATATCAACCATATAAGGATTAATCACCGAGTTATTCCCCCCACAAGTGGAGTTAAAGTTTTAAGATCAAAGCTTACTCTTAGAAATATGGCAAAAAACGCAGTAAAGAAGAGAACATTCTTTGCAGTACTTGCTTTTACAGTTGTCCTTTCTTCATTTTATGTCCTGGACTTCAAGGCAGCGCAAAGTGAGACCCAAACTAATTCCGTTGTAAGTACCTACTCAACAGGCGACCCTCAAATTGACTTTCCTGGAAAGGTCTACCTTTATGTCGAAGGTGACGATTCAATCTCGAAATCCCTCAGGGAAAATCTCGGGGCTGAACTGGAAAAAGCAGGCATGAATGTGTCGATTGCCGATGCAGTTGAGGAAAAGTATGATTCTCAAGCCCTATTGGTGAATGTCAGTAAACGTGAGGGGCTCTATACGCCTATTTACGCCTCTTCGAACCTGAATATCCTGTTTTTCTATACCACTACCGGAAAAGATACAAAATACTTTGAACAATTCAAAGAAGGAAATATAACGGTGGTCTTTGAAAACACGGGCTCTCGGGAAGGGGAGAAACTAATACGTGGAGATATGGAACTGCAAGATTCCACAAAAGGCTTGATCTCGCAAAAAGCCTACAGAGAATACCTCGCAGCCGAAGCTGCAAAAGAAATTGCCGGCAGGCTTGAGCAGAATGTCAGGAACCTTCCTTAGTTTGAATCCTTCTGTAGATTTTTAATCTTAAACTGCTTTTTCGGTTTTCAGAATTTTTTGGTAGCATTCAGGAGAAAGAATTACTATTTCAGTTTTACACCTTTTTTCACAACGATAAACATAACTATAATTATATATAAACTATTGATTTTATCTCAAGCTGAGTATCAAAAACAGAAGAATGAGACTTGTATTTGCAGCTCTAATAGCTCTAATAACTCTAATTTTAACATTCTTCCAATAATTCTAAAAATTCAAAAATTCTAAAAATTCTAAAAATTCTAATAATAGTTTTTAGGACTTGCACACTTTAATATCAAACCAAATACAATAGACTTTGTGGTTTAAATTTTAGTTTAGAATCTTAAGGATTCATTGCTATCGATTCTTCAATGCAACTGCACAAGTCCTAACTTTTTTATTTAGGTCTATAATATATTTTATCTTTTACCTTTATAATATATATTTATCTTTTACCTCTAAGGGTTTTCCATATTACAGCGATTTTCTCGATCTCAATATGGGTATAGCCTTCTTCTTTTATAGTCCACTTAAGGCTAAGGATCCCGTCATTGACTTCGGCAGCAATTCCTCTGTATGTAGTATTCCCTCCAATGTCAATCTCAACTTCTTTACCCAGATAATACTTTTCGATAAACTCCTGTTTCATTATCTTCAACTCCCAGACTTTAATTTCCGGATTAAATCCAGAAAGACAATTACTAGGATATAGTTAGTTTCAGGCTGTATATTATATTTAAAAAAACAGGGTTTCTGAACACAGTTTCTTTACCCCCAGATAATCCAACATAAAAAGGCATCAGCCGTTAAAGCCTGCTTAAAGCTACTTATTAAAGCTGACTAAAAGCTGACTTAAAAGCTTATTTAAAAGCTTATTTAAGCTACTTTAAAAGCTTATTTAAGCTACTTTATGTTTTCAAGCTACTTTAAAGTTAGACTTTAAACTGACTTTTAAAGCTGATCTTTTAAAGTTGACTTTAAAAATGACTTTTTAAAGCTGAATTGAATCTCAGGGAAACCGACTAAAAAGCCGGTTCAAACCCCTGAATATTCTTATTTTTAACTCAAAAATTAATCTCGGATCCAGTTAAATTGATATCAGGCTTCGGGACAGAAGCATCAAAGAAGGGAATATCTGCACCGGCAAACCAGGCTTCAAGGAAACTCAATAGATGATATTTCTGGAAAACTGCAAAAGGCACACTAAGTAAAAGCAGAGTTACGAAGAGCAGCAGCAATTCAACAACAACAAAGGGAACCATGAGCACCCAGTTCAGGGGATCAGATACTAGGGACGAAAAGAGGAAATACAGAATTCCGTCAGCTGCAAGGAAAAGGATTCCATAAACTAGCAATATCGCTACGAAAAGACTTATCGCAAGAATAGCTATTCCTATTTCAAGCAAAAACCTGATAAACCAGTAAACCAGGACCTGCGGCCAGTTTTTCCTGAAATTCGCAAAGATGAGCCTGAAAGCCGAAAGAATTCCGATTTCTCTGTAAATGGAAACGGGAATTGCAAGGCTTAGTAATGAACTTATTATAAGTCCGAGCAGAATCAGCACAACAATTACACCAAGAATCCAGAGAGTCCCACCTAACAGAGCAGGCCAGGCAGGCTCTGATGGACTTTCAAGGATGCTGAGAACAAAAGGCAGCATAGCTATTATGAATAGCACCAGAAAAGCAAGCCCAAGACCAAAACGTATTAGCAAAAGGTAGAACCCTTTTCCCAGGAACCTTCTTGAGTAAGCCCAGAACTTTACCTCATTTCTCACCAGGGATTCGACAAAAACAAATTCCATAACATTGGAAATATAGTAAAATAACAGGATGAGAAAGATCAGTAACGCAATCAAAGCAATTAAAAGCCCATATTCGGCAAAAGGAGTATTGGAAGAATAAATATTCTCAATAGATATATTATGTGGAATAATCCCTGGAATAACACCAATGTCTGGAAAATTGTTTTCTAAGTCTTCAGAATTTGTCTGATAGTTAGTACCCGAACCTCCGTAATTCGAGGTAATGCCACCTAAAAGAAAAATTATGACTGCTAGTTTTACCCATTTCCAAAAATCAAATGGTTCAAAAAGAGCTTTTCTCATCCTGGAAACAGCCGTATTTACTGCATCTATCCCGTACCAGCTCATAACATAGAATTTTGCTCAGATGATAAATAGTTATCCGGAGAATTAGATTAAAATCTTTAAGAAAATTCAGAATGCAGAGTTTTTAAACTGAAAATGGGGTTTTGCTAAAAGGATACCATCCATTTTCTCGGAAAGTCTTTATCTCTTATTTACTCTCGGTAAGTTTTTGTCTCTTATTTACTCTCTATTGATCTCTTACTTCTTCTTTATTAAACTCCTTTAAAATAGTGTCCAGTTGTATACTCAACCCCTCTTGAAGTCAGTTTCCCCTCTTTTCCTGCAATGGCTTCTTTATATGCTCTTACTATCTCTTTTATCTCAGCATCATCATTTAGAGACATATCAAGCCGGATTACGTCCACTCCATATGATTTCATATTCTTAACATACTTCAGCATGTCAACTACTTTAGAATTATAGATAAGAGTCCTTGTGCCCAGGCGTTTTACTGGAAATTCGGAGCCGCTCTGGTCAACAAGAAAAACTTCGCTGTCTTTTCTTACGATTTTCCGGTCAATAAGAGGCTTTAAAAGATCATTTTCCGTAATGAGCATCAGTTCCCTGCCATAAACGAGAATTTCAGCCTGGCCTTCCTCCCCACAGGTCTGAAGTGTTTCGCAAATATTCTTTATTTCACTCAGGTTCAGTTCGCTTGAAAGAGTTACCCTGTAAGCTCCTGCCTGGTAAAAAGTGCTAGCTGTAAAAGCGTTGAAGATATTGAATTCTTTCTGAGCGACATAAGGTATGGAGAGGTATTTTGCGAGTTGGGCGGCTCCAAGATCTGAACAGGCTATACTGAAGCCTGAATCCCTTACTTTTTCTATAAGAGTTTTGAGTTCATCCAGCTCACTGTCATGGGCTATCAGGGGAAGCTTGAAGACAATTTCAATTCCTCCTGCTTTACTTTCTGCTTTCAGATTCTGAAGCTTCTCCACATTTTCGGGAGCTGTCAGTCCTTCAAACCGTGAAATTGGAATGTAAATAATATCTGCACCGGCATCTGCGGCTTCAAAGAGTGAGGAGATCTCATTTATTTCAACGCTGAGGAGAAGTTTCTTTGAAGTTACACTCCTATTCCTGCTAGCTTCAGTTCTGCTCCCTCTTTTATCAATGGATTCCGTCTTACCAATGGATTCTTCCACACTGATGGATTTGTTTTCGCTCTTTTCTGAGACACACAGCTCATTGAGATTACTTAGAAGAGGAGTTTTTTGCTCTTTTTTATATCCCCTGAGGATTTTCTCAAGCAAGAGATCTGCAGCTTTTCGCCTTGTATTTTTCAGCACGCCGACTGGAATAAAGATGTTCTCATCAGCTTCGATTTCAATTGAAGCGGCTTCAAATGGGGTATCTCCGAGACTCTCCATTGCCTTTCTTATCTGATCTGGGGTAGTTGGAGCTTTCTCGGCTTCTTGAACAACATATTCATCCGCAAATTCCGTAATGGCATCCGCAAATTCCACACTTGTGGATTCTTCCCTTCTGCTGCTTTTTCCGCCTTCTGCTTTAATCTCAACCGTAAACTGCTCTCCTTTCCTGGCTTTTACTTTCAGGCTTACAGGAAGCGTTTTCAGTTTTGTTTTTTGAAGGGTATCGAGGAGCTGTGTATCTGTTGTGAGGTAAATTTCGTCTCCTCTCTGGACAGCTCTTCCTGTTTTCGAGCTGATCTCAAGCCCTACTTTTTCCCCTTTTTTTGCACTCTTTACATGCTCGCCTGCAATTGTAATTATTCCTGCAACGGCAGAGCCAAGCATTCGCTCTCGCGTGAAGATGCTTATGCCGTCTTTTATCTGGATATTTTCGTCCAGCCGGACTGTAAGTTTTATGTTCCCTTTTGAACGGGAAATGTCCAGGACTTTTCCCAGAAAAGCCCCGTAGTTTGAGCTGTATTTAGGATGGGATACGCCTTTTTCCCCAAGTATGAAGCCTCTTGTAAAGCCTCTGTAAAAGAGTTTTGCAAGCTCGGCTTCCCTTGATTCAAGCTCTTCTTTTGTCGGGCTTTCCCCTGGCTTGCAAATGCCCTCAATTGTGGCTTTATAGGCAGCAGCACTTGCAGTTACGTATTCGGGCTTTTTCATCCTGCCTTCTATTTTTAGGCTTACAACTCCGGTTTTTACTATATCTTCAAGCCCGGTAAGTGTGGAAAGCTCGGCACAGCTTATAGGATAACTGCCTCCTACATGTCTTTCATCTACATCCTTGCCATTTACAATGAATTTGTAGCGCCGCCTGCATGGCTGGGCACAGGCTCCCCTATTTGCGCTTCTATCGTGAAGGAAACTGCTGAAAAGGCATTTTCCGGAATATGAATAACAAAGAGCGCCGTGGACAAAAACCTCGATACCAACTTTTGAATGGTCCACAATGTACCTTACCTCATCTGTAGTAAGTTCCCTTGAGACTATTACCCTTTTTGCCCCCAGGTCCGCAACAAAATCAACTCCCCTGCTGTTATGGATAGTCATCTGCGTACTTGTATGCAACTCAAGGTCAGGATAGATCTCTTTTAGAAGCCTGAAAAGGCCCAGGTCTTGAAGGATAATTGCATCAATCCCGATTGCATATGCTCGGTCTACTATCTCAAGGGCTTGCTGGAGTTCTTTTTGTTTGATCGGGATGTTCAGGGCCAGATAAACAGAAACCCCATGTGAGTGAGCAAGGTCAATTGCAGCTTCCAGCTCATCGAGAATAAAATTTTTTGCACCCTGGCGGGCATTGAATTCGCCGACTCCGAGGTATACGGCATCAGCTCCTCCTTTTATTGCAGCGACGAGAGCTTCCTGGTCGCCTACAGGAGCCAGAATTTCGGGCGGCTTACAGGTGAGATTTTGAGCAGACATATGAGATCAAGTGTTCTTTCGGTAGTGAAGAGTTTTTTAATAATAGAAAAGGCTATACCAGGCTTACGCAAAGGGCTTACCAACAAGCTATAAGCAAATCTTTAAGTTTAATTTCAAGTCAGTTAAAAACTTAAAGGTGCTTCTTGCATAAAAGATAGGTGGTAAACTCAGGGCCTTTTTCTATCAGGGAAGGCCTTCTAAACAATGAAATCTTAACCATAAAATCCAAATTTGCCTGTTCTCTCGCAGGCTGCCAGTTGATATAATAAAAAAATGCTCTGGCTTGCTAATTCAGATAATATTGTTTTTTTGTTGAGGTTCATATAATTAAATTGGTTTTCGTATGGAATTTTTAAGCAATATTTTTAAGTTACAACTAATCGGTAGAATCCTTGAATTCAATAGATATTCGTTCATTTTTGGATCTAGTGTCGATGTTCAACAGCAAAGCTCGCTAAAATCGATTGCAATTACTCAGAGGTGTTGAATCTTTGTGGTTGACTCGAAACTAGTTTACAGTTTACATTCAGAGCAGAGCTATTGAATAGCTATTTTACAAATTTTTAATTCAGCCTTAGATCCATAATGTTTTTCTGAGACAAATTTCCAATGCTTTCAAGTAATGTTAGAAAGTAGCAAAGATAAGTAAATATTTTATTTATATATTTATATACTACCCAATTTATAATATAGCATTGATTAAATAAAAATCTATTAATAAAAATCATTAAATAAAAATCGATTAAATAAAAATCGATTAAATAAAAATCGATTAAATAGAAACTTGCGTTATTGAATAAATAAAACGAATATAATTTTTGCTTAAGGTAAATTCCAAAAGCGTTTGGGGTATTATAAACAGACATAGTGGGGAACAAATATGAAAAATAAGATCACTTTAATATCTTTAATTTTGATTTTTTTAACCTTACTTTCGACTGCAGCGTCAGCTGCACAAGTGACAAAGATTGGCAACGGGGCTCAACCTGCTATCGACGGTACTAAAGTCACGTGGACAAATGGCGGTGTTATACACGTCTATGATATGACCACTAACAAAGACACTACGATAAGCTCGGCTGCAGCGTCTTATCCGGCTATCTCTGGCAATAAGATAGTATGGAACGATAAGAGCACTCGAGTACCAAGGCTTACTGTATATGATATCAAGAGCGGTGCAAGGTCTCAAATCACGCGTAATATAGATGCGAATAGTGTTCCTGCTATTAACGGCAACAGAATCGTCTGGAGTGCAAACGGTAATGTCTATATGCGTGACATATCCAGATCCATCCAGATTAAGATAGCAGCTGGAAACAATCCTGACATTTATGGTAACAAGATGTCATATCACTCCGACTCTGCCGGAGATACCCCGCAGATTTATGTGTATGATATTGCCACTAAAAATGTAGTAGATGTAAGTGAATATGGTTATAATTTATATTCTCACATATATGGAAACAAAGTCATATGGTCAGATTTCAACACCAGACAGGGTAATATCCGCATGTATGACCTTGTTACTAAGCAACAGACAGAAATCACAACCGGTGATGATACGACTGGTTATGACACCGGTGGTTCTAGTGACATATACCGTGACAAGGTCGTGTATGTAAAACGCCATGGTCAAGAGCCGGCAAACCCATATATCGGTATTGGCGACATATATGTATACTGCACTGCTACCGGAAAGAGCACTCAGTTATTTGTCAGCAACACTGCGAAAACACCGGTTGTTTCCGGCAATGTTGTAGTGTGGTCAGATTCTGGTAACATCTATATGACTAAATATAGCTGTAGACAGTCAAGCCAGTGATGCATTCACCACGAGCAAAACCAGTTGTAGTAAAGTACAATTAAAAGTGACAAATTCCACAGGTAGCAATACACTGAAAAGACTAATCATTTCAGCATGAAGTAAAGTGGCAATTTTGCTACTTATATTTTTTTATATTTATAAGCGAGAACAAATCAAGAGAATGACATAAGGGATTTCTCTCTCAGTGATTCTTTTTCAATTCTTCATAGATAAAATTAGACATTTTTTAAATTCCAGCCATCGTCTACTTAATTGTATATTTTTTCGATTTTCACAGTACGGTTGGAATTTCCGTTTTAATTTGCTCAAAACAGAGGTTTCAGACACCTAAAAGAACGGGAAAAGAAGATTAAGTCGATAAATTCTGCTTGAAGGCCCAGAATAAAATAACTTGGCAAAATTAAAAGAAGTGAATATATATAAATAGTTTACAATATATTAGTATATAAATTAGCTATTAGACTGACTATCTGAATATTGATTTTACTTGCTTTGTTGCATAATTACAAGGATTCTTGATTCATTTGAATCCTCTTTTACCAACTTAAGTGATGAAGCTTCGTAAACGAAACAATACTGCAGGGGTGCAGCACAAAATCACCCAGAAACGCATGCAAGTACAATTCAGTATAGACAGGCTGATTAATTCTGCAACAAAGCAGCTAGATTTTAAATTTGCATGTTTCTGAAGCTTCGTCAGGATGAAACATGACATTATATGAATTGCTTAAGAGAGTTGGATATCTATATTTTAACCTCTTAAACATTTACAAACTCTCAAAGCAATATGAGTCTTCAAAGGAGTATAATATCACTTCTCTCTCTTTGAACAGATCTATTTACCTAAGAACAGCAAAAACGACTTCTGAATTTAAAGATCAAGCTGACCGATCCTTCAGAGGAAAAATTTGGGCTTCCCCATACAGGAAAAAGTTGGAAATCAAACCGCAAACTCCTGAGAATTTGGCTCTTGAATGTATGGAGGATCCGGTATGGTAAGCGATGAAGAGATGAAATCAGGGAATATTTTGAATTTATTTTGTAAATTTGTATTCCCGGCAGTTGTGGGAGTTGTCGTTGCAGGTATCCAGGGAATAATCGACGGTTTCTTTGTAGGAAATGTAATTGGAAGCCAGGGCCTTGCAGGAGTTACCCTTGCCTATCCTCCTTATATAGTGATAATTGCAATGGGCGTACTTATCGGAGTTGGCTCATCCAGTCTAACAGCCCTGGAACTTGGAAGGGGAAATACAAAGGGAGCCCTAGACATCGTGCACAATGTGTTTCCCCTGTGCCTTCTTGCAGGAGCTATTTTGACTGTAGGAGGGCTGGTTTTTTGCGAAACTTCTATAGGGCTTCTTGGAGCCAGCGGGCCTGCGCTTACCTTTGCTCAGGAGTATCTCAGAATTATCTCCATGGGCTCGGTTTTTATGGTGTTTACGCTTGCCCTCGATCCCATTGTAAGAAATGATGGAAAGCCTAAGCTTTGCATGAGCATTATGATTGCAGGAGTAGTTACAAATATCGTGCTTGACTACCTTTTCGTCATGCATATGGGAATGGGAATAGCAGGTGCTGCCACCGCGACAGTGATCTCCTTTGCTCTGCCTGCAGTACTGCTGATGTATTACCTTTTTGGAAAAGAGGCAAAATTGAGATTAAGGCTTAAAGCCATTAAATTCAAAACCGAGATCATGGGGCAGATCCTTCAAGCAGGTCTTCCATCTTTCTTAATGCAGTTATCACTGGCTCTCGTGCTCTTTGCCCATAACTATATGCTTCTCAGATATGGCTCCGAACTTGCGATTTCAGCCTATGGCATCATAGGATACGTCTGTTCAATCTTCTACATGCTCTTCGAAGGAATTGCTATTGGTGTGCAGCCAATCATAGGTTTCAATTACGGAGCTGGCTGTTATGAAAGAGTTTCAAAGGCCCTGAAACTGTCAATACTTTCGTGTATCCTTATCGGAGCTTTAGGGTTTCTACTGATCTATTTGTTCCCAGAGAATGTAGTGCATATCTTCAGCCGGAATGATACAGAACTTTTAGAAATTACTCTGCGAGGAATGAATATTTTCATGCTATCTTTGCTAGTTGAAGGTACTGTGCTCCTCACTGCAATTTACTATCAGTCGATAAATAAGGTCAGAGAAGCACTTTTCATTAATCTGGGAAAGATTTTTGCTCTCGTCTTCCCTTTGCTCTTCATCTTACCCCTCTTCTTTGGACTGGATGGAGTGTGGTTTGCATCGCCGGCTGCAGAGTATATAATGCTGTTTGCAGTTATCGGAATGCTTTCGAAAGAATTTAAATTTCTCAAAAATGGGGAGAATGAAGCCAGGAAGAGTATCAGGCTTGTTACTTCAAGGCGTGCTGAAAATACAGAGACTTCGTAAGTTGCTTCTTCCTGCAACTTCTCTTTTAAGGCAAGGTCTCCCTTCCGTGCATACCCTGGTAAACGCTTTTTTATTCACATAGGAATATGTTATAGAGCCTGTAGTCACATCCTTGATAATATATAGCTTAAGAACACCAGATAGCATAAGAACAATAGACCAACATGGAAAATTTGTAATTAACCTGCAGAATTGGGGGGATACCCCATCGGGATCCAGGAAAGTAATAAGACTAGTGCTTCGATTCTGAATCCTACATTCGGCAGCAAGCACATCCTAACATCTAAATATCATTAATTGTTATTTTTTGCATGTTCACTTAAAAAACAGTATCATACGGACTATATATTTAACGCGATTTGTCATTTATCTCATTTACCCCAAATATATATTACTCATGTTATGGTTAACATTTAGTAATTTTTGATTTAAATTGAATTTCAAAAGTTCTGAAAAAAACGATATCAATAGAAAAATTGAATGGATTTTTATGTCGACCTGCCGAAAGCAGGCTGAATTATCTGTTTTCACATCTTCAAACAACTGGATGTTTTCTCTCTAATTCTGCATTTCAATAATTTTAAGATAATCTTTTTTAAGCCCTCTTAAGCGAAACTCGGGAAGCAAAAATCCGGAAATTAGTCCGCTTGAGCGAGCGAAGCGAGTGAAACGGACAGCGCATCGTCGAGCCGCAACTCGACCGGCGCAACTCGACCGTTGAAATTTTCAATAGGATTAAAAAATCTGCTGTCTTGAGTTAAATCCATTAAATCTGTAATCACTAATTTTCTTCTCAAAAGCATATATTGGTAGCCAGTTCTTTTCTTTTTGGAAATAGCTTCACGGATTAGGCTAAGTATTTCAGGTTATATAAAAATAACCGATCCAAATTTCAGATTCAACTGTGCTCCGCGGGCACTTTAATGAGTTTTTAACATAATGGAGATATAAAAATGGCAACTAAAGAAGAACTTATTCAAGAGCTTTCTGATTCAGTCATCTCCTGTAAAAGGGATGTTGTACTCGCTGCTGTGGAGAAAGCAAAACAGTTCATGGAACCTTCAGAGATTATTGACGAAGGGCTTTCAAAAGGTATGAATGAAGTAGGAGTCCTTTTTGAGAGAGGGAAACTCTTTCTGCCCCATGTGATGATGGCTGCGGATGCTATGACAACAGGAGTTAAGGCTCTTGAAGCTGATCTTCCGGAAGGAACAGAGCATAAAAAGCTTGGTGTTATCGTAAACGGTACCGTAGAAGGTGATGTTCACGATATAGGCAAGTCAATTGTTTCAACCATGCTCCAGTCAGCAGGTTTTGAAGTGTATGATCTTGGCAGGGATGTGCCCACGAAGAATTTCGTAGAAAAGGCAAAAGAAGTTAATGCTAATATGATCGGGCTTTCCGCACTTATGACCACCACTCTCCAGGGACAGAAGGAGGTCATTGACATGCTCAAAGAAGAAGGACTCAGAAACAAAATAAAGGTCATGGTTGGAGGAGCTCCCGCAACTCAGGCCTGGGCTGACAAGATCGGTGCAGATTGCTATGCCGAAAACGCCAGCGAAGCCGTGACAAAGGCAAAAGAACTGCTACTCTAAACTCTAATTTTTGTCTATTAAATTCTATTAAATTTATCTGATTGATGGAGAATAAAAATGGCAACCGAATATTCTTTGCGTATGGGAGACGGAAAACGTGTCTTCCTGACAAAAGAAAAAATCATGGACGATCTTGAGGCAGGTGTTGCAAATGCTGCCGATTTTGGTGAAATCCCTGTTCTGAGCGCCGATGAAATCGACAAGCTTGGAGAAATCCTTATGATGCCTGGAAAAACTGTCAGTGTCGAGCAGGGTATGGAAATTCCTGTGACGCACGATATAGGTACAATCAGGCTCGATGGCGATCAGGGCAACAGTGGCGTTGGGATTCCTTCAAGCCGTTTAGTTGGCTGCATGATGCATGAGAGGGCATTTGGTGCAGACACAATGGAGCTTGGACATATCGATTACAGTTTCAAGCCAGTAAAGCCTGTTGTTTCAAATGAGTGCCAGGCAATGGAAGTTTGCCAGCAGAACATGATTATCCCGCTTTTCTACGGTGCAATGCCCAACATGGGGCTTTATTACACTCCTGACGGGCCATTCGAAAATCCGGGCGATCTTATGAAGGCTTTTAAGATTCAGGAAGCCTGGGAATCCATGGAACATGCAGCAGAACACCTGACCAGGGACACTGTATGGGTCATGCAGAAACTTTTTGCCTCAGGAGCAGACGGCATCAACTTCGATACAACTGCTGCAGCCGGAGACGCAGACATGTATGGGACTCTGCACGCAATTGAAGCGCTGAGAAAAGAATTCCCTGAAATGTATATTGAAGCAGGAATGGCAGGCGAAATGGTGCTCGGGATGCACGGAGGGCTTCAGTATGATGGGGTTACTCTTGCCGGACTCTGGCCGCATCAGCAGGCTCCACTTATTGCAAAGGCAGGGGCAAACGTCTTCGGACCAGTTGTAAACACAAATACAAGCAAGACCTCAGCCTGGAACCTGGCCAGGGCAGTTACCTTCATAAAGGCGGCTGTTGCAGCTTCTCCAATTCCATGCCATGTGAATATGGGTATGGGTGTCGGTGGAATCCCAATGCTTGAGACTCCTCCAGTGGATGCGGTTACCAGAGCCAGTAAAGCGATGGTCGAGATTGCAGGCGTAGACGGCATATAGGTCGGGGTCGGCGACCCGCTGGGTATGCCGATCTCCCACATAATGGCTTCAGGAATGACTGGTATGAGAGCTGCAGGCGACCTTGTCGCAAGAATGGAGTTCTCAAAGAACATGAGAATTAAAGAGGCGAAAGAATACGTAGCTAAGAAACTTGGAGTAGACACCTTATCCCTTGTAGACGAGCATGTTATGCGTGAACTCCGAGAGGAACTCGATATTGGTGTAATTACCTCTGTGCCGGGCGCTGCAAAAGGTATTGCCGCAAAAATGAATATCGAAAAGTTGCTCGATATAAAAATTAATTCATGCAACCTCTTCAGAAGACAGATCCAATAAAGAAAAATTCAAAAATTTCTGCAAAGATACGTAAAAGCAGGTGCAGATTTCTTATAAACCTGAATCAGGACATGTCCTGATAATCAGGGTTACTTATTTTCGAGTCTTCCTGCTTTTGCTTTTGCAAGCTTTTAAAGTTGATTTGCGCTGCAGAGCTGTGCGAATCGCCATTTGTCTTTATTTAATAATCAGAGGAGTGCGTGTTAAAAATGAGCGACGAAAACAGTGAAAACGGAGGCCTCCAACGAACAATCGATTGGAAGCAGGGACTTGCAATTGCATTGGGAGTTCCAGTACTTATCCTTCCTTCCATAGGCTATTTTGCAAATTATGTATGGGCTTTTGCAATAATTATCTGGGCACTTTCTGTCTTTCAGGGCTTCATGCAAAACTTTGCATACGGAGAGCTTGCGACAATGTTCCCTAAAGCTTCGGGACTTCCCGGATATGCCCAGAGTGTTTTCAAGACCCGGAACGCAAATAACAGGTATGATCTAAGCAAGTTACTTGGAGGTTTCAGTGCCTGGAGTTATTGGTTTGCCTGGAACCCGGTACTTGCAATCTTTTCAATCCTGATTGGAAGCTATCTCAAAGGGCTTGTTCCTGCATTTGCTGGCGTGCCTGACCTGGCTCTTTATCTTGCATCCGGAGCATTTGTGTTTGTATTCCTTATTCTTGTCAATTATCGCGGACTTTCAGGGGGAGCTAAGCTAGGGTATATCCTTGCAGTGCTGTCTCTTGCCCCTCTTATTATTATATCCCTTGCACCTTTTGTAACCGGGCAATTTGAGATGAACAATATTACCAACGCCTGGCTGCCTTCAGATTGGAGTTGGGATCTGCAACATATACTAATCTTGCTTGGGCTTATGGCAATGGCTCAATGGAGCGCCTGTGCCTGGGAAACCGCAGCAATTTACGGGCCAGAGTATAAACAACCTAAATCCGATGTTCCAAAAGCTCTCTTCATTTGCGGTGCAATTTGCCTTGTAACCTTTATTCTCGTTCAGGCAGCATGTACTGGCACTCTGGGAGTCAAAGGAATCCTGGCAGAGCCTTTCTCACCAATGCTTCCCCTGGCTCAAATGACCCTGGGCCCAATAGGAGGATCTCTTGCTATCCTTATGCTGATTGCAGCGATGATTCTGATAATACAAACTGCATTCCTTGGGGCTTCAAGGGCTATGTATTCTATGTCGGAAGAAGGGAATCTTCCCAAATTCTTCGGGAAAATGAATGCTTATGGAACCCCTGTTAATGCAATGGTTATCATTGCTCTGTTCAATATGGGATTCATCTTTCTGAAAACTCCCTCAGCAATTTTGGCTGCATCAGCTATAGGATATGTTTGCGCCAACGGAATCAGCCTCTTTGCATATGTCAAAGCAAAGCTTGACCCTGAATTTTCAAAGCTGGAGAGACCCTTCAAAGCTCCTAAAGGCTGGCAGTATATTGCTTTATTCTTTGGAATCTTTAATTTGCCTCTCTGTTTAATAGGAGTAGTTTACCTCAACAGCCTTGAGGTTGGCTGGACTTCCACCATAGTTGGTTTTGTGGTACTTTCCCTCTATATCCCTCTCTGGTATTATTCCCAAAAAGAGAACACGGTGCCAGCAGAGAGAGAACAAACAATAATTAGCGAATCTACGCTTTAAGGCCAATGTGAGAAAGGGTTAAATGTTGCCTTATCTCTTTTCTTTTTTATATTTCCAAAGCAATTGCTGAGATTAAGAACTGCGTGTTCCCTTTAGGCCATATTCGCTGAAATACTAGAATGCAGTACTCCCCTCCTCTTTTATTAACGTATCAAGCTCATATCAATCGTTAGGAACAGGTCTTAAGGTAATGCTTACAGTATGGGATTTTCAATAGCATTAAAAAATAAGAAATTTATAAATGAAGCAGAACTGAAGCTGTACATTTATCTTTGCCAGCTTTTTGTTAGAACAAAAGTAAATTAGCAGAAAAGAGAAAAAAGTTCAGAAATTGTTGGAAGTCCTTGTAGAATCGTAAAAGAATGTATTTTGTTGGAGGCACCCGAGATCTACGAGATTAGGAAATTTCATAGATCTCAGGTATTTTTAATGTATTTTGGGGGTTCAGAGCAGGAATGTTAGTGTAATTTCAGACCTTGGAATTTTCCTAGCTCTTTTTTCTCAGAGATCGCATGAGTCACGTCACATTCTAGTTTAAAGCTCGAAGGACTCCAGTTACTCTCTGTAAATTCCCCTTCTTTAGAGGATTCAACAACTTATTGTCATTTAAATGTTTATCCTTCGTTATTTTTAACCCATTTTTGATGCCAGTTTTTAAGCGTTTTTAATCCGTTTTTGATGCCATTTTTGATGCCGTTTTTGTCTCGTTTTTGGTGCCATTTTTGATGCCGTTTTTGTCTCGTTTTTGGTGCCATTTTTAACTGATTTTAACCCTCTCTAAATAGATGGTGGTTATTATTTCTCTAGGCAATTTTTCTTGTTGGATTTGCTTTCAACCGTTTAACGAGTGATTTATTATGGTTTTAATAATATATAGCCCAATTCAAATAGTGTTTTCTAAATTTTCAGGTAAAAGAAATAGATATAAGTCAACTCCAGAGAGAAGAGATTTTTAGATGCTTTTAAAATTTTCAATGGCTTTAAAATGGGAACTTAAAACTTTTTCACATAGAGTTGTACAGACGTTTCTTAAAATATATTCCGACTTCTAACATAATCTATTTATAAAATCATTTTGAATAATATGCAATAGCAATGAGTTCATCATTATGCGATACTATCTGGCTTTCTGAAAAAAGAAAAAACCTACTACTTTTGCTTAAAGAAGGGCCTCGGGACATCGAGCAAATAAAAACTTCTCTTAATGTGACCTCTAAAGCAATGATGCCCCAGATTAAAATCCTCAAAAAGCAGGAGTTGGTTCTCCAGAAAGATGACACCTACATACTTTCGGAGATTGGAAAACTTGTTGTAGGAAATATGCTCCCTCTTCTGAATACACTTGAAGTCATCGAAGAGAATAAAGAGTACTGGGCAAATCGGGAAACAAGTGTAATCCCTAATGAATTGTTCATGCGTCTTGGGGAGATGGGAGAATGCAGAGTAATAGAACCTGACCTGAACCATCTATTTGATCTCCCAAGAGAATTTACTGAGAACCTTATAAAGTCGAGATGTATAATGAGTTCTCTTACTTACTATCATCCCCTTTATCCGTCTCTTTATTCCAAGCTTGCAAAAAATGGAGCTGAGATGGAACTAGTGCTTACAAGGGCAGTATTCGATAGACTAAAAAATGACTTCGCGAATGAACTTGAATCCTTACTTGATTCCAAAAATGCTATTGTCAGGATATGCGATGAAAGCTTGCAGCCTCCTACCATTGCTGTTACTGAAAAATTCATGTACCTCTGTCTTTTTGATAAACAAGGAAAATATGATCATAGAGTAGTGATGAGTTTCGATCTGAGTGCTCTTCGCTGGGGCAGGGAACTTTTTATGCATTATAAAAGTTTGTCCCGAAAAGTGACCGAAATCTAAGGCCACAGACTGTTTTAAGCAGAACAACAGTAAATTCCTGCTTTGTCCCTGCAAAGTCAGTTGGAGTTTAGACTATGAGGTTCAAAGATTTCCCCCTAAAATCAAAGCTGGTTATTTGTATTGTGGTGGGTGTTTTTCTTATTCTGGCTGTCTCTACAGCTGTAATTACAAATACAGTTACTTCGCAGGAAGAAAAGCTGGCTTACGAGAAATCAACCGAAATGGCAAGCAATTATGCAAACCAGTTTGACTCAGATCTAAAAGCAAACAGAGCAATTGCAAGAACTCTTGCCCATACCATGGAGAATTACGAAACTTCCAACAGGAGTGAAATAATCAATATCCTTGAAAGTAATCTCAAAAAAAATCCAAATCTGATAGGGGTCTATGTAGCATATGAGCCGAACGCCTTTGATGGGAAAGACGCAGGATATGTGAATGCTCCAGGGCATGATGCAACAGGGAGATTCGTTCCTTACTGTAATAAGCTTGAAGGCCATCTTACCGTTGCACCTCTGATAAATTATAATTCTTCTGATTATTACCAGCATGCCTAAAGCAAGAGGGACAGACGTCCTAACAGAGCCATACTTTTATGAAAATACATTCATGGTAAGTCATGTTTCTCCTATTTTCAAGAACGGGAAGTTTGTTGGGATAGCAGGGGTCGATGTCCCCCTGGAATATGTTGACGAGGTAGTAAGTAAAGTTAGAGCTTTTGATACAGGCTATGCTTTCATGGTAAGCAATACTGGAGTACTGCTCTCTCATCCTACTCGCAAGGATTGGATCGGAAAGAAGAGTCTATATGATTTAAATTCAAAAGAAATCGCGAGTGCTGCAAAAGATATCCAAAATGGGGTAGGAGGATATCTTGATGTCAAGGACCCTACTACAGGCAAAAATGTTGTAATGTTTTATGAACCTTCACGGACAGGAAATTTCGCATTTGTTCTTGTAATTCCGAAAGAAGAAATGCTTGCAGGTGTCATTGATCTTCGGAATAGGCTTCTGATTATCTCCGCAGTTTCAATCCTGTTTATGGCTGGCCTTGCTTACTTAATTGCACGTTCTATCACAAGGCCAATAGACAAAATTGTTGAAGATTTCAAAAATATTGCACAGGATGCAGTTAATGGAAAACTTGATGTCAGGGCAGATACTGATGTCGAAATAGATTTCAGAGAAATACCTGCAGGTCTTAACAAAATTCTTAAAGCTGTAATTGTCCCTATTAGAGAGACTATGAGAGTGGCCAATGCCCTTGCGGAAGGGAAATTAAAAGAAAGGGTCAATGTGGATATGCAAGGAGAGTTCAGGGAACTCGGAGATACCCTTGATAAGTTTTCAGAGACCTTAAACCGAATAATTGACGATTCAAATACAGTCCTTACTGCATTTCAACATAATGATTTTAAACGGCATATACACGTACAGGGGCAGGGAGACTTCAAGCTCCTTACTGACGGCATAGAAGATACGCGTCAGGCCCTTGATATGGCTACTACTCAGCGTATAGAGGCGGAAAAAACTCTCAGGAACTATGCAATGGAACTTGAGCACTCTAACCAGCTTAAAGAGGAAATAGAAAGAGTGATTCATAATAGTCCTGTAATTGTCTTTTTGTGGAAATATGAGCCCAGTGCGGCCTGTAGAGTTTGTCTCAAAGAACATCTCGAGATTAGGATACGAATTCGAAGACTTCATTTCAAGAAAAATACTCTACAAAGACATAGTTCACCCTGAAGATCTGGATAAAATCCAAAAAGAACTTTTGAGAAGTGTGGAATCAGGTTGTAACGTATATAACGCGGAATATAGGATTCTCACAAAGTCTGGAGAAATTCGCTGGGTAGACGAGAGGACTGTTATCCAAAGGTGTGTGAATGGACAAATCCACTTACAGGGAATTATTCTGGATATAACAGAACATAAAAAAGCCGAAGAAGCGCTTTTGATAATGGAAGAGATTCGTAAAAAAGAAATTCATCACCGCATTAAAAACAACCTGCAGGTAATTTCCACCCTTCTTTATCTTGAATCCGGAAATTTTACGGATGAGACTGTAATCGAAGCCTTCAGGGACAGCCAGCACAGAGTCAAGTCAATGGCTCTTGTTCACGAAAAACTTTACCAGTCAGAAGATATGGTAAGTGTAGATTTTGCAGATTATATACAGAATCTTTCTGATTACCTTTTACAGTCATATTCCCTGGGTGATGGGAAGGTAAGTTTAAAGCTGGATGTTGAGAAGGTCTTCCTGGGAATGGACACGGCTGTTCCTCTGGGAATTATCATCAATGAACTGGTCTCAAATTCCCTGAAACATGCCTTTATTAATGGTCACGAAGGGGAAATTTATATAAAGTTGCAAAGCAGCGAAGAATATCCTGCGTGGCAGGGAGAAAGCTCAATAAATGCTGATAATAAAATGTCAGGGAATAAGAACTCTGAAACAGCTGGTTCTAGAGAGGCAATAAAAAATAAACGAGATAAGCTAACCCTGGTTGTAAGAGATAATGGTGTAGGGTTCCCGGAAAAACTGGACTTCCGGAAAACGAGTTCCCTGGGGCTTCAACTTGTGACTACTCTTGTGGATCAGATTGAAGGAAATATTGAGCTTGACACCACATCGGGAACAGAATTTAAAATTAGCTTTTTCAGAGGCTGAGGAACTAAAAGGTGTAATAAATGGCCGAAGGAAGAATTCTGATCGTAGAGGATGAACATATTGTTGCAATGGGAATAAAAAGAATGTTAAAGAATTTGGGATATACGGTTACAGGTGTAGCCTCTTCTGGAGAAGATGCCATAGTCAAGGCAGAAAGTACTTTTCCGGATGTTGTACTTATGGATATTATGTTGAAGGGTGATATGGATGGCGTGGAAGCTGCTAAAAAAATCAAAGAGAAATTTGAGATCCCGGTAGTTTACCTAACTGCTTATTCCGATAATAAAATTCTTGAGCGTGCCAAGACAACCGAACCTCTTGGTTATATCATAAAACCCTTTGATGAGAAAGACCTCTACAGCAATATTGAAGTAGCCCTGCACAGGTACAGAAAGAATCAGAAAACTGAGTAAATGAGATAAGACAAAATCAATCCTCAGACGTAACGGCAGGAAATTCGTATCTGACAGGAAGGCATCTAAAAAGGTAATTTAAAGTACCAGCATTAAACTTAAAAGTAGTTTTAAGTGCCAAATATAAATAAACTTGATATAAATAGTAAGAAAAAATGTATTTACTTTAAAATACTAGGTGCAATATCAGAAACTTTAATCGTATGATATAAAAAAGATAATGGATCCTGATGAAAGAAAACGGCAGTATATCGAAGATAACTCCTAAAATAAAGAATCTGATTAGTTATCTCTTACCAGTCATCATATTTTCCCTGACTTTATGGACCTTGGATAAGCAACTTCATCATTTGCGTTCAAGCTATATTGCACAACACGTTGCTAGTGTTCCCCTGAGCCATATTGGAATTGCTGTCTTTTTAACTATTATAAGTTATATTGTTTTAACTGGCTACGATTACCTGGCAATCCGCAATATAAATAGTTCCCTGCCTTATAAACAGACTGCGTTGATTTCTTTTATCAGTACATCAATCAGCTACAGTGTGGGTTTTAACTTCTTAACCGGAAGCTCTCTCCGTTACAGGCTATATTCAAGATACGGGCTGACAGTGCTCCAGATCTGGGAGATTATAATTTTTTGTGTTTCCACCTTCTGGATAGGTTTTTGCTTCGTTGCAGGCTTGCTTTTCACATTTTACCCTGTGAAAATGTCAAGTTACATGCCTGAGATTCCTATTCCGTTAAATATCGCAGGAATTCTGTTACTGATGTTTATAGCTACTTACTTCTTTTTTTCATTCTGGAAACGGGATCTCAAGATAAAGCAATATAAGATTAGAATTCCTGAATCAAAAATTGCTTTCTTGCAGCTTGCCTTAGCCTCAGTAGATTATTTGCTTTCAGGAAGCATTATCTATTTCCTCCTGCCCTCAAACCCACAACTCTCCCTGCTTCATGTACTTGTATTCTTTGCACTGGCGCAGTTGATAGGGTTAATAAGCACTGTTCCTGGAGGACTTGGTGTTTTTGAGAGCCTGATGCTTTTTATGCTGGAGCCGTATTTCGATACGATTGGTATAATAAGACCCCTTCTCCTCTTCAGAGCAATTTACTATTTTGGTCCGTTCCTGCTTGGGTTTCTGGCCCTTATATTCTTCGAGTTTCAAGAGAGAGAAAAATTTCTTAGAAAAGTTGGGAAGGCTGCTTATTCTAGCGTATCGGGGCTTACTCCCCAGATATTTTCGATCCTGGTTTTCTTGGGAGGAATATCTCTTCTTTTTTCCGGAGCGTTTAGCTCAAACCCAGAATACTTGAGTAAAATCAGTTATATTGTCCCATTGCCTCTTATTGAAGCTTCCAGGCTCCTTGGTAGCATGATGGGCGTATTACTTTTACTCCTGGCAAATGGGCTCTGGAAGAGAATCGACGGAGCTTACGTGCTTTCCCTTATTGTCCTTTTGATGGGTGGAGTTTTCGCTCTCCTGAAAGACTTTAATTATCAACAGGCATTGATTCTTTTTGCCCTGTTCATATTTTTACTCCCCTGCAGGATATATTTTTACAGAAAATCTTCTCTTTTGCATCAGTCTTTTAGCAGGGGAAATCTTATTGCGATAACTCTGGTGCTTGTAAGCTTCGTCTGGCTGGGGTTTTTTTCATACAAGCATATTGAATACTCAAACGAACTCTTGTGGCAATTCGGAATAGATTCCCAGGCATCCAGCTTTTTAAGGGCTGCAGTCGGAGTTTTCGTCCTGCTGCTAGTTTTTGGAATCACAAAACTGCTGAGTCCTTTTTCTAAGGATATCCATCTTCCAGATGAAGGGGAGATAGAACTTGCAAAAGCTATTATCAATCAAAGTCCGGAAACCTGGGGAAATCTAGCGTTTACTCGAGACAAATATCTGCTTTTCGATGATGAAAAAAAGGCTTTTTTAATGTATGGAATTTCTGGAAGGACCTGGATTTCGATGGGAGATATTGTTGGAGCGAGTGGTCAGGCAAAAGAACTTCTCTGGGATTTTTATGAGACAAGTAAACTGCAACAGGGCAGAGCTGCTTTTTATGAAGTGAGCGAAAAATACATTCCTGTTTATCTTGATATGGGCCTTTCTCTGTTCAAAATTGGGGAAGAAGCAAAGGTACCCCTTGAATCCTTCACTCTTGAAGGAAGTGCAAGCAAAGATTTCCGCTATACATTGAAAAGCGTTGAGAAAAAGGGATATCAGTTTGAAATTATATCTCAAGAAAAGGTTCCCAATCTCATGCCTGAGCTTAAAAAGATTTCAGATGCTTGGCTGGAGATGAAATCCGGAAAAGAAAAGAGATTTTCGGTTGGTTTTTTTGACGAGAAATACCTAAGTAATTTTCCGGTTGCGGTTGTCAGAAACGAAACTCAAATCGTCGCCTTTGCAAATATATGGATCGGTGCCCATAAAGAAGAAATGAGTATCGACCTGATGCGCTATAGCCCAGCTGCTCCGGACAGGACAATGGAATACCTTTTTGTCAAACTCATACTTTGGGGAACAGAAAACGGATACGAGTACTTTTCTCTTGGAATGGCTCCTCTCTCAGGGTTTGAGAAGAGGCAATATGCCCCTATCTGGAATAAAATCGGGTCTTTTATTTTCACCCATGGAGAGCATTTTTACAATTATAAGGGTCTTAGGGATTTTAAAGAAAAATTCAATCCAGTCTGGTGTCCGAAGTATATTGCCCTTCCCAAAGGGCTTAAACAGGCCCTTGCCCTAAAAGATATAGCAACCCTGATTTCAGGAGGAGTGAAAGGGATCTTCTCGAAAGAAGGAGAGAACAAAGAAAACCCACAAGAAAAGAAACTCCGGATAGGCTGGCTTTTAAGATTTCATCCATAAAATACTTGCTACTGAATATTTTTTCTTTAAGCTATTTCCTCAAATTTATCCAGAATAGTAAACAAAAATTCCTTTGTCCCAGCCAGATATTCCCCCTGCCCAAGCATTTTTTCTTTTTTCTGGACAAAAGGCCCATCTGCCATCCTATCTCCAAACCGTTCTATAAGGGACTCAATTCTTTCTTCATTAACTTCCGGATGAAATTGAAGTGCTACAACCCTCTCTCCGTATATAAAACCCTGATTTTTGCACCCTTTGCTTTCAAAAAGAAGGACTGCACCAACAGGCAAATCAAAAGTCTGCGAATGCCAGTGAAAAACAGTGATTTCTTCCGGCAGCCCTTTCAGAAAACTGGGTTCTTTCTCCGGTCTTGAGGTCCTTATGGGAAACCAGCCCTTTTCCATGTACTTATTTTCATAAACGCAGGCACCCAGTATGTCGGCAAGCATCTGAGCTCCAAGGCAAATCCCTAACACAGGTTTTCCTGACTCAATTGCCTGTTTTATAAACTTTTTTTCGTCTCTCAGCCAGGGGTTTTCTTTGTAATCATAAATTCCCATAGGGCCGCCCATGATGATAAGAAGGTCAAAGGAATTAAGTTTTGGAGATTTGTTTGTCTCATAAAAACGGGTTGACTTAAGCGGATAGTTTTTAGTTTTTGCGTATTCTTCGATAGAGCCGAGGGTATTTATAGAGGAGTGCTGGATGGCGTGTATTTTCATGGGAAATCAATCCATATTTAATAAACGATACTTTGATCGTCCAAGATTACATAGTTGACGTTTTCAGGATTTAATTTTCAGTACAATGATACAGCGCTCTCATGTCGGAAACTTTTGACTTCAGCCATACAGAATTCAGTGATAAAAACATGAAGGCGGCATTAATGGTATTTTAAAAAACTCAATAATAACTAGAGAATGCCCATATATTCAAATTTCGAGCCTTTGAACTTACTTTTGAATCGGAGCTTTAGTTTAAAAAGTACAAATTTATACTACAAATACTAAAATTGGTTGTGGAAAAAGGCATGGTTAAAAGCACAAAGGAACAAGCTTCTTAAAGAACTAAAGGAGAAAGCTCAAAGGTTAATTTATGTTCATGGTGGTGTTGTGGGGTTTTGCTAATGGCAACACGTCTGGAAGAACAATGTGAAGAACAAAGGGATATGGTTTCCCTTATTCCAGAGATTATCGCTTTATTAGGAGGAATTGTTTCCGCAGTTCTTATTGCCCTGCCCATAAGCTTCTTACTAAATATAGTACCGAGTTTAGGACCTATTGTTATAGCTCCCTTAGTAGAAGAACCCACCAAGATCATTGGAGTAATTCTTCTAGCTTTATATTACCCAAATTCGATAGATAATAAAAAAAGAGGCTTGATACTTGGAGTAATGGCAGGTATAGGGTTTGCGTTCACGGAAAATCTGCTTTATTCCCTGGTATATCCCCAGGCAATCCTCGTGAGAGCAGTTATCCCGGTGCTCATACATATATGTGCTTCAGGGACAGCAGCTCTTGGCATAGCACTTTTATCTAAAAAAGTAGATAGATCCTTAACGGGATTTTCAAGATTTAAGCAGGTAAACTCTAAAGAGGCAAGGGCTTTTATAATCATCGCAATGTTATTTCATTTTCTGAATAATCTTATACTTGCCATTAGGTCAATAGATATTTTTTGGATAGCAAATTTAATTCTAGATTATTTTGTACTTTATAAACTATACTCATATCTCCCGGAAAAACTAACTGGAATCAAAATAACAGGCACAAGACAATTGCTTACCAAAGCAATTCGTTCAAAAAGAAAAAAAGAAGAACACCAAACGAAATTACTTGACTTTGAATAACTAATATTGTGTACAGAGTATAGGAGTTATTGGGACATTCGCGCGAAAATTCATGTTGTCTTCAGAGGCGCTCACGCAAGAATTTTTTTAGAACCTACATTGGTAGCAATGTTCCAAGTTAAAATTTTGTTGAAAATATAAATATCTATACTTACTATTTTCAGTAACTGATTCTGACAATTTAATTCTTAACTTTTTAATTCTCAACTTTTCAATTTCATTAGGATCTTGGGGTTTTCTCCTCTCTTTTTGTGCCGAAATACTTGATGTCCTTAGCAGCTTAGCTTCTATCAGATCCTTATTCTTAGAGAAACAATCTCGTATTAGATTATTTTATGGAAATAAAGTAAATAACATGTTTAAAAATTTCAATTAACCGAAGTGTAAATATTTTTGAAATGGAAGAATAAAGAAGGACTGATAAATGGAAGATAAAGAAAGATTGTATTCAGTATTCTCAACATCAATAATCCTGGTTTTATTCTTTATCCTCGTTTTAACAACAGCGTCCGCATCGACTGAAAGAAATGTTCCTCTTACCGTAAATGAAACTCAAATTACCACTAATGGATTAATGCAATACTCCCATGCAATATCGGGGACAGGACAGTTTGGACAGATTGGCGCAATGGCAATTATGAAAATTCATCGAATTCCGATATCTACATGTACAATCTCTCCAATTATGAGGGAACTCAGATAACCACCAATAAATCAATTCAATACAAGCCTGATCTCTACTCGGATAGAATTGTGTGGAATGATAATCGCAATGGAAATTGGGATATCTACATGTACAATCTCTCCACTCACTGGGAAACTCAGATTACCACAAATAAATCAGACCAAATCAGTCCTGCGATATACAGTGACAGAGTAGTGTGGGCAGATGACCACAATAGTTACGGTAGCTGGGATATTTACATGGATAATTTAGGTTACCTTCCGATTGCTGCCTTTTCTGCACACCCTACTTCTGGGAGAGCAACTTTAGCAATAATATTTTATGACACCAAAGCAGGATACCCGTTTTATGGAAGTGAGACTTTGGCGATAAAATAACTTCAAAAAAAGAACCTTATACATAAATAGAATAATTGAGGAAGTACACTGAAAATTTAACAGTCTGAAATAATGCAGGAATAATCTCCTGAAAAAGTTCACCGTATTATTCTAAATAGGACTTATGCAGTTGAGATATTAAATCAAGTACAAGCAACCGCATCGGGATTGTTGGGATTTAGATAGTTGAGTATTTGCTGTTGTTGTTTTTCAGTTCAACCGCGTAAGTCCTACTAAAGTAAAATAACTAAATTGCTGTTACGCTATACTTTTTAAATATATTAATTTTTAAATAATATTGCAAAAAGGAGAAAAGATATCTTCTTCAATAACTTTTTATTCTTCAACTTATGTTGATTAAATAACTCTTCTAAATAAACTTATATATGGATTATTAATCAAATTTAATACTATTTTTCCTTGTTTAAGAGTTATTCTTTTGCTACGATTTCAATGAATTTTCACTATGCCGGCATTCTCATAACCCAGCTGTTATGCTTTCCTATGAAAAACCCACTTACTTATACGTGGGCTCATTTCGGTTCGACCTATATTCATGATAAATATCTATGCGAGTATTTTTATTAAGTTTAATTGAAAGGAAAAGCTTAAAAATTATTGGAATGTAATCGGTATTAAGATTTTTTTAAAGATAAATATATGAGAATATAAGGAGAAAGATATGAGAGATAGAATAAATTTTCTTTTAATAACTTTAAGTTTTATTTTTTTAATATCCATTTCAGCTACGGCATCGGCAAAGGAAATTACGGTAGATGACGGTTCTGGAGCTGATTTCAGATCAATTCAGGAAGCTGTGAATAGTTCTGTTCCGGGGGACACAGTAATAGTGAGATCTGGAACTTATAAGGAGAACATTATTGTTGATATAAATGGGCTGACAATTAGGCCGGAGTTGAAAAACAATAATGTGTTGATAGAATCCCTAAATGAAAGTGAAAGTGTTTTTCTGATAAAAGCTGACAATGTAACGATCAGCGGCTTCAACATAACAGGAGCTGATAGGGATATTTCGAATTATATAGGTGGAATCTGCCTTGAGAATGTTAGAAGTTGCATGATTACGGGGAACATTTTCTTTGAAAACCAGATGGGTGTGTTCCTCAATAGAGCCAGTTATAATACGATTTCTGAAAACTTGTTTTTTAACGATGAGATTCTTCTGGACGAAGAAAGCAGTATGAACAATCTGACAGGTAATACCATTGACAACGGTCAAATTACGCTGGGAGCATGGTCATCAGGGAACATAATAGCTGAAAATAAAATTTCAAATGGCGAAGGTATAAATATTGCCTGCTGTGGGAGTGACAACTTGGTATCAGGCAATACGATCTCAAATTGTTCCAGTGGAATCAATGCATATGATCAGAGAATAAATATTCGCAACAACAGGATTACTGACTGTCATTATGGGATAGATCTTTTGTTTGCAAGTGGAACAGGAATTTATGATAATACAATATTGAACTGTGATATAGGGATTAATTTAGGAGATGCTTGTTCTAGCATTGAAATAATCAACAACACAATAAATTCCAGTGCAGAATGCGGGATTTATATTCCGGACTACGAAAACGGTGAACAGATCTACAACAATTATTTTAACAACACTCTAAACGTAAGGCTTGGAACTGTCGGAGGGAATACCTGGAACAATTCACTTACTCCAGGTACTAATATTGCCGGAGGCCCTTATATTGGAGGTAACTTCTGGGCAAAACCAGACGGAACTGGATTCTCTCAGATCTATGTGGATTTGAATGAAGATGGGATTGGTAACCTGCCTTATAATATTTATGAGGATGAATTTGACTATCTACCTCTTGTATCTATGTCTAAACCACAAAATCCAGTAATTCCCGCTGCAAACTTCACTGCCAATACCACTAATGGTACTGCACCTCTGGCTGTCAAATTTACAGATCTTTCAAAAAATGCAGTTGTATGGAATTGGGACTTTGATGGTGATGGCATCTCAGACTCTTTAAAACAAAATCCTGTATATGTGTACACAACTTCAGGAAACTATACCGTTAATTTGACAGCTAGCAATGGAAGAGACAAAGACTCAAAAAGTTTGAAAATAACTGTGCCGGCGGCAAAAGTTCTTCCTGTTTCAAATCTCAGAGCCAATGTTACAAGGGGCCATGCTCCTCTTACAGTCCAATTTACAGATCTTTCTCAGAATGCAACAGAAAGGAGCTGGGACTTCAATAATGACGGAGTCACTGATTCAAGCTATGCGAGGCCGGTTTATACATATGCTACTGCTGGTAACTATACTGTTAACCTTAAAGTGAGCAATGAGAACGGCACAGTGTCAAAAACTCTAAACATAATTGTACGTGAAGCATCAAGTGAAGATGATATTCTTCCTGTACCAGATTTTACTGCTAATATTACCAGCGGCTATGCTCCTCTTTATGTCAGATTTACCGACCTTTCTCGGTACGCCACTTCATGGAGCTGGGACTTTGATAATAATGGGTATCCAGAATCATCTATAAAAAATCCAGTTTATGTATATAAAGATCCCGGAACTTACACCGTTGAACTCACTGCAATCAACGAGAACGGCACTACCTCTAAACTCGCTATAATAAACGTTGCACAACGAGCTGAAAATAATTCAGTAAATAAAGTAAGTACTGGTAACAACACTACCAGTGGGAACATTGATACTGAAGAAAATGGAGCAGATGATAGTAGCGGAAGCGGGTCAGTCAGTCAAAGCAGTAGTGGAGGTAGTGGTGGCGGTGGTGGCTCCCCTGAGCCTCAAAGTAATGTCCAGACCAAAGAACTTTCACAGGCCTTCATTGCAAGCGGGAAAACTGTAAAGTTTGATTTCCCGAGGAACGCTACTTCTGTCGCATATATAAGCTTCGATTCAAAGAAGACAGCAGGGAAAACGACTACCATAGTTGAGATGTTAAAAGGGAAATCCACTCTGGTATCAGGACTGCCTTCTGGCGAAATATACAAATCTCTTAATATCTGGGTTGGAAACGGTGGATTTGCAACTTCAAAGAATATCGAAAATTCAGTCGTGTGCTTCAAAGTTGAAAAATCCTGGATACAGGATAAGAAGATAGAACAATCTTCAATCACCCTGAACAGATACAGCGATAAGAAATGGGATCAACTGCCAACCAGCCTGCTAAGTGAAGATAACAAGTACGTGTATTTCACAGCCAAGACCCCAGGATTTTCTCCCTTTGCAATAATTGGTAAGACGGTAGCAAAAGAAGCCGTGACTGAAGCACAGTCAAAGCCTGGCACTCAGGACCTTGAACAAAAAAATGTAAGTACGTCAGGTGTTAAACAGACGCCTGAGCAGAAGGAAAGCACAAATATGCCAGGCTTTGAAGTCGTTTATGGTGTTATCTGTCTGTTAGGTGTGTTTCTGTATAAAGACAAGATAAAAGAGAATGAATTACTGTAGGTACCAGGGGTCTTAATCGAATCTGCCAAAGGACTGTTTGCCTCTGTTACTGGATTGAGAGTTATTATTCAACTTTCAATATTCAGTAACTGACCCCTGCTATCAATTCTATTAGCTTTTAAAGTTAATTTAGATATAATTATTAACTTTTTTTAGCGTATTTAAACATTAAAGATTCTACTATACTATTTTCTGTTTAAAGACATCAACTTCCTATACAGTTCGCTGGCTCTTCGCTGTTCTGTATGGGTTGAGAATAATCACCCAGTTAAGTAACAAGACCAAAAAGACAACCATCGAACTGAGTTTAATTTTCCACATTAAATCTTTCAAAATATTACACTTTTTGAACTATACATAGAAAGTGAATGTACATTTACCCACTCGAATTATCCACTTGAAACTGCTAAGAGCCAATTCGTATTTATTGGATTCGCATACTGTGATTAATATTATAACGTGATTTTTAAATATGCTTAATTTTCCATTATCGAAATACTTTGCTTTAAGAGGCACAAAAAAGAATTATACTCATAATAATGTTTTTATTGACATAACAGGTACTTCATTAACTTAGATTTTGGATACATTCATCTATTGGAAATTTAGGAGTTTATTGATATCATTTAAGAATTTGTTCGTTGTTAACTCAAATTTTTACTATTAATGCATCAATCGTATCATTTTATGACTATTATAATTTTTTATAACAAATAATTATATATAATCGTCAACAATTTGCCTACTGGAGTGGCGTTCTTTGGTAATTGGATTACTAGCTTGGGCTTTATATTTTATAGATACAGGTTGGCCAGAAACTGGTGTAACTGAATTTTTAAGATTATTTGGGTAGTAAAAATCTACAAATATAATTTTTGAGTTTTCTCTTTCGTAACTGATTTTAAATGTGAAGTTGAGAAAAAAATTGCACCCCTCTGAAAGTTGAGTTATTAAAGGATTTCTATAGAGCAAGATTAAAACAAAAATTCCTAAATTCTAAGAATATCAGCATAAATATTTTAATTATTTGTAAATAAGGACAATGAGGAAAAAAGAATGAGAAACATAGAAAATTTTTTCCCAATAGCCTTAGTTTTTGTGCTTCTACTTTTATCGCCATGTATGACATCGGCAAAGGAAATCATTGTAGATGATAACTCTGATGCAGATTACAAATTAATTCAAGAAGCTGTGAATAGTTCTTCTCCGGGTGATACAGTTATCGTGAGACCTGGAACTTATAATGAAAATGTTATTGTTAATGTAACGCGACTGACTATTAAATCGGAGTCGGGAAACGATGAAGTACTGATAGAACCTATGAATGCAAATAAGAGCATTTTTCATATAAAAGCCAACAATGTAACAATTAGTGGCCTCAGTATAATAGAAGCTAATAAGGGAACTTTACATTATTCATCTGGAATTTGCCTTGAAAATGTTAACAATTGTAGTATTACAGGTAACACTATTATTAAAAATTATTCGGGATTATACCTTAATAATTCCACTTATAATACAATTTCTGAAAACTTTTTTTTCAACAATGAGATCTCTCTGGGTGGAGAAAGTTCGAGGAACAATTTGACACGGAATATAATTGAGAACTGTTCTATTTCACTGGCAGCATGGTCATCAGGAAATTTAATAGCCGAAAACAAAATATCAAACGGCGGTGGTATAGGTATTGCCTGTTGTGGAGCAGGAAATGTAATATTAGGTAATACGATTTCAAATTCTGGAATTTCTGCATACGATCAAGGAGTAGAGATTAATAATAATATGATTACTGATTGTCATCACGGAATAGATATTTCTCAATCACCCGGAAAAATTTCTAATAATACAATTGTAAACTGCAGCATTGGAATTATTTTAGAAGATTATAGCGTTGAAATATCCAATAACACAATAGTTTCCAGTGCAGAGTGTGGAATTTCTATTCCGGACTACGGAGACGGCGTATGGGTCTACAACAATTATTTTAACAACACTCTGAACGTAAGGCTGGGAACTAGGGGAGGAAGTAAATGGAACAATTCGCTTACTCCAGGAACTAACATTGTCGGGGGTCCGTATATTGGTGGAAACTTCTGGGCACATCCTAATGGTACTGGTTTTTCCCAGATTTGCACGGACTCGAATGGAGATGGGATTGGAGATTTGCCCTATAATGTTAATGGGAGTGATTTTGATTATCTTCCTCTTGTATCCATATCTAAACAGCAGAAACCAGTACTTCCTGTTGCAAATTTTAGTACAAATATCACACAGAATCTTGCTCCAGTTGCTATTCAGTTTAGGGATCTTTCAAAAAATGCAATTGTCTGGAGCTGGGACTTTGATAATGATGGAATCATAGATTCTACAAAACAAAATCCTGCATATGTATACACAACTCCAGGAAACTATACCGTTAACCTGACAGTAAACAATGGAAAATACAAGGACTCAAAAATTCAAGAAATAACTTTGCAGGAGGCAAAAATTCCTCCCGTAGCAGGCTTTAGCGCCAATGTTACTAGTGGGCCTGTTCCTCTTTCCATCCTGTTTACTGACCTTTCGCAAAATGCTACAGCAAGGAGCTGGGACTTTGGAGACGGATTAAATTCAAGCGAGGAAAATCCAATACATACGTATCACTCAGCAGGGACTTATACTGTTAATTTGACAGTAAGCAACACAAAAGGCACTGCCTCAAAATTATATACATTTATTGTACTTCCTGCGCGGCGTGTAGATGGTCAATTTATCCTCACTGAGACTCAAATCACCAAAAGTGAAGAACATCCAGGAACTTATGCAATCTATGGTGACAGAATTGTCTGGACGGATTGGCGCAATGGCTGGTATAACAACTACGATATCTACATGTACGATCTCTCCACTTACAAGGAGACTCAGATCACCACCAGTAAATCAAATCAGATGGAACCTGCAATATATGGGGACAGGATAGTCTGGATGGATGGGCGAAATGGAGGAGGCTGGGAAAATGGGCGACTCACTGGAAATTGGGATATCTACTTGTACGACCTTTCCACTTCTACTGAATACCAGATAACAACTAATAATGCAATGCAAAGCTTTCCTGCTATCTATGGGGACAGGATAGTGTGGGAGGATAACCGTAGTGAAAACTGGAATATCTATATGTACGATCTTTCAACTCACCAAGAATTTCAGATAGCCACCAATTTATCATATCAGCAGGAACCTGAAATCTACGAAGACAGAATAGTATGGGTGGATCATCGCAGTGGAATTGGAAATATCTACATGTACAATATCTCCACCTCCAAGGAAACTCAGATAACAAACAAATTATCTCATTCGGTGCCTATGGGTCTTGATATTTACAATGACAGAATAGTTTACACGAATCATAGCGATCAAAACATCTACATGTATGATTTATCTACATCCATTGAAACCCAGATTACCACAAGTAAATCATACTTGGGATATCCTAAGATATACAGTGACAAAATATTGTGGACAGATTATCGCAATGGAAGCGATGATATATACATGTGCACTATCTCGGAAAAGTGGCAAGAACGAAAACTACCTGTTGCAAACTTTTCTGCAACCCCAACTTCAGGGAATTCTCCTCTCTATGTACATTTTACAGACCTATCGGATAATGTAACCGAAAGAAACTGGGACTTTGAAAACGATGGAATAGTGGATTCTACTGACAAAAACCCAGTTCATGTGTACACGGTCCCTGGAACTTATACAGTTAACCTCACTGCAGTCAACGAGAATGGCATTACCTCAAAAATGGCTTACCTGTCTGCTCGGAGTATTTCTGTATAAGACAATAAAAAGACTCAATTTTTGCGAGTAATATGGGGTCTTTTGTTAATCTGTCCAGAAGGAGATATTCATCTCTTTGAGTTGATTGATAGTGCTTGACTTGATTGAGAATAATTCTTCTGCTTTCAACTCTCATAATTGACTCCCCCATCAATATATTAATTATTTTTTAAGCTCATTAAATATATTTTTTTGGCTTTTTTAGGCTCATTTAAATATTTAAATGTAAACTTTACTCTTTATATTGAATACTTCTAATATTCTTATGTTTACTCGTTTCTACCTACCCTATCTCTGTGGTAAAATTACTATAATTCAAGAATTTATACAAATATGAAAATATAAGGAAAGGTTTAAAGATTATTAGCAAGTAATGTTTATTAAGAATTTTTGAATGAACTACAGATAAGGATAAGGGGAAAAATGAGAAACATAAAGAATTTTTTTCCAATAGCGTTAGTTTTTGTGTTCTTAATTTTATCATCATGTACAGCATCGGCAACAGAAATTATCGTAGACGACAATCCTGATGCAAATTTTAGGTCTATTCAGGAAGCTGTGAACAATTCTGTACCATGGGATACAGTTATTTTGAATTCCCAAATCAGTGAGGACTCGGATAAGGATGGGATTGGTTATCTGCCGTACAACGAAAATGGATGTGAGTTTGATTATCTCCCACTGATGTTTGTATCCAGTTTGCAAAAACCACTAACTCCTGTTAACAATGAAAGCGGTACGAACTCAAATTTTACTAAAATAATTGTTCAAGGGCCAGAAGATTTTCCAGTGGCAGACTTTAACGCTAATCCTACGAGTGGCTACGCTCCTCTCTATGTGCAGTTTACAGACAGTTCTCAAAATGCAAATCAATGGTACTGGAACTTTGGAGACGGAACTACTTCATATGAGCAGAATCCAACACATAACTATTCAGCAGGAATTTATCCAGTTACTCTTACAGTAAGCAATGCATATAGTGCGGACTCAAAATATGGTATGATCATTGTCCTGAAATCGACTCCTACAATTACCTGGAATAGCCCCGCTGCTATGGCTTATGGTACATCATTAAGCAGCACTCAGTTAAATGCAGTTGCAACTAATCCTGCAACTGGAAAAACGGTAAATGGGGCTTTTGTCTATACTCCAGCAGCAGGAACTGTGTTGAGTGCGGGTACACAAATATTGCATGCTGAGTTCACACCTTATGATACTGCAAACTACGATACAGCATCAAAGGATGTTACGATCTATGTAGCTATCCAAACGACTCCTACAATTACCTGGAGTAACCCTGCTGACATAACCAATGGAGAAGCATTAAGCAACACTCAGTTAAATGCAGTTGCAACTGATCCTGTAACTGGAAATAGGATAAATGGAGCTTTTGTCTATACTCCAGCAGCAGGAACTGTATTGCTTGCAGGCGCATATACATTGCGTGCTGATTTCACATCCTTTGATACTGCAAATTACACCAAAGCATCAAAGTATGTTACAATAAATGTAACTAACCAAACGACTCCTACAATTACCTGGAGTAATCCTGCTGACATTATATATGGAACAGCTTTAAGCAGCACTCAGTTAAATGCAGTTGCAACTGATCCTGTAATTGGAAATACGGTAAACGGTACTTTTGTCTATACTCCAATATCAGGCACTGTACTGGGTGTAGGCGAACGTACATTACATGTTGATTTCACTCCTGCTGATACTGCAAACTACATTACAGCATCAAAGGATGTTACAATCAATGTCATTAAAGCTACTCCTACAATTACCTGGAGTAACCCTGCTGCTATAGTTTATGGTACAGCATTAAACGGCAGTCAGTTAAATGCATCTGCTTCGGTACCTGGAATTTTTGTCTACAATCCACCATCAGGAACTGTACTGAGTGCAGGTACACAGATACTGAATGTTGATTTCACGCCTGAAGATTCTGCAAACTACACTACAATATCAACGAATGTTACAATCATTGTTGAAGCACAAATACTTCCCGTAGCAAACCTTACTGCCAGCGCTACGGAAGGATATGCCCCTTTTTCTGTCCTGTTTACGGACACTTCACAATATGCGACAGCAAGGACCTGGGACTTCAATAATGATGGAGTTGCTGACTCAAGCGATCTTAGCCCTGTTTATACTTACGATACTGCTGGTAACTATACTGTTAACCTTAATGTGAGCAATACAAACGGAACCGTCTCAAAGAATGCTACAATAACTGTACTGAAAAAAAGTAGTTCAAGCGGCGGTAGCAGCAGCAGTAGCGGTGGAAGCGGTGGCGGCGGCGGTGCCGGCGGTGCCGGGGGCTCTCCTGAGCCTCAAAGTAATGTAGCGACTAAAGAGATTTCACAAGCCTTTGTTACAAGCGGAAACTCTATAAAGTTTGATTTTCCAAGGGACGCTACTCCTGTGGTATATATAACCTTCAATTCTAAGAAGACAGCCGGCAAGACAACTACTATAGTCGAGATGTTAAAAGGAAAATCCACTCTGGTTTCAGGACTGCCTTCTAACGAAGTATACAAATCTCTTAATATATGGGTTGGAAATAGCGGATTTGCGACTCCAAGTAACATCGAAAACTCAGTCATATGTTTCAAAGTTGAAAAGTCCTGGACACGGGACAAAAACATAACCCAGTCCTCCATTAATTTGTACAGGTATAACGATAAAAAATGGAATCAGCTTCAAACCAGTCTGCTAAGGGAAGATGACAAATGCCTTCTATTTTACGGCACAAACTCCTGGATTCTCTCCCTTTGCAATAGCAGGTAATTCGGTGACAAACGGGACTGCAATACAGCCAGGACTAAGTAATCAGAACATTGAACTAAACAACACAAAATCAGAAGCTGAACTGAAGTCTGAGCAGGAAAAAAATTCAAATTTGCCTGTATTTGGAATGATTTGCATGATAGCTCTTCTGCTTGTTGCTTTCTTATTTAAAATAGATAAACAATAATGGATTTAAAAACGAATCACAGTGAATAGCGTCTGTGGGTTATGATTGAACCTGGCAAAAATATACTTGACTTTTTTTGTCAGGTTTGAAAACTGTTTTTAAGCTTGTGGTTCTCAGTAACTATCCCAAGATCAGTGACTAACTGTTTATTTTTTAATTCTTTCCTTTTAAACAAAAGCTGTTTACAGTTAATCTGTCTGTTAGATGTATTTCTTCTAAAGCAAGATAAAAAATAATGAGTTAGTGTAGATACAGGATCTTAATCAAATCTGACCAAAAGGACAAATTTGTCTCATTTAACTGGATTGAGAATTATTCTCCAAGTTTCGATCTTCAGTAACTGGCACCTGTTATCAAATTTATTAACTTTAAAAGTTATAATATAATTATTAATTTTTTAACTTATTTAAATATTAAAAGTTCCACTTTACTTTTTTTATTAAAAGTTTCTGATATTAGTGCATGAATTCATTTTTATCTTACTCCATACTGAAACAAATTATATTAATTCAAGAATTTATGCGAAGTCAAACTTGGAAAGAAAAGTTTAAAGATTATTAGCAAGTAATCAGTATTAAGAATTTTTTAATGACCGATCATAAGGAAATAGGGGGAAAAATGAGAAACATAGAAGGTTTTTTTTCAATAGCTTTAGTTATTGTGTTTTTAATTTTATTACTATCTACGGCATCGGCAAAGGAAATTATCGTAGACGACAACTCTGATGCAAATTTCAGGTCTATTCAGGAAGCTGTGAATAATTCTGACGGGATTGGTGGTCTGACCTATAAAGTAAGTGGGAGTAAGTTTGATTATCTCCCGCTGATGTTTGTATCCATTTTGCAAAATCAAATACTTCCTGTTAACAATGAAAACAGCACGGGCTCAAAATCTACAAAAATAATTGTTCAAGGGCCAGAAGGATATCCAGAGGCGAGCTTTATTGCTAATCCTATTAGTGGCTACGCTCCTCTTACAGTCCAGTTTACGGACAGATCTCAGAATGCAATATCAAGGAGCTGGGACTTCAATAATGACGGGAACCCTGATTCAAACGAAGTGAGCCCTGTTTATACATACACTGAACCAGGAACCTATAGAGCTAGACTGAGAGTGAATAATGCAAATGGTACAGACTTAACAGATCGAGAAATAATTGTGCAGGGAGCATCCAGCGAAGAAGTTCTTCCTGTAGCAAGTTTCACTGCCAACCCTTTGAGCGGTAATGCTCCTCTTACAGTCCAGTTTACGGACAGATCTCAGAATGCAATATCAAGGAGCTGGGACTTCAATAATGACGGGAATCCTGATTCAAACGAAGTGAGCCCTGTTTATACATACACTGCATCGGGGACTTATAGAGCTAGTCTGAGCGTAAGCAATGCAAACGGTACACACTCAACATATAGAGGAATAATTGTGCAGGAAGCATCCAGCGAAGAAGTTCTTCCTGTAGCAAGTTTCACTGCCAACCCTTTGAGCGGTAATGCTCCTCTTACAGTCCAGTTTACGGACAGATCTCAGAATGCAATATCAAGGAGCTGGGACTTCAATAATGACGGGAATCCTGATTCAAACGAGGTAAGCCCTGTTTATACATACACTGCATCGGGAACTTATAGAGCTAGTCTGAGCGTAAGCAATGCAAACGGTACACACTCAACATATAGAGAAATAATTGTGCAGGAAGCACCCATTGAAGAAGTTCTTCCTGTAGCAAACTTTAACGCTAACCCCACTAGCGGCTATGTTCCCCTTTCCGTGCAGTTTACGGACAGTTCTCAAAATGCAGCTGCATGGAACTGGAATTTTGGAGACGGAACTACTTCAAGTGAGCATAATCCAACTCACACCTACTCTGCAGAAGGAACATATACTGTTAACCTTCTGGTAAGAAATGCGAACGGAACTTCCCAACAAGCTGCTACAACTACAATAACTGCACAGAGCCAGAGCAGTTCAAGCGGCGGTAGCAGTGGTGGCAGCAGCCGCAGCAGTGGCAGCAGCGGTGGTGGCGGGGCCGGCGGCTCTCCTGAGCCTCAAAGTAATGTAGCGGCTAAAGAGATTTCCCAGGCCTTTGTTAATAGTGGAAAATCTGTAAAGTTCGAATTCCCAAGGAACGCTACTTCTGTCGCATATATAAGCTTCAATTCTAAGAAGACAGCAGGGAAGACGACTACTATAGTCGAGATGTTAAAAGGAAAATCCACTCTGGTTTCAGGACTGCCTTCTGGAGAAGCCTACAAATCTCTTAATATCTGGGTTGGAAATAGCGGATTTGCGACTCCAAGTAACATAGAAAACTCAATCATATGTTTCAAAGTTGAAAAGTCCTGGATACAGGATAAAAATATAAGTAAATCTTCCATTAATTTATACAGGTATAACGATAGAAAATGGAATCAGCTTCCAACCAGTCTGCTAAGCGAAGATAGTAAATACCTTTATTTTACGGCACAAACCCCTGGCTTCTCTCCCTTTGCAATAGCAAGTAATTCGATAACAAACGGGACTGTAACACAGCCAGTAACTGCTGGGGCTAAGATACAGCCAGAGAATGTAACTAATATACAACCAGGGCTCAGTAATCAGAACATTGAACGCAATAACTCAAAATCAGAAGCTGAACAGAAGCCTAAGCAGGAAAAAAATGCAAACTTGCCTGTATTTGGAATGATTTGCATGATAGCTCTTGTGCTTGTTGCCTTCTTATTTAAAATAGATAAAACATAATGATTTAAAAAATGAATAAAGTGAGATAGTGTCTGTGGGTTAATGGTCAAACCTGGCAAAAAAACATATTTGACTTGTTTTGTCAGGTTTGAAAATTATTTTTTAAGCTTGCACCGTCACTTTAGTGGCGAGAATTCACGATAGATCTATATAAGTAGGCTCGAAACATATAGAATTAATTAAGTCCAGCAATTACATTTTATATCTTTTCTGCAAATCTTTTTTTTAAAAGATGGTTATGTCGAAGTTGGTGCCTCACGCCCCCTTTCTGTCGCTTCACACGAGGGAGGAGTCTTCAGCCTTCAGGTTAAAGTTTAAACAATAATGCCTTTGTATCGTTTTTTACTTCACATTTGTAAGTCCGTTCAAGTGAGTGAGTTTATAGAACATTAAGAAAAAATTATATATTGAAGATGCTTCAATTAATAGATATATACTTAAATAATTTAATAAGTATAGTGAATTATTGCAAATATTAAAATTATATTATTTGTGTTGTAAAAGACTCGGTACAAAATCTAAAGATGAATGCAAAATGAAAAGTCACTGGATTTTGGAACTGATTCCAGGCTTTTGAACACTACTTATTGATTGATACGGGCAGAAATCGAGCATGAATTTGATTAAAGGTCATAATTCTTCTGTAAATTCAATCATTCATACAAAATGTAAAAATCATTTATTCTGGAGCAGAGTCTGGTATAATGAAATCTGAAAGTGTTTGGTCTTCGTTAACAGCACATGGTAAGGGGAGAAAAATGATTAGCGGAAGAAAAATGATAGGTTTTCTACAAAGCCATAAAACGGCTATAATATTAATGTTTCTATCTATATTATTCTCGATATCAATTTCAAGCGCAGCGACTCCGACAATTATCTGGAATGACCCTGCTGACATAACATATGGTACAGCATTAAGCACCCATCAGTTAAATGCATCGGCTTCAGTACCGGGAACCTTTATATATTATCCACCAGCAGGAGCTGTACTGGGTGCAGGTGCAAAGATCTTGCATGTAGATTTCATACCTGAAGATACTGCAAACTACAAAGCACATTTCATGTACCTTCTAATGATTGGAAAACAAGCCGGGTTACAAATGGCAGTACTGGAATTCTTGGGAACTTCGCAATTGGGATACTACAGTTCGAACTGACCGTATATAGATCCAATTGCATATGTTATTGATAATTTCGCAGACTTACAATAGCGTGAGCGTCTGGATGTTGCTATCTAAAGATAACTTCGACATGGCAGGAGTACAATATTACACTGCATGAGATAGCATCGCAATAATCAATGTGGTCACTTATCCAGTAGCTAGTTTTCAATCGGATGTAACCTCAGGAATAGCACCACTCAAAGTTCAGTTTACAGACACTAACTGGCAACGCCCTACCTCTTGGCATTGGAATTTTGGGATGAAATACGGTCATACTCACGCCTTGAAATGGAAATTCCTTCTCAAAATCCGGTCCATGTGTTTTATGAATCTAGAACCTATAACGTGAATCTGACTGCATCAAACGGCTTTGGGAACTCAAACGCCTCAAAACCTACGCCCTAATCCATGTGTACCCGTCCAGTAGCTCGTTTTACATCGTGTAGAATTTCAGGAGATACACCTCTCAAGTTCACTTTACTGATACTTCTAAGGTTCTCCTAATATCGGTACCCAATTATGACGCCAATATTATAAGCTGGGCCTGGGATTTTGGTGACGGCACCAATTCTAATGAACAGAACCCGGTACATAAGTATACTGCAGCCGGGACCTATTATGTGAACTCTGAAAATATGGGTAAACTCCTTTGGGACTAACACCCCGGAGAGTACCTCAAATGTCACCTCTAAAATCAATGTATATCCCGTTCCAGTAGTAGCTAAATTTACAATGGATGAAGATACAGGGCAAGTACCTCACACAGTTGAGTTTACAGACTGTTCAGAAGGCGACCCTTCACTTTGGCACTGGAATTTTGGAGATGGAAGCACTTCTAATTCAGAAAACCCAAGACATACGTATTATGAAGCAGGGACTTATACAGTGACTCTGACAGTTTCAAACACTCTTGGGACCGGCACCACGGGGACTGACACTGGCATATCGGATAAAATCTCCTTAATCCATGTGTACCCTGCTCCCGTAGCTTATTTTACAACGGATATAAGCTCAGGACTGGCACCTCTCACTGTTCAGTTTATTGACATTTCTAGCGGTATCCCTGTATATTGGTCATGGGATTTTGGAGACGGAATCACTTCTCATTTCCAAAACCCGAAACATACGTATTATGAGCCAGGGACCTATAAAGTGAGTCTTGCAGTAGAAAACGCCTTTGGGGCGAACTTCCCGAAGGGTAGCTCTATAATAAATGTGTACTCGCTTCCGGTAGCTGATTTTTCCTCTAATGTAAGCTCAGGACAAACACCTCTCGCAGTTCAGTTTACTGATAAATCTACGGGCAACCCTACAACCTGGTTCTGGGATTTTGGAGACGGCACCAGCTCAAATCACAAAAACCCGATTCATGAGTACATTGCAGACGGAACCTATAAAGTGACTCTGACAGTCTCAAACGCCGTTGGAACTAGCACATCGGAGAGTTGCTTAATCGATGTGAACTCTAATAATATGGCAGCTGAGTTCGAATCGAGCGAAACTACAGGAACAGCACCCTTTACAGTTGAATTTTATGATAGTAGCACTGGTAGCCCTACAGCTTGGCAGTGGGACTTCAATTCTGACGGACAGGTAGACGCAATCGAACAAAACCCGGTCTATGAATTTACGAATGCAGGGGTCTACAGTGTCTCCCTGAGAGTAAGTAACGGTAATGCATTGGGAAATATTACAAAAACTGATTATATTACAGTTGGAGGTGGGAGCAGTGGTACGATCACTGGAAGTTCGAGTGGAAGTTCGAGTGGAGGCTCCCATTCCTCCGGGAAAGCCTCAGTTACCAGTGCAGCAAGTTCACCTGAGCCACCCAGCAATGTTGAAGCCAAAGCATCGGACCAAAACTTCGTTTTGTCCAAGAACCACGTCAAATTCGAATTCACAAAAGGCAATACCCCTATTGATGTTGTGGAGTTCGATGCAAAGAAATCACTCGGGAAGATCACAACAACCGTGGAGCAGCTTAAAGGACGGTCACCCCTGACTCCTACCGAACCCGGGGGAAAAGTCATTAAGTATCTCAATATCTGGGTCGGAAACAGTGGTACTGCAAATCCGGAAAATATCGGAAACGCTACAGTAGAGTTCAGAATCAGCAAAGATAAAGTCACAACGAATGAAGAGTCAACTGTTGTTTTGCAAAGGTATGCGGATGGAAATTGGAACTCCCTTGATACTACCAAAATGCGGGAAGATGCTCAGTATGTATACTACAAGGCCAAAACTCCTGGTTTCTCTCCGTTTGCAATCACAAAGAAGAGCGAAAGTGAGTTAAATAACTCTCTGGTAAATTCCAGGCCTTCAACCGAAGTCACACCAATTGAAGAAATGAATAATTTTAAGCAACCCGGATTGAATAAATCTATGGGATCTCAAGTGGAATCTGAAAATACTGGTCTGTCAGGAAGTACGATTATCATAGTCGCTATCGTGCTCATTATAATTTCTTTGATAGGGCTCATTGTGAAAGAGAAAGGAAAATATAAATAAGGCTTATGAGGTTGAACTAAAAAAGCAGCAACCGTAGATACATAACTATATAAATTTCAATAATTCTGATTAAAAATAAGATAAAATATAAAAGATATGCAAATGAAAACCCTCGTCAGTAAAAAAACGATAGAAGCGTCAGGTAGTAAAAAGCCATGATGGAAGTTTTGTATGTCCTGCTGTTAACGTGTCAGAATGAAACCCGAAAGAAATAGGAGATAGCAACACCAACTATCAATATATATGGCTGAATTCTCAAGTGTGTCCGAGTGCAATCCAAGAGAAATAGGGGATAGCAACCATTCCTACATGTGCTATCGGACATAAATTTCACCTGTCCGAATGTAACCCGAGAGAATTAAGGGATTGCATTCCTTATTAAAAAAGATAAAACATCATTGTTTTAAAAAAGCGAATTGTGTGAAGCCATGTCTGTGAGTAGTGATCTAACCGGCAAGGTGAACACATTTAGCTTGCTGGCAAAGTGAGCATATTTAGCTTCTGGAAAAGTAAGCATATTTAGCTGCTGGCAAAGTAAGCATATTTAGCTGCTGGCAAAGTGAGCATATTAGCTTGTTTTGTCAGATTTGTTTTCCTAAAAATAAGTTTAAGTATTAACACTATCATACTATGTTCTTAGTTCACAATTGTGAATGATGTACATCCAGGTGATGGAATGTTTCGTAATTGACAGTGTTTCACTTCAACCCTATTCGTTTCCACAATGCTGGCTGACAGTTTTCTTATGCATTCAATAAATTTTTGAGGCGGCATTTGCCCTAAAAAGAAGGTTCAAATAGAAGAAAGTATTAATAGAAAACCCCAGCTTCACAATTGTGAATTTCGTGTAGTCAATTACTAGTTTAATTAATTGCTGAGTATGACGACTTAACTCCCAGGTATAAAGATTCATTCCAAGTATGAAAGCTTTAGTTGAAGTGACCAGACCACAGTTACTCATAAACTAACTTCTCGCAGAAGTCCACAACATGCTACCATTTCTCAATGTGGTGAGATAATCAAAAGTCAGTGCCGCTTTAATGAGAAAGATAAGGCAGATCAGCGATAAAATCCGAAAATGCGTACATCTGGAAAATAAGGCACAGAACCAATGGCCAAAACTAAAATGAATGCTGAGATGGCGGAAAGGCTACGCGATGGACTGCAAATCCATTTCATCCCGGTTCGATTCCGGGTCTTAGCTTAAGAGGGATCTTCTATGGTATAAAGGCATGGAAAGTGCTCTGAGGCACTTTTGTCCCTGAAAACTAACTGGAAATTCTCTCGAAAGGTATCTAGCCAAATTAGAAAAAACCCCCATAAAAAGAATATACGGAGGACATATGGTTATACTTTAACTTCATTATGAGACCTGATAGCACATCAGTTCTTCCGTTGGTTTCAAATATATCGAAGCTTTATGCTCCTCATACTTTTGTTGATTGAATTCATTTTTAAAGTTGTTCACTTCCAGTTCTCTGTCTCTTTTTTCTTTTTTGTTATATTTATAACTGACAATATAAAGTTTTCAAAGAAAATTCTTTTTGATGGCAAGTATCTCTGGTAACTGTATGATCTCATTTCGATTACATTCTTAGATCGCTTTTCTATTGTTTTCGGGCAAAGAAAAATACTCTGGTTCTACTTCTCTTTATCGATAGTTCATAAAAATGTGTAACGAACTATGATAATCTGCTCGTCACTCTCTCGAATTTTCCTGGTTTTGAAATAGGTAATAAGATGAAGATTTGAAGTGTTTCCTTTGTTTTTCTGAGAATTCTTTTAAGTAGATTCAATGCTCTCCCAGAATGAATTTCGAGTAATATCGCATTTGAACTATCGGCATCAAATCACAGAGAGATATTTAAGGCACTTATTGCCGCAAAAAATGAATTTTAATATTAGCAAGGAATATGGTATTTTGGCAATTCACAATTGTGAATTGGTACTATCAGGATGGTGGAATGGTATGTAATTGACTGCATATCAATTATACATCAAGAGCAGTAAAATGTAATTTAAAACAAGTATATGAATCTAAAAGGCTAAAGTATGAAAGGAGAGATCTTAGAAAGAGCAAAGCATGTTATCCCTGATACTGATGAGAGTGCATTTGAAATATCATGGCAATTTCTTCATGAAGAAATTGAAATTGAATTCATTTTGGAAGCCCTTAATTTGATAGGATTGTACATAATTCTGAGGATAGTTGAGCACATGCTTCTGATAGCTGAATATATATTTGTAGAAGTTGAAAATAGTCCTATTGAAATGATTGATGAGATATTTGGTCAAGGTATGAAAGTAACAGATGAGTTCTTTGAAAAGGAAAAATCCCAGCTATGGCAGATATCCAGGGTATATCACGTTTTAGAAACAGAGATCAATGTGCTTAAGTCTCTAATAGTGGATTCTAAAAATAGTATATTGTTGTATCGTAGTTTCATCCAGGAACCTGATTGCACATCAGCTTACCCTCTGGTTCCGCATATAACTGAAGCCTTAACATCCTCTTACTGTTGTTGATTGAATTCATCTCCAATATTTTTCACCTCCTTTTCTTTTTTGTCTCGCTTTAATAATTAATTAATAGAATCATTTAAGGAAAGAGATTGATTTTGATAGCCAGTACCTCCAGGCAGACCTCGTCTTTCCTCACTTTCATTTTCTCTTTATTTTGATTGGTGATGACAAAGAGGATTATAAACTGAGAAATAAAACTGAGACATCAATAACGCCAAACTTTAAACTGTCTTGCTCTTGATCTCGCATTTCAAGTGTATAAGTCCTACTTTTAAAAAAGAAATCAAAGACAGAGAGTTCTAAATTTAGAATAACGTAGTCATCCATTTACTCATTGATCAGTAGAATAACTCTCTTAATCTTTCTTTTCAGCATTGAATTGATTGATACCAATTGCAGTATTCTCAAGCAGCTTGAAAGCAATATCCTGATCCGGCCAGAAAGCCAGCCCGCAGTCCGGACTCGCATATTTAATGCGGTCTCCAAGAACGGAAAAACCCGTCTCAAGCCTCTTTTTTACGATATCCGGAGTTTCAAGCTCAGTAACGATTTTTTGCATATACTTCCTTTCCTTCCAGGCATTGACTCCATACTTTTCATTGATAACACCAATAAGACTGGATATATCGGTCCTCGATACTCCTAACCGGATATAAGTATCCGAGTCCTCAAGCACTTTTCTGTCAAGGATGTCCATATAGGAAGGAGTTGCCGCGTACTCAAAGCCTATCACATTTATAGGAGTCTCGCAGACAAGCTTATACTTCAAAGGAGAGTGAAGGTGAATCTCCATATCAGCTCCCTGTTTCCGGGCATAGGTGGAGGCAACGGTAAGAGCCGAGATGATGTCAGCATCAGAAAACTCAATTCTATCGTTAATTCCAAGGCTGGGCTCATCCAGGGCTACAACCTTGATTTTGAAATTTTTTGCAGTTTTAAACGCCTGTTTTATAAAGTTATCAATATCCAGTGCAAGTATGTGGTATGCATCCACAAAAGCCCTTGTACCGAAGGCCTGGAGGTACAGGTCTGTCGGGCCTGCAACACAAACTCTAACCTCAAGGGTTTCTCCTGTTTCTTCCCGATATTGTTTTGCAACCTCGTCAATTATCTCCAGTTCAAGGATCTTTGCATTTTCTTCTTTGAGTACGTAAGGTTCATAACAGTTCTTTTCATCTCTTATGATATCCAGAAACTGTCCAATTTTATCTCGAAATTGGGGATAAGTGGGAACGTGCACACCCACATCAATCTTTTTCCGGAGAGCCTCCCTTATCATGGAAAAGAGTTTTTCGTCTTCATTTCGATTCTCAGCCGCAGCCTTTACCCACTCTCTCGTTATCCCCTCAGGCGTAGGAAGGCTGCCTCCATCGATAAAAATAATCTCCTGCATGCTTGTCATATAAGACAGATTAAGTTTTATAGGTATTGTAATTCTCTAAAATACAGCGTAAATTTCCTAAATTTTTGATGTAAAAACAATCTATGTAAGGATACTATCGTTTAGGATTTAAGAAATTGGACTGAAAATCAGTAGCATTAAACCTCTTACTATATGAAAAGTCGTCCATAACTGTTCAAAAACCCATTTAAGTTACAACGTCTATCATTATCGATTTTTGCTTTAATTACGTAAGTTCTATTCTATTTACATTTTTCATCGAATTAATTCATTTGAATCAATATTCTAATACAAATTTCATAAGCATATTTGTTCATTTGAACTAACTCAAATGTTAGATCACTAATACGTTTAAGGGCCCTTTTGCCTTAAAAAATAGGTTTAAATATCAATATTATATAGTATATTATCAGTTCACAATTGTGAATGAAACATAAAGGTGCTGCAGAGTCCATTTAATGGATTGCAGAGCCATTCACCCAGATTTGATTCCAGATTCGGGCTTGAGTTTCTCATGGAACGAGATAACTTTTGAGGCGCTATTTACCCTAAAAAAGGTTCAAATAGAAGGAAGCATTAATAGCAAATTCTAACTTCACAATTGTGAATGACGGTTGCCAGTTACCGATGTGATTTCACTCACCAAAACATGACATAGCTCATCAAGTGTGATAATCCAACAAACCGGGTATGGCGATCTGACTTCACGAGTATGGGGAATCACTCCATAAATGAGAACTCTAGTCTAAGGTGAACGGACATAAGATCAGACACAAGAACAAACACAAGAACAGACACAAGATCACTCCAAAACCAACCTCCCGCAGAAGTTCACAAATACCATCATTTCTCAATGAGGCAAGTCAAATATTCCGTGCTTTAAACGAGAAAGATTGGGCAAATCAACAAGTAAATTCTAAATGTGTACATCTGCGGGACATAAGGTACAAAATCAATCGCAAAAACTAAAATTAATGCTGAGATGGCGGAAAGGCTACGCGATGGACTGCAAATCCATTTCATCCCGGTTCGATTCCGGGTCTCAGCTTAGAGGTAATCTCATGGATATAAGAACACAGAAGACATTTGAGGCGCTTTTTGCCCTTGAAGATGTTCGGGAGATCCTCCGACAATCACTTCCAAATGTCACAAGTCCGGAAGAAGAACACTCCATTAAGGAAGGTGTGGACAAAGTCAGGAAAATTCTGGATGATATAGAAAATAGGACCGGAACTCCGCAAGTTAGGAAGATAGCTGATACTATTGAAATCCGATCAAGAGAAGAAACAAACATCAACATACAGCCAATCCAGGCAGCTGGAAGGCTTACTCCTGAAGCGCGAAAAGCGCTCATAGCATATGGTGACGGTTATTCTACATGCGACGCCTGCCGCAAACCTTTCAGGCTGGACAAAATAAGGTCTCCACCTATTGCACCATTTCATGAACAACTCGCAAGCTTCCTCAACATGGATGTTGCTCGCGTAGTACCCGGGGCAAGGCGTGGTTTCCAGGCTGTTGCATCCACTCTGGTCAATAAAGACGATTCTGTCATAGTTTCAGCTTTAGCTCACTATACAGAGTTTCTGGCAGTGGAAGAGGCAGGAGGGATAGTGAGGGAAGTTCCCTCTAAATGAGCATCATATTGTAACTGCAGATGCAACTGCCGAGAAAATTGAAGCAGTTAAACAAGAAACAGGCAAACTCCCTGTACTTGTAATGATAGATCACTTTGATTATCAATATGCCAACGAGCATGATGTTAAAGGCATTGCAAAAGTTGCACATCAGTATGACATTCCTTTCCTGTACAATGGTGCGTACACTGTTGGGGTCAGACCAGTGGACGGAAAAGACATTGGTGCAGATTTTGTCGTAGGCTCAGGCCATAAAAGCATGGCATCTCCAGCCCCGTCAGGTGTGCTGGCAACAACCGATGAATGGGCACCCAAGGTATTTCGTACTACGCAGAGCGTGGGTGATGTCACAAAACGCAAGTTTGGCATTAAAGAAGTTGAAATGCTTGGCTGCACATTAATGGGATCGACATTGATTGGTATGATGGCTTCATTCCCTACTGTAAAGGAGAGAGTGAATAACTGGGAAGCCGAGGTAAGAAAGTCAAACTATCTGATCGACGGTTTACTTGCTATAAATGGCAGCGGGGTTGTCTCTGAGTACCCACGCAAACATACGCTGTCAAAAGTTGACACCACTGGCAGTTTCGATATTATAGCACAAAACCACAAGCGTAAAGGTTTTTTCCTTTCAGACGAACTCTCTAGCAAGGGCATTGTCGGTGAATTTGCAGGAGCTACACGCGTATGGAAATTGAACACATACGGGCTTTCCTGGGAGAAAGTTCGCTATCTGGTAGATACTTTCCAGGAAATCGCTGAAAAATACAAAATTCAGGTAAATAAAGAGAATCAAAATTCAGGTAAGTAAGAAAACCAAAATTCAGGTAAACAAGGAGAACAATTAATGGCAGCAAATAACTATAAGCTAGGAACGCTTGCCCTTCACGCTGGACAGATTCCGGATCCAGCTACAGGAGCACGTGTAGTACCGATATATCAAACTACATCATATGTTTTCCGGGACACGGATCATGCAGCCAATCTTTTCGGCCTCAAAGAACTTGGCAATATTTACACCCGTATAATGAACCCTACTACTGATGTGTTTGAAAAACGCATAGCTGCCATTGAAGGTGGTACCGGAGCCCTTGGAGTCGCATCCGGTTCAGCAGCAATAACCTATGCTCTGTTAGCTATTACCCGGATAGGAGATGAGATCGTATCCGGGAATAATCTCTACGGCGGAACCTATGAACTTTTTAATTACACTTTCCCTAAGTTAGGAAGAAAAGTGACATTTGTAGATTCAACTGATCTGGAGGCGTACAGACAGGCTATCACTGACAAAACGAGGGCTATTTATATTGAGTCAATCGGTAACCCGAAGCTAGATATCCCTGATTTTGAAGCGCTAGCAGATATTGCCCATAAAGCCGGAGTTCCGCTTGTTGTAGATAATACCAGTGCTGTCGGGCTCGTCAGGCCAATTGATCATGGGGCAGATATCGTTGTGCATTCAGCGACCAAATTCATTGGCGGGCATGGGAATTCGATCGGTGGTTCGATAGTTGATTCAGGAAAGTTCGCCTGGAATAATGGCAAGTTCCCTGAATTGACAGATCCTGATCCCAGCTATCACGGCCTGAAATACTGGGATACGTTTTCAGCATTCCCTGGTCTTGGTAATGTAGCATTTATCTTCAAAGTAAGGCTGCAACTACTTAGGGATACAGGTGCTGCTCTTTCACCCTTTAATTCTTTCCTGCTACTTCAGGGGCTTGAGACATTACACCTGAGGATACAGCGGCACTCAGAGAATGCCCTCGAGGTAGCGAAATACCTGTCAAATCATCCAAAAGTCTCATGGGTTAATTACCCAGGTTTACCGGATCACCCAAGCCATGAACTTGCATCCAGATACCTCAAAGGAGGTTATGGTGCATTGATGGGTTTTGGTGTGAAAGGCGGTGCAGAAGCAGGTAAAACCTTTATCAACAATCTGAAGCTCTTTTCACATGTCGCCAACATAGGAGATTCGAAGAGCCTTGTCATTCACCCTGCAACTACGACACACCAGCAATTAACCCCTGCTGAACAAGAAGCAACTGGCGTTACGCCGGATTACATACGCCTTTCAATTGGTATTGAGGATATAGAAGATATAATCTCAGATCTGGAACAGGCTCTTGAAAAAGTGTAACTGATACAGTTTTAGCTTACATAAAATATTTTATTATTTTATTTTTTATTATTTTATTATTATTATTATCTTTGGTGAGAACTGTTTCATCATTTTATCCTATGAGTTTGCCTTATCGATCATTTTTTAAAGTTTGGATAAACACTGGATGCCACAATTATTTGAAAAATTGAGGTATGGGACCGAACTTACCAAGCAACGTTTTGCACGTATCAGAAAAGGGGGTGTGATTATGGACATAACAAACCTTGAAAAGGCCAGAATCGCAAAAACAGCCAAAACAGTACATTTATGCCTTCAGGCCATTTCCGCAGATATCAGGAAGCTTGGTTACGGCGTCTGTCTCGGCAACCGCTACCAGCAACAGTTAATGGAATCCTGGATTTGTCAGCTTATGTGAAAGATACAGCACAGTCCTGGTCGATTTGGGATCTGAGGACATCCCATCATGAGGAGCACTTTTTCGATGGGTCATAGCATTCCATCTCTATGGTATTTTCTATAAAAAATGGAATAGGTTAATCCTGAATTTCAATTTGATTACATGATTGACAAAAGATTTCGGATTTCTGCTTGCTGTCAGGAAGAACGGTTATTGAAAGGTTAGATAGAGGGTGCCCTTTGGTCTTCATCTCAAGTTCTTTGTACCAGCCAAAAGCAGCTCTTTTCACTTCAAGGTCTCGCTCTTTTAAAGAACCCTCAAGGCCAGTTAAAATTTCAATTGCGGTTTCCGGGCTGCTTAAATCATTTGTAAAGTGGGCATAAGGATATATCAGGACCTTATTTGCCTTTATCATTTCAAGGCGTCTGATAATTTCTAGAGTGGCATTTTTAACGACATTACAGGGATTATCCTCATCGATTTTCTCAGCGCAGCAAAAAAGTACGACTCCTTCTTCCATAGAATCTCTTTTTAGATTAATTGGCTCTGCTGATTTTGTTTTCTTTCTGGCACAGTACCGCACATAATCGACGTGGACGAAAACAATCCTAATGTTTAACCCTCCAGTAACTTCAAAATTAACTGAACCTTCCGATAAGAGCGCTGATGCTGTCACTTGTAACCATACCTATTACGCGGCTTTCTGAGTCGATCACAGGAAGTGCGGAAATTGAATCGTTTTCCATTATTGATGATGCAGTCTCGATTTTATCATCTTCGTGTACATACCTTACATCGCGTGTGATTATTTCATCCAGTTCAGTGATCTTACAGGCGACTGCTTTTGTAATATCCCAGGAGGTAACAATACCTTCAAGCTTTCCGTCCTCTGATACGACTGGGAGATGGCTCACTTTCTTTTTTACCATGAGTATTGATGCGTTTTCTATTGTCTCATCTCTGGAAACCGAATAAAAATTCTGGTTCATGATATCACTCACAAGAATATGTGAGAGAAAACCCCTTATCAGGTAAGTTAGCTGTCCTTCTTCAAGCAAAAAAGCATCGTGCCCGTATTGAGACCTGATTTCCTCGTATTTTGCATCAACTCCATTTGCAATAAGTGCGGATACGATCTCTTGAGATTGATAAGGAGGATAGAGCCAATCTGATGTTATGGAAATTACAAGATATTTTGCAGTAACCCCGGAAAAACCTTCTATAAGGGATCCGTTCCTGGAAAGGTCAAAGAAATCCACTGCTTTTGTGATATACAGGTATGAATTGGCATCAAAACGTTTTGTAAAGGTGTCTCCCTGATAATTCAGGTAGCTCTCGACTTGATAATTAGGGAAGCGATCTATGCCTTCTTCATCCTGCTTACTCTCTTCGTCATTCTTACCTTCTTCGTCCTGCTGAACTCTTCCGAATTTCTTTTGCATCGAAGCATCGCTGAGATATGTAATATGCCCTATCATGCGTGCAAGTGCCAGTCCCTGTGCAGGTATCTCTTTTCCGTAATAGTTTCCCTCATTCCATTTTGGGTCATCGGTTATGGCTTTTCTTCCGATTGCTCCAAACGCGATTTGCTGAGGGGTCGAGGATGCAGTTGTAGCTATTGCGATTGCCTTTCTTACCATTTCAGGATAGCTCACTGTCCACTGAAGTACCTGCATTCCTCCCATTGAGCCGCCTGCAACTGCAAAAAGCTGTTTTACTCCCAGGTGTTCAACTAGTTTCTTCTGGGCATTTACCATATCTGTTATGGTAATTACCGGAAATGAGATTCCATAGGGTTTTCCGGTTTCCGGGTCTATAGTAGAAGGGCCTGTTGATCCCTTGCATCCTCCGAGTATGTTTGAACAGATGATGCAGTATTTCTCGGTATCAAATGCCTTGTTTGGACCTATTAGTATGTTCCACCAGCCTGGCTTTCTATCCCCCTTATGAAATCCTGCAGCATGGGCATCGCCTGTAAGAGCATGGCAGATAAGGATAACATTACTTTTATCACCATTCATCTTCCCATACATTTCGTACTCGATCCTGACATGGGAAAGAGTTTTTTCACTTTCAAGCCTGAAAATGCCAGGGATTTCGTAGTTCATTGAGAGGACTAGCCCTAAATTCTGGCGTTTTTTTTCCGAAAATAGATTTTTAAAAGAAGGAACCTGAGTCGAAATTGTCATATTTAGACCCCTGAAAATGCATATTTTATATTGAAAATTAGGTTCTCAGTCTCATTCAGACATGTAGGTAAAGTCCCTCTGAAAATTTCCCTTACATTTTCAGGGGCAAATAAGACTTCAAAGATTTTCTGTACCTTAACATCCTTTGCCATCTTTCTAGTCTACCTCTTTTTCAGCGTCTTTAAAAGTCAGAAGTGAGAATCGAACTCACGTGGTTCCGGGTTGCAGCCGAAAGCATAGCCACTCTGCCATTCTGACGCCCATTCTCTTTTTGCATACGTATCTCTTTTTGCATACGTTCACAATTGTGATTGCATCTTCACGATTGTGATGAAAGTATAAATAATTATCTCCTTACATAGAAAACAGAGTACAGAACAACTAATTTTAAAAATTTTTAGAAAAGGGATCAAGGAAAGGACTTTGCAATCCTTATTTCAATTTCAATTTTCACTGATCTCACCTTCAATTTCCGCTGATCTCAAGCATCCTGTCAAGAGCTTTTTTCGCTTTAACTCTTATATGCTCAGGAACATGGATTTCATATTCCATATTCTGAAGACTATTGAGGACGGATTCGAGAGTGATTTTCTTCATATTATAGCAAAAAGCCTTCTCTGATGCAGAATAAAATCTTTTATCCGGATACTTTCTTTTTAGGGTTTGAGCAATTTCTTTTTCAGTTCCGATAATGAAATCAGTAGAACCTGATTTTCCCACTTCTTTTACAATTCCGGAGGTACTGAGAATATTGTCAGCAAGGTTCAGGACTTCAGGCCTGCACTCAGGATGCGCAAGAAATTCGGCTTCAGGATGCAATTTTTGCAATTCTTTTATATTTTCATCACTAATGTTATCATGAACGTGACAGAATCCAGGCCAGAGATGTATTTTTTTATCTGTATGGAGAGATACAAATGCTCCCAGGTTTTTGTCAGGAATGAAAATTACTTCATCGTTTTCAATAGAATTTACCACATTTATTGCATTTGCAGATGTGCAGCAGATATCAGATTCTGCTTTTACTGCTGCCGAACTGTTTACATAGCATACGACAGCTGCATCCGGATTTTTTTCTTTTGCATCCCTGAGAGCATTTACAGTGACCATATCTGCCATTGGACAGCCTGCATCGGGAACCGGTAAAAGGACTAGCTTTTCAGGAGAAATAATTGATGCCGACTCTGCCATGAAATGGACGCCTGCAAAAACTATGACTTCAGCTTTTGAATTTACTGCTGCCTTACAGAGGGAAAGGGAGTCTGCAACAAAATCCGCAACTTCCTGGACTTCCTTGCGTGTGTAAAAATGTGAAAGAATTATTGCATTTCTCTCTTCTTTAAGTTTTTCTATTTCTTCTGCAATTTTCCAATTTTCCATAATTATCTTATTCCTAGAACTGCAGGAACAAACCTGCAGAAAAAAGTATTCTCCAATATAAAACCTGTTCTCTAATCTGTTACTGCCTTATATTATTTCCGCATACAGGGCAATTATCTGTCTTGTTAACATTTAGTTCGCTAAAAGAGCATGAAAGACCGTCCCACAGCAAGAGGCGGTTTTCCAGAAGCTTACCCTGTCCTGTTATATATTTAATTGCTTCGTTTGCCTGAATTGTGCCTATTACTCCTGGAGTTGTTCCCAGTACCGGAAACACTTCTTTTTTAAATGAAGTTGGGAATATACAAAAAAGGCAGGGGGTCTTTCCTGGAATTACCGTTGTTGCCTGGCCTCTGTACCCTGAGACTGCCCCGTGGATCAGAGGTATTTTTCTTCCAACTGCAAGCTTATTCAAAATATGTCTCGTATCAAAATTATCCAGCGCATCTATTATCAGGTCACACGGAGGAACTAATGAGCCTGCATTTTCATCAGTTATCTTTTCATTTATTGTTTCTATTTTTATTTCCGGATTTAGAGAAAGAAGTTTTTCCTCTGCGGATTTTACCTTCTCTCTTCCAATATCTTTTTCGTGATGGAGAAACTGCCTGTTCAGGTTGCTGGAATCCACTATATCAAAGTCCGCAATTATTATTTTCCCAACTCCTGCAACCGCAAGATAGGTTGAGATCGGAGACCCCAACCCTCCTGTCCCAGCGACAAATACCGTTGCTTTTCTTAGTTTTTCCTGGCCCTCTTCCCCAAAGAGCATTATCTGCCGGATATACTTTTCAGCTGCAGTTTTCTCCATTTATACTCTCCAGCATTTTGATTTGTACATATTTAAAATAAATCACTCTATCCAGGGCTCAAGTCCTTTTTTCTTGAGATAATCGTTAATTGCCTCATGGATTGCTTCTTCTGCAAGCATTGAACAGTGCATTTTTATTGGAGGTAGGCCATCAAGCGCTTCTGCAACTGCTTTATTTGAAAGCTTCCAGGCTTCCTCAAGGGTTTTTCCTTTGATGAGTTCGGTTGCCATACTGCTTGATGCAATTGCAGCCCCACATCCAAATGTCTGGAACTTCACATCTGCAATCCGATCTCCTTCTATTTTAAGGAATATTTTCATAATGTCCCCACACTTTGCATTTCCAACTTCTCCAACTCCGTCACTATTCTCAATGTTTCCCATGTTTCTTGGATTTGTAAAATGGTCCATTACTTTAGCGCTGTAATCCATAGTTTTCCTCCATCACTATTCTTTAATTCTTATTATTCCAGAACCGGGCTTTTTGTTCAAGGCTCTTTGTAATTTACCTGTGATTTCCCTATCTCCTGCTCCTGTACTCATCAGCTCAAAGATTCCTGTATTCCGGAGGGGTCAATGGTGACATATTTCTTAGCTTCTGCACTATTTCAGGAAGAACCTCAAGTACTCTATCCACATCTTCTTTGGTATTCATCTCTCCAAGGCTCAACCTCAGTGAACCGTGAACTATCTCATGCGGAACCCCACAGGCTGTAAGCACATGCGAAGGTTCCAGTGAAGAGGAGTTACACGCGCTTCCTGTGGATGCAAAAATTCCTTTAGCATTTAGGAGAAGCAGGAGAGATTCTCCCTCTATATACTCAAAAGTCACATTTACGTTGTTTGCGAGCCTTTGTGTGGGATGCCCGTTTAAATGTGTTTTCGGGATCTTAAGAAGGCCTTTAATCAGGTGCTCTCTCATCTCAAGCAGGGTTTTATTTGATTCCGTAATTTCCCCTGCTGCAAGCTCTATAGCCTTCCCAAGACCTGCAATAGCCGGGACATTCTCTGTTCCTGCCCTGCGTTTTCGTTCCTGAGCCCCACCGTGGAGCAGTGTTTCTATTTTTGTCCCTTTTCTTATGTAGAGTGCCCCACATCCCTTAGGGCCTCGGAACTTGTGTCCTGAAAGGGATAGGAGGTCAATATTCATTTTTTGAACATCTATAGGAACGTGGCCTATTGCCTGGACTGCATCCGTGTGGAAATATATCCTGTTCTCTCTTGCGATTTTTCCTATTTCTTCGACAGGTTGGATTGTCCCTATTTCATTATTTGCAAGCATTATGGAAATGAGTATAGTGTCGTCTCTAATTGCTTTCTTCAGATCCTCAGTTGATGCCATTCCATATTTATCCACAGGAAGGTACGTTACCTCAAATCCCTGTCCTTCCAGCCATTCACAGGCATGCAGGACTGCATGATGTTCAATAGAGGAGGTGATTATGTGTTTTCCCTTATGCTTGTTTGCAAAAGCTATCCCCTTTATTGCCCAGTTATCGGATTCAGTGCCTCCTGATGTGAAGTAGATCTCATTCTCTTCAGCACCTATGACATCTGCCACCTTTTTTCTCGCTTTTTCAACTGCGTTTTTTGATGTTTTACCCAGATCATAAATAGAAGAAGGGTTTCCGAAATTTTCTGTCATGTAGGGTATCATCTCTTCAACAACTTCTTTTCTTACAGGAGTTGTAGCAGAGTTATCCATGTAAATGGTCATTTTTTCGACTGTCAAATCTACACCTTCACAATTGTGAATAATCATACCGATTGTGACTATTTAAGTTTTATCATAGGATGAATCAGGATAGAATCGACAAACTCTTAAAAACTGGAAGTCAATTAGATATCATTAATTTGAGATTATTAATTGATCATTAACTCAAGATCGTTGATTTGAACTATTAAGAGATTATTAATTGATCATTAACTCAAGATCGTTGATTTGAACTATTAATTTGAGATTATTAATTGAGATCACTAATTCGAGATCAATCTTGTTATTATTATTTTTTTACACTGATAAAAAATATATGTGCATAAGATATATTCGTTCTCAATTGTGAAACTCCAAAAGTGATGGTAACTATGGAAACTCCGTGTCAGAAGATTGTGTGGGATCTGGTCCCCGCAATAAGGGCCACTCTTGCAATCGAACTTGTAAAAAAAGGACAGTCACAGGCAACTTCCGCAAAGTTGCTGGGGATTGCCCCGTCGGCAGTTTCCCAGTATATTTCGGGAAAAAGAGGATACAGGATCGAATTTCAGGGCGAGACTAAAGAATTGATCGAAAAACTTGCTCAGGACTTGATCGACAATAAAGTCGATGACTTTGTGGTAAGGATATGTCAGATCTGCGTAAGTGCAAGAGGGATTGAGAAAAACTGCAATAGCAGTTGTGGCCCAGCTGAGTCAGACAATAAGAATTCTGATAAGTTAAACAATAAAGATTCCTGTGAATCAGACAATAAAGATTCCTGTGAATCAGACAATAAAGATTCCTGTGAATCAGACAATAAAGATTCCTGTGAATCAGACAATAAAGATTCCTGTGAATCAGACAATAACAGTGATGACCAGTTAGATGATAAACCAATGTAACCTGAAAATTGAGCTGATTTTTAACGGTTCCCCATCGTATTTTAACTTTTTTTATTTTTTAAAGGAAGGAATGCTGTTCCCCCAAAATGCTACAGAAGCTTCTCGATAACTATATATTTAAGAGAAGAGAAATTCACAATTGTGAATTCCTTATAAATTGCTTTATGTTGCTATGTAATTGTCTCTCTAATTGCAAAATTTTAGGCGAATTGAAAGCTTCAGATATATTTTAATGGAAATGAAAAAGGTTTGAGTGAAAAAACATACATCACTGGCAATTTATAATATAATATGGAACGAATAAAATATATTAATCTGGGGAAAACTGAGGAGAAAGGTGAAGGTATGGGACGGATATACTCCAACATAACCTGGACAATAGGTAACACGCCGCTTGTCCGGTTAAACCGCATGACAAAGGGCCTGAATGCTGATGTAGTAGCTAAAGTAGAGTCCTTTAACCCGATGGGAAGTGTAAAGGACAGAATAGGATTGGCCATGATTGAGGAAGCCGAACGCGAAGGGAGGATCAAAGAGGGGACTACAATTGTTGAACCCACAAGCGGTAACACGGGTATTGCACTTGCAGGCGTATGCGCTGCCCGCGGCTATAAACTCATACTGGTTATGCCTGAGACAATGACTATTGAGAGGAGAAAGCTGCTGAAGGCCCTGGGGGCTGAGCTTGTCCTAACACCTGGAACCGAAGGGATGAGAGGGGCAATCAATAAAGCAGAGCAGATGGCTGCAGAAGATCCTGCACTCTACTTCATACCCCAGCAGTTCCAGAATCCTGCAAACCCGGAAATCCACCGCAGGACGACCGCCGAGGAGATATGGAAAGATACTGACGGCAAGGCGGATGTGATTGTAGCAGGCGTGGGGACAGGTGGAACCATTACAGGTGTTGCTAGCGTTATCAAAAAAAGGAAACCTGCTTTCAAGGCGATTGCAGTCGAACCTGCCGAGTCTCCCGTGCTCAGCGGCGGAAGTCCGGGACCGCACAGGATTCAGGGAATCGGTGCAGGATTTGTACCTGATGTACTCAGGGTCGATCTCGTCGATGAAATAATTAAGGTAACTGGAAACGATGCAGTTGCCACTGCCAGACGATTAGCAAAGGAAGAAGGTATCCTTGCAGGTATATCTTCAGGTGCTGCTGTATATGCAGCCCTGCAGGTTGCTTCCAGGGAGGAAATGAGCGGGAAAATGATTGTCGTTGTTTTACCGGACACGGGAGAGCGTTATCTGAGTACTGATCTGTTCGACTAATCTGTTTGACTAATCTCTTGACAATCAACATTGGAAGATTTTAAATGGGAATGAGGGAAGATATCAGGACAGTTTTCGAAAAAGACCCTGCAGCAAGGTCTACATTGGAGGTAATCTGCTGCTATCCAGGCCTACATGCCGTCTGGATTCATAGAGTATCTCACTTTCTCTGGAACAAGCATTTATATTTTCTAGCCCGCTTACTCTCTCATTTCTCCAGGATGTTCACAGGTATTGAAATCCATCCCGGAGCAAAGCTCGGAAGGCGAGTTTTCATTGATCACGGATCCGGAGTAGTAATCGGAGAGACTGCTGAAGTAGGTGATGACGTTCTCATATATATGGGAGTTGTGTTAGGAGGGACAGCTCTGGAAAGAATAAAGCGTCATCCTACTGTTGAGAATGACGTGGTTATTGGTTCTGGGTCAGCCGTACTTGGGCCAATTACTATTGGAAGAGGCGCTAAAATCGGCGCCGGTTCGGTTGTGATCCGTCCAGTTCCTCCCGGAGCTACTGCCGTTGGGGTTCCTGCCAGAATTGCAGAACCCCAACCATCCGTATCTGCGGGGCAGCTGGATCATGATAAGTTACCAGATCCCATGCTCAGGGTGGTAGGCCAGATGCTTGACAGATTAAGCAGGTTAGAAGAAAAGGTTCAGGCACAAAGATATACATCCGTATACAGAACACCTTTAGAGAAGACTGTTCCTAAAAAAGAAGAGCAAATATATTCCCAGCTGAGAAGAGGTAATCGACCCTGAGGTCGGAATAGATATTGTCAAAATGGGTTTTGTCAAGGACATAATTGTGGATGGGACCAGCGTAGACGTAAACCTTGTATTGACAACAAATCTCTGCCCCATGGCAGACTACCTTAAGGATCAAGTCAGGCGAAAAGTTTTGGGCGGCGTTGGCGGCATAGAAAAAGTTAGTGTAAACATCCTTGATGAGCCCTGGAACTGGGATCGATTTGAAGAACAAATAAGAGATCAGCAGTCCACCTGAAAATGTTAATCTGCAGGGAGAATGAGATATTCCAAACTTAATGACACTGCATTCTCCTTGCGGACTGAAATACGCAGATTAAAATACCCGAACTGAAGAAAACAAAAAAGAGATTGTTACTGTTTAATTATTTTACTTTTTCACGCTCTTAATTATTACCTTTTTACGCTCTTAATGACTACTTTTCACTCTCCGAATAATATTAATAAAACTTTTAGTCTCTCTTTTTACATTATCACTGCATAATACTGCTGAAATTGCAACCAGGCTATCAGCTCCGTTCCTAATAACACTCTCAGAGTTCTCTTTATTTATCCCACCAATAGCAACAACAGGAATTTTTATTGCATTTTTGACTTCTCTTATTTTATCTGGGCCGATTCCCCCTCCTGCATCTTTTTTGGTAGCAGTGTCAAATATGGGACTCAGGCCTATGTAATCGGCTCCTTTCTTTTCTGCCTCTATTGCTTCGTCGATATTGTGAACAGTAAGGCCAATTATCTTATTTTCGCCCAGAAGTTTTTTTGCAATTTCAATTGGCATATCATCCTGGCCGATATGGACTCCATCAGAATCAACCGCTAAAGCAACATCAATCCTGTCATTCACCAGAAATATTGCTCTATCATTGCATATTCTCTTGATTTCAGCTGCTTCATAAATCATTTCTTTTGTGCTCTTGTTTTTCTCCCGGTACTGAACAATCTTGCAGCCTGCTTCAACTGCTTCACTTACATCGGATAAAGTCCCTTTTTTTGAGAGTCCGGAGTCTGTCACAAGATAAAAGTCAATCTCTTTTAATAGATGGCATTCAGGGTTGAGATTTTTCTGGCTCATGCTGCTTATGTCCTTCAAGATGCATTTTTTTAAAATTATTGCATGTTTTTAAAATCATTTTACCATTATATCTCTTTTAATTTATTTTCTCGAATTATCTTTCTTCTACATTCATCATGCTCTCTACTTTCTCATCTGACAGGTTAAACACTTCGTCATACAGATTAACCTTAAAACTTCCCGGCCCATTTGAATTTGCAGCTGCGAGTTCTCCTGCAACTCCAAAATAGCATAAGGCATCTTTGGATGCATCACAATAATCCGAGTTTACTGAGGCAAATAAGCCTATTATTGATGCAGCCATGCATCCGGTTCCGACAATTGATCCCATTTGCTCATGACCGTTCTTTACAATATATGTCCTTTTGCCATCACTTATTATGTCTTCTTTCCCTGTCATCACGACAATGGAGGATTTTGATTTTGCAAATTCTTTTGCGACTTTTATTGGATCTGCATTAATCGAAGTTGCTTCCACTCCTTTTGTTTCAGCTTCTTCGCCTGCCAGTTTTGCGATTTCAGAATAATTACCTTTGATTATATCAACATGAACAGAGTTGAGGATTTTTGCAGCCATGTCATCTCTAAATTTAGTAGCGCCAACGCCAACTGCATCAAGTATTACAGGGATTTTCTTTTTGTTTGCTGCAGCAGCAGACAGAATCATGGAATCAATAATATCAGATGTCAAAGTTCCAATATTAAGCACAAGAGCAGAGGAGATTCCTGTCATATCTGCACATTCCTCAGGAGCATGTGCCATTACAGGAAGCGCACCAAATGCTCTTGTCATATTTGCGCAGTCGTAAATAGTTACCCAGTTAGTGATATGATGGATAAGTGGTTTTGTATCCCTTACTGTTTTTAGTGGGTTCTTCATTTAATATTCCTCAATATGTGTTTTAAGCCTCGTAATACAGCACCATTTAATAATTATTTATCTCAATTTTTCGTTTTTGAGAACAGCAATCTAGAATATCATTCTTCCATATAACAATATAGGCGTCAAGCAATTGTGGGTTCCGATATTGCATTTCTACAACATATATAACAACATATCTGGAAATATATAACAGCATATCTGGAAATATAACAACATATCTGGAAATATATAACAGCATATATGGAAATATATAACAGCATATATGGAAATATATAACAACATATCTGATGACATACTAAATATCCAATAATTCTTCTAATTACAGAGGTAATATTACAATAAATTTAGACCTATCTTGGTAAACTCTGATTATGCCTTTTTTTGTTTTAATTGATGTGGTTGACATTATCGATTCAAAGATCAGTGGTAAAATAATGATAATTGTCCAAAGAAAGTGATAGACTGATTTCTTCAAGGTCAAAAGCTATTGTATAAGAAAAATAGAGTCAAATCTTTTTTAGTATCTTCACAAAGAATACCATAAGACAGAATTGAAAATTAAAAAATGATTCCTACAGGAGATACTCAGTAAAATAAAAACGACGAGAGGGGGATTCGAACCCCCGAGATGCAGGGCATCACGGGATTAGCAATCCCGCGCCATACCGGGCTTGGCTATCTCGTCACAAAGGACATTAGAAAGCGCGTCCCCTTAAATGCATTTCAGGTATTTAATCTTTTCCGGGGAAGGGATCTCAAATAAATTTTATGTACTTAAAAAATTTTGATTCAATTTTAAAATTAGTTTTTAAAAGTGTTAAGCGATGAGCACGCCTCAGGTCGTTGCATCTTGGAGATTCCAGGGGACTGGAGTCTCTTCTCCACCCCGCAGCCCCGCAAGCGACAGTTGCCCACAGTTAGTCTGCTCCCTTCCGGGCCTCGACCGGTTTCCGCAGTTAGGGTATGAAGACCTGTTCTCCAGCAGACCTGCATACCTGCACTATCCAAGCAGGACGGAGCTTCTCAGTTGAGACTCCAGGCTGGAATTACTTTGACGCATCTTCCTTTAGCTTCGTCCCCCGCATATCGGCGATTTCGGGTTACAGGTAACGCCGGGCTACCCAGACTAGCTCATCAGCTATACAAATACACTTGTAGTATATAAAAATATCCTATCCGCATCCCTCCCGATATGCATTTTAGGCAAATCAATTCTAAAAGTTCAGGCTACCTGACAGCGAATAGACAAATCATACTTTTTTTAATAATGTTTACCAGACAGATACTTATATAAAAAGTTTAAAATTGTTTTAAGAAAGCAAAAAGTGATCGTTGCGGATTTTCATTTTTGGTTTTAAACATATATAGGAGAATAAAGCAATTTACTTATTTATATTTCGTTTTTCAAAACAATACATATTTAGAACTCTTAAATGCCTTGAATAATATATTAAAACACCCAGTATAATAAGAAAAAAGGGGAGTTTATATGAGATATGGAGTTGCAATTGACCTGGGAACAAGTGGGTATCGAGCTCAGAAAATTAACCTTGACACTAAAGAAATCCGAAGAACAGTAATGACTTTAAGGAACCCCCTTCCCGGAGCGAATGTGATGGATCACATGGATTTCGCAATTCACTACGGGCAGGATCTTGTTCACGGGCTTTCCATAAATGCAGTAAAGAACCTGTTTCAGGCTCTTGATGTTAAAAGTGAAGAACTTAAGAGAATTTCAATTTGTGGGAATCCCATTCAGCTATCCATCTTCCAGGGAATAAACATTGAAAGACCGCGCCTATGCAGGGGAGAGAAAGAAAAAAAAGTATAATATCCAGGAGCAGAACAGGGATGCGAGAATTGTACATAGCAATGAGATTCCGGGGCTTGATGAATTCGATTGCGAGGTCGTAGTCCCCCCTGCGATAAAACATGAAGTTGGAGCCGATGCCCTTGCTCTGATAGTAGGATCGGGAATGCTTGAAAGTGACGAAATTTCAATTGCAACGGACTATGGAACAAATGCAGAGATGGCCTTGAGAGTAAATGACATTATTTATACGGGTTCTGCAGCTGCCGGTCCGGCCCTTGAAGGGCAGCAGATAAAACATGGAAGCCTTGCATCCCCTTACGTTATCTCGGATATCGAATTTGAGGATGGCGCATTAAGGAATTATATATTGAATGAAGAGATGGAACCTGCCCTTGGAGATCTCGTAGATCCGGCAACCGGGAACGTCCTTAAAAAAGGTGTTATTGAACCCAAAGCAATAACGGGTACAGGTGTTATAGCTCTCATAGAGGAGTCAATCAAGCGCGGCCTTGTAGAACTTCCTAAAATTAAGACTCCGGACGGGCTCATCCACCTTCAGAACAGAATAGAGTTCTCCGAAAGAGACCTTAAAGAAGCCGGAAAAGCTATAGGAGCCATTCGTGCAGGGCATATGACGCTCTGTACGCTGCTGGTATTGAACTGACGGATATTGATGTGGCTTACATGGCAGGAGCTGCAGGCACTTATATGGATGCTAAAAAAGCCCAGAAGATCGGGTTGATCCCATACTCCACAGGAAAAATTTGCCAGCTTGGAAATACTTCACTTGGATTAGCCCGTGAAGTCCTGCTTTCGGAAGAGAGACTCTGGGAACTCCAGGATATTGCAAACCAGATACTGGACACACATATAATGTTTGCGACTTCCCCGCAATTCAGGGACATATACATTCTCGAGCTT
>CAVRNH010000023.1:0-53786 GCA_963722085.1 uncultured Methanosarcinaceae archaeon | reverse complement strand
TTCAATCACAGGAAAAATATAATAGTTGCTCTATTCATCCATATTCAAATTTTGGAGAATAAAAATGGATCTTGGAGCTCTCGAACAATTGCTGGCATCGCTGAATATCAATCCTGATGAAATTGAAGATGAAAGGTATGCCACAGCTTTTCGCATTCTACTTGCTATCATTGAAAAACAGAACGAGGAAATTGAATTCCTCAAAGCAGAGAACCAAAAGCTTCGAGATGAGATTAATTTACTTAAAGGTGAACAAACCAAACCCAAAATTCGTAGTTCTAAAAAGAGTGAAGATATTTCTTCTGAAAAGGAAAGGAGAAAGAGAAGACTTCTATAGGACAAGGAATCTAAATCAAAACTGGATAAAATAGAGATTCATCGAATTGAAACATGTAAAGTTGATATATCCATTTTACCCAGTGATGCATATTCTAAAGGTTATAGGGATGTAATTATTCAGGACATATCCATAAAGCCTGTAAACACCAATTACAGGATAGAAATTTTTTATTCTCCTTCTGAGCATAAAACGTATTCAGGTGAACTTCCAGATGGTATCAAAGGTGAATTTGGCCCTGGAATAAGGTCTCTTGTAATCACTCTTAATCATGTTGCGAATGTTTCAGAGCCCAAAATACATGAATTTTTGGAAAATGTTGGAGTTCATATATCCAAAGCTACCATTTCGCGAATTCTAACAAAAGACACTGATGTCTTCCACAAGGAGAAAGCTGAGATTTTAAAGGAAGGTCTCAGAGCTACACCTTATCAGCAGATTGATGATACAAGTGCAAGAGTCAATGGTAACAATCATTATACTCAGATCCTTTGTAGTCCTTATTATGCTGCTTATTTTACAGTTCCTAACAAGAGCCGAGAAAATATTTTAGATGTACTTCTATGTGGAAAAGAAAAAACGTACTGCTTTAATGATGAAGCATTTGATCTGATGGAAACGTTTAATGTGTCCCAAATCTGGACGGAAAAACTCTCTTCTGTTAAAAACAAAATATTCAGTGACGAAGAAATGCGTCGAAAACTGGATTATTTTTTCTCGCTTAATGGATATAAAACTACTAAGAAGAAAGTCCTTGAAGCCTGTGCAATTGCGGCATATCATCAAAGAACAGACATACCTGTGGTTACCACACTTCTGAGTGATGATGCACCTCAATTCAAGCAAATTGCATATCATCATGCTCTTTGTTGGATTCACGATGGGAGAAACTACAAGAAATTGAGGCCAATAGTACCTTATCATAAAGAAAAGCTAGAAGCTTTTCTGGATAGGTACTGGGATTTTTATGGGGAACTCTGTGAGTTTAGAGAAAATTCAGATTCAGTCGTAGCGAAGCAATTATCCGCAAAATTTGATCAATTGTTTTCGACCAAAACAGGATATGAAAAACTGGATGAGAGAATATGTAAAACGAAAGAGAACAAGGAACATCTATTAAAAGTGCTGATTTTACCAGAGCTCCCGCTGCATAACAATGCAGCAGAATTAGCGGCGAGAGCAAAAGTCAGGAAAAGAGACGTGAGTCTTCAAACAAGAACAGATGAAGGAACAAGGGCAAACGACACATTCATGACGATTGTTCAAACAGCAAAGAGACTAGGCGTAAGTGTATATGATTACATATTTGATAGAGTGAGCAATAAATTTGAGATGCTATCTCTAGCGAAATTAATAAGAGAAAAAAACTCATTGAGTTGAAAGTGAGAGCTTTCCACTCAATTTGAAGAGGATACAACACAAGCTTAATATATGCAGCCACAATAAACTATAATAGTGCAAGTAAATATATTATATAAGTTTTCAAAACTGTTCCTCTGAACCATTGAGATTCCATTGTAAAGGAATATAGGTTGTTATCAAAATAGATGGTTTAAAGCAAAAAGATAGAAGTCAGCTATCAGAAGACCAAAAATAGCCCCAAATACACAGATAGTGCTGATTAGACCTAAAAAGCGATATATCAGAAAAGATATACAATTATACAATAATCGGACTTCAGTTAAGTTAAAATTTTTCAAGGACATTAGTTTTTATGTCCTTTTTATCAGGACGAATAAATTTACAAATCTATATATAGGGCTATAACTGACATAGTTTACTACATCAGTAGAGGTGGTAATTAATGGCGTCCATCCGAGCCAAAATTAACTCCAGAGTAGAGAAGTTTCTTGAAGTTGATTACAGTGGATTTAGAAGAGCAATACTATGTATTTTCATCAAAGTAATAAAAGCGACCATTGATGAGCTGCATGAAATGCTCTCAAGTAAATACAATGTTTCAAGAAATACCGTTGCCTCCATGGTAGGGTATATTCATTCGAAACTTGGTATTCTAAGGGCGCATAAAGAATCATATAAAACTCCGATGGTTTACCAGCTAAGGGAAGAATATGGTAGACCTTCTTTTGAAAATTGTATCTTCACCGAATGACGTCTTCGGAATCCACGGCATGAAAGTTTAAGCTCCACCTGAATAGCTGATGCAAAATGTCAATTGTAAAAAACGCACCCCGTACAGCGACAACTATCGTTGTAAGATCGGATGCAAATAATCGTATAAGTCGTTCGAGGGATCCGTATTATAACCTTATGAGACGTATTTTCCAGGAAGACGCCACGGCCGTTAGAGGTCAAAAGTTTCTGACATCATTGAAGAGCGGCAAGCTGCAGGAAATGCAATACGGACCGATGAATGGAAAGGCTTGCTTGAAGAACTTCAGATAGGTCGTGCCTCATTTTATGCAATGCGCAACAAGTTGTTAGGAGCCGGGCTCATATCAATAAAAAACAAAGAATACAGACTCTCAGGTCAATTTTCAGAAGATCTTATAGATATGGCTCGATGGTGGTGGACTGCTGTACTTAATCAGCCAGAAGAAAACCTCAAAAAAATTAAGAAATAAATTTTAAAACTCATATTTGATTTGGAAAAGGCCGTAATTCAAGCCGAAAGTTATATATATAAAATATTCCTTTAGAGATACGCAGGGCAAAACAAGCATGCTCTGCAGCGAAAACAATAGAAGCCCGGTAGTGTAGTGGTCAATCATGCGGGACTCTGGATCCTGCAACCTCGGTTCGAATCCGTGCCGGGCTACTATCTAAACATTAATCTTATACTGATTTATTTTTACTACTTTTTCTAGATTTATTCTTTTACTAGATTTACTAGATTTTTCTTTTACTACCTTTTATAACAAGATTTATTCTTCTGAATTATTCTTATACTTTTAATACTGGATTATTCTTCGGGATTTATTCTTTTAATCTAATGCTCTTATTACTAGATTAATATTCAATTTACTAGATTTATTCATTTACTGAGATAATTAATACGTTCTTCTAAGACATTTTATTCTTTTGACTTAAGATTGTTTTACATCTTTAATCAAAGTTTAAGTACCATTTCCATAGATTTGAAACTCTGGATTAATCTCTCCGAAGTTGCAAATCCATAAGTTGCTATTTTAGAAGTTAAGCTTGGGAGCATGTGTGCGTAACTGGAATATCTTTTCTTTCAAATTGAAATCCTAATTCCTATTTTCTCTTGAGTAGGATTAATTACCTGTAAAGTCTATTCATTCATCTGGAGTTACCAAATTTTTACCCAGCGAATTATTATTACCCATTAATTACCTTAGATTAATTTAATGAGAATGAAATAAAGGTGTATTTATGGCTGATAACGACCCTAATGGTGCTCATAATAATCCTAAAAAAAAGAGTAATCCCTTTAAGAAAATATTTAATGATGTAAAAAAGTTAATTGTAAAAGAGGAAGAAGAGGATAAGAGACCGGCCTCTTTTGAAGTACCTACAAAAGAGAAAAATAAAGAATCAAATCAGCAATCAGGAATTTCAAATATTACAAAAATTGAAACTCCTGAGACAAAAGAAGCCGAAAGATCAATGCGAGAAAGGAAAGGTAAAATAAAAGAGCAAAAACTCCCAAAGAAATTCAGGAAAGGTTGGTAAAAAAAGTCTAAGTTTGCCAGGGGCGGCAATAACAACAATTAGACAGACAAAATTAACTTAATTAATACTGTGAAAATCCGATAATTATCAATTACTCTAAAAAAGAAGAAAGTCTTGATATTAAATTTGAGTTAACAAAACTTAATCATTAGTTAAATCGTCCTTGGTATTAAGTTAATTTTTATTATTTGATCTTACTATTGTGTATCACTTCAAGGGTTTTTTTGAGTTTTTCGTTGCATCCAATTTCCAGTGGAGGGCCATGACCAAAAAAGATTTTGGAAACATTTTTTGTACAGAGATACTCCATAGATGTTACATAATTATCCTCAAGAGACCAGTTGCTCGATTTAAGAATTACACATGTATCCCCTACAAAAAGAAATCCATTCTCAGGGCAATAAAGACAGATTGAATCCTGGGTATGCCCGGGAGTATGTATAACTTCAAAGAATTTATCCCCGATTAAAATTGATTCCCCGCCTTTCAGCACTATGTCCACTCCTTTAATGTAAGGGGAAAATGCGTAAACTTTAGGACCATAGATTTCTTTTACGGTTTTTAAAAGTGATGTGTGATCATAATGATTGTGAGTGAGAATTATTTGATCAATTAATTTTTCGCTGGCGCCTTTTGACATCTCATCAAATTTTTCAAATATGATTTTATCGCGGCCAATATCAACGATTGTGTTCAGGTTGTCGAGAGAATTGGATTCGCTCTGTATGAAATATACATTACAGGTATAGGTAGTCGGATTTTCAGTAAGATTGAAGACTTTCAATTCATTCATGCTCCTTAGAATTTATAGCTAGTCTTTTATATATCCGGGCATTGCTTATGAATTGTTCAAACTGTTTAGAGGATGAAACGGGGAGTTTTTGTGTTTGTTCTGTAATAAAAAACCCACTATGTGAGAGCGATTGATAAAACATATTTAAGATGTCAGTAATTTGTTTTTCAGTGAAATGAAGCAGCACATTTTTACATAAAATTACATCAAATGGTTTTTCAATTACTGGCTTTAAAGACAACAGGTTATGCCGAATATATTTTACGTGCCCTCTTATTTCCTCTGAAATATAATAATTGCCTTGAATCTCAGGATCTTTAATAAAGTTGTTCAAAAACATATTATCTGGAATTTTTTTAAGGTCATCCTGTCGGTATGAACCTCTTTTGATAATATTTTCAAACCTGTCATTTGGATCAATATCTGTCGCATAAATAAGTATTCTGGAAAACACTTCCTCGGCAAGAATTTCCTTTAGAAGAATTGCCAGGGTGTAAGGCTCTGCACCGTTTGAGCAACCAGCACTCCAAATATTGATATTCCTGCTATTCTTTCGATCTTCACCTTCAAGAATCAGAGGTATAAGGATACAGGGAATCATCTTAAGAGTTTGAGTATCCCTGAAAAAGTAAGTTGCACCCATGTTTAAACCCTTTTTCTATTTACGCTTGATGTTTTTCGATAAAGGTTTTTGTCTGACAGCACTTTTGTAAAATGGTTGTTTAAATATTCAGGGATTTCCTGTGAATGTTCACATAAGAGAAACCCATCATCCATTAGAGAGTTATAAAACATTTTTATTACGTCAACCTGTTCATTATCGCTAAAATGCTGAAGAACATGCTTGCATATAATTAAATCAAAATCATGTCCTATCGCATTTAATGACAAGAGATCATGTCTCTGGTAACTTACTTTCTCTCTTAGATATTCTGATACGATGTAAATATCTGGGTTTTCTATATCCTGTTCAAAATATTTTTTTAATATATCGGGAGGAACAGATGAAATCTGATTTTTTTTATAAGTCCCTTCTTCTACTATTTTTTTGAATCTTTTGCTGTTATCGATATCAGACGCATATATTTCTATTTTTTTAAATTGCCTTTCATCGAGCGTCTCCTTTAAATGAATTAATATTGAGTAAGTCTCCGAACCATTTGCACATCCGGCATCCCATATTTTAATATTTTTTCTACCTGGAGTGTTAGACAATACGTAATCTGGAATTAATTTTATTGCATCTAGATCTCTGAAAAAAAAAGTGAATGCCATTTATTATCAAATTCCTATGGATCTTGAGTTATATTTTGGAATCTTTCCTTTCGGATCTTCAGTTTATTGTTTGGAATCTTTCCTTTCATGTTTTGTAATTCCAGTAAAGTTTCCTGTACCAGGGCACGTGATTATCGGCATCATTTAAGATTTATTCTACAAAGATTTCTTTTAAAAGGTAAATGGCAAATGATATAATATTTCCAATTTGAAACTGGACAATATCTATCTTTGCCATATTGAAATCTCAATTTACCACTTATACTTCCATTCTAAACTCAATTGAACCTTATATTTTCCATTCTAAACTCAATTAAACCTTAATTTCTATCCTAGATTCAATTAAACCTTATATATCCATTCTAAATTCAATTAAACCATGTATACTTCCATTTCGGATTTCAATTTGCTGGTAAGGTCAGTCACCTCATGAATTGCAGCTCCAATCTCTTGAACAGATGCACTTGTCTCTTCTGCAATTGCCGCAAGACTTTCCGCTTCTTTTTGTACCTCCTGTGTCATAGCGTTGCCTTCTTCTGAAGCCTTTACAACTTTCATTGAGATGTTCACCTGATTATCAATTGCTTTCGTGATATCGCCAATGTCCTGTGTTACCTGAGTGGCATTTTTAATGATTGTATTGAGGGCATCAAGTGTCTTGTTAACGCTATTGACCCCGTCAATTATCTCACTATTTGCAGTATTAATGGCATCGGCAGTTTTCTTGCTGTCTCTCTGTACTGATATCACAACATTCTCAATAGTTTCCGTTGCATTCCTTGCCTTTGTTGCAAGGTTTTTGACCTCACCTGCAACCACAGCAAATCCGCGGCCATGCTCTCCTGCACGTGCAGCCTCGATTGCGGCATTTAATGAGAGCAGGTTTATCTGGCTAGTAATGTCATTTATAAGTTGCACGATACCGTCTATTTGTTTTATTTGCTCTGTTAGGCTGCTTATTCCATCAACACTTTCCCTGGCAATTTTTTCAACACTTTCCATTTTCAGATTTGTATCTTTGCCAAGCGACTGCGCATCCTTTCCGATACGTACAACCTCATTTGCAGAAGAGAGAATTCCCTTTGACGTGCTTGCAATCTTTTCATTGGAGGACGACAAATCAATAATCTCTCTGTTGATACCTTCTATCTTATAGAGAAGTTCTCTTGTCAATTCAGAGCTCTTCTGACTGGACATTGCAACATTTCCTGCTGCCTTTGCAACGTCATCGGCACCTCTGCTGGCTTCATCGCTGCAATCTACAACATTCAAGGTGACAGATTTTGCAGATTTTATAATTTCACTAACAGAAATTCCAATGTTGTTAAGAACATCCCTGAAATTTACGAAATCGCCTTTAACATGCAGATTTTCATCAAACCGGGCTCTAAAGTTTCCATTAGAGAATTCATTTGAAACCCTGATTGCGTCATTTAGAGGACCAATTACAGCATCAAGAGTCTCGTTAACACCTTCAATTATTTTCTCGTACTCCCCGTTGTGTTTTGATGCGTCAGCTCGGATGTCTAGCTTGCCTTCTAATGCTGCTCTTGACAGCATTCCTGTGTCCTCAATAAGAAGATTGATATTCTCCATCGCCTGGATAATAGCTGGCAGAAGATGATCCTGCTCGCTCCTCTTGCCAATTTTCTTTAAATCATCGAGTGGGGAAGTATTCCCGACAGCGATATTGTTCAGCTGGTTGATCACGTTCAGCAGCCGGGCTCGAACATCGTTGGTAGCCTCGCCCATAGAAGCGTAAATGCCGACATACTCACCTTCGACACCTTTTGTGTGATCGTTCACTGCCATACGGTTCAGCACGTTGTTGCACTCAACAAGCCCCTGAAGACCGTCTATACAGGCATTGAGGTTATTCTTGATCTCGTTGAAGTCGCCGTTGTAATTATCAGTGATGTGTTCAGGAATGTCACCACGGCTAATACGTTCAACATATTCGCAGCAACATTCAAAGGACCAATTACTGCATCGAGAGTATCGTTTATGCCCTCAACAATTTTTCTGTACTCCCCTTGGTGCTTTGATGCATCTGCCCTGATGTCTAGCTTACCTTCAACCGCAGCCTTGGAGAGCATTACCGTGTCCTCAATAAGGAAGTTGACATTCTCCATCGCCGCGATGATAGCCGGCATAAGGCGGTCCTGCTCGCTCCTCTTTCCTATTTTCTTTAACTCCTCTAGTCGGGAAGTATCCCCTACAGCGATGCTGTTGAGCACATTGGTCACATTCTGCACCCTATCGCGGACTTTGTTGGTTGCCTCGCCCATGGAAGCGTAAATGCCTATGTACTCGCCCTCTACACCCTTTGTGTTATCGTTCACTGCCATGCGATGCAACACATTATTGCACTCTACAAGCCCCTGCAGACCATCGATGCAGTTGTTCAGGTTGTTTTTGATCTCGTTGAAGTCACCGTTATAATTGTCTGTTATAGGTTCAGGAATGTCACCACGGCTGATACGTTCAACATATTCAGCAGTGACATTCAAAGGACCGATAACAGCATCGAGAGTATCGTTCATGCCGCTTACAATCTTACGGAAATCACCTTCATGCCTTGAAGCATCTGCTCGAGTGTCGAGTCTTCCAGCTACACCAGCTTCTGAAAGCATGAGCGAATCTTCTACAAGGTTATTGATAGCAGCAATGCAGGTGTTTAGGTTGTTTTTGATCTCATTGAAGTCCCCATTATAATTGTCCGTAATCAATTCAGGAATATCACCACGGCTAATACGTTCAACATATTCGGCTGAAACATTCAAAGGACCGATAACGGCATCAAGCGTGTCGTTGACTCCCTGGACAATCTTCTTGTACTCGCCCGTGGTGTTTAGACAAGTCTGCCCGGGTATCCAGCTTGCCTTCTAACTGCCGCCCTTGAGAGCATTCCTGTATCTTCAATAAGGAGATTGATATTTTCCATCGCCCTAATCATAGCCGGCAGAAGATGATCCTGCTCGCTTCGCTTGCCGATTCTCTTGAGCTCCTCAAGCTGGGAAATATTTCCGACAGCGATGTAGTTCATCTGGTTGGTCACATTCAGCAGCCGGTCACGGACATCGTTGGTAGCCTCGCCCATGGAAGCGTAAATACCGACATACTCGCCTTCGACACTTCTGTATGATCGTTCACTGCCATGCGATGCAGCATATTGTTGCACTCCACAAGCCCCTGCAAACCGTCAATGCAGTTGTTCAGGTTATTTTTGATCTCGTTGAAGTCACCGTTGTAATTGTCTGTGATCTTCTGAGGAATGTCACCCCTGATATCCGTTCAACATATTCCGCCGCCACATTCAAAGGACCTATAACAGCATCAAGAGTGTCATTTAAACCTTCAACGATTTTCTTGTACTCCCCGTGGTGTTTTGATGCATCTGCCCGGATGTCCAGCTTGCCTTCTACTGCCGCCCTTGAGAGCATTCCTGTATCTTCAATAAGGAAACTGAATATTTTCCATCGCCCCAATAATGGCCGGCAGAAGATGATCCTGCTCGCTCCGTCTTGCCAATTCTCTTTAACTCCTCGAGCTTGGAGGTATTTCCGACAGCGATATTGTTCAGCTGGTTGGTCACATTCAGCAGCCGGTCACGGACATCGTTGGTAGCCTCGCCCATGGAAGCGTAAATACCGACATACTCGCCTTCGACACTCTTTGTATGATCGTTCACTGCCATGCGATGCAGAATATTGTTGCACTCAACAAGCCCCTGCAGACCATCGATGCAGTTGTTCAGGTTGTTTTTGATCTCGTTGAAGTCACCGTTGTAATCATCAGTGATGTTCTGGGAATGTCTCCGCGGCTAATACGTTCAACATATTCCGCAGCCACATTCAAAGGACCTATAACAGCATCAAGAGTGTCATTTAGACCTTCAATGATTTTCCTGTATTCTCCATGATGTTTTGAGGCGTCTGCTCGGGTGTCCAGTTTGCCTTCTAATGCTGCCCTTGAGAGCATTCCTGTGTCTTCAATAAGGAGGTTGACATTCTCCATCGCCCCGATGATAGCCGGCAACAGACGATCCTGCTCACTTCGCTTACCAACTTTCCTCAACCCCACGAGCTGGGAAGTATCCCCGACCGCGATGTTGTTGAGCTGGTTGGTCACATTCAGCACCCTATCGCGGACATTGTTGGTTGCCTCGCCCATGGAAGCGTAAATGCCGACGTACTCGCCCTTCTACACCCTTTGTTTGATCGTTGACGGCCATGCGTTGCAACACGTTATTGCACTCAACAAGCCCCTGCAAACCATCGATGCAGTTGTTCAGGTTATTCTTGATCTCGTTGAAGTCTCCTTTGTAATCATCAGTGATCTTTTGTGGGATGTCACCCCTTGAGATCCTCTCCACATATTCAGCAGCTACATTTAAAGGTCCAATGACAGCATCAAGAGTGTCATTTAAACCTTCAACGATTTTCCTGTATTCTCCGTGGTGTTTTGACGCGTCTGCTCGGGTATCCAGCTTGCCTTCTAATGCTGCCCTTGAGAGCATTCCTGTGTCTTCAATAAGGAGGTTGATATTCTCCATCGCCCCGATGATAGCCGGCAACAGGCGATCCTGCTCGCTTCGCTTACCGACTTTCCTCAACTCCACTAGCTGGGAAGTATCCCCGACCGCGATGTTGTTGAGCTGGTTGGTCACATTCAGCACTCTATCGCGGACTTTGTTGGTCGCCTCGCCCATTGAAGCGAAAATACCAACGTACTCACCTTCTACTCCTTTTGTTTGATCGTTGACAGCCATGCGTTGCAGCACATTGTTACACTCCGCGAGCCCCTGCAAACCGTCTATGCAGTTGTTCAGGTTGTTTTTAATCTTGTTGAAATCGCCGTTGTAATTGTCAGTAATGGGTTCGGGGATATCACCACGGCTGATAAGCTCAACGTATTCGGCAGCAACATTCAGAGGGCTAATAATCGCATCAAGAGCACTATTCAATTCTCTTAGAAGCATGCCCCATCCTCCGGGATATTTTGAGTCATTGGCGCGTATACTGAGATGTCCCTCTTTTCCTGCTTTTGAAATGGTCATAATTTCATCTAAAACACCCATGATATTTTCTGTACTATGGTTGATTAGATCAACGGTTTTTTTGGTCTCCCCCGTGAAGTTCCCACTTATTTTCTCAATTTCCTCACCTGCCGATATTTTTTCGACAAAGGATCTGAACATTTCAAGCTGAATTTTTTCGTCTTCTTTAACTGTTTTATGAGTGTCTTCTTTTCTTTTTATAAGCGAAGTTTCTAAGAATATCCCATCTTTATAAGCCAGGTTTCCGTTATCATCACGAACTAAATGAGCCTGTTCTTGAATGAGTGCTGTACTACCATTAGATTTTTTGATTCTGTATTCGACCTGATAGGAAGTTTTGCTTTTCGTTGCTTTTTGTACAGCCTTTTCAATTATCGAAATATCCTCTGGAAAAACAATATCTGACCAGGATAATTTTTGGTCAATGAAGTCCATTTTGGAATAACCTGTTAGCTTCTCTACATTTTTGCTTATGTAATCCATTCCCCAGGACAATTTACTAGATGCTCTGAAAACAGTTACTGGAAGGTTGTCTATCAGCCAGCTCATATCTTCTACTCTGAAATCCATATTCTCTGATAATTTTCCAGATAAGTCGTTGCTCTTTGTATTGTCAAAATTTGAACGTATTGACACCATATTTTTCCCATCTCCAAACAATTTATATAAAAACTGTAACTATAATTTATTAAAGTATATTCAAACAGATATTTAAATGTATAGTGAACAAATAAATATCCAATAAGTTGACCTGTCAACAATGAATGGTTTATTTTCATCTCATTCGATGAATAAAAAAGCAACTTTATTATTTGTCTTCACACGAGCACATAAATAGAAGAGTAGTTAAACTATTCCGATACACTTTTTAAGGATGTATGATCTTATATTTTAAGGGAGAATTGCGTATAAAACAATTCCTTTTTATTCCTTTTTAGCTTAATGAAGAAATAATACAATTTAAGTAAATGGCCTTAAACTAACTATTCCACCTTCGAGTGATCTAAATGAAATTAGAATATTTGTAAAAAAGTTTAATCTCAAGAATTAATACAGCGGAGGATCTTAAAATGCATATACCTCCACATCCAGTTTGACTATGGTCTCAGCGTTGATCGGGTTGTATTTCCGTTGAGAAGAGTCGAAGAGCGTTGTTTGAGTTGTATTCCCGTTGAGAGCAGTTCCTTGTCTCAAGTGTAATCTTAACATGTTACAGCATAATAAAGTCAAATAAACTTATTATACAGATATCAAGTATGTTCTTCACATTGCGTTGTTATACTTGTCAAAAAGATAATATAGCTTATTAATAAGTTTATTATACATGATATCAAGGACAGATCCCAGACAAAGACTTATCCCAGACAAATAAGCTTATTATAAATAATACTCAAGGCCAGTTCGTTGTCCGCAAACTGGATAATAAGATGGATGCCTTATCCTTTGCAGTGTCTGGATTATCCATTTCTTTTTAGCTTCGGAGCATTAACGATATTTCGTGCAAACCGTTTACGGATAATCAACATCTACCCCGAGAATTTCCTTTTTCCCGGCAAAAACATCCCGTGCTATCTCTGCACAGCCTATTGCAGCATGCCACTTCCCGAAGCACAGGCACTCCTGTCCCAGGTGTGCATTGATCTTCTTCTGCACGTAGTCTACCTCTGCCACGGAGCCTGCGAGGAAGATTTCACCTATTGTCCCATAATCCTTCATAAGAAGCTGCATTGAGACTATTTCCATAGCTGCAAACAGGGCTATAGTATCCAGAGCAAGTAATGCCGAGTTTTCTCCATTTTTGGCTGCATCAAGCAATTCTTCTCTGTCCTTATAAGGGGTCATCTTCAAAACCCCTGCCTCTATAAAGGCCTGATTTGCAGTTTCTAGCCCGCTGTCCACATCCCTGATAGCTTGAAGGTCGAGAGGACCGTGATGAATCCCTGGGGCAAATATGCAGGCATCTATTGCACCAATTATTTTACCTTCGGCAACTGCAAGAGTAACGGTATTCGAACTTATATCGGAAACCACAAAATCCGTGTAGCCAAGGCATTGGATATGGTAAGCAATCCCAAGCTTTTCAGGGCTAGTAAGGTGGGAAAATACTTTCATCCTGGGATCTACTTTGCTTCCCACGTGAAGACCAGGAATTGCTATTGCAGGAATTCCCGAGTTGCGGACAGCATCAAAAACTCTCGTGCCTCCACCTGTCTTTTTTCCAGCCCCTTCTATGCTCTTTAACCCTCGCCCTTCGAGCTTCCTTACATCCTTAATTGAGGAAAAACCGTCGCCCATCGAGTATGTCAATGCAATCATATCAATGGTCTCACGTCGAATTCCAAATCTATCTTCGATAGACGCCATGATCTCGTTTTCTGACATAGCAGCCGCTTCAGTCCTTTCAAGCTCAAAGGTCAGAACTCTATCATCTTCTATCAGAGCAAAACGCATTGCAGTTGTCCCGTGGTCAATTCCTATAAATGCCAAATGGTTCTCTCCCTTTAACGCCTCAGAAGGCAGTTTTTAAGATTTCATTCAATTCGCTCATGATTCTGTCTCCCTCTTCAGCGGTCCCAACTGTCGTCACCAGTCTCACTTCCTGGAAACTCCTGCCTTCCGAGAGCAATAACCTCAAATTCCCTCTTGCATCAGCGCGCAAGACCTTACCAGTTAGACTTCCCCCTGCAATACCTTTTGTGGAAATTACTGATGGAATTACTTTTTTAATCTCAGGATGCTGGCTTACAAGTTTTACAAGTTTTTTTCCAGCCCTGCCCCCGATAATTGTGGTATGGATTCCACCAAGTTTATTTTTTGAGGAGCTTTGTGTTTTTTCTTCTAAGCTGTTTTTATTCTCCGCCATTTTATTCAAACCGGTAACTGTTGTGAGGGTAATTTTCCTTTCCTATTATTTATTATTATTATTATTATTATTATTATTATTATTATTATTATTATTTCTTTATTATATTTATTACATATTCCGTGGAGGTCAGAATCTCAGGAAAGTCTTTCCGGCTATAAAACACTTGTTATGTGATTTTTAAAATTTTATCCTGAAAGCTAGAGCTCATAAAAATAAAAAGCTCCAGAATATCAAACACTTATAAGTGCTCTAATTCTGGGTATTTTCTTCTTTTCCATTTAAACTGACTTTTCAAAAATTAGAATTATAATTAAAAATTAGATATTTTCAAGTTCCTTCATATCTATGAGCTTGATATTATCTTCTTCAAGTGTTTTTATTGCCTTTTCGATCTCATTAACTCTTACTATCAAAAGGGCCTTCTGGTTTCTGGTAATAAAAGCATAGGCATAATCAATGTTGATTTTAGCTGCTCCAAATACTTCTGCAATACGGGACATACTGCCTGGGACATCATCCATCTCTATGCCCAGCACGTTTGTTTCGGACACGGTAAACCCGGCACTATGGAGTACATTGTAAGCATAGTCAGTATTGTCTACTACCATGCGGATTATCCCGAAGTCCCCTGATTCAGCAATAGTAAATGCTCTTATATTTATGCCGGCGCTTTTTAACTTATTTGCTACGTTTGCAAGTCTTCCAGGTTTGTTTTCCGCAAAAAGAGAAATTTGCTTTATAATCTTGTCTTCCATTCCAGCACCCATGTCCTTATATCCCTTGTTCTTTTTTCTTAATTTTTCCTGCTTTTTCACTTCGTTTTGCTTTTTTACTTCGTTTTTAATCTTTTTACAGGATGTAATATAAGTTTCTATATATTTTAAGCTTACATTATTTATGGCTTAACTTTATATCGGGCTCTGTAAAGCAGAGAAAATAAGATCTCAGAGCCAAAATAGAAAAACCTGCATGAATGCGACATCTGCAAGCTTTATGTTTAATATGTTTTTGAAATCAAATCTTTCGGTTATCAATGACCTTCTTTGATTTTCCTTCGGATCTGGGTAGATAGCCGTGTTCAACCAGTTCCACCTCAACCGCAAGGTTCAATACGCTCTTCAATGCCCCTGAAACTTTCTTTTTAAGCGCCATCATGTCTGACATGCGGTCGCTAAAAGCAGACTCATGCATTTCAATCTGGACTTTAATTGAGTCAAGCGGCCCTATCCTATCTACAATAATCATGAAATGATTCCCAACTTCAGGAATATTCATAAGGACCGATTCAACCTGCCCGGGGAATACATTGATCCCACGCACAATAATCATATCATCCGAGCGCCCGCTTATGCGTGTGATCCTTGGATGGGTTCTTCCGCACTTGCAGGGTTCCGAAAGTTTTTTGGTCAGGTCTTTTACCCTGTAACGAATAAGGGGAAGGGCTTCTTTAGTAAGAGTTGTAATTACGAGTTCTCCAGTCATTCCATCAGGAACAGTTTCTCCTGTCTCTGGATCTAAAATCTCAACTAAGAATTTGTCTCCCCATATATGAATTCCACATTGCTCCGAGCATTCAGTAAACAGAGGGCCGCTCATTTCCGAAGTCCCATAAATATCATAGGCTTTAATCCCGGAATCGTCTTCTATCCTTTTCTTGAGTTCTTCAGACCAGGGCTCGGCCCCGAAAAATCCCATTTTTAATTTTGTATCGTCTCTTATGCTAATGCCTATCTTCCTTGCAGTTTCGATCATAAACAGGAAGTAAGAGGGTGTACAGGCTATGGCAGTTGTACCAAGGTCTTTCATTAGTTCCAGCTGGCGTTCCGTATTTCCTGAGCTTGTAGGAAGTACGGTTGCGCCCAGTTTCTCACTTCCGTAGTGAGCACCTAGCCCGCCTGTAAAAAGACCGTACCCATAGCTAACTTGCAAGATATCGCTTTTTCCTAAACCGACAGAAGAGAATCCACGGGCTAAAGACTCAGCCCATTCGTCGATATCCTTGTGTGTATACCCTACCACCGTTGGCTTGCCTGTTGTACCCGATGAGGCATGGAAACGGACAAGTTTTGAGTTCGGAACACAAAACATACCTGTAGGGTAGGTATCTCTGAGATCCTGCTTAAAAGTAAAAGGTAACTTTCTGACATCTTCAAGAGTCTGGATGTCTTCCGGCCTTACACCGTATTCGTCAAACCTTTTTCTATAAAAAGGAGAATTTTCATACACATAATGTACGAGTTCTTTCAACCTTTTTTCCTGCAGCTTCTTTAAATCCTCTACAGGCATCGTTTCTATTTCAGGATCCCAATATTCTGACATTTTTTTCACACTCTGAATGTCTATATCATAGGCTTTTAATCTCAGGCCCTGTATTTTCTAACTTGCTTTTGAGTATATGTTTCTCGTCTCATGCCTCTTAAGGTCATGGCTAAGTTTCAATTTCTCTTTTAGTATTGTGCATTCCGGAATTTCAATATTTTTGGCGGATGTGGACTTCCGGCAGAAATGATATGAAGATTAAGCTGGAATCTTATATAAAATAATAGCTGTTGGGTTAAATGAGGAGCTTTTAGACAACTCTAAAAGCGACTGAATAAGAGGCAACCTTATCCTGAATAAACCAGTATACTTTTAAAAAAGAGTAATCTTATTTAATAGCTTGTAAATTACAGAATTATCAGGCAATTATCAGGCAATTTCCAGGCTATGTCTGTAAGTTAAAGATTTGAAGTTATTGAAATTTAAGCATTCTTGAGAACTTATTCATCTCCAGTTTCTTCTATTTCACCCTCAAATGAGAGATTTTTTGATGTTGCCCCGAAGAAAACTTCAAGAATTTTCTTTGTTTTTTCCCTGCATTTATCCAGTACTTCATTCATGTCGGCAATGACATCGATTCCTGCTGCTCCAGAATGTCCGCCTCCTGTACCGTTATATTCGTTACTGATATCTTCCATTAACTGACCAAGGTTAACTCCGGCATTTACAGCTTCGCGTTTTGCTCTGGCACTTACTCGGACACTGTTGCCTTTGGATGTGCCAACAAAAGCAATATCTGCCCCTATATTGATGAGCATAGAAGATGCAGAGCCTCCAAAAGAACTTACATGGGAAGATGCGATCAGCATATCCTGCACTCTATCGAGTTCAATGCGGCTTGCTGCTTTCAGGATGGCTATACGCATGGAGATATCCTGTGGCGTAGCAGCCATAAGGTCCAGTACTTCTCCATACTCAACACCGCTCGCTTCAATAATTTTTGCAACTGTACGGAATGTATCCGCTGATGCATGTTTGAAGTGTCCGGTATCTGTTACAATCCCTGTAAGCATGCCGATTCCCACTCTTCTGTTAATAGGCGCCTCCATTGTTTTTAAAATATCATAAACTATTTCCACAGTGGAGGTAGTGTTCCTGTGCAGAAAGAATTCGGAATTTTCTGTCAGAGCAGTAGTTGTATGGTGATCGATCACACAATAACTGGTAAGCTCTATATCATTTAACTGTGCTTTTGTCGAAGTGTCAACTACGACAACAAAACCGTAGTCTGTGGGGTCCGGCTTATCCACTACTTCTATTCTAAGCCTCTCGATCAGGACAGAAGCTACACGGTTACAGCCGTCAACAAGTCCGACAGTTCCCCCTATGGCCTCGGAAAGTGCAAAAGCACTGCTAACAGCATCCGGATCGGCATTCCGGTGGCACAAATATAAAATGTTTCGATAGTCAAGGAGCCGGTTGATAAACTCCGCTTCGTCAACTTGCATTGTCCACTCTGGCTATCGCTTTTATAGCTTCGACTGAAATTTGGGTATTCACGTTACTTCTAATGTAACTGATCTATCTATTATCTATGTGTAAAGAAAAATATAATTATTGTGCCCTGGGGCCCAATGCTTTCTGGATCTGCTCCTGAAGCTGTTTAAAGCGAGATGTAAGCCTTTCCTCCTGCCTGGAAATGGACTGAAGCCTGAGTGAGAGAGTTTCTTCTCTGTCTTTTAATTTTGAAACGGACTCCTCTTTACTCGTTTTTATAACCAGCTCCCCTACATTGCGATAGACTACTGCATCGTCAGTCAGTCTTTCTAACTCTTCAAGAGCCATTTTTGACTCTTTCTGCATAGCTTCAATCTGGGATTTTTGCATGGCCATTGCCTGTATTTGCTGCTGGACCTGCTGAAGCTGTGCTATTTGGTTCTGGATTTGAGGAGGTAATTCTGCAGTCATGTAATTTTCACCTGAGTCCTCAATAAACCTGAAGGGATTTTAATGTTTCTGTCCTTCCAGCAGTCGAAAATCTCTTGCTCCTGTATAAAATTTATTTAGGACCTTCTGCCAAAGATTTAAACAAAAAGTTAATCTCAATTGATTAACAGTATAATATTATTAATCTGTAATGGAAGTCAGTTAAATTGGGCTCAGGTAATAAATTATAAAATTCGCTTAGGAAATATAATCATAAATGGACAATTATAATAAATCGAATTAAGATTAACTTTAGCTTAAAACCAATGTGCAGGAGATATTAGAAGATGGAAAAAAGCGGAAACCTTAAAGAAATAAAAGTTCTTCTTGAAAAATTCACAAATGCTCATGGAGTATCAGGCTCTGAAGACAATGTCCGGGAGCTTCTTGAATTGGAACTCGAACCTTACGTTGACACAATCCGAAAAGATGTAATGGGAAACCTGATAGCTGCTAAAAAAGGGAACGGGCCTTCAATAATGCTGGCTGCCCATATGGATGAAATAGGGCTCATGGTCAAGTATATTGATGAGAATGGCTTCCTTCGCTTTATTGGGATCGGAGGATGGTTTGACCAGACTCTCCTAAGTCAAAGAGTCATAGTTCACGGCAAGAAAGGTCACATTTCCGGAGTTATTGGGTCAAAGCCCCCCCATTTGATGAAAGAGGATGACAAGAAAAAACCCGTGAAAATGGATGATATGTTTATCGATATCGGAGCAAAGGATAGGGAGGATGCCGAAAACCTGGGAATCGAGATCGGTACAATAGTGTCCATTGACAGAGAATTTAGATCTCTGGCAAACGGGAAAGTAACTTCCAAAGCCTTTGATGACCGCGCAGGACTTGTAATTCTTATAGAGGTTATGAAAAGATTGTCAAAACACAAAATTGAAGCAAATATTTATGTTGCAGGTACTGTCCAGGAAGAAGTCGGACTCAAAGGAGCAAGAACTTGTGCTTTTGGAATTTGTCCAACCGTCGCTCTTGCCATTGATACCACTGTCCCTGGGGATTATCCGGGTGTCAGCAAAACCGATTCTGCCCTTGAAATAGGGAAGGGGCCTGTAATTACCGTAGCTGATGCGGCTGGGAGAGGCCTGATAACTCACCCGCAGGTTCTTAAATGGTTGAAAGAAACTGCCGCCGAAAACAAAATTCCATGTCAGCTGGGCGTTGGTTCCGGGGGAACTACTGATGCTACAGCAATTCACCTCACAAAGGAAGGTGTTCCCACAGGTACGATTAGTATAGCCACCCGGTATATACATTCTCCTGTTGAGGTAATAGATACGGCAGATCTGGAAGCATGCATCTCACTGGTTGTAAAAGCAATAGAAGACGTTGGCAGATATTTCTAACCCGCCCGCATTGCGCAGCGTCGACGATGCGCTGTCCGCACTCCTTCGCTCTCGGGAGCACGAGGTCCGTTTCGCTCGCCTGGCTCGCTCAAGCGGATGAATCATAAATTTACAGCTTTTTCTGCAGAGTTGCGGCTCTGCAGTTTGCTGTCCTTCCAGAGTTTCACATTGGGATCACAGGAAATCAGAGATTTTCTGGGAATTGCATATAATCCAATGGTATGATATCCGTTCGATTTGCTCGAGAGGAATAATTAAAAGGGCTAAGTTTTAAGTTATAGCTTTTCAGTTTTTTCCATTCTTTCCTTAATCCAATTCTATGTTTAAAGTCGTGAAGGAATTGTGTACTTTATTTTTCTAGAATTAGACCTACTTTCCGCAGTAAAATTTCATATTAGCACAATTTCTGTTGATATCGATTTTCAATTTAACATAAATTTATTGGATTTTGGTGCAGAATTAGAGGCGTATATATCTGCATTTAGAGATCAAAAGACGATAGCTTGCAATTTTCATCGACTTCCATTTGAATTTTAGGTTCTTTGAATATCTTTTAAAAAAGCTTTTGAAAAAATACTGATTTTCGAGAAACTACTGCGGAATGTAAGTTGAAAATCTAAACGAGACTTTTCGAGAATTAAACATTTTTAGGTTGTTATTTATGTCTTATATAATATAATACTATAAATAGCAATATTAACTATAGAAATTTATTTAAACATTAAACATAATCTACTTTTTATATTTTCACGGGGAGTCCCTGCAAATCGTAAAAATTGCCTGAAAAACGTTAACATTTATCCTGAGTCCCAATCTCTAGCGTCTGTTAATTTCAGTCACTTCTGGTTTGAGATGCCGGGGTTCCTTGTATGTTCTTGAATTGGAGAGTAAATACTATTTGCAAAATTTTATTCAAAATGTTAGGATGAATAATAATTTTCTCAAAATTTTTGCCAAATGAAAAAGGTTCTAATGGGGGTATAAACACGTCATCATATAACTCTTTACCTGATGAGACTAACAAATTTCATTACGATCGCCTTCCTGTGATATTGGCGCCAAGAAGACAATTGGTGATTCTTTTTCTGGTAGGTTGTTTTATCCTGGCAAGCATCCCCAATGCTCTATGCCGAAGTGCTGCGCCAACAATCTATGTTGCAGGAGACGGCAGTGGGGACTTTAGATGCGATGGAAAGGACGACCATGTACAGATTAATCAGGCCTTAAAATTTGTGGCAGAAAACTCTAGATCCGGGTATACAACTGTCCATCTTAAAGGTCCTTTTACGTACGTTATTGATGATAGTCTTCTAATTGGCAGCAATACAATTCTTGAAGGAGACTCTACTGCTGTGATCAAATTGGCTGATCATGCAGGGTGGCCTACAATGAAGCCCCTCATCCAGCAAATGAGCAGCTTGGGAAATAACAACATTATAATAAGGGGCTTTGAAGTCAATGTAAATTATGCTGGTAATAGTGAAATCACATTGGGAAGAGGATATTATAATGTATTTTACTTTACTTACTGTAACAACGTAAAAGTCTACAATATATATATGCATGATGGAATGGGAGACGGGCTGAGAATAAATAAGGGTAAGAACGTGCAGTTTTACAACAATACTATATACAAGCTCGGGCATGACGCGCTTTTTGCAATTAGTTGTGAGGACGTAGAGGCCTGGAACAACAGAATAACCTGCAGGACCAACAGCGCACTTAGAATATGGAACTCTAATAAAGTAAAGTTGCACGATAATGTAATAGACTCATTCTATCACTGGAGTGCGGGAGGTCCGGGTATTCAGATCGAAAAGAGTGCTGGTGTTATGGATAATATCGAAATCTACGGTAATACTTTCTATAACACCTATGGGCCTGGAATCTGGATTTACAACTATGATACCTCTTCTGCGACCCAGGATCAGGGGAAAAATGTCCATATTCATCATAATATATTCTACAGTACTGGTACGAACCCAAGCATTGACTGGGTAGGGGGCATTGTTACAAGTGGTTTTCATGACACTCTCATCGAAAATAATGTGTTTGACGGTATATACAATGCTGCTGTTATGCACATGTTCTCTCCAAAATATTCCCCGAAAGGCGGATTCACGACTATTGTCCGTAATAACATAATCGTAAATACTCTAAAGCGTACGAAAGACCCTAGCGGGACAGGATATGCAGTGATCAATTATCTCTCTGGAACGCATACCTTTGTGCTGGACAATAATTGCCTTTACAATAACCTGGCAGGTAACTATAAAAGCTGCACTTCGAAAACTGATATTTATGTAAACCCTCTCTTTGCAAACCAGAAAAGTCATGATTATCATCTGAAGTCAAAAGCTGGTAGTTGGAACGGAAAGGGATGGACAAGTGACAGTGTAAATTCACCCTGCATAGATGCCGGATATTCTTTATCAGATTATTCTAATGAACCGAAACCCAACGGAAACAGGATCAATATAGGAAGATATGGAAACACAGTTTATGCATCAAAATCAGAATCAATACCACTTCCTACTGCAGATTTCAGCAGTAATGCCACTTCTGGAAATGAACCTTTAAATGTTGCCTTTACGGACAAAAGTACAAATTCACCTGCCTCATGGAGCTGGAGCTTTGGAGACGGAACTACTTCAACAACCAAGAATCCAACACATCAGTATACTACAGCAGGAAGTTATACGGTGACTCTTACAGCAACCAATGCTGCTGGAAGTAACACGGTAACAAAAACCGCTTATATAAAAGTGACATCGTCACCAACTCCTCCTAAACCGGTTGCAAATTTCTGGGGATCTCCAAAAGCAGGTAATTCACCTTTTAGTGTAACCTTTACTGACATAAGTACAGGAGAACCGACTGCATGGAGGTGGGACTTTGGAGATGGAACTTATTCAACAGCCAAAAACCCTGTGCATGAATACGCAAATTCAGGAATTTATTCAGTTACTCTTACAGTAAGCAACGCAGCTGGAACCGGAACATTGACAAAAAACAATTACATAAATATAGCAGCAACAGCTCCGCAAAAACCGGTTGCAGCATTCTCTGCATCCACTACAACGGGAACTGCTCCTTTGAGTATTACCTTTACTGATGCAAGTACAAACTCCCCTACTTCATGGAGCTGGAATTTTGGAGACGGAACTACTTCAACAGACAGGATTCCAATACATAAGTATGCGACAGCAGGAAGTTATACTGTAACTCTTACAGCAACCAATGCTGCTGGAAGTAACACGGTAACAAAAACCGCTTATATAAAAGTGACATCGTCACCAACTCCTCCTAAACCGGTTGCAAATTTCTGGGGATCTCCAAAAGCAGGTAATTCACCTTTTAGTGTAACCTTTACTGACATAAGTACAGGAGAACCGACTGCATGGAGGTGGGATTTCGGAGATGGGACTTATTCAACACTCCAGAAACCTGTGCATAAATACGCAAAATCAGGAATTTATTCAGTTACTCTTACAGTAAGCAATACAGCTGGAACTGGAACAATGTCAAAACACAATTACATAGATGTAACGACTTCATAAAACCTGTTGCAAATTCTGGGAGTCTTCAAAATGGAAAATTTGCCTCTGAGTGTTAACCTATACGACATAAGTACAGGATCACCAACTTCATGGACTGAAGTTTTAGAGATAAATATATTCAATAATTAAGAATTCAGTGCATAAATAATCAGCAGCAGGAAATTATAGTAACGCTTACGGCAAGCAATGAAGATGGTGTAGATTAAAAAATATCTGCCGTAGGCGTTTTACAACATGAGACTATCTCGCTTTCTCGGGCAAATATATTATAGTCTTCTGTGTGAATCTTCTCCTTAGACTGTTTACTCTGATAGGGAATTTCTCAATCTTGATACTCTTACAATGAATTTCTTGATCCCGGAGCAACGATGGGTTCTGGAAGATACAGAGACGTAATTTTTTAACCTGAGTGAATATACAAGAACCGCTCAAATAAAAATGCAACTCTTTTCCTTTTCTTGTACTATATGAAACCAACTCAAGGCTTAATGATATGTTATTGAGATTTACATGCCTTCTTCTGCCTTGAACTCGAACTATGTAAGCTGGATTAAATTCAGCTAGTAATTTCCCAAAATTCAGGTACATTGACCTTAAGGAAGTACTCAATCCTGGTCTAAACGCACAGATGAATAAAATCAAGTACAATAAACATAATGTCTAATGAATTCGTCAACTGTAAACTAAAAATACTATGGTATACTATTTAAGAGGAATTTCAAGGATTCCCGGTTTAATTTCGGAAACTTTTCGAAGGGAATCGGGCTTCTGAGAAAAGATATATGTATGATGTATAATTAAAGAGGTGCTGTAAAATAGGGGCAAATAATTTAAAATAATTTTTATATTACATTCCTATTTTGCATAACGAGTATATAGTAAATAATACACCAACTGAGGGATTATATTATTCGAAAATATCCGCTTTCTGGATACCACTTTGAGAGATGGTGAACAAACACCTGGAGTAGCCCTGACAAGGGAGAAGAAGCTGTTAATTGCTCGAGCGCTTGATGAGATGGGAGTCTCGGTAATTGAGGCAGGTTCCGCGATCACTTCTGAAGGTGAAAGGGAATCTATCAAGGCTGTCGCAAACCAGGGGTTAAAAGCTGAAATCTGCAGCTACTGCAGGATTGTTAAGATGGATGTCGACCATGCTCTGCAATGCGATGTTGACTCCATCCATCTTGTAGTGCCGGTTTCGGACCTGCACATCAGGACGAAAATCAAAAAGGATAGGGATGCTGTAAGGCAGATTGCAGCCGAGGTAACCGAGTATGCTAAAGACCATGGGCTTATTGTAGAATTGAGCGGAGAAGATGCCTCCCGAGCTGACCTTGAATTCTTGAAGGCTCTGTATGCCGATGGGATAGATGCAGGCGCTGATAGGTTATGCTTCTGTGATACTGTAGGTCTGCTGGTACCTGAAAGAACTACCGAAATTTTCCGGGATCTTTCTGCTTCCCTTAAAGCCCCTCTAAGCATTCACTGCCATAATGATTTTGGTTTAGCAACTGCAAATACCGTTGCTGCCCTTGCGGCAGGAGCAAAGCAAGCCCATGTAACTATAAACGGGTTAGGGGAAAGAGCTGGAAATGCATCTCTGGAAGAAGTAGTTATGAGTCTTGAATGGCTCTACAAATATGATACAGGCATCAAACACGAGATGATCTACAGGATTTCAAGGCTCGTAAGCCGGCTTACAGGTGTGCCGGTATCTCCCAATAAGGCTCTTGTTGGAGGAAATGCGTTTACCCATGAGGCAGGCATTCATGTCCATGGGCTCCTTGCTGACAAAGCAACCTACGAGCCTATGAGTCCAGAGTATATCGGGAGACAGCGCCAGATTGTACTCGGAAAACATGCAGGACGGAGTTCTATTACCCTTGCCTTAAAGGAAATGGGGCTTGAGGCTGATGAAGTACAGACAAAAGAAATTTTCAGCAGGGTAAAACAGATGGGTGACCAGGGAAAACATGTAACTGACGCTGATTTACAGACTATTGCGGAAATTGTGCTTGATATCTATAAAGAGCCCCTGGTTAAATTAGAAGAATTTACCATTGTATCCGGAAACCGGGTAACTCCAACTGCTTCCATAAAGCTTCGTGTAAAAGACAAAGATATCGTGCAGGCCGGAATAGGAAACGGACCTGTAGATGCAGCAATTAATGCTATTCGAAGAGCTGTAAGCGCCTGTGCGGAAGATATCGTCCTTGAAGAATATCATGTAGACTCTATTACTGGCGGAACAGATGCCCTTGTAGAAGTAAGGGTTAAGCTTTCCAAGGACGGAAAGGTAATCACTGCAAGCGGAGCCAGAACGGACATCATCATGGCTTCTGTAGAAGCTGTAATGAATGGGATGAACCGTCTTATCCGAGTCGAGTGAATTCCAGAAAGAATGAAGCTTCCAAAATTTCTCATGGGGAATATTTCCCCTTTCTTTTCCTTTTAATAGAAATTTTTGGAATGATTAACCTCTGGCATTTCCTGAGTCAGGAGAAAACCTCATTCATATATAACATGATTGATTATGATATATTTGCAATACTTATTGCAAGAGATTGAGATTGTGAAATATAAAAAAGTATTTCTGGTAAATACACACTTACTGGAAGCATACTCATTTTTGTGAGTATCCAGTTAAATCAACATTTCAAGAGTAAAAAGGAGTTAAATAATGACAACCGGGTCAACAGAAAAAGTTAATGGCGGAAGGGCTCTTATAAAGTGCCTGGAAGAAGAAGGAGTTGACACCATCTTCGGATATCCCGGAGGGCAGATCATTCCCTTCTATAACGAACTCTATGATTCAAATCTGCGCCATATACTTGTACGCCACGAGCAGGCGGCAGCCCATGCTGCTGACGGGTACGCACGTGCTACTGGAAAGACTGGGGTCTGCGTTTCTACATCAGGTCCCGGAGCAACTAACCTGGTAACGGGTATCGCTACCGCATATATGGACTCTGTACCTATTGTAGTCTTAACTGGCCAGGTTCCGACATTCCTTATCGGGAATGACGCTTTCCAGGAAGCAGATATTACGGGAATTACCCAACCCATTACCAAGCATAACTATCTTGTACAGGATGCAAAAGAGCTCCCGAGAATTGTAAAAGAAGCCTTTCATATAGCTTCTACCGGAAGGCCTGGCCCGGTATTAATTGACCTTCCAAAGGACGTTCAGAATACGGAGATTGATTTTTATTATCCCGAAAAGGTAGAACTGAGAGGGTATAAGCCTACTTACAAAGGCAACATCCAGCAGGTGAAGCGAGCTGCTCAAGAAATTGCCAGCTCCTCAATGCCCATAATTTACGCAGGTGGCGGAGTGATTAGTTCCAATGCCAGTTGCGAACTTGTGCAGCTGGCAGAGACAATTAATGCTCCTGTCACAACTACCCTTATGGGAATAGGCGCAATCCCAACAGAACATCCTCTGTATGTAGGGATGCTTGGAATGCACGGGTGCAAATATGCAAATTATGCAGTTCAGGAATCCGATCTTATTATTGCTGTGGGTGCAAGGTTTGATGACCGCGTGACCGGCAAACTAGAATCCTTTGCTCCCAATGCCAGGGTAATCCATATTGATGTCGACCCTGCTGAGATATCCAAGAACGTAAAGGTTCACATTCCAATCGTCGGGGATGCAAAGCAGATTCTTAAGTCTCTGAATAAATATATTCAGCGCTGCAATTCCGAAGCCTGGATTGAAAAGATAAAACACTGGAAGAAGGAGTATCCTCTTACCTATAAGCCTACCTCACCGGATATTATAATGCCTCAGTTTGTTATCGAGCAGATATCCGAAGCTTGCAAAGATGCAATTATAGTTACGGAAGTCGGACAGCACCAGATGTGGGCAGCGCAGTACTATAAGTACAAGAAACCACGGACTTTCCTCACATCAGGTGGGTTGGGCACAATGGGTTACGGATTCCCTGCAGCCATTGGGGCAAAAGTTGGCAGACCGGATAAAACGGTTATTGATATTGCTGGAGATGGCTCTTTCCAGATGAACTCTCAGGAACTTGCAACCGTAGTCCAGAATGACATCCCTGTTGTTGCAGTGATCTTGAACAACGGTTATCTGGGCATGGTCAGGCAGTGGCAAGAGCTCTTCTATGATAAAAGGTATTCCCACACTTTCATCAAAGGCAGTGTCGATTTCGTGAAACTTGCCGAGGCCTATGGAGCCCTTGGGCTGCGCGCAGAAAGGCCATCCGAAGTCAGGCCTGCAATCGAGGAAGCAGTTAGCTCAGGTAGGCCTGCAGTTATCGATGTAGTAGTTGAATGTGAGGCGAATGTCTATCCTATGGTGCCTGCAGGAGCTGCAATTAATGAAATACTTGACCTGGAGGACTAATGATGAAGCATACGCTTGCAGTCCTTGTAGAAAATAAGGCAGGGGTTCTCTTCAGAGTGGCTTCACTTTTTTCCAGGCGCGGATATAATATCGACAGCCTGGCTGTGGGAGTTACCGAAGACCCCGAGACTTCCAGAATGACTATTGTAGTTCATGGAGATGACCACGTCCTCGAGCAGGTCACAAAGCAGTTGAATAAACTCGTAGATGTTATCAAGGTTTCGGATATCGGAGGGGATGATACCGTTGAAAGAGAACTTGCTCTCATTAAAGTATCAGCCGACGTGGATACAAGAGCCGAAATTATTCAGATTGCAAATATCTTCAGGGCAAGAATAGTCGACGTAGCTCCAAAGTCAATGACTGTTGAAGTAACTGGAGATGAAGGCAAGGTTGATGCAATCGAAAAACTTCTCAGGCAGTTCGGGATCAAAGAAATGGTCAGGACAGGCAAGATTGCGCTGGTCCGTGGCTCAAAGAAAGTTTAAACATTAAGGGCAGTAAAGAGAGTTACCTGCTTAATTATTTTTCATAGATTGAGGCAGACGGGGTACTTTTGCCTGCTGCTTCCATCTCTTCTTTTATTACCCAGGTAACTTCATTGGCAAGAGTCTCAGAACACTCAAATACAAGCTCATCATGGATCGTATTGAGAAATTTCATGCCTTACGATTCGGGCTTTATGAAAGTTACCCATTGTATCCTTCACTATGAGAACAAAGATTCTGAATAGGTAGGTTTTTTCATTCTCTTGCTTAGAAACAGAATGCTCTTCTGATTTCCCTCGTATTTGCAATAATACTCATCAGCTAGCAATGTGTTGGTTTTACTCTTCTTGTGATATCAATTGCATGAAGCTGCTTGCTGCTTACTTGTCTGAGCAAGATCGTAATATTCCCCAAAAATTAACATGCAAGCTATCAGAAGTAACTTACCTGTTATATCTACCATAGCTCTGTAACCGCGGAAAACACGGAAAGCGCTGAAGAAAATGTGTCCCTGTATTCTTATTCCGCATTTTCTAGGCTTTCATGGTTTAGTTCTTCTTTTGGATTAGTGAAGGAAATTAAGGAATTAAATATAATTTTTAGGCCATAAAAAGAGTATCACAGCTATTACTGAATCGCTTAACATTAAAACAATTAATTATGCGTATGATAAATGCATCATAACAGTATGGGATTATAATTTTATAATGATATTTCAAGAAAGCAGAAATTAAGTCAAAAACAGATATACAGAATTGAAAATTAATAGAGCAATTTTAGGTTATTTCAAGAAATCTGTAAAAACTGAAAATAATGGAAAGTTATTCTATTTTTTAATGCATTAATATTTTTTTCATTTTATAGGCATACCTTTTATTTGTCAGCCAAACCAAGTTCATATCCTTTTACTTTTTCTGCATTACATCTAGTGTTGTTAGTGGGTTGTTGCGAACAAAATTTGCTTTTTGGTTGATCCACCAGGTTGAAATGTGTAGAAATGTAGATATGTGGTTTCCAGCCACGCCTTGCGTGGGAGCCAGTTACAGTCGAACAACTAACACATTTTCAATCCAATTGGCTAATACCAATAACATAATGAACCGCGGCTTCTGAATCATTATTATATTCTTCTGATATTCTATGTGGTTTTGGCATAAGGAAAGCTTCATTTGCTTTTATCTCTGCGTCGTTCTCGTCTTTTGCTTCAATCTCTATACTTTCAACAGAACGTTTTTCATTTCCGCCAATAACTTCAATGAATACTCTATATTTATTCATTTATAACCACGCCTTTGATATATTTGTGTTAGTAATAATTATTACTATTAAGAATAAATGTTGTTTTATCCCGAAATTATTTCGCGTTAACTATGTTGGTTGTAATCCCTCATCAATTGTGAAACTTAATGGGAAAAAAATTCGTTGGATCATTGCTCAAAAGCTTAAAGGAGAATCTACCTCGACGATAGCTGAGATCCAAGGGATCTCAGCTATCGTCGTGTTCAACAGATTTGTAAAGAATACACTGTAACTGGTCAGGTTCCAGAAGTTGGTCATAATGTCGGCAGACCAGGGAAACCACTATTATCTGATGATAAAGAGTTAATCGACCAAGCTTACGCAGACTATAAGTTTGGAGCCTGTTACCTTGAGATCATACTAAGAAGCAAATACAAGCATAAGATATCTCATAATCGAATCCATAAATATCTACTCAGTATGAACCTTGCTCGTCAAGAAAGTAAAAAGAAAAAGAGGAGAAAGTGGTGCAGATATGAACGTAAACATAGCATGTCTGCAGCCCATATCGATTGGACTGAAAATCCTTTGTTAGGGCTGCAAGCCTGTGTCATTCTTGATGACTCATCAAGGATGATTATTGCTGGTAGAGAATATGTTCATTGCAATACGGAAAACTCGATTGAAGTAATTGATGAGCTTGTCAGGGAGTACTGGGACATATGTCCTCTTAGGGAACTCATATTGGATCACGGCAGCGAATTCGGTGCACATAAGATTAATGAAGATGGATCATGGAATAGTGAGTTCAAAAGACATGTTGAAGCATTAGGAATAAAGCTGATTCTTGCAGCAGTAAGGCATCCACAAACGAATGGAAAAGTAGAGAAATGGTTCCACACATACAAGAGGTTTAGAGGCGAGTTTGAAACGTTTGATGAGTTCGTTAAATGGTATAACAGAAGGCCTCATGGAGCTCTTGAACTTGAAGAACTGGAATCACCTGAAGATGCTTTCTGGAAAAGATTGCCAATTGAAGCGAAATTCAGAATCGGAGTGAGACTTTTTGGGTTGTGAAAATATGAAAAAATTGAAGCGAGTTTCAAAGCGAAATAATTTCAGGATAAAACAATTAAGAATAAATGTTTTATTTTTAATAATTTAGTTTAATTGTTAGACATTTTGAATGCATCTATGCCCGTATCTGGAAGCATTCTGGCTGGCATTATTGAGTTTCATTAAACGCACACGTTAAGAGGATGCCACAAAATTGCGATGTCTTCCATAGTTAAGTTTTCCAAAAATAGGACGGCACAATTTTGTGCCGTGTAAATATGAGCGTCCAAAAATGGATTGTCGTCATAATCAAGTCTGTGACCCTCTCACAATCCATTATCTCGTAAACTTTAATACTGTTGAGATAAAAGAAGTGATTCAATGCACCTTCATGTGCGGTAATGAACAATTGGAAAAAGACAACATTTTCTCAACTATCATCTGCAGAAAGCAACTTTTTCGAATATGGGCTTGAATTAACTTAATTCTCAGGAGCGCGGACGTTTTCTAGTAGAATACTTTTTAAAATAACAAAAGAATATCTGCTCAAAAAATAAACACCTCAAATTGAAATATTTAAGAGAGAATAATTTATAGGAGAATCAAGCATGGCAACGATAATTTACGATAATGAAACCACTTTTGATGCACTTAAAGACAAAACCATTGCAGTTATGGGCTATGGAAGCCAGGGTCACGCTCATGCCCTCAACCTGCACGAGTCCGGGCTCAGTGTTGTTGTCGGACTCAGGAAAGGCAGTTCCAGCTGGGCAAAAGCTGAAAGTGAAGGCCTGAAGGTAATGACTGTGACTGAGGCTGCAAAAGCAGCTGATATTATAATGATCCTGCTTCCGGATGAAAAGCAGGCTTCTGTCTACTACTCCGAAATAGAGCCGAACCTGAAAGCCGGCGATGCCCTTGTTTTCGCCCACGGCTTTAATATCCACTACAACCAGATAGTGCCACCGAAAAATGTCGATGTTTTCATGGTCGCCCCTAAAGGCCCTGGACATATCGTGAGGAGGACATATACCGAAGGAATCGGTGTGCCTGGGCTGATTGCAGTCTACCAGGACGCAACCGGAAATGCCAGGGAACTTGCCCTTTCTTACGCCAAGGGCATAGGTGCAGCTCGTGCAGGAGTTTACGAGACTACCTTCCGGGAGGAAACCGAAACCGATCTTTTCGGCGAACAGGTGGACCTTTGCGGAGGCCTGTCCGCACTTATAAAGACAGCTTTTGAAGTGCTTGTTGAAGCAGGATACCAGCCTGAGATGGCCTATTTCGAGACCTGCCATGAAGTCAAGCTCATTGTGGACCTTATTTACGAAGGCGGGCTTGAGAGAATGTGGCACTCCGTTTCCAATACTGCAGAATACGGCGGCATGACAGTCGGGCCCAAAATCATCAATGAGTACTCCCGCGAAGCTATGTATGAAGCCCTGGAAAGGATTCAGAACGGCGAGTTTGCCAAAGAATTCGTTCTCGAGGGCATGGTCAACCACCCTGTACTCAAAGCCATGGAACGCCAGGAAAAGGAACACCAGCTTGAAGTCGTTGGAAAACAAATCCGGGCAAACATCCCCTGGCTCAATAAAAAGATTGATGACGACTGATTTTTCTGTGCTTGACAGCCTGTGAACAGAAAGTTCATAAATCTAAAAATAGAAAAACAATCCGGAGGGAAAAATAATGCCAGTTAAAGGAGAAAGCAAGGTCATTGACACTATCCTTAATAGACGGAGCGTCCGGGAGTTTACGGGCAAACCTATCAGCAAGGAAGACGTTAACACAATCCTGAACGCAGGCCACTGGGCTCCTTCCGGATTGAACAACCAGCCCTGGCGCTTCATTGCGATTCGTAACCGAGAAACTATTCAGAAGCTCTCAAAATGCACTCATTATTCAGGTATCGTAGCAGGGGCTCCTTTGCTTATTGCCACTTTTCTGGATACCGAAGCTTCCTATAACAGGACAAAAGATGTCGAGGCAATAGGGGCTGCGATCCAGAATATGCTGCTTACCTGTTGCGAGCTTGGTCTTGGAGGAGTCTGGCTTGGAGAAATCCTGAATCAAAAAGAAAATGTCAATTCCATTCTAGAATGCCCTTCAAAACTTGAGCTAATGGCAGTTATTGCAGTAGGAGAACCAACTCCAAAAGAAAGGACTTCAACACGCAAGGCTCTTTCTGAAATCGTATTTGATGAAAAATACGGACAAAAATGGGAAGAGTAGATAGCGCTACAAATGGCTGAAACATATTTTTATGCAGAATTATTATGCAGAATCAAATTGCCGGATAACTTCATTTTAAAATTAGTTTATCAGTTCTTTTGAGGAGGCTTATATTCTCATAAAGGATTAAATTTATAAGCTATTTAGCACTATAACCAGCCAGTTAACTGATTATAGCTTCATCCGTCACATTTAATTATCTATCAATTAACTTATCCAAACTCTTTCACAATAAAGGTCTGTAGTGTAGAGGATATCACTGGAGCCTCCGGAGCTCCGAATCTGGGTTCGATTCCCAGCAGACCTGTTATTCAAAACATTTCGAAGGTTTATATATGGCTCATGGATTTAATCGCCGCTTCCTGCATGCTGGGAGAAGAAGGCTATCTTTAGTCCACTTAATCATTATAGCGATAATACTGTACTTCCTATTACGGATTCTGATGCCGCTCTTGTGGACTCTGTTTTTGATTGTAATCCTTATTATAATCTTGAAAGTAGTGCTGGAAAATATTTGATAATTTTTTGTTTTTGATTTGACTGTGATATTCGATAATTGCGTGTTTCAAGAATTTTGCCTAAAAATACGACTTATTCTATTAGTTCCCATTTCTTGATTGACCAACATTGTTAAGTTTTAGAATCATTTATAATCTTAATTATTTGAATACAATAGATTATTGAAAAGTGTATAACATGCAGACAATAAAGAGACGAAGACGAGGCACTGCAATTGTTGAAACTCCCATAGGCATACTGGTAGTTGCTGGCAGAAGAAAACTGTATATTCTACCGGGTGGTGGGGCAAATATAGGAGAATCAAGAACTAAAGCGGCTGTTAGAGAATTAAAAGAGGAAACTGGATTGATTGCAACCAAAGTCAAATTTCTTTTCAGCCACGTAGGAAATGTACAAGAATCACATTCAGGTGAGTACTATGAAGACCATCATTCTGTATGTTTAATAAATGCAAGTGGTATTGCACGACCAAGAAATGAAGTAAAATATGTGGGTTATTATTCTCCAGAGTCAGAAATTAAGATTTCCAGAACAACAAAAGAAATAATAGATCGATTTTACGAGTTCAAAAAAACTATGATCTAATATACTTGTTATAGTTATAGTTGTCAATGGAGAACCTATTCAAAAGGAGTAAAAAATCAAACTACATCACATGTTTTCAGTTTTTAATAACGAAAAAAGAAACCAGGATGTTCTGGTTTCATTTTCCTTTCAAATACTCGTCAATTGCCTTTGCTGCTTTTTTGCCTGTACCCATTGCGCTGATCACGGTTGCTGCGCCTGTAACTACATCTCCGCCAGCAAGGACTCCGCACTTGGAGGTTGCTTCGGTCTCTTCGTTTGCAACTACAGTGCCCTTTTTGTCTTGCTCAAGGCCTTCAGAACCTTTGAAGATAATAGGGGTTAGGGGATGTACCTATGGCGATTACTACAACATTGGCAGGAATTGTGAATTCAAAGCTCTCGACAGGGACAGGGCTTCCCCTGCCTGATTAGTAACTTCGTTCGAATATCGTAATTTGTGATATAAGTTGTTTCCATTAGAGATATATGAGGTTTTAGGGTATGGTTTCAATCATATAATCGATTATTTTTATCTTTAAGTTTTATTTATAAATGATAATTTATTTGGATTCGGTCAAGGGTCTAAACATCAAAAAATGTTATTTTTATTCTATATATAGAAATTTTGTTGTAAAATCGTTATAATGGTGTTTGAAGTTGTGCATAAAATTCGTTAATCGATGCCAAAAGAACATAATTATTTTTAAAATAATTATATTTTCTAAATAATATTTCTATTGCAATTTTATATTATCACATATTCATATTAAGTGTCTTATATTAAATGAAAAAAAATAAATAAAATATTAAGAGCAACAAATTATATGCCGAAAGTAAAATAAAAATGAGTTATACGGCAATAAGCCCAGAAATATCTTATTAGGTGATTGATAAAGTAGTGTGATATCAGAAATCGTGGAGTGGATTAAGGCAGAATCTGTTTAAAAAAACAAATTGGGCAAGGAAGAATTCTTTAATTTGGAGAGGTTCTATCAGCTCCAGCAATTCCCGTTTTGAACAAAAACACATGCGAAAGACGGTTAAATTTTTTAATATTTCGTAATAACTTTATTGCACTGTCAACGTTTACAGAATACGAATCATAAGGCACGTTTTGAATATTGACTGCAAAGAATGAAAAGAATTATAACACCAAATTCTTTAAAAAGATGCCCAGCAGATGAAAATAATTTACAGGAACTATCTCTTATTTTAGCCTCTCAATCCAAAAGGTTTGAAATTATAAGGCCAGTATTTGTTGGTTTTTCTTGTAAGTGAGAGCGTCGGAAAGGTCTGGAATCTATAACTAACCTCACACAGTCATTGAACTCAACTCCATAAATCGGCATCATGTAAAATTATTAAATTTATTTAAGATGGAAAAATAAGTCAAAATTTGGATAATCATGTACTTTTCCGACGCTCCCCGAATAGAAGAAATCAGTATAAATAAAATGATTACGAAATATAAAAATATTAAACCTTCGTCTGCATGTGTTTTTGTTCAAAACGGGAATAGCTGTATCAGCTCTTATATTTATAAGGAGGAACTAAAATGACTAGAAATGAAACGGTTTGTGTCACCGTACACTTCAAATCGCTGGTACCCATAAATGATAATGTAAATCAGTTCATAGATGAACAATTCAATGCTATGCAGAGGCTATTTGCAGAAGGTGACATAGCTGTATTACGAGGAACCACTGAGAACCTTAGCGGCGATCCAAATTTGGAGCTGCTTAGAGACCTCGACGTCGCCAATTGCATTCTCGGGCAGCCTACGCAAGAACAAAATGATTTGTTCGCGAACAGAAACAATGTTGGCAACAATGAATTAGTCGTATATATTGTTTCAACTCTAATTGGGGGAAGTGGTAACTTTGTGGGTTGCGCGACTCATCCTAATGGGCAGCCTGGAGTTGCGATAGTCCAAATTGATGCAAGGTGGCTCACAGCTCATGAGGTTGGGCATGTTCTAGGACTTAGACATGTTTGTCAGAGACCAGCATGTGTTGACTCACAAAGAGACAGTTTAATGTATCCAACTATTGAATGGACAAATGTACCACCTAATCTTTCCGCTTCCGAATATACAAAAATGCAAAACAGCAATCTTACCAACCCGTGCTAAGGAGAGATACACATGACTATGACATTAGAGCAGATAAGAAGTCAGTTAAGTGCTATTGAGCCAAACGATAGCACGTATTCTGGGATTGGTCCTTCAGAAATTCCACTACTAGAACAACTTCTTCAGGATGAAGAAGCATGGATGGCATCTAGGGCTGTATTTGCTCTCAGTAGGATTCCTGATAATAGAGCAGTAGAAACGTTGTCACATGCTGCTGCCGATCCACGGAAGGAGGTAAGGGTTGCTGTAGCAGCAAGCGTTAGTAACCTAAAACCACAAGATGCTAATAATATCTTGTTAAAACTTCTGACTGATGAAGAATTGGGCGTACGAAAATTTGCTATAAAATCGGTTTCGGAAGCCCATGATAAGGCCGTCCACGCGAAGCTACAAGAAATTCAAGACCGAGATCCAGCACCGCCAATTCGTGATATTGCTAAAAGCAGGGTTCGAGAGCTAAATCTAATTGGGCAGTAAATGGCTTGATTAGTTGAGCAATGAAACCCAGTACTTGATAAAAGATATCTTTTGAAAAAAGTGTAGTTTTTTATTCCACACAACATCAATAAGATATGAAGTATATAAAATTCAGATATTTAAGTTACAAATGTAATTTAATATCATAAAAAGAAACCAGGATGTTCTGGTTTCATTTTCCTTTCAAATACTCGTCAATTGCCCTTGCTGCTTTTTTGCCTGCACCCATTGCGCTGATCACGGTTGCTGCGCCTGTAACTACATCTCCGCCTGCAAAGACTCCGCACTTGGAGGTTGCGCCGGTCTCTTCGTTTGCAACTACAGTGCCCTTTTTGTCTTGCTCAAGGCCTTCAGAGCCTTTGAAGATAATAGGGTTAGGAGATGTGCCTATGGCAATAACTACAACATCGGCAGGGATTGTGAATTCCGAGCCCTCGACAGGGACCGGGCTTCTCCTGCCTGATTTGTCGGGTTCGCCAAGTTCCATTTTGATGCATTCGACGGCTTTAACATTGAATTTCTCGTCGCCAAGGATGCGGACAGGATTTGTAAGGAGCCTGAATACTATGCCTTCTTCTTTTGCGTGCTCGATTTCTTCCCTGCGGGCTGGCATCTCTTCTTCTCCACGGCGGTAAACTATGCTCACCTCTTCTGCACCCAGGCGGAGCGCAGACCGGGCTGCATCCATTGCTACATTTCCGCCTCCGACGACTACCACATGCTTTCCGTGCCTGACCATTGTGTCATATGCAGGGTCATAGGCTTTCATGAGGTTTACGCGGGTCAGGAATTCGTTTGCAGAGTACACGCCGCTGAAGTTTTCGCCTGGAATTCCCATAAAGCTAGGCAGGCCTGCACCTGTACCCAGGAAAACAGCATCGAATTCATCACAGAGCTCGTCTAAGGTTTTTATTCTTCCAATTATATAGTTGGGCTTGAACTCAACTCCCAGCTGTTTGATATAATCTACTTCTTGCCTTACGATTTCCTTTGGCAACCTGAATTCGGGAATGCCGTAACTCAGGACTCCTCCGGTTTTATGCAGGGATTCAAAAACTGTGACTTTATGCCCCAGCTTTGCGAGATCTGCTGCGGCAGTAAGGCCTGCAGGCCCTGAGCCGACAACAGCTACCCTTTTTCCGGTTGATTCCGGGACCTCAGGAACCTTTACACCTTTCTGTCGCTCATAATCCGCGCAGAATCTTTCAAGCCTTCCGATTGCTACTGGCTGTCCTTTCTTTCCGAGTACGCAGAGGGCTTCGCATTGGGACTCCTGAGGGCAAACGCGGCCGCAGATTGCAGGAAGGGTGTTTGTGGCTTTAATCTTCTCGATAGCACCTTCAAAGTCTTCCTCACAGATTTGCTCGATAAAGCCCGGAATATCTACATTCACAGGACAGCCTTCAACACACTTAGGCTCCTTGCAGGCGAGGCAGCGGGAGGCTTCGGAAAATGCATCTTCTTTTGTGTATCCGAGAGTCACTTCATTAAAATTCTTTCTGCGCTCTTCAGCAGGCTGTTCGGGCATAGGGGTTCTTTCTTTCTTCACTTTTCCTGTTTTTCCTTCATTTAATTCTTGCATTTTTCATCCCCTCCTTTCAGTGCAGTCCGCACCTGCATTCCTCTTCAAACTTTTCTGAAGCTTTTGTTTCTTCACCGCGGTACATTGCAAGCCTATTCATGAGCTCTGCAAAATCAACTTTACGGGCATCAAATTCAGGTCCGTCAACGCAGGTAAATTTAGTTTTTCCGTCAATTGTGACCCTGCAGCCCCCGCACATTCCTGTGCCGTCCACCATAATGGAGTTAAGGCTAACAAGGAGTTCAACATCATAAGGGAGAAGCCACCCCAGTGCCTACCTTCATCATAATTGGAGGTCCGATAATTACAACCCTTGCAACCTTTTCTCCGCTGTCAAGAATCTTTTTCATGATATCGGTTACAAAGCCGTGATGCCCTTTTGACCCATCGTCGGTTGCAATGTACAGTTCAGAACTGGCTTCCCTCATTTCGTCTTCAAGGATGAGAAGGTCTTTATTTCGGGCTCCTATGATCGAAATCACCCGATTGCCTTCCTCTTTATAAGCTTTTGCTTGAGGATAGAGAGGAGCAACTCCTATTCCTCCTCCTACAAGGATAATAGTGCCAAGCTTTCTGATATCGGAAGGGGTTCCGAGAGGCCCGACGAAATCTTCCAGAAAGTCGCCTGCGGAAAGCTTTGCAAGCTGTTTCGTTGTCTTGCCCATTTCCTGAAAAACTACGGTTACCGTACCTTTCTCTTTTTCAAAGTCGGCAATCGTAAGGGGTATTCTTTCCCCCAATTCATTAATTCTGAGAATTACGAACTGTCCCGCTTTTGCAGCCTTTGCCACGTCAGGTGCGTCTATAACCATTCTGTGCACCAAAGGGCCGATTTCTTCTTTTTCTAGTACTTTATATGCCATGAGATCACATTTTCCTGGGTAAAAGCATACTTTTTGAGCAAATGAATTAATGAATTTGACAGTATCGGAACTTCATACGGGTTTTTACGTTACGCGCTTTTCCGCATGGACGTTCTCCTTATACTGATTAATGGAATATATATTCTCCCAAATAATTTTAATTATTTTATCCACCTGGAATTTTTGATAAATCTAAATTCTGCCTCTTTCATATCCCTTGCTAAAAATAAACCTAACTCTTCTTAATTTTTTTGTTATATTAGACTATGTGTAAGTATTAAAAGGAATCCTAAAATAAGCCAAAAGACTACGATTTTAAGATTTCACAGACAGGTATTGGAAATTTGCTAAAAATTGATAAAAGGTAATCAAATCCAGCTTAAAGAAATGTGCCTACAAAAGTTTACCAGCTACATCTTAATTAAAAGGTTGTAGATGTTGTATTTTCACAGGCTAAATAGTTACCAATAATTTAATAAATTTGGTGGTATAATAAATTTAGGGGCAAACCCAAATTTGGCTTAGTGGGAATAGGATTTACATAAGGGGGAATAATCAGAGAAGCAAAACTTGTAGCCATATCTGAATTCAAAGATTTAAAGTTATTTCCAGAAGGATTTTAGTCTGCCTGATTTATTTAAAGCGGGATTATTTCTTTCTGGCGCCGCACAAAGAAAAGCTAACGTTAGAGATAACGTGATAGAATATAGTATAGTAAAATACATATGGGGGTTAGATAAATGCCAGAAGAACGAAGAGAAGGTGAAAAGGGAGAGAAGTTAGTAGAGACAAAAGAAGGAGAAGAAGTAGCTGACGTCGATCCTATCCATCCTACCGAAGCAAGGGGCGGCAAGAAGAGATCACTCCTTGACACCTGCAAATAATCTAATTATTTTCATTTTTTTGAACTTGGGTAATTAAAAAAAGGGTTTAAACATATTTTTAAACTCTTTTTATCTTACTCTTCGGTTTTAAATCTTCATCCTTTGCTTTTTCTCTGTATCTTGCTGTATTTCCTTGACTGTTATTTCCTTGACTGTTATTTCCTTGACTGTTATTTCCTTGACTGTTATTTCCTTGACTGTTATTTCCTTGACTGTTATTTCCTTGACTGTTATTTCCTTGACTGTTATTTCCTTGACTGTTATTTTTGTGTCTTTGATTTGTTTGTCTCTATTCAATCGTCTCTTATTTTCTTGACTTTGATTTGTTTGTCTCTATTCAATCGCCTCTTATTTTCTTGTCTCTTATTTCTTTGTCTAGGATTTTATTGCTTCTTATTTTCTTGCCTTCATTTCTTTATCTTCACTTCTTTGTCCCTTATTCAGTCGTCTCTACTTCCTCGTTTCTTATCTCATATCTCTTATTTTCTTGGTTTCTCTGTGCGTTTTTTCACTGCTGTTTTCGCAAATATTATATGGGTATATGCGCATGTATCCATATAATTATGCTTGAAAGTAAGATGAAATTTTTTAAAGCTTTATCAGATGGGACCAGGCTTACTATACTGTCATATTTGCTAGAGCATGGTTACTGTGCCTGCGATTTTACATCCCTCACTGAAAAGGATCAATCAACCGTTTCAAAACACCTTAAAGTACTTGTCGAAGCTGCAATTTTGAAGTCTGAAAAAAGAGGAAGAAATATCATCTATACAATCAGGGATGAGAAAACACGAGATTTACTTGTGTCCCTTGAAATTAATAAACTAAAACCCTGCTGCAATGGCTCGAAAATTCCCGGGTCTTGTTCCCTAGGAGAAGAGGGTGATAAAAAATGATGGGCAACAGAAAAGGTGAAATAATGGATGCAAATGAGAAAAAAGACGTCATCAAAAAGAAATATGAAGAAATTGCGGTAAAAGGTACATCCTGCTGTTCTGGCGGATGCTGTAGCGATAGGAGCATCACAGATATATCAAAATCTATTGGTTACTCTGAGGATGATATTCGGAATGTCCCGGATGCAAATCTTGGCCTTGGCTGCGGCAACCCTACAGCTTTTGCAGAACTGAAACCCGGGGATATTGTCCTTGATCTGGGTTCAGGTGCAGGGTTCGACTCTTTTCTTGCCGCACAGAAATTGAAAGGTTCGGGAAAAGTGATTGGAGTTGACATGACTCCGGAAATGCTTGAAAGAGCACAGGCTAATGCCCTTAAATACGGTTATTCAAATGTTGAGTTCCGCTTAGGGGATATTGAAGCTCTTCCGGTTGAAAATAAGTCAGTTGATGTAATTATCAGCAATTGTGTGATCAATCTGGCTCCGGATAAAGATAAAGTTTTCAGGGAGGCCTTTCGGGTCCTGAAGCCAGGGGGAAGGATGTACATTTCAGATATGGTTCTCCTGGCAGAGCTTCCTGAAGACCTGAAAAACGACAAAGATCTTCTGGCAGGCTGTGTTGCAGGTGCGATATTAAAGGAAGAGTATCTTAGTCTTTTGGAAAAAGTCGGATTTTCAGTAGAGATTCAAAGTGAAGATACTGATATAAGTAAAAGTCAATATAAAGGGTTGCCCGTGGAAAGCTTGAGATTGAAGGCCTGTGTGTGAGAAAAAGCTCTTACTCAGCTTCTTATCTTTACTTTTCGTTTTAGCTTTCTTTACTTTTTCTTTTAGGTTTCTTTACATTAGATTCTTTACTTTTCTTTTTGGATCTCTTTAATCTGCCTTTTATATTTTATTTAAGGTTAGATTCTTTTTGAGCATAGAACTTTCATTCACTTAACTCTGTGTTTTTTATACTAGTTTTTCAATCTATCACCCATGATTGATTTTGATACTTTGAAATACGAAAACGGTCTGATCTTTGCTGTTGTTCAGGACCAAGTCAGCAAGGATGTGCTTATGTGTGCCTATATGAATCAAGAAGCCCTTGAGAAAACCGTAGAGACTGGAATTGCGCATTTCTGGAGCCGGAGCAGACAAAAGCTATGGAAAAAAGGGGAGACCTCGGGACATCTACAGAAAGTAAAAGAAATCAGGATTGACTGTGATATGGATTCTATCTTGCTACTGGTGGATCAGGTTGGAGGAGCCTGCCATATGGGATACAGATCGTGTTTCTACAGAGATCTCGAGGGAAAAATTATTGGTGAGAAGGTTTTCGAGCCAGAGGATGTCTATTGAATTTGAGATAGCTATTAAGTTAAAATACTTTCATTTGAAAAGTTCACCTTTCATTTGAACAACCCATCTCCCATTTGAACAACCCATCTCCCATTTGAACAACCCATCTCCCATTTGAACAACCTATCTCCCATTTGAGCAATTTATCTTTCATTTGAACAATTTATTATATATTGTAAAGATAGCGCTTGACAGGTGCCCCTGCTTTATATTTCCGGCACCGTTGGGTATACAAGATTCAACCAACCGATTATAAAAGACCTTCGAAAATTTTACGCCCGCCGTGTCGACATACCTGTAAAATAAATAACTTAATGGTATTATCAACAGCAACGAAAAGACGCAAGAGATTAAAGCAGCCGCACTATATGGCAATACGGGGTACAGGAAGAGGAACAATCCACTGGTGAAACTGCTAATTACCAGAAAATGTATCAGGTACAAAGAGTAGGATATTTTTCCGAGGAATGCTGACACAGGAGATGAAAAAATATGTTGCAGCCATCGGCTGTTCAATAAGACATACATTATCATGCCAGCGCCTGTAATATGATAGGTCATCTTTGGTGTTTGGAATAAGCCATTATTGAGAAACCCATATAATGAATCATGTGGCACAGTGTTTACAGGGTACGATCCGAGAAACAACCCCAAAATCAGTATAATAGACAATATCATGTTATTACTTGTTTTAAATAGCGGCATCTTGTTGTTGAACGTGTCGGCAAACATCATTCCTATTATAAAAGCCAGATAGTAAGAGTTGAAGAAAAACACGGCTGCGGCAATGTAGATTGTCCAGCGGTTGCGTTGCGATCCGAACAGTAATGCCATTGCGAAAACGAGCATCGACCCATAAAGTTCTATTTTCATCGTCCATAAAACCGGGTTGTAGGGAATCTCACCACCTACAAAAAAAGAGCCCCACACCACCTGTTTAATCGCGTCGATGATATCTGGCGTAAAGGTCCAGTAGTTGGTCCAGTAGGCGGAATTACTGTTTGCAGAAACAGTTACAGCTTCAGTATAATAATGGAATAATCCGGTTGATAATAATAAGAACGATAATATTATTGATGCCAGTACCGGAATAAACAATCTTATATATCTGCGCACTGCGCTGCTCATAATTATGCTTTTGTCCCTGGTTTTAAAATATTTTTGAGTTAATACATAGCCACTGAGAACGAAGAAAATACACACTGAAAAGTTGCCGGCGCCAATTAATCCCAGTGGTGAGCTAGAAAATATTTGTTCAAGGCTTCCGAAATGCGATGTCACCTGATCACCATAGATCATCGCCGGAGCTAATACGATAAAGAAATGCATTATCATAACGTTAATCGCAGCTATACCGCGCAGCCCATCAAGATAGGTGATCTTCTCGGTCATATTTATCACTCAAAGGCTATTTTATTTGCACTGTTCTATACATTTTCTTTATTCTTTAGTAAGGTAGTATGCAATAAACATGGTGCAGTTCCAGCATCTTATGTTTTTTAGCTGGATCTTGCAAAAGCGTGGACAAGTAAAAGAGTTAATTCATGATGGTTAAATATTGCGTTTTTGTAATGTAATTTCAATAAAAATGTAATTATTAGGGAATCGAGTTAGCTTGTCGAGAATTTAAGTAGAAAGCTCTTAATTCCACACGAATCAACCCCAGTATACCCGTTTTATTAGAGAACTGATCCCAAAACTCAGAATTACGTTCCTAATCTATTATTAGAATAATCAATCTATTTTCTGATTACGAAGATTGGTTCATCAAGACTACAAGAGATCTAGGCTTAAACAACCCTTCTGCGGAGGTTAAAGAGCTTTTTTACTCATATTGACATTCCATGCGGATGATGGCAATTTTGCTTTGACATAATAAACGTGACGATGAGATAATGGCAGTTTTTGTTGCTGAACAAGGTAATCTGAAAAAGATCAGAAGTGAGAGCAGGAACAAACACTTCCCCTGAGGAAGCGGATTGAAATACAAGAAATACTGCGGGAAAAGATGATAAAATAAGTTGATAAGTACCTAACTTGATGATTATCGCGTAGTCAACTAATCTGCAAAGTTTATATATGGTCAAAATTATAAATCTAACTGAATATTCATCATATATCTATTTGCTTAGGTGGGGGAATGTGTCTGGGAGAATTTGAGGAGTCATCAGCCTAGATTATGCTGGGAACAGATTGAATGCTACTACGCTTTACCTTCCGGGAGAATAAACACTACTATGCTTCCAAATTCTATGACATGATGGGCAGTCCAGAAGGTATGCAGACCGGCCGGCTATTCCATTTAGAGTTTGGGGCCAGTTGATGACCAGGCATACGCAACCAGACAGTTATCAGCAATTATAAGCAAAGGAAGGAGATTTTCATGAATTTAACTCGTCGATTCTTAGCAGAGTTTGTAGGTACCTTCTGGTTGGTTCTAGGCGGTTGTGGTAGCGCAGTTTTGGCGGCCGGCTTTCCCGAGTTAGGCATAGGCTTCGTTGGCGTCGCCCTGGCTTTTGGACTGACTGTTCTGACGATGGCTTACGCGATCGGTCACATCTCAGGCTGTCACCTCAATCCCGCTGTCACAGTCGGTCTGTTCGTAGGCGGTCGCTTCGACGCAAAGGAAATTATCCCGTACATTGTTGCACAATTGGCAGGAGCAATTATCGCAGCGTTTGTGCTCTCGCAGATTGCCGGCGGTAAGCCAGGCTTCGATCTGGTCGAAAGCGGTTTTGCTGCAAACGGATACGGGGAACACTCTCCCGGAGGATACTCGCTGTTCGCCGCGCTAATCTGTGAGCTCGTGATGACTTTCATGTTTCTCTTCATCATCCTTGGCTCGACCGATTACCGCGCTCCCTCCGGTTTCGCTCCGATCGCTATCGGGCTGGGGCTGACTTTGATTCACCTGATAAGCATTCCGGTGACAAACACTTCAGTAAATCCTGCCCGCAGCACATCGCAGGCATTATTCGTCGGTGGCTGGGCAATTCAACAGCTGTGGCTGTTCTGGGTAGCGCCGATCATTGGAGCTATTCTGGCTGGCATCGCATATCGTGCGATCGGGAGAGATACCGAAACAGACTTAGCAGAATCTCTCAGCTCTCAATGAAGGTTGCAGAAAGGAGAACTCTTACAATTCTCAGGGTAGCTGTGATGCTGACGGGTTGGGCATCGAGTGTCGTCCTGACTGTTTGGAGTCGACTACACTTAGACATCTTCAATCAAGTCGATAGCTCGACCTCGCGGGCGGACTGATCAAAACGATAAACTGAACTAAAACGATTAATAACAGAACAGTAATTTAGCGTTAGTTCCAACTCTGAGAGGTATTCCAATTTATTTTAGAAGCGTCAATGATACTTGAATCCACATATGCTGCTCAATGTTTCTTAGTTCCTAAAAGATGCGTTGGTCAAATATCAAAGTTAACCTTTAATACCTCACACTCTGGCATATTTTTAATTTGTACGCCCTCCAGTGTCCCTGTTATCTCCAGACTATCAAATTCATTTGAACCGCATAATACGTCTTGATTCGGGTGAGTGCCAGGTTTGATATTGCAGCTTAGAACAGTCTTTTTACCAGCCGACACTACGATTGGAAGCCTTGGTGATGCAGGATGGTTCTTTGGAAGAACTATTAATGGTGACCGGATTTCCCGAATCATGAAGAGAACGCATTTAAGCCCTTTCTCAGTTTTCACATCCACCGAAAGTGCAGAAGCCACAATCAGGTCATGGGGTTCCAGTCCGAGTACAATCTCTTCGTTTTCAGTTTCCAGAAAGAACTGTCCACTCGGACCTACTTTCACTATAGCCACCGTTCCTGCCGTGCCGCGCAGGAGAAGCATTTCACTTTCATTCAGTGAAATGTCTTTAGAAAAGGTTGATTTTTTCATATTAAAAATAAGTACTGAAAAGTCCAGTTAATTATCAGGATTCTGCTACATTGCTGGACTGGCAGGAAGGACACTTCACGTTCTTGCCGATACCTTTGAATCTGTTTCCACAGTCCTTGCATACATAATCTTTAACCGGCAATTTTCCTTCCATATCAATATCAAAAGCGTCTCCAACACTACACATCATTATTACCTCCTTGTTTTATTGAAGGGCTTACTATTATTATATAGCCCACATATTATAACTCATACTTCTCCAATTAATACCTTTCCATATCTATCCCCAAGCAATTTCTGACCGCAATTCTCCTATCAGTGCAACCATTTCCGCAAAAGCGTCGTAACTGAGGTTTTGCCAAAAATGATGAGAATGCTCTAAAAGCTAAAAAATCTTTAAGCTCGCTTAGGTCGTGTCCCCGAGTTATTGAAAAAAGCGAGCATAAGAATCTCTCGGCGTTTTCCTTAAAATGTGGGGGTAATACTCGTTTTTCAGATTTGATCAATAACTCAGGGACACGACCCTCGCTTATTTCATTTGAATACCCCGCAGCTTGCAGGCTGTCCGACAATTACAGATAGTAATAAAAAGACAATAAAAAGAAGGCATTTAAGGTCTTTAAATCGAAAAAGAAGGAATTATTTTATTACTGGTAGTAATTGTCGGACAGCCTCCTTGCTGCGGGGATGGAAACTTCCCCGATAACCGTTGAAACTTGAAAACTTCCCCGATAACCGTTGAAACTTGAAAACTTCCCCGATAACCGTTGAAACTTGAAAACTTCCCCGATAACCGTTGAAACTTGAAAACTTCCCCGATAACCGTTGAAACTTGAAAACTTCCCCGATAACCGTTGAAACTTGAAAATTTCCCCGAGAACTGTTGAAACTTTGAAAACTTCCCCGTTAACCGTTGAAACTTTGAAAACTTCCCCGATAACCGTTGAAACTTGAAAACTTCCCAGTTAACCTTTGAAACTATAAATACTTCCCAAGTGACCGTTGTCAAAATAACTGATTTATACCCCTTATCACTTTTTTACTGTAGATGGAATTAAGACATGCGAACCACTGTGTTTACAAAATCCGGTATCATATGGTTTTTTGCATGAAATACCGTAAAAAACTTTTAAATAATGATATTGCCAACTTTCTAAAAAACATATGCTCTGAGATTGGTGAAAGATACTCTTTTGAATTTGATGCAATTGGCTGTGACGGTGATCACGTACATCTTTTTGTTGGAGCTGAGCCAAAAAATTCTCCTTCAAGAGTGATGCAGATTATAAAAAGCATAACAGCAAGGAAAATTTTCAAAGAATACCCTGAAATTAGAAAACAACTTTGGGGCGGGGAACTTTGGAGTGATGGAGGATACATTGGAACAGTAGGAGATGGAACAACTTCCGATATTATCAAAAATTATGTTCAGAATCAGGGAAACGAGGAAGAAAAGCAAGCATATAAGCAAATGAAAATAATTGACTTTAAGTAAAAAGCAGTAATTGACAGCGCTGGCGCGGACATACCCCGTTGCTTGGAGGCTGTCCGACAATTCGATTTCAGGGCAAAACATGTAAAAAATAAGATGTATAAAGCCTTAAATCGAAAAAGGAGGAAATTGAATATTACTCAGAGTAATTGTCGGACAGCCTCCTTGCAGCGGGGTGCGCCAGCGCAATTTTTATTTTATTGTAACGGCAGCAGATGATAGTAAGCAGGCTATGGAGAGAACATTGGAAGGATTCCGGGGATTTACTTCCTGCCTTGAAGGGGCAAAGGAAAAAGGTATTATCTATGGAACTGGTGCCTGGCAGATTGGAGACATTATAGGAAGCAAAGCAATGAAACAGGCATATGAAATGGGAAAAGCGATTTAATTAGAATAATTATTTTCTTCATGGTTGATTTTTTAAGTTTTGAACTTAGGTTAGCAAATTGGGGATAGACATATGAAGGTATTATTGGTAAACGGAAGCCCTCATGAGAAAGGTTGTACCTTTACTGCTCTTACAGAAGTAGCTAAAACCCTGAGCGAAGAAGGCATCGACACCGAAATTTTTTGGATTGACAAAAAGCCACTTGCCGGGTGCATCGCTTGTAAGACTTGTGCCAAAACCGGACGATGTGTGTTTGATGACCGTGTAAACGATTTTCTTGACATTGCCAAAGACGCTGATGGCTTTATTTTTGGGTCACCGGTACATTATGCTGCAGCGAGTGGTGCGATTACATCTTTTATGGATCGCGTATTCTATACAGACTTACAGTCTGGTAAACAATCTTTTTACCTGAAACCGGGGGCTGCAGTAATTTCCGCAAGGAGAGCGGGAACGACGGCCACATTTGACCAGCTCAATAAGTATTTTACTATTTCAGAGATGCCCATTATTTCTTCCTGCTATTGGAATATGGTTCATGGAGCAAAGCCGGAAGATGTGGAAAAAGATCTGGAAGGCTTGCAGACCATGCGCATTCTTGCAAGGAATATGGCATGGTTCCTAAAGTGCAAGGAGGCTGGCATGAAAGCTGGCGTGCAGTTCCCCGTGAAAGAAGAAAAAATCCGCACTAATTTCATTCGAGATTAATTGCACCTACCATCATTATTTCATAAGGTATAAAATTGAGTTAGAACTCTCAAGCGGAAATATCTATAATGTATTGGCTTATTTATGCGTTTTCCGGGCCTGTTCTGTGGGCGCTATCCACACACATCGATAAGTATCTGGTGGAACGCTATTTCAAACAGGGAAACGTGGCAGTACTGATGATCTTTACTGCTATCATCGGTGCTCTTGCCTTGCCCTTTGTCTGGTTTTTCCAGCCTGGCGTAGTTGCATTGGATCTTGAATCGATGGTAGTTATAGCAGCCTCGGGAATTCTTTACATGAGTGCGATCTATTTCTACCTTCAGGCATTGCAGACAGAGGAAGCATCAACGATCGCACCATTCTTCCAAGCTGCTGGAGTTTTCGGGCTTATCCTGGGATATTTCGTCCTTGGGGAACAAATTTCTAATTCCCAAATCATTGGCGTTTTACTGATCATTGCCGGATCGGTTATCCTTTCTTTGAGGTTTGGGCAAGGAGGCAGCCACATTAAAAAACAGCTGGTTATTTTGATGCTCTTTTGTGCCCTGGCGATTTCTCTGAGTTCTCTTATTTTTAAATTCTTTGCTGTACGTGATGAATTCTGGACCACCACTTTCTGGAACTTCTTTGGCCAGGCATTGTTCGGAGTGATTTTAATGTTGGCTGCCAAAACCCGCAAACAATTTTCAGAGATGATTCATGCCAATGCAGGAGCTTTGCTTTCTGTGAATATATCAAATGAATTGATTAACCTTGGTGGCAATCTAGGTGCGCGCTACACGCTTCTTCTAGCGCCCCTGGGAGTCGTGCAGGCTATTTCCAGTACAACTTCGTTTTTCGTTCTCTTCTTCGGCGTCATCCTTTCGCTCTTTTTCCCGAATCTCGCAAGAGAGGAGATCAGCATTGGCAGCCTCATGCAAAAAATCATAGCTACTACCCTTGTTGTTGCTGGAGTACTATTAATTAACATGCAATAGTGACAGACTATCCAAGTGGAGTTTCTGTCAAGTCTACGGAGGATAGGCGATTTATAGGTTCGACTGTAGCTGGAAAAATTCTTATTCCTCGTAGACTTGACAGTACCGCCTGGAACTGGCATACCATTTTGAGCGGTTTAGAAAAGAATTATCAAAAAAAGGCAACTAATTGCATAAAGGCGAAAGATATGTCAGATCTTGAAGCATGGAACAACTTTTTTTTAATTATAGGCTCATCTGCTGGCGCACTGATTGGATTGCAGTTTGTCGTTATGACATTAATTGCCGAGAGAACTCCACCACGTGCGGAAGAGGGTACTCACTCATTTGCGACACCGACAATCGTACACTTTGGTGCCGTATTATTTTTGTCAGCAGTCCAAAGCGCTCCGTGGCAAGAGTTCACGTTCGTCGCAGCTATTTTGGGTCTCATGGGCCTTTGCGGAGTAGTTTATAATATCACCGTAGCTAGGCAAATGAGAGTACAAACCGCATATAAACCAGTATTTGCGGATTGGTTGTATTATGCTCTGCTGCCTTTGACGGCATACGCAATGCTAGCTCTATCAGCTTTCATTGCTTTATCACATACTCGCGAGGCTTTGTTTGGCGTTGGAGCTGCCGTGCTACTGCTGCTCTTCATCGGCATTCATAACGCTTGGGATAGCATTGTCTACCTTGTATTTTACAGCGATCAAGCTGAACAGAACCAAAAATAATAAAAACGCTGCATTTCCTATTAATTCGTAGAATTGACAGTTGTTGATCAGACTCTTAGCTTTAAAAATGTTAGAATTTCAGGCCTTTTCAATTGTTTAGTTTACTTGAGTATATTTTTTCTTGTTTACCTTAGTAAACAATTTTATTATAATTTTAAACTCTTATATCAAATTCTACAACAAACACAAAGCTCCAAGAATAATATAAAAATATTAAAAAATTTCGTAAAGGAAATTAAAGTCATTTTATGTTCAAACAAGCTCTTAGATTTTTTTTGGATTCTTCTCTTAGTTTAGAGCATTGTTCGTCATTTATATCAACTGTATCTAAAGCGAAATCAAACAATTCAAAGATTATCTTCCTTAATTTAAGACCTTTTTCAGTTAGAAAGTATTCAGTATGAAACGGATTAGAGTTTACTATTTTTTTTTCAATTATACCTTTCTCTTCTAATTCTTTCAATCTTTCAGATAGAACTTTACTGCTTAAAGCTGGATTCAGCTCTAGGAAATCTTTAAAATGTTTACGATTACAAAATAATCCCTTAATTATTTTAATATTCCATTTTTTTTCCAAGATAGTCAAAGGTCTCATCAATGGTTCGGTATACTTCATCGAAATAATAATCCTTTTGAGTCATACTAACTTCCCCATTACCAAATAGTAATTAATTACCAGATGGTTAGAAAAATTACTTAAAATTAGTTTAATATTTTCTTGTACATAATTTATTGTTGGAGGGTTTTAAGCACATACTCTTGTGAGGTGAGGCAAGAAAATGGGATATTCTGAAATGTTAATCCCTTAGATATATGAGATGGGGATTTGTCAGCATTTTATTTTGGAGATATTTGTACAAGTATGGGTTATGAATATAACAATCTAAAGTAATAATAATTTTACACTTTTTTAAAGATAATACTATTCAAATTAAATTTAATATGTGTGTCTAAAAAATGAAAGCTTTTGTATATATAGGACCAGAAGAGGTCTCTGAAAGAAAGGGGGGTCAAATTATGCAAATGCGAAAATTAGGAGAGAGCGGGTTGGAAGTTTCGGCGATGGGTTTCGGTTGTATGAACCTGAGCTATGCTTATGGACCGCCCACTGACAAAGCTCAGGCCATCAAGCTTATCCGGAACGCCTTTGAACGGGGGGTAACTTTTTTCGACACTGCCGAGGTGTATGGTCCCTTCTTGAATGAGCAAATCGTAGGCGAGGCGTTGGCCCCGGTACGCGATCAGGTAGTCATTGCCACTAAGTTCGGCTTCGATGTCAGCTCGGATGGTGTCCGAAGAGGACTGAACAGTCAGCCGGAGCATATCAAGCAGGCCGCGGAGGCCTCGCTCAAGCGCTTAAAGACCGATTGGATCGATCTTTTCTACCAGCACCGGGTTGACCCTAATGTGCCGATCGAGGAGGTTGCTAGCGCAGTGAAGGAACTAATCGAGGAAGGCAAGGTCAGGCATTTCGGCCTTTCCGAGGCGGGAGGAGCCACCATTCGCCGTGCTCATGCAGTGCAGCCAGTCACAGCCGTGCAGAATGAATATTCCGTCTGGACACGTGATCCTGAGCACGAAGTGCTCCCGGTCTGCGAGAAACTGGGAATAGGTTTCGTGCCGTGGAGTCCGCTGGGGATGGGTTATCTGACCGGGAAGGTCAGCCCCTCAACCAACTTGGATCCGGTCTATGATCTGCGTGCAAGTGCAAGATTCCCACGCTTTACCCCTGAGGCGCTCCAGGCGAACCTACCCGTCGTCGAGCTGCTTGAGCGCGTCGGTCGGCGCAAGGACTCCACACCTGGATCAAGTCGCGCTCGCCTGGCTGCTCGCGCAAAAGCCATGGATCGTGCCCATTCCAGGCACCACCAAGCTCGAACCATCTCGAAGAGAACCTCGGCGCCCTCAATGTCGCAGCTCGACCGCCGAAGACCTCAGAGAGATCGACGATGGGTTCGCCAAGATACAGCATACAGGGTGAGCGGGCACCCGTGGAGCTACTCAAGAATCACGACATTGGCGCCAATATGGGAACGAGCTCGGAAGGCGGGCACGGCCTGTCTCCCCTGCATCGAAGGTGGTAATAAAATTCGGGAATAATCTTGGTAACTTTTCGGAACATTCTGTGATCCTTTTTTTATTTATCCAAGAGATTATTCGTCAATTACCCAGTTGAATTAGTATTTTCTGAAATAGTGTCCATCTTATCAATTTTGGTAAAAATTTTAACAATCAATAAAGTAGTGTCATAAAAATTTAAGGGGAAAAATATGGATAAATCGAACGATTTAAGTCAAAGTGTAATCTTCCCGAAAGGTGAAAAACTTCCCGAACAGTTTAGTAAGTATTTTACAGGTAACGCATGGCTTAGTATGCTGGTTCCGAGTGATAATGAATTTAATTGTCCAATAGGCAATGTAACATTTGAACCAGGCTGTCGGAATAACTGGCATAAGCATCCGGGCGGACAGATTCTGTTAGTAACAGGTGGACGTGGTTACTATCAGGAGGAAGGAAAGCCGGCACAGGAACTTAATCCAGGAGATGTAGTAAAAATTCATCCGAACGTGAAACACTGGCATGGAGCAGCACCTGACAGCTGGTTTGTACATCTTTCCGTTGAGACAAATGCTAACGCGGTCCGGCCGAATGGCTGGAACCCGTAACGGATGAGGAATATAACAGGTTAAAATAACATGAATTTTATCCTCCGTTGTTGCTGGAGATTCTTATTTTCTTAGCAGATTCCTTTATAGTCAATACAAAAATATTAGGGGGGTTTAATTAAATGGAATATGTGAAACTTGGAAACACCGGTATGGATGTATCCCGGATTTGTCTTGGCTGTATGAGCTTTGGTATAGGAGAAGGGGGAGCATTTCCATGGGCACTTGATGAGGAGCGCAGTCGTCCAATGATTAAAAAAGCTCTTGAGTTAGGTATCAATTTTTTTGATACGGCGAATTTTTATAATTACGGAACGAGCGAAGAAATTGTTGGCCGGGCTTTAAAGGATTATGCAGATCGGGATGAAATTGTCCTCGCAACCAAGGTCTTTTTCCCAATGCGTCAAGGTCCAAATGGTGGCGGGCTTTCCCGAAAGGCAATTATGAGTGAAATTGACAAGAGCCTAAAGAGACTGGGAACCGATTATGTGGATCTCTATTATATCCATCGCTTGGATTACAGTACTCCCATCGAAGAAACGATGGAAGCATTGCATGACGTTGTGAAGTATGGGAAGGCAAGATACATAGGTGCTTCTTCCATGTACGCATGGCAGTTTATGAAGGCGCAATGTGTAGCTGAGGAAAATGGATGGACCAAGTTTGTGGCGATGCAGAATCATTACAACCTCATGTACCGTGAGGAGGAAAGGGAGATGTTACCACTTTGTAGGGAAGAAAAAATCGCTGTGGTTCCGTGGGCCCCACTTGCAGCAGGAAGATTGGCACGTGATTGGGGGGCATCAACTCCTCGTTCGGAAATAGATGTAATTAGCAAAGGTCTTTACGCCGCAACAGCCGAGTTAGACCGTAAAGTAGTTGAACGACTAACGGAAGTAGCGGAAAAAAGAGGTGTACCAAGGGCTCAAATCGCACTTGCCTGGATGCTGCAGAAGAAACCGGTCACAGCTCCCATTGTCGGTCCTACGAAAATGTCTCATATCGAAGATGCGGTAGCTGCTCTTTCGATTAAGTTAACACCTGAAGAAATTGCGTTGCTGGAAGAACCGTATGTGCCGCATCCAGTGATTGGTATAGAGGTAAGTCCGCCGTAATCA
>CAVRNH010000022.1:0-72342 GCA_963722085.1 uncultured Methanosarcinaceae archaeon | reverse complement strand
TTAATAATAAGAGAACTTTAATATAAATTTGTATCGATAAAAGAATAAGTGTGATTGGAGCCCTCCGCCGACCAAAGCAAGAGCCCCAACATATCCCCAAAAGGAGAAATAACTGATGTCAAGGATAAACTACGTTTTTATAACCTATATAATTTACCGTGATTTTGACAGCTTGAAGACTTCCCTTTTCTATGGAGTTGGTCTTTAATGACTCAATACGTCACAATCGAAGAATTCAACTCCCTCAAATCTGCACATGAAGATACTGTTGAACTGCTCGCAAATGCTATGCAGCGGATAACACAGCTCGAAAACGCGCTTTTTTTCCATGATTCCGAAGGCGAAATAATAAAAGACGATAAAGATAAACCGGTACTCTCTCAAAATCTAACCACCGTCACAGAGAAGCCCCGAGAAGAGATAATAGACGAAACCCCTGTTATCCCTCATACAAGTCTTGAACTCAAGGCCGTTTCCATTGTGGAGCACCTTAAAGAAAATGTAAAGCCTCGGAATGATGCCGTATTCATGAATTCTCGTGAAATAATTAATTACCTGAAAACTGAAATTCCCGAAGAGCTTCGATTAAAAGATATTCGCAATCCTAGGCAAGCAAAAAAAGACATATTAGAAAAGGCAGTAAAACTGTTCTCGAACACTGTCATGATAATCAAAAATAAATCAGGAAACAAAGTAACAGGGATAGCTCTAAAACCGTCTGTAAAGTGTACGGATACATACGGCTGTTGCTGAATTGAGTTAAGAAGAAAAGATAAGAAAATACCAATAAACAGATATTTATAAAATTAATTCAGACAATTAAAATTCAAGTTATTTCGTATATCTTCTCGTTTTGTATTTGCCTAGTTGTAGGTATGAAAAAAATTAAGTCTAATATTAAGTCTATTACAATATTCCCTTCCTGAGTTTTCCAATAATCTGTATGTATCCGTACGCTTTACGGACGCTTTCAGTATTCTATTTAGTAAATGGCTTTTATTATAAAAGTAGTTCTATTCATTTATCAAGATAACAAAATCGAAAACTCTTTATTCTATTCTTTTAAATGTTGTACTGTAGGCTGACAATAGCATTTTAGCCTTGGAACGAACAGACCACTTAAATTTAAAGTCAGCCTGCACAAAATATCCCATTTTGGATAAGTCTTTTGATATCTAAAACATATCATTCTTAGGTCAGGCCTGCAGCTGCCGGGATAACTTTTCTATCTCAATACGGATAAAAAGGTAAAAAGTTTCTTGATTTCACAATTAATTGCATCATTCTACCCATTTTTGGTGTACCGGATAGAAAAGCAATTTGTATTCCATTTGGTTTTAGTAGAACAACACTCGGTAACGGCATCCCAGTTTCCTTGAGTTTTTCGTTATAACTAAAAGCAAGCTCTTTATTCTCGTCCACATTAAGATATTCAATGAAAAAAAGTTTATTGTAATCCTCAACCTCGGGATCTCCCCTAAAAGACTCTAAAATTTCTTTAAATCTGTGACAAGCGGGCAATAACCATCTATGAGCACGATAACTTTGATCTTCCTTGCGTCTTCCCCATACGTTGCCCTTTCTCTATACGTAGCTTGCCTGCATTTATTGGAGCAATATTCAGTGTCCCTTCTTTTCGACGTGAATTTTTCATGACAGCGTGGCCAGGTTTTTTCGTGTGTCTTCTCTACCCGTATTCTTCGCAGCACGTTTTTTCATTTTTTTATGCACTTATAATAACAATACTTTTTAGGGTGCAAAGTATCTGCATCCCATGGCTCTTTGGGATATCTTATTTTCTTTCCACAAATAACACAATTTTTCATATATTTAACTCCGTTACAATTAGCGTTTCTATCGAAATCGCTAGAATGAGTATTTGTAACACTTATTGAAAAAAGAATAAAAAATAAAAAAGAAGGAAAACAGAAAGGAAATCCAATCACAGTTTTATTATTCCTCTTCGGCATGAAGATTTTTGTCCATTCTTGCTCGCTCATTCCACCGTGATTATCATCGTTTCCGTGAACAACTCTGTAAAGTGGTTCGCCTGTTTTGATATACCCGTTCTCATCAAATTCTTGAATCGTTTCTTCGGTAACATGCAAATCAAATATCTCATCGGGATCTTCCGCATAATTTCTTACATCCTCTATTGCGTATTCGATTATATGTGGTTCCCCCGCATTGGTCTTCACAAGAGTTTCAAAACCATCTTCATTAAGATGTGCAAGTTTTTCAAGGGCCTCTATCATTGTCATTTCCATTTAGTGCACCTCTTCTTCGTCGTCTTCAATTTCAACCCAATCTTTTATGATATAATCACAGGAAGGATTAGGACAATATTGACCTATCTTCGTCCAGCCTCTTCCATCTCTCCCTCCTGCAGTCTTAAGATACTCTTTTTCACATTTTGGGCAAACGTCTTTAGGAATTGCCCCTCTCTGTCCCTGCCTTCTTTTTGTTTCAGTCATTGATTAGCCTCTCTTGTGTTCTAAAGTGGAGCGCAACATATACTACTTTCGGGCAAAACAAGAAATTAGAATTTTGGGAGGTATTCATTTTCATATTCCCTCTCAAAATCTGCAAGCGTTCTAAGCATTGCGACCTTTTCAGGCCATTGGATTCGAACCAATCCGGGGCAAAGAAAGGCAAATTCAGCCCCTCTCTTTTCCATCCTTCTGATTCCCAGGATAAACCACCTTTCAAAAGGTATAGGGGTGTATGTTCTTGTTGGGGTCCCTGATTTGTTCCATCTTCTATGTTGGACTGAGATATTTTGGTGTGGCTGTTCTTCTTCTCATGTTGTCGCGTCCTATTATCTTACTAATATACTATACGGTATTGTATATATAACTACGCTACAAGCTACACCGTGTAGTATTAGATCAATAAAAACACCATCAAATGGCTGAATGATTCTAAGGCCCGTACAAGGCACTTTTTAAAAAAGATGATAAGGACACACCAACCCATACAATAAAACCGAACAGCGAGGCTGAGATTAAGCCACGGATTTGCAGTTATGGGGTTTAAACTAGATTTGGAGTTTAGATGTGGACTATGTGAGTATATAAATGAAGTCTACGGGAGAGTAGGTGCAGATGTAGCTTAGGTAGTTGCAGGAATTGAGGTCGGTGCAGAAAGTTCCTGGCAGAAGTATGGCTGGAAATTAAGCAGTATTAACTGGAAATTAAGCGGTATTAACTGGAAATTAAGCGATATTCACTGGAAATTAAGCGGTATTAACTGGAAGAATCCTGGTAGAAGTTGTAGTTGCAGAAAGTTCCTGGTAGAAGTGTAGTCGCAGAAAGTTCCTGGTAGAAGTTGTAGTCGCAGAAAGTTCCTGGTAGAAGTTGTAGTCGCAGAAAGTTCCTGGTAGAAGTTGTAGTCGCAGAAAGTTCCTGGTAGAAGTTGTAGTCGCAGAAAGTTCCTGGTAGAAGTTGTAGTCGCAGAAAGTTCCTGGCAGAAAAACAAGGCCGTATTCTAAGCTCATATAACAAGCTTTTTAAAATTAGTTAATAAATCACACAAGGAGCCACTCTAAAAAGTTAACCAAGCGCCTTAGATTAAGCCTACATTTTGCTCCATAAGATTAGCAGATTTAAAAATGATTATTCTACATATGTACAGTTCAATTACCTAAAACAATAGCCGTAAATTAGAGTCTCTTGATAGCGGTTTTTAAAGTGCCTATGTGTTTCTCATATCTTTTTTTACACTTAATAGCGATGTAATCGGTAATGAGTCCATATTCCTATATGATGTAGAATACCAAAGAGAACAAAATATACCATTCCAAAATTAGAGAAAAAACAGGCGACTTTTATTCAGATGAACAAATAATTTATAAAACGTTATCAATAGAGATCAAATATTCATTTCCTGGAATGACCCAATTGTGATAGTTTTTTCTTTATATCTTTAAGCTCATAGTCTGTAAATGAAAGGCTTTGATAGTGCTTAAGATAGGAAAAACGTGATAGCTACAAAATATTAAAAGGTAGCTATTTTTGGCTAATATGCTAGTTATTTGCCCTAAAAATTAGTCCAAAATCAAAGAAATAGCTACCTTTTATCTATAAACGTAGCTATCATTTGGTTTGTATTTCTCTTAAAAATTGTGTAAAATCGCAATAGAAGCTAAACTAAGAAAATGCATAGGTTTTACCTTAAAACCTATGTATTTTTTGATAACTTAAATAAACATCAATAAACTGATTTTTGGTACTTAATGTTTAATTATATCTTCAATAATCTGTAACCTCAAGCTCTAGTATTTCTTTGAAATGGTTATCTCTAGTAACTATTTTCTCATTGTGACACAATATTATGGCAGCTATGAGTTCATCAAATGCCCCAATTGGTCTTCCTCTTGAAAGCAAACTGGCAGAAAGGGACGCAAATACTTCATAAGTTGATTCTTCAAGCTCTAGTATCTGAAAACATTCTAGAATTTCCTTGATTTTTTCGAGATTTTGGTGTACTCTCATTGAGAGATAAGCGCCTCTGTACAACTCAAGAACATTAATTTCTGTCGTACTTATGGGAATACATTTTTCTTCCATTTCAGCAAGTTTATTAAATGCATCTTCATTTCCTCTTAAGAGATCTACAATAAAAGAACTATCGAGCACTGGCATCAATATCAACTTCCCTCATCTTTGCCTCTCTCATATCCCTAGAAGCTTTTTCGATTGCAGTTGCTAGTTCAGGGTTAGGTCCTATTTTTGCGAGTACTTCAGAGAGCTTTCTTTTTTTGGGGTAATATTTGATGATCACATCGGAGAAGCTTTCCTTTTCGGAAGCTTTTAAACCTTTAAGCTTTTCGTATGCTTCTTCACTTATACTAATTGTTTTCGTTGCCATGATATTATCTGTGTATGTACGTGTATTTAATCGTTTCATTGAATAATAAAACATAGAGATAAAAGTGGAGAATTATTGGCATGTATGCAATAATAACAAGAGGGAAGTATACCTAAATAGATAGTCGTGATTCCTTACAATACGCAATTTAGCTTCTTGTTGCACTTTCTCAATGATGCATAGGTTTTACCTGAAAACCTGAATAAGATAGAAACTTTTAACTTTTTTTATATTTTCGAAAATTGGGATATGAACATAATAGAAAAAAGTTCGTTTTTCTGGCTTGTTTCTGAAGAATAGTATAGTGAAGTCTGCAAAATTTACCTGAAAATACGAACGTTCTATGTAGAAACGTAGCTATTCTTTGTTTTTATTTATCTCAAAAATTCATGTAAAAATGCTCAATAGTTTTGCTAGAATGGAAAAAAGACAGAGGTTTTACAAGGAAAGCTATGCATAATATGCAGAGTAAATTTACATAAATTTCGGTACACTGCCAAGCCTATCTAATAATTTCAACCAGTTGTTAAAAAATTACCTTATTTTTTAGAGGGGGGTGTGGAATGTAAGTTCTATGGTGAATTGCGTAAGTCTTTTTCTATAGATCCAGCTAAAAAGTCAATTAGTAAAAAAAGTCTTATTGTGTCTTCTATCTGTCCATATTCTAAAAATTGCCCATGCATTATTTTATGTCTGCTAAAAGGTCCTGTTAGGTCAGACATCTTATCTGAAGTATATGCATGCTGGAAAAGAATATCTAATAAAAGGTCACTTGCAGCATTGCTTTCTTCTAGTAAGAAGGCTCCTAGTGACATGTTTGTAGAGTAATTTTTCTTAATGTAAGCTTCAATTTTAGTTTTAAATTCATTATTTCTCTCATTGAGATAATTTGTAGTAAAATTCTTTTTTTCTAAATAATCAGTCATTAATCCATCAATTTGGGCGATCAAAGTAGGAATTATTACGTAATGAGGATTTTTGATATTGCTGTGCTCAGATTTTGAATCTTTTAATATGGATACGCATTCTTTTAAAATTTTGAGTCTATCACGAATCAAAGTCATGCGACTCCAGTTTTCAGCCATATAATCTAATTCTTCGAAATTATTCAGTGAGTGATAATCGACAAATGTTTTATCTAAAAAAGCTTTTTTGTTGGGATGTTTGTCTATATTTTCGATAATATATGTCCCTAAACTGGGTTCCATTGAAGATGTGAAAAACCAATAATTCTCACGTAGTATAGACTCTATGTTATCAGCATAATTTTTTAGATTTATGTCAAATTTTGAAAAGACCTCTCCTATGCCTGAAATGAGTGTGTTATATTTGTAAACTCGAGAATTTAATACTTGAGTAGTTGCTAAGTAATTTGGAGAAGCTAATACTTGCTACGCTGCATTAAGAATTCCATTATTTAAGGAGATACCTGTGATTAGTTTTTCAGAAATGGTAGTAGGAACAATTTTTGGTTGGTGTATACTTATAGTATTAACAAGAGAGGCCATTTCTTGCTGCATTGTAATAAAATAACCCGGGATTTGCAAATAAGTTGCTTTTATATTTTTAGTAGGATCTTCAAAGGTCATAATATCTTAAATCGATTTAAGTATTTAAATTATATTAAAACTGGTTCTGTAAAGTCTTCGGGAGGTGGGCACTTAACTGGATAGCTGATTATCCCTAGAACTTCCACTGTGGCTTTTTAGCTCCCGGTATTTCCGGGGTTCTGCCAGGGTGACAGCTCCTAGGATGCAGCTGTGGGGGTCTCGCGGATCCGGAGAGAAGGCCTTCCAAGACGACGACAGAAGTGGTCCAGTGTCAACGACAAAAGTGGTTCAGGACCATAACAATTACTTTTACTGATATTGATTCCTTAGAGGTACATGAAAGGATATCTCCCAGGACTGCAGTCTAAGTTTTTCTATAAAATATAAATATCAAGAAGTTGATTATCCAGATAAAATACAATATTTAGAAATGTGATTTTAAATTTAAACTGTTTTATAAAAATCAAAACTACGGTTTTTTTTTTCCATTATCAGGAGACATAAAGAAAAGTGCCTATGCGTTTCTCATAGGATTGTTGCATATGTGGGGGTTATCGAAGGAAACAAGCTTATTCCTATATACTTTGTAATTATTTAGAAAACAAACACATAGGCAATTGTGAAAAAATCTGCAGTGAAATGGTAATTTTCATTATAATAATCAGACGATAAAACCGAAATAACAATTTTTGTATTACGGGTTTTAGTAAATTTATGTTATTTCTGCATACTAGAGATATCTTGTAATTTTTCAGAAATCTGAAGCTTTTAGAATGTCCATAGGTTTTGCCATGAAACTTAGGATAAATTCGAAAGCAAATTTACAGAGAAACCGAGTCAATTAAGATTATTGCTAGATATTTGAAGTCACTTTGCACTTGATGACAGCTATGCTCCATTGGGCCGAATTGTTCAGATTATGCCAGTAGTGCCTGCTACTTTGCGGCTGGTGACAGCTTACGTAGCTCTACCCCTAAAAGATAAGCTATAACGAAAGATCGAACATAATAATTGTAAGAACTATCTCTCTACTTCTATCTAAATGATGGCCGCAGATAAATCTAAATATGTTTTTTACATCGGCTTTATATTCTTTGTCAATAAACAGTTTTAGCTCTTGTTCCTTAAAAAAAGAAGTAACAATGTTGGAAATACTTTTCAATGACATTAAAAATTCTCGGTTTTTATAAAAAACGATAAGTGCAACTCTATTATCTCTCCATGTCAAGTAAGAGAGTAATTGGGAAATTGCATCTTTTAATGACTTTTTTCCTCTCCAGATTTTACATTCCGCTATGAAAACAGTTTCATTCAAAGAAGATACTAAAATATCGGTTTTTCCGGTTTTATTGAATGATTCTCCAGATGAAATAATTTCTTTGTGTGAATTTAAACTCGCAAGTAAAACATCTCTTAATTCTGGTTCATTTCTATCTTTATATGAAAATGCTCGTCTCTCTATATCATTTCCTGTATCAAGAATTATTTCCAAAATGTTCTCATAAATTTGGTCTAATTTTTGAGATGTGGGATAAATACTTGGTTTTACCGTATGCTTCGACTTTAATGTTTCATTTTTATGTATTGAACCTTTAAATGGTTTTGTTAAAATGCCTTCATAAAGCCTTATTTCATGCTTAAAATGAGCCATTTGTTTTGCAGAACTTTCAATAATTTTCTGAAGAGGTCCTTCAATGGTATTTGCAGCTTTTATCAATTCAAAGCAACAGTCTTCAAAAGCCCTCATTTCTGTCCACATAGCAAATTGTTTGCACTTCTCAAGGCTTCCAATACAGAGCATTAACTTATATAACGACTGTATAAAACCTTCCCCTTTTTCGCTTCCTTTGTATATTTTCTCACAACTAGCCAAATCTTCTGTCCATTTTTCTATTTTGTTTTTTAGTCCTCGAACTTCTTCCAGTTTGATTACCGCTAGCATGTAGTCGATCATTTCGGAAAAGCATCTCATCGAAAGTGAACAGGCATTACAGATTTGGTTATCTACTGGAGACACCTCTGCGGCTTTATTGTAACATTTAGATGCATTATATATACCATTCATTATTATCGTAAACATTTCAATAGTAATGGGTAGCTGGAAGTCGATCAGATCAAGTTTACGAATTTTAGCTCTTCCTTTAAGCATATATCCTTTAGTCAAAGAAGCGACCTTTGATTCATCTCCTGCCTTCTTGCTTGCTTCAATGTACTCATTTCCAGACATTTCAGCATAATGTCCGCTTTCTCGATAATTTCCATTAGAGTAATATTTATCTGTAAAATTATCGTAAAGCCATGCAAAAGCAAGATGTTCTTGAACTTCGTCTCCTTCTTCTCGAAATAATCTGGATGCAATCTTCATTTCTTCAATGGCATCATCTTCTAAATCCATGAAAAGAAGTAATAAACTGTAAGCAGCATGACCACTTGGATTATTAGGATCGAGTTCTAGAACACGTTTATAATGTTCGTTTGCTTCTTCATACTGTTCTATCTCATAAAGAAGTAAACCGTAATTAAAATGTATGCCTGCATCATTAGGATTTAATTCTAGAGCGCGCTTATAATGTTCGTTTGCTTCTTCATACTGTTCTATCTCATAAAGAAGTAAACCGTAATTAAAATGTGTGTCTGAATCATTATTGTCTAATTCCAAAGCACGCTTATAATGTTCGTTTGCTTCTTCGTACCGCCCTGTTTCATAAAGAAGTAAACCATAATTACAGTGTGTACCTGCATTATTAGGATCTAGCTCTAGAACACGTTTATAATGTTTTTCAGCTTCTTCATTCCGCCCCATTTTTTGCAGTAACGAACCATAATTATAGTATATTCTATAACTTCTAGTATCGGATTCTAGAGCACACTTATAATGTTCTTCAGCTTTTTCGTACTGCCCTATTTCACAACAGAGTAAACCATAATTACAGTGTGTGCCTGCATCATTAGGATCTAGCTCTAAAACACGCTTATAATGTTCTTCGGCTTCTTCATATTGCCCTATATCATGCATAAGCAATCCATAATTATAGTGTAATTCAGCATAATTAGAATTGAGTTCCAGAGCACGTTTATACTTTTCTTCAGCTTCTTCATTTCTCCCTATTTCTTGCAAGAGTAAACCATAATTATAGTATATTCTATAACTTTTGGTATCGGATTCTAGAACACACTTATAATGTTCTTCGGCTTCTTCGTACCGATTCTTTTTATGCATAAGCAATCCATAATAAAAATGTGCTTCAGTATAATTAGGGTTTAATTCTAGAGCATGTTTAAAATGTTCTTCGGCTTTTTCATACCGTTCCGTTTCGTAAAGTAGAGATCCATAATAAAAATGTGCTTCAGCATAATTAGGGTCTAATTCTAGAGCGCGCTTAAACTGCTCTTCAGCTTCTTCGTACCTTCCCATTTCGAACAAGAAAAACCCACAACTACAGCATGTAATTACATCATTAGGATCTAATTCAAACTCACATTTAAAGTGTACTTCTAAATCTTCATTCTGCTCCATTTCAAAATCCAACCATGAGACTGATTGATTTTACTCATTCACGTTATAAATCTTTCTTTTTTAATAATGAAGTTTAAAAATGACTAGCTTTTTAAACCAGACGCAAATGATTAGCTTATAGAGGTATCGCCAACATTTCTGATAAAGCACATATAAGCAAACTTGAGTATTTTTCTAATTAGTGGAGTTTTTAAATTAACATATATTTAATAATATGGAAGTTTTATATCAAAAAAGAACATTTTTGACCTTAAATTTTAATTTTAATAAAATTCAATAACAAAATTATTACAAAGAATCAAATTCTACTATAGATATTCTTTACCATTTTTGATACTACTTTATATATAGACATGTTTTTGCATATTCAAACATGTTGTTCAAATCTATAGATACTTTAATAGAACACATAAAATCTCTGAGAAAATATGCTTGAACCTGAGGAGTTAAAGAGGGTTATTGGCTTAGCGCCTGTTTTGTCGAAAATGTTGGCGATACCTCTAATATGTTTCGTTACATTTATCAGCTTATTACTTATATTGAAATGCGTGACAGACAATATAGCTAATTACAATTACGATGATACACTTGACCCTGAATCATATCGTAACAGAGAAGTGTATGCATTTTATGGGCTTACGATGTATCACATTCAATGTTTAGAAAGAACTTTAGCTATGCTTGCTACTACCGTTTATAATCCTAATGCCGACCATATTACAAAATTGCAATTTGACTCTATTCTTGAAGGAAACTTTAAAAAGACACTTGGTCGATTGATATCCACTGTTAAAAAATCCGTTGATTTATCAGATGATTTTGAAAAGAAACTTTCTGATGCTTTGGAAAAGAGAAATTTTATAGCACACCGTTATTTCTTTGCACGAGCTATGAAGTTCGGTCATATACGTGGTCAGAAAGAAATGATAGCAGAACTAAGTCGGTTGAGCGTTTATTTCCAGAATGTGGATAATGAACTAGATTTAATATTAAGAAAATGGATGAACGCTAAAGGTATAACTGATAATACAATTTATCAAATAATGGGTGATTCGCTTCTTTCAGAAATCAAGGATATTAATGATGATGGTGAAGCTGTTAAACAAGTTATGGGTATAGTGCTTAATCAGATTTTGAATGATGCATCTTCGAAAGATCGTTACAATGCAGGCTAATACTAGCAAGTACTGTAAGAGATTGAATGTAATTTGGGTATTTTAGTATAACCTATTCATTTTATACACATATTAGTGAATAAATCAACAAAGGCTATAGGTTTAACAGCGAAATGTATGTATTTATTAAAACACAAACTTCCAATAATAAGTTTAATAGAAATCTCCACAAAAAGATAACTGCACACCAATTGCCATGCTGATTCCATCAAGTCTGTAAGATAACCAATTTACAATATATGACAGATTTGTAACATTAAGAAACAGTTGTTCTTTATCATCTACCAGAAATGGTTTATGTTTTTTAAAGTTTTCAGGATAACGAAATGCTTGTGATGTTGTATCTCGTGCAACTTTTTTAATAAAATGATCTATTGTTTCATAGTCTTTTTTAATATCCGCACTTAAATCTGTGTATTCTTTCCAACCTTCAATTTCTTTTAAGATTATTTTGCATTGATCCCACAAAGAAATTATATTATGGCTTGTGGATAAATCTTGTTTCTGCTGTGTTGGAGTTATGAAGAACTCCCCACGACATATTATTAGTTTCAAACGCAATTCAAGATAATGGTAAAATAAGTAAAAGATAGGGTAACCAAAAGTATCTTCCATGAACCCATTTCTTTTTGCAACTTTAATTAGCTCTTTTACTGCGACTAAATATCCACTTGCATATGCATCCCAAGGATCAGCTATTCTTCCATCATTATATACGTATCCACAAATTTCTTCACGTCTATCTGCTTTATATAAATCCAAAGAGCATTCTGGTCTTTCAGGTTCATCAAAATCAAAAGTAGGTTCCAAACTTTTAATGTAATTTATAATAGCTTCAGGATTTGAAGCACAAAGCTCAAGAATTTCTTCACGATTCATAACAGTAAAAAGGAATAGTTTTATATCATTTTATCCGAAAAGATTCTGTAATAAAGTATCCAGATTTGATATGTTCATAATCCTTATCAAGGAATGGCTCAGAAAAAAGTTAAGGGTTAGGTTAATGTTAGAGATTTTGAGATAATGAATATGTAAAGCATGAAAAGGGAATTTTAGCTAAGTACTGAAATAGGCTAATAGTGCATTTTTTATATAATTGATTGAGTTTTTAGACACCTGTAAAGTTACTCTCCTAAATAGTACTAGAACAAATATCATGTTGCTTTACAAAATCTTCTTGCATTTTTGATACTTCAGCATAAGTGTAGGTACTAATATTATTTCCTTCAATATATTTTCTAAACCTTTTATATATATTATATTTTGAAATTTCATTTGAAATATCATGTGCTGTTATTGCAAAAAATTTAATTGCAAGACATTCTACAAAATTAGCAATGTACTTATTATCTTGGATTTTTAAAATCGATAAAGTAGCATAAGATTTTCTATCCTTAGAGCGCCCAGATATAAATTTTATCACATCGTTGCAGCATAACCCTTTATCATATGCATTTATTAGAAATGCTCTATAATGAACAACCGGATCATAACCACATACACTAAACCACATCCAAGGTTCATCTAAAGGAATTTCTCCTTTGTCTTGTGCAACATAAAAAAATTTTTGCAGAAAATAAAGTTCAGTAATCCAACTTAATATAGTAGGAAATCTTCCAATTTTCTCAAAATACTCTGATGTTATCCGTAAAAGAGGAAAATCAAGTTTACGACAAATATTATTCTTTAATTTATCTCTATAAATTGATGACGGATCAAATTTATGCTGTAATCCATCAAATTCAACTGCAAATTCTGGAATAGAATCTTTATTAACAATTACAAAATCAAAGTGAGCTTTAAATGCATAAGAGTACTCATTATTTGGGAGTCCACTATTTTCTATTATTAGAGTATCTGCAACTCTCATTTTAGCAAATATACGAGCCTCATATTTTCTTGCGATATCATCCAATATTTCATGAGTTCTTTCTTCTTGTTTATTCTCTATTCTTTTCCGGTACATGGGGGCACATCACGGCGAGCAATGCTATTGATTTTGTTTCATTCATTGTATCACCGACTTTATTGACGTTTGATTCGTATTTTAATTTACCTCTTAAATGATAAATTGCCCTCAGTATGCAAGACTGACATACTTATATTTGAATTTGTAATACTAAAAGTGCAATTTTAATTTTATCACCTGATTATTATACGAAAAATTGCCCATTATGAGCAGAATTTCGCACAATTGCCTATACTTTTGTTTATTCAATCGTTCCAATGTATATAGGAATTTACTTGTTTCCTTCGATAACCCCGGAATCAAATGCAAAAAAAGTATGAGAAACACATAGGCAGTTTAGATTAATGCCTTCTGTCATTGGTTTTGACATGTTTTAAAGTATGTCAAAATAGAATTATAAATGTTTGTTTAAAAAATTGGTCGTCCTGTTTTATCTGGTTGATGTTTTAAAACACCTGAATGTCAGTAGTTCTTTTAAACTCCACTTTGACTGAGTGATTCCTGCTTCTCTTGCAGGTGTATTTTTACATTTAAAGCCTTTATCATCCTGATATGTCAATCCTCCATGTTCCCTGCAGAAATTAAAATGTGTACAGTATAGCATCATTCTATCTATTAAACACTTTATTTTCTTCGAAAATCCTATCGTTTTTCTTGAAATTCTATTGTTGTCTTGCCTGAATGTCAGGTTTTGTCTTTCGAGTAAACTTGTTGAGATCTCAGTTTCTTCAGTGTCTTTTCCAAATATAATCTTCTTTGCAATCTTCTGTAACTTTCCTCCTTTTCTTTTTTTGACTACCTGAGCATGCCTCAAGTCATCAGGAGGAACAAGTTTTGGATTCTTTGGCCGTCCTCTCTTCCCTGTTCTGGGGAACTCTTCTATTTCTCCAAATTGTTTGAGAAGAGCTTTTCCACAAAATTCTAACCCATCAGAGACAAAAAGAGGCTTTGATTCAGAAAGACGTTTAGCCGTTAATTTCACTAATTCGTCCGCAACATGCTGTTTTCTGGGACCTATAGAAAAAGCAACTATTAACCTGCAACTTGGTGCAAAAGCTACCCACATCCACGGGCCATCATCTTCATAATTTTTCATTCTTGGGACGATTTTTTTTTGGACAATTACCCATATCTCGTCCATTTCAATCTTGGGTACATTCAGGTCTTTCATCAAATTCTTATTTACCTTATCACAGCCTTCTGCTGCACGATCTAACCACCTGCGTACAGTAGCTGGAGTTATCCCCAATACATCAGCAATACCCTCTTCACTCATCCCTTTCATTGCCATTTTCAAAGCTAAATCAATAACAAACTCCTCTTTACGGAGATCACTGTAGAAAGTGCCTGTGTAGTCATTGAATACTTTGCCACAGTGGTGACAGATGTATTTTCTGACTTTTTCTCCACGACTCATAGATGTTCCATTTCCGACAATGTTGCCTTTATCCTTAAGACCGTAAAGTTGGCATAAATTATTTGGACAAGCAACGTCAGTAAATTGTGGTTTAGGACCTCGTTTCCCCAGAAATATAATTATATTACTTCTATTATATAATATCAACTCAATGAAAATGGACTACCAAAAAATTAGTAAAAGGAAATATAATTTCCTCATTTAGTAACTTTTACAAACTGACTCTTTGAACTGCGTCCTATCTTGTTAGTCTCCGTCAAAGTAACCTTAAATTTTCCAACTTTTTTATATTTGTGTGATGGATTCTTTAAAGTGGAAGTCGCTCCATCTCCAAAGCTCCATTTTTCTGTCATATTTACTCCTTTGCTTGTATCTGTGAACTTGACTGTTAAGGGTACTTTCCCGCTTGATTTTGACATTTTAAAAGAAGCTACCGGAGCTTTAATGGCAACCAGAGGTAAGTAGTCAGTATTTTTACTATCCATAATATAAGGAGAATCTGCAATTCCGTCATAGTTCTTATCAAAAGCTGTCTGAGAGAAGCCTTTACCATTAGGAGAGCCCCAGAAGTTCCCACCAATATAAGGTCCTAAAACGATATTATAATCTGGAGTCTTAGTGGTATTCCAGGTATTTGGTAGGCCGTCCCATTCCGTATCGAATTCTATGTTCTTTTTGTTGCTAAAGTAATTGTTATAAATACCACCGGCACTATCTCTAAAAAACCTAATTCCTACATTACAGTCAGTTATTTTATTTCCTGAAATGTCTGCACTTGTTCCTGATCCAGCTCCTTGACTTAAAAGTATTCCAACATCTGCGTTCCTAATTTTATTTCCAGTTATCTCTGCACTACAATCACTTAAAATAATCTCGCCTTTTGTAAAATCGTTGTTTTTGATAGTAGCAGAAGACATCTCTCCAATAATATAAACACCACAAGAATAGAAATAATTATTTCTTACTATTTGACCACTTGCTCCTAAACCACTTAAATCGATTCCGTTTTTCATGATAGAGAATCCATTGATATTAATATCGTGTTGTCCATATTGACCATAAGGGTCAGTAAGATCAGTGAATCCATCAACCTTTGGATACCCTTTTCCAAGAATTGTTAAGCCACTTGTTGTAATATTAACGGTCTCATGATAGGTCCCAGATTTAACAATAATGGTATCTCCTTCTTGAGCATGATCCATAGCATTTTGAATTGTCTTGTACTTTTCTTTAGGCCCTACGTTTAGAGTAGCGGCTGATGCAGTAGATGAAACAATGATTAAAAATAAAATCATCACTGCCGATATTAAAGCTATTTTTTTGTTAGTTTTCATGGTCTACACTCACATATTCAATTTTCATACATAAAATATCAATTATTTAAATTTGTTTTATAATGTTAAACTTTCTTATTTTAATCAAATTTTTGTAAAAATTAGTTTACTTTTAGGGGTATCGCCAACATTTCCGACAAAACCCACGCTAAGACAATAGCTACGTTTAAGATAAAAGGTTCGGATATTGCCTATGTGAGTGTAAGCCCAACTATTACATATCATATCAGAACTTTCTTGATTCCTTCGATAAACCCTAGATCAAATGCAAAAGAGATAACTGCAGAGTTTTCATAGCGCCGATAATGCTGACTACAAGTTTGCCGAAAACTGACATTGTTTTTCATCCATCTGCTGTTTTTTCAGTTCATTCAGTTTTTCCATCTCTTCTTCATAATTTAAATTATTAAGAGTCCCTTGTTTTTGTTTGAACGCCAATAAAATCCAATCAACCCAAACCACTTTTTCACCTTGAAACTGTTCATTATTCATTTTCCATAATCCCATCCAGATGCATCTCAGTGATGCTTGAATTATTTGATTAAGATATCAAATTTATAAGAAAAATTTTGTCTTCAAATAACTCAGTTTCCCATATTTCACCATATAGCCCCTGAAAATATTCAACGATTAATATTTAGTGTCAAAATCTAATAATATCTTAGATTTTATTAAGTTACTTACACAAAAAATTGTTTCAGAGCAAAAAAGATTTCCAGATTAAAAATTTTAAAGTACTGATAGGGTTCTATATTTATATATTTAATATAATTTACGCAGTTGAACTAATAGCATTAAACCTTTAACTATCTAAGAAGCAAATTTGACCATAATGTCTAATGTACTTGATTTTGTTCATCAAGTGCGTAAGTCCTCACTTTTTAGATAACACAGTTATAATAGCATAAAACTACTGTATTTTGTCCATTATCTCAATAAATTAGCCTCAATTATAGCCATAATTAAGTAAAAATATAGTAATTTTAAGAAAACAACTGTATAGCTAATAATGAAAGAAAAGTATCCAGTTTCAGGCTTCACAAGAGACAAAGAAGCAATTTTTGCAACAGAACCATATAGGAAGACCAATAACAGGTTTTGAGTCATGGAGGAGGAGGAGAGCCCTGCAAGCTGAACCAATTTCTTTTTCGGAATTCGTGAAGGGATCCTTTGAGAAGATCGAAGAGATCGGTGGAGAAGTTTTACTTGGATATGTGGAAAATGGTATATGGGAAAACTACGAAAGAGGAAAGAACAGCTGGAACACAGTAAAAGCAGTTTTTCCGGACAGAGAACCTAGATACAGAAAAATAGATTCATTCCTTGAAGATTATAATAATTACGTTGAAGAATTTTACAAATGGCAACAAATAGTTGAAGCCGGACTTTAAACTCTTATTTTTCTAAAGTCTTTTGTTTGCGCTCCATTTTGAAACTGATGTGATCCCTTTTTTGGGTGCAACCAGCAAATCCTAAATTTCGTACGCTAAGAAATCACTTTTGAAATCAAGACGAATTTCGTGGTCGGAAGGCGTCTAGGTTAGCAATAGTCCGCTGGTCAAAGACAACTCTCCTAATAGGTTTGTACGTTTAGAATAAGGACGATATGTAAGGTAACCAGTATTTGATATTCTCCTCTTGATAATTGCTGCAGGCCCGGACCAAGTACATTGTTGCCGTTTTAGATTAATTCATCTACGTTATTTTCAGTTCCAAAGTTACTATCTCGTTTGATGTTGAATGCTTAACGTACAAAATTTAGAATTAGCTGGTTGCACCCCTACTTGGACAGAGCATATTTTGAAGAATGGCGTAAACGAAGAAAACACTTCTTTTTCTCAATTCGACAATCAACATTTGAGCAATTTTTGGCTGACACCTGAAAAGGTAAAGATGCGCCAGAGCGGAGTAAAGGGAAACTTTTACGCTCCGTTCGTCGGAGAGGGAAAGCGGGCAACTGCTTTCTCTTATCCTACATCCCGCTAAATCGGCATATTAAAGAACGGCAAATATACATTTCCAAATATTAATGTGTCGATACTTTTAGAACCTGCTTTCGGCAGGTCGACATAAAAATCCATTCGATTTTTTTATTGATATCGTTTTTTTCAGAACTTTTGAAATTCAATTTAAATCAAAAATTACTAAATGTTAACCATAACATGATTAATATATATTTGGGGTAAATGAGATAAATGGCAACTCGTGTTAAATATATAGTCCGTATGATACTGTTTTTTAAGTGAACATGCAAAAAATAACAATTAAGGATATTTAGATGTTGGGGTGTGCTTGCTGCCGAATGTAGGTTTAGAACTTTTTGTTGCTCGGTAATACTCGTGGCTTCTGTTTCTTTTTCTTTAAAGTTAAAACACATTTTCTTGTCACTGAACCAATAAATTCTAAGTTTTTTTCAAGAACCTAAGTAAACTTTGAGGATAGGATCCTTCCTTTTATTTTGTTGAGATCTATGATAGTCATCCCCCTAGATTATTTGAGACGTCTCTTGGTATTTAAATATCTGTAATTTTATATTTTTCACTCCTTAATAATACGTTTTGGCGGGATATGCAAAAATACCCATCTTGGCTTCCCATTAATATTGGATTCGTATTTATATTTCACTAATTATTATATTCATCGGATACTAATACTCTAGTGATACAAAAGCACCTATTAAAATTGTATCATAGTAGAAGCAACGAGTTCTATACAAACTGATGGCTTAAAATTAACCGTTTTTCTGATTTTTTCGGTAGTCTATAATGAGAGCTATCTCATCAAGCTTTAAATTGTGGTACTGAGTCTGGAAAACATAGTGATTTGATATTATGGGGTAACGAATATGGGCAATAAAATTAAAACAAAACTAACTATTTTGCTAATGGTCTTATTTGTAGTATCTTTGACAACTACTACAGTAAGCGCCAAAAGTTGGGTAAAGGTAGGTGGACCAGGAAAAACTTTTGCTGTTGACATGAACACAATATATGGCATATCACCAGATGGTAGTGCAGTATATCAGTATACTGGTACACCAGATAGTTGGGTACAAATTGGTGGACCGGCACGTGAAATATATGCTGGAGGTGGGGGTGTATTTGCTACTAATCCTGTTAACGGGGATATTTACAAATATCTTGGTACACCAAATAGTTGGGTAAAGGTAGGTGGACCAGGAAAAACTTTTGCTGTTGACATGAACACAATATATGGCATATCACCAGATGGTAGTGCAGTATATCAGTATACTGGTACACCAGATAGTTGGGTACAAATTGGTGGACCAGCACGTGAAATATATGCTGGAGGTGGGGGTGTATTTGCTACTAATCCTGTTAACGGGGATATTTACAAATATCTTGGTACACCAAATAGTTGGGTAAAGGTAGGTGGACCAGGAAAAACTTTTGTTGTTGGCATGAACACAATATATGGCATATCACCAGATGGTAGTGCAGTATATCAGTATACTGGTACACCAGATAGTTGGGTAAAGGTAGGTGGACCAGGAAAAACTTTTGCTGTTGACATGAACACAATATATGGCATATCACCAGATAGTAGTGCAGTATATCAGTATACTGGTACACCAGATAGTTGGGTACAAATAGGTGGACCGGCACGTGAAATATATGCTGGAGGTGGGGGTGTATTTGCTACTAATCCTGTTAACGGGGATATCTATCAATGGAAGTAATCTAGATAATTCAAGCCTTAAGTACAAGGTTTAGTATATCTAATATTTCAAACCATGTTCTGTAAAGTATTGGTTGACACCACATTGAAGGATTAAAAATAGAGTAATGCGTAGGTGAGTTTGGGAAGTAAACATATACGTTCAGACAGGGTTCCGTTGCAAAAAAGTTATGAAAGGGATTTACTGAAATGAGTAGAAATTTTGGAGTATATCTTATGCCAGTAAATCCCTTTAAATGGAAGCATTATGAAGGAGAGATCATCTTATTAAATGTTAGATGGTACTTAAAATACGCATTGAGCTATAGAAATTTAAAGGAAATGATGATAGAAAGAGGAATTCAAGTTGATCACACTACTATAATGAGATGGGTGCATCAATATTCTCCTGAAATAGAAAAGAAAGTCCGTAGATACTTAAAACCAACGAACGACTCTTGGAGAATGGACGAAACCTACATCAGAGTAAAAGGTGAATGGAAATATCTTTACAGAGCAGTTGACTCAAATGGGAATACAATCGATTTCATGTTAAGTGCAAAACGTAATAAAAAAGCTGCAAAGAGATTCCTTAAGAAAGCTTTGGGTTCAAAGCACAATCAAATCCCAAGAGCAATAACCGTTGATAAGAATCCAGCTTATTCACCTGCTATAAATGAACTGAAAAATAATAGAATATTACCTCAAAATGTAAATCTTCGACAAATTAAGTATTTAAATAATATTGTTGAACAGGATCATAGATCTATAAAACGGATAGTACGTCCAATGTTAGGCTTCCAGTCTTTTTCTACGGCTACTAAAACTATAAAAGGAATTGAAATCATGCATATGATAAAAAAAGGACAGGTTGACACTTTAAATCAATGTGTCCGTACTGAAGTCAATTTTATAAACCAGTTATTCGGAATAACTGCCTAAATCTGGATGTTATCTGAGATATTCTGTTTTTTTACGTTCTTTGTTGTGAAACTAAATTTTTGCTTCAATATCATGATTTTTTGCAACGGAACCCTCGTATAGATACTTGAAAAATCGATATCACTAAGCTTAATTCTACTGTCATTGATTGTTTTTTGTAGTTAACCTACGTGAGTTTTCACCTTGGAAGTTTTCAGAAGAAAATGAAGTTGATTCTAAAGCTCACTGTTGGACGTTAAGGTTATGGCTAGACTAATTGCATAAGGGGCATTTTAAAAACATATTTGATGGGTTATTTCTATCTAATTACTTTCTGAGATTTGCGATTTTACAGAACTTTCGCTACACTGCCCACTGTATTAAGAAGGCATTGAAAGATCAGCTCATTTCGTAATCCTCAACAAGCTCAAGACCTATTAATTTCTATGAAGAGAGTCACGATCTTTATATATGAAAAAGATTCTCAAAATAAATATTATTAAATATGTATTATTGTTAGGCTTGTTGATCGAAAAAATCCGAAAATAGAGACGAAATTACTCTTGTCTGGCAGAAGAAATCAAGGTTCATCGTCTTAAGGCTTAAATGCATGACATTTTTATCTCAAATTTTATTTTTTGCTAAATTCCTGGAATAAACAAGGTGATACATTTATGTTTTCCAAATCCGAGTTCAGGGGAATAGTAAATTCTATGGGTCTTGTTTTTGGAGATATCGGGACAAGTCCAATTTATACCCTGACAGTTATCTTTCTTATCACAAGAGCTACAGAAGCTCACGTAATGGGAGTTTTATCTTTAATTATCTGGACACTTATCATACTCGTGACTATGGAATATGCCTGGCTTGCTATGATTCTTAGTAAGAAAGGGGAAGGAGGAACTATTGTCTTAAAAGAGATACTCACTCCCCTACTAAAATCAGGCAGAAATGTAGCTTTTGTCACTATATTAGCCTATATAGGAACTTCATTCCTTATTGGAGACGGTGTTATTACACCTGCAATAAGCATACTGAGTGCCGTTGAGGGAGTACGTATCGTTTCCGGATTCGAAAATACAGGACAGGGTATTCTGGTCTTAATTGCCAGTATAATTGCTATAGTACTTTTCTCAGTTCAGAGTAAAGGAATTGAAAAAATTACATGGGTATTCGGTCCAATAATGCTTTTATGGTTTGTATCCATTGCATTTTTCGGTATTGCCTCAATATTCTATACTCCAGGTGTACTTAAAGCCATTAACCCTTATTATGCCATCAGATTTCTTCTGGATAATGGTCTCACAGGATTTTTTGTACTATCCGAAGTTATTCTCTGTGCAACCGGGGGTGAAGCATTGTATGCCGACATGGGCCATCTGGGTAGAGAGCCGATTTTAAAAGCCTGGAGGTTGGTTTTTTTTGCTTTAGTTTTTTGTTATCTTGGACAGGGAGCATTCCTTATTAGGCATCCGGATTCAAGGAACATATTATACGAGATGATATCTCAACAGGCCAGTATTGTGTACATACCATTTCTTTTCCTGAGTATAATGGCCACAGTTATTGCTTCTCAGGCTATGATAAGCGGCGTATTCTCAATAGTTTACCAAGGAATAACAACCCGAATAATGCCAATGTTAAAAATTGATTATACATCCGGGGAATTGAGATCGCAGATATATATAAATTCCATAAATTGGGCGCTCTTGATCTCGGTATTATACATGATATTTGTTTTTAGAGAATCGAGTCGGCTTGCAGCTGCATATGGACTGGCAGTTACCGGAACTATGACGATTACAGGCCTGCTGATGACTTCGATATTTTATCACAAAAAAGACATCCCAAAGACTATAATTTCGTTATTTATAACAATCATTGACATAGTATTCCTACTCTCAAATACTTATAAAATCCCACATGGAGGTTACTGGTCAATTATCATAGCAGCTATTGTCTTTTCTCTTATTGTTATATATACTTCTGGACAAAAAAGGCTTTATGAATTAATGAAGCCTACCAGAATTGATGACTTCCTTAGACAATACAAAGAACTATATGCTACTGAAAGTAAAATCAGTGGAACTGCCCTTTTCTTTTCACGAGATATAAACAGAATCCCTCAATACATCACCCATATAATGTTTAAGAATAACATTATTTATGAAAATAATATTTTTATTTCAATTGCCAAGCTTGACAGTCCATTCGGGGTGGAAAGTTCTTTCACAAAAGAACTGGCAAAAGGATTGAAAGTTTTTGAGATAAGAATGGGATATATGGAAGTCGTTGACGTCGAGCAGATTTTGAAGGAAAAAGGCATTTACGAAAAAACAATCTTTTATGGCATAGAGGACATATTTACCAGTAATATATTCTGGAGAATTTTCTCCGTAATTAAAAAACTCTCTCCCTCTTTTGTCCAGTTCTACAGGCTTCCGCCTGAAGAGCTTCATGGAGTTATGACAAGGTTTGAAATGTAAAAACAAAACGGCTACAACTGCCCCTTTGATTTCTAATAGGAAGTGAGTTCCGTAATACGAATCAAGAATGATAACTGGTCAAGCGTGATAGCAGGCAGGAAAAGGAATTATCACTTGACTGCCTGCTTTAAGCTTTCGAAGCTTTCATGAGTTGGTCGTGTACACGAGCCATGGATCAATTCTGAAAAACGAGCACTATAGCCGTGTTTGAGAAATGTATAGGGAGTTTCTAGCGACTATGGTTTTCAACAACTCACACCCACGACCCATGAGTTGGAAAGAAATAATGAAAATAATATTGAGGGATAATGAAAAAGAGCCAGATTCAGAAATTTAGACCTCTCTGAAAAGTGTTGTGACATAAGGTAACTTTTACAATTGACAATATGCACACAATCTGATAGATACTCGTATATCTGTAGACCGATTGTAACTTTACAATATGCCATCATTGATTTTCCGGATAGGCTCTAAATTCGAGGAAAAGGAAAAAATAGAGAGTAGGAACAAAAGAAATAGAATAGGGATAAAAGAGGGATCAAGCTCAAACCCATCTTTCCTTCTTGAAGTAAGTAAACATAACGGTTCCTACTGATATCATGAAAAGAAGGATTATAGGATAGCTCTGCGGGACTTGAGTTCAGGCATGTAGTCGAAGTTCATCCATAAACGCCTGCTACGAAAGTGAGAGGAATAAAGATGGTGGTTATTTCTGTCAGGATCTTCATGATATAATTCTAAAGTTTTAGGGAATTGATTTCAAAACATGACAGATTTAGGTCGTGTCCCTGAATTATAGATCAATTCCGGAAAAGCGAGTACATCCCATATATTCAATGAATATATTAAGAGATTCTTCCGCTTTCGATTTTCAATGATTCAGACCCACGACCCAGATTTAATTGTACTTTATTTTACTCCTAAAGTGTGTAAGTTTTATTTTCATAAAGATGCCTTTTTTAAATTAACACATCATTGAGAAAATAAGTGACATTTTTGTGGACTTCTGGGGAAGTTGATTGAATGAGGGGCAAAGTATTATATAACCAGTCATCATACGACTTCCGTTTGTCGTCCATGTGGTAGAGAATACCACTTTGGACTCTCACAGCAGTCGCAACTGTAGTCTTGAACTAAAACATTCACATTCAACTAATTCAAGGTTCTCTACCAGTGGAAACATAGAAAAAAGAGTGTTGGAAGAGTTTTTCCAAATCTTTGTTTTACTGGCTCACCTTTATATTGAAATAGTAAATAAATTTTGGTACTTGACTAATAAATGACAATACCGAATATTACCTCTGATGCTGTAATGTTCATCCTCTTTTTGGTAGTTGTTACCGGGATAGCATTACCTTTTAGCAATTTCTTTGTCAGTGTTTTTGTAGGAAACATGTACCGAGGAATCCCGGGTCGTGTAGAAAATACGATTTACAGGCTAATCGATACAAGTCCTAATAAAGAAGAGGGATGGCGGGGATACTCCCGTGACATGCTCATCTTCAACGGTATAGGTTTTATAATTCTTTTAATGCTTCTTCTCCTTCAAGGTTTTCTTCCTTTTAATCCACAAAACTTCGGAGCTTTTGATCTTTTCACTGCAATCAATACTGCTATCAGTTTTGTTACTAACACAAACTGGCAGGTATATAGCGGGGAAACGACAGCAAGCTACCTTATTCAGATGGCTGGTTTCACAGTCCAGAACTTCCTTTCCTCAGCTACAGGCATCTGCATAGCCATTGCAGTTATGCGTGGAATCACTCGCCAGTCCACTGATAGGATCGGCAACTTCTGGGTGGACATGACTCGCTGTATCCTTTACATCCTCCTTCCTATAGCTTTTATTTTTGCCCTCGTACTCGCCTCTCAGGGTGTCATCCAGAATCTGGATCCTTATGTCCATGCCACAGGATACGGTCAGAATGACCCACAGACAATTGCAATGGGGCCGGTAGCCTCTCAGGAAGCAATAAAAGAGTTCGGTACCAATGGAGGAGGCTTTTTCAATGCAAATTCCGCACATCCATATGAGAGCCCGACTCCTTTGGTGAACCTGATAGAGATTTTCCTTATCTTGCTTATACCTGTAACCCTGCCTCTGGTCTTCGGAAGGATGACAGGTAACATGAGACAGGGCTGGGTTATCTACGCAGTTATGTTAATGTTATTCTTATCTGGACTCAGCTCGCTCTATGCTGCAGAGCTGGAAGGCAATCCCCTGGTAAAAGAACTCGAGGTTTCTGGAATATCCATGGAGGGGAAAGAAGTCAGGTTCGGACTATGGGAATCATCGCTCTTTGCTGCATCTACCACAGCAACATCCTGCGGGGCAGTCAACTGCATGCATGATTCACTCACTCCTCTTGGAGGACTGATGACTATGTTCATGATTCTTCTTGGTGAGGTTGCCTTCGGAGGAGTGGGTTCTGGATTCTATACCATGATCGGTTTTGTGGTGCTTTCTGTTTTTATTGCAGGGTTGATGATCGGGCGAACCCCTGAATATCTCGGAAAAAAGATAGAGGTATTAGAAATGAGGGCAGCTGTTATAACTGTCCTGATACCCGGAGTTCTTGTTCTACTGCTTTCAAGTATTGCACTGGTTCTACCTAATGTTGTGGAGTTAATGAAGAATCCGGGCCCACATGGACTTTCTGAGCTGATATATGCATTTGCATCCATGGCCCAAAATAACGGCAGTGCTTTTGCCGGGTTTGACGCATCAAAACCATTCTACACACTGACAGGTGCTTTAGCAATGGCAATGGGCAGGTTCGTCCCAGCTGTAGCCATGCTGGCATTAGCAGGATCACTAGCTCAGAAGAAAAAAGTTCCACTCAGTTCAGGAACTCTTCCCACTGATTCAGTTACATTTTCTATCTGGACAATCCTGGTAATCCTGATTATCGGAGCTCTCACATTTTTCCCGATCTTTGCAATGGGACCTATCGTCGAACACCTTACCATGATAGGAGGGATCTGAAGCAATGCCAAGAAAGCGATACCCCCAATTAGGTGCATTTGAATCTAAACTTCTCCGAGAGGCACTCATTAGCTCAGTGCTGAAACTCGATCTGCGTCGGCAGGTGGGAAACCCGGTTATGCTGCTAGTGGAAATCGGAGGCATCCTGACCACTATTAGTTTTGTCATCGGTATTTTCTCTGCTACTCCAGGATCTTCTTTCTTTACCGGCTTTGTTTCCTTCTGGCTTTGGCTGACAGTGATCTTTTCCAACTTTGCAGAATCTTTATCCGAAGGCCGCGGAAAAGCCAGGGCAGCGTCTCTCCGACAGTCAAGAACCAGCGTTCCTGCCCGAAAACTCACAGCAGAATTATTTGATGCTCCTTCTACCGAAATATCTTCCTCCGATCTCAGGAAAGGTGATCTTGTCCTTGTTAGGGCAAACGAAATAATCCCTGGAGACGGAGAAGTGGTGAAAGGAGCTGCATTAGTCAATGAAGCCGCAATTACAGGAGAATCAGCCCCTGTTGTGCGTGAATCAGGAGGCGACAGAAGTGCAGTAACCGGGGGAACGACTGTTATCGCAAATGAAATAATCATCAGAATAACCACTGATCCGGGGCAGACTTTTTTGGACCGAATGATCTCAATGGTGGAAGGGGCTGAGAGGCGGAAAACTCCTAACGAAATAGCTCTAGAAATTCTGCTTATCGCACTTACAGGCGTATTTCTCGCAGTTGTGGTCAGCACCTATTCAGTTTCTGCATACAGCGCGACATCAAGTGGGAGGGGCTCTGCTACCAGCCTCACAGTACTTATTGCACTTTTTGTCTGCTTGGCACCCACAACAATTGCAGCCCTGCTTCCGGCTATAGGAATAGCAGGAATGGATCGCTTGTTCCGGCTTAATGTCGTTGCTCTCTCAGGAAGGGCAATCGAGGCCGCAGGCGACGTAAATGTCCTCCTGCTTGACAAAACAGGCACTATTACTTTAGGTAACCGGCAGGCAGTTGATTTTTTGCCAGTAGATGGTCAATCTCGAGAGGACCTGATGGAAGCTGCCCTGCTTTCTTCTTTTGCAGACGATACTCCTGAAGGAAAAAGCATTATAGCTCTAATTCAAGAGAAAACAGGAAAAGCTCCCGTTTCGCCAGAAAATGTTACTTTCATACCATTCTCTGCTGCAACCAGATTTAGTGGTGCGCAATGCAGAGAGATAACCTACCTCAAAGGCGCCTCAGATGAAATGATTAAGTTCGCAGTTGAACACGGAGGAACCATCCCTCTTGATCTGAAGGATAAAGTACATGGAATCGCCTCTGCAGGAGGCACACCGCTTGTGGTTGCTCGCAATGAAGCAATTCTTGGGGTGATATTCCTAAAGGATATTTTGAAAACGGGCATTCGGGAGAGATTTGAAGATCTGCGCAAAATAGGAATAAAGACAATTATGATTACAGGAGATAATCGTCTCACTGCCGCTACAATAGCAGCAGAAGCCGGAGTAGATGATTATCTAGCAGAAGCAAAACCTGATGATAAACTTAAGATGATTAAGGATTACCAGAGTGAGGGCTACATGGTAGCCATGACCGGAGACGGAACAAATGATGCTCCTGCCCTTGCTCAGGCCGATGTGGCCGTGGCCATGAATGATGGAACTCAGCCTGCTAGAGAAGCTGCTAATGTCATTGATCTCGACAGCAATCCAACCAAACTGCTGGATATTGTCGAGATCGGTAAGCAAATCCTGATGACTCGTGGAGCTCTGACTACCTTTTCTATTGCCAATGACGTCGCCAAGTATTTTGCAATTATTCCCGCTGCCCTGATAGGGATTTATCCGCAGCTCGAAGTGCTGAATATCATGCGTCTTGCAACTCCGCAGTCTGCGATTCTCTCAGCAGTCATATTCAATGCTCTGGTTATTCCAATGCTGATTCCTCTTGCGTTAGCAGGAGTAAAGTTCAAAACTATGCCAGCACCCAGGTTGTTCGCGTATAACCTGGTTATTTTTGGAATTGGAGGAGTTATTGCTCCTTTTATAGGGATAAAGGTTATTGACTTAATACTGGCTGGTCTACTGCATATCTGAGGAGGTATTAATCATGACATCTCTCAAAAAAGCTACATTACTATTCACAATTCTATTCATCATAACGGGTTTTGTCTATCCTCTTGCGGTAACACTCATTGCAGGGTTCGCATTTCCTTCTCAGGCACACGGAAGCCTTATCGTTGATAATAATAGCAGGGTCATTGGCTCTACACTTATTGGTCAGAACTTTACTGGATCTCAGTATTTTCAGAGCAGGCCCTCAGATAGTGGATACGCTGCAATTTCTTCTGGAGGATCTAATCTCGGTCCAACGAATCCAGTTCTCCTGGAACTTGTGGCCAACAGGGTAAATACACTCCGGAAAGCTGGTATTAGTGACCCAATACCTTCCGATCTCGTTATGGCTTCAGGCAGTGGGCTTGATCCGCACATTAGCCTGGAATCTGCACTTCTACAGGTAAATTTTGTGGCAAAGGCACGAAACCTTCCTGAAGAAGAAGTTAAAGCACTCGTGCTTTCTGAATCCATCAACTCTCCATTCACAGGGCCCTATGTTAATGTTTTTTCGCTTAACCGGGCACTTGATGAGAAGAGTGCATTGTAAGGGGGATTATGGCAACGGATCGTTCTGAAGAGGAAGGAAGACCACTGCCCGAAGATTTGCTCTTCATCGCTCGCCGTGCTGAAGAAAAAGAGCATGAAGGACAGCTGACAGTTTACCTGGGCTATGCTGCAGGAGTGGGAAAAACATACTCAATGCTTCAAGATGCACTTCAGAGGCTGCGAGAGAAGAAAGATGTCGTAATCGGCTATGTAGAGACCCATGGCAGGCCTGAAACCGACGCGTTGGTAGAAAATTTTGAGGTTATCCCGACAGTGTCCATTGAACATCAGGGTCTCTCTCTGAAAGAGATGGATCTTGATGCAGTTGTCAGGCGGCGCCCCCAAATCGTTCTGGTTGATGAGTTAGTCCATACCAATGCATCTGGCAGCAGACATGTGAAACGTTACCAGGATGTCGAAGAAATTTTACAAGCAGGAATATCAGTTTATACGACAGTCAATATTCAGCACATCGAGAGCCAGAACGATGCCGTTGCCCAGATTATCGGGATTCGAGTTTCCGAAATTGTGTCGGATACATTTTTTTCCAATGCTGATGAAATCAGGTTGATTGATGTTACTCCAGAAGAGTTGAATATCCGTCTCAAAGCTGGGAAGGTCTATGTAAAAGACATGGCTGAAACCGCAGTGCAGAGGTTCTTCAGAACTGGAAATCTCCTCGCACTCAGGCAACTTGCTCTGCGATATATGGCAGTGTATACGGATCAGAGAATGACCAACTATATGCGAACGCGAGCTATTTCTGGTCCATGGTCTGCAGCAGAAAGACTTCTTGTCTGTATCCGTCCGGGCCCTACAGCTGAAAATATGGTCAGGGCAGCATACAGACTTGCAAATAGATTTGATGCTGATTGGATCGTGTTTTCAGTAGATATCGGTGACGATATGGCTTTATCGTCTCAGGAGCGTGCCTGGCTAAACCAAGCCCTGGATACAGGCAGAAGGCTGGGTGGACGGATAGTTCGCTATCGTGGAAATGATATAGCCGATGAGATCACACGTTACGCTCGGCGAAACAATATAAGCATGATCATGCTCGGAAAGCCCCATGGCTTAGATATGTTTTTTTCTCCGGTATACAGGGTTATTCGACAATCCCGTGGAATTGATGTCCACCTGTACGAACCAAAAGGAGACAATGTATACATACCATTGAAAAAGCAGCTCCCACTTTTTTTTACAGTGGAATATGCAATCAGTCTCATTCTGATTGCAGCTGTAGTGGGCATTAATTTCCTTATTAAAGAGTATATCGGACCTACAAACTTGCTAATTATTCAACTCGTTCCTGTCCTGGCGTCTGCATTCTTTTTTAGGCGTAGAGTAGCTTTATTTACGGCAGGTCTGAGCATTTTAATTTTCGATTTTCTTTTTGTCAAGCCTTATTATACTTTTACTGTTGACGACTTGCAGTACTTCATTTCTTTTGTTGGATATGTTACTATTGCCCTTATAATTAGCAGCCTTGCCACACGTTTGCGCCATCTTCTACCTCAGATCTGGCAGAGCGAAGCTGAAGTAGGAGCAACATCAGGTCTTTCCCGCGAACTTGTTGATGTAAAAACGCGGCAAGATGCTTTCAATACTCTCGCCAATCAGATGCATAACTTTGGGTCAGGGACCTTTGCGATACTCGTATCTGGCCCTACAGGACTTCAGGTTGGGGCCGGTGATTCTAACTACCCACTCAATGACAAAGAGAGAACCATTGCCCTATGGGCTTACAACAATAGCCAGATAGCTGGCTATGGAACAGATAACCTACCTGCAGGAAAAGGATACTATATCCCGCTCAAAACTCACAGGAAGATTTTTGGCCTCATGGCATTTGCCTTTGAAAAACCTAAAGAGGCTCTAACTCCGGAGAACAAAGACTTATTTGAAACTATGGCGTTCCTCGGAGCCCTTGCACTTGAACGTCTGTAATGCAAATAGGAATGATAAAAGGTTGAACTGTGAAATCAATAGAATTACTTTCAATGGCAGCTTTTCTCAATCGCCTTTTGTCAATCTGGGCAACTTAGAGCAAATATGATAGTAAGATGATAGTAAAAATACTGCAGGCAAAAGACCTGCAACCCTAAGCACCACAAATGATCAGTTTACTTTTATCCATTCAATAGAGATTCAATAGAAAAATCGTAATAAAATTTCGGAGTGATTAAGGTGAAATCTCATATTATCGTATTTTTCTTGATCGCAACCTGGCTTCTAGTTAGTGGTTGTACGGGAAATGTAAATCACGAACGAAATGCCACACAAGCTCCGGGAACAGTAATAATAGGAACAATAGGAACAAAACCCTTTCAGGAGTCCTATATAACTGCACATATAATTTCTCTTCTGCTTGAAAATCAAGGATACAAAACCGAGGTAAAAGAAAACCTTGGCAGTACGTTTGTAAATTATGAAGCCTTGAAAACAGGAGATATTCAATCCTATGTTGAGTATACAGGAACCATTTATAACGTAATATTAGAAAAGCCGCCTCTCGAGGAATGGGATCCTGAGGAAGTCTATCGGGAATGTGAGCAGGGTATGCTTACTAATGACAGTATACAAATTGCAGCTCGTCTCGGTTTTGATAATGGCTATGCGATAGCTGTTGATAAGGATTGGGCTGAAGCTCATGGAGTTTCCAATATTAGCGACTTGGCTCCCTATGCATCTGAACTGACGATAGGGACTGATCAGGAATTTGTCACAAGAGGAGATGGACTCCCACAAATAACCAGAATCTATGGATTTACATTTAAAAGCAGTAAGTCTACGGCTCCAAGCGTAATATATGAAGCCATGAAGGATAAAAAGGTAGATGCAATCAGTGTCTATACTACAGATTTCCGTAACGACCTTTATGGGCTTAAAGTGCTCAATGACGATAAACACGCACTTCCTCCCTATGACGCAGTAATTCTCGTTTCTGGGGACTTTGCTCAGAAAAATCCGAAGGCTATAGAAGCTCTGGGGAAGCTAAATAACAGGATTAACGAGGACACTATGAGACGCCTTAATGCACAATATGATATTAACGGCCTGAATGCAAGGGATATTGCTTATAATTTCCTGGTAAGTGAAAAGCTAATTTCTACATAAATCTGGGCAGTGTCGCTAAATTTCTGTAAATTCTGAATTGTTCATATCCTTTTTCTTTTGTACAAAACAGCTATTGAGAAAGCTTAAGATTACGGTAAGAAAGTTATTCAATACGATTATTGAATAAGCTATTAAATTTTCAGTGATATAATGGATATGCAAATAGGATATAAAATATGCTTAGCATGCATATTGTTATGTTAATGTATTAAAAAAAGTGACACATATATATTAATTTAAAACGTGTTTTTTAGATTATTTCCTATAGGTTTTTGACTTATTTTATCTACTTAAGTTTAATTTAAAATATGTTTAATCATATTCAAATTAAGTATTTTGCTCTAATTTTGTTTACTCGACTAAAAAAACAGGTGTCGGTAAGACGTACTTATGTGTTTTCGTTTTTAATCATTCCAGAGACTATGTAACGCTTTTGAAAAACCGATGTCGAATAACCCTATATTTTAAAGACCGTATTTTTCCTATCGATAACCCCCATATCAAACGCAAAAAAACATAGAGAAACACATAGCTAGGTTAATTGTTAACAAAATCCATCATTATATTTACCATTTCGTAATGTTCATCTGATATAAAATAAACGTCAGGTATAGCAAGTGCACTTTTTCGGTCTCGGCGCCCCTTTTTTTCTTTATTTATTCAAGAGTTTCCAAATTATGGATAGAAAGTTATCTTATAGTATTTTATTTCACTATAAATTCAATAACGAGTATTTTTACTTAAAGATTGATTAAAACAGGTGATATAGATTTATTGTAGTCACTGTTTGTATATCATTCACTAACTTCACGTTCTAGTTTATAAGTAAATAGCTCCTAAATTACACCAGAGTTACACAGTTAAACTGAAAAATTAATTGCACTAAACATCTACCGTTTAAAAATAAATTTGACCTATTTAGCAACAACTTGACCTCATCTTATATATGAGTTCTAATTTATATAAGTGGTTCATATATATAGTCGTCTAACAGTTAAAATATTAATACATTCTCGGTATTCATTGAAAGTAGGCATAATGCCGTTAAAGAAAAGGAGCCTGGCGAGGAGAATGAAAACAAAAAAAGAACAATTACCGGTAAATAATCCAAATCCTGTGCTTACTGTGGAAAATGATGGGACGGTTCTTTATTCAAATGTGGCGGGTGAGCCTTTATTATATGAGTGGGGCGTGGTAGTCGGAGAAAAACTTCCTTCCTATATCGTAGATTTTGTGAAAAGGGTAATTTCCCAGAATAGCCCCGAAAAAATGGAAGTTAAAGTGGGAAAAAGAGTATACTTGGTCGCGTTTCATCCCTCACCCGATGAAGAATTCGTAAACATTTACGGATTCGATATAAGTGACCAGAAAGAGCTTGAAGGAAAACTTAGGGAGAGCGAAAAAAAGTATCACCTGCTCTTCGAGAACATGCTGGATGGATTTGCATACTGCAGGATGCTTTACGATGACTGCGGTCATCCTGTAGATTTTATATATCTTGATACTAACATCGCATTTGAACAGTTGACCGGCTTGAAAGAAGTGAAAGGCACGATGGTTACCGAGGCAATTCCAGGGATAAAGGAGCTGCATCCAGAACTGTTTGATGCTTATAGTCGGGTTGCGTTGACAGGTAAGCCTGAGAGGTTTGAGATCGAGTTCAAGCCTCTGGGAACGTGGCTGTCGATGTCTGTTTATAGCACGGAAAGAGAACACTTCGTAGCTATTTTCGATGATATCACCGAGCGCAAGCAGGCAGACAAGAAACTGCTTAAGGCGTACGAGCAAATCCGGATACAATCCGAGGAGTTGCAGGTATTCAACGAAGAGTTGCAGGTTCAATCCGAAGAACTACAGGAAACAAATGAGGCACTCCAGGAGAGCGAAAAACGTTTCCGTACATTAGCTGAGAATTCCCCTGACATGATTACCCGATTTGATAGACGAAATCGCCATACATATGCTAATCCAGCAGCTGCGAAAGTTTACGGCCTTTCTCAAGAAGAAATTGTTGGAAAAACTTATGGTGAACTGAGAAGGGATCCTGAGCAGGTAAGGTTCTTGGAGACATATTATGAAATTGTTTTTGCCACGGGAAAACCCGAAGCAATGGAATTCCAGTACACATCGCCTACAGGAAAAGAATACTATTTTAACACAAAAATAGTACCAGAGTTTGTTAATGGCAAAGTGACCTCTGTTCTTGCTATTTCCCGTGATATTAAAGATTTAAAGGAAGCAGAAACTAAGTTAAAAGAAACACTCGACAATTTAGAAGAACTAGTTAAAGAGCGTACAGCAGAGCTTGAAAAGACTTATAAATCGTTAAAAGAGAGTGAAAGAGGTCTTGCTGAAGCTCAAGAAATGGCTCATATTGGAAATTGGGAGCGGAACTTTGCAACTAATCAATTATATTGGTCTGATGAAATGTATCGTATTTTTGGGCTTAAGCCTCAAGAATTTGAAGTAACTTATAGCATATTTTTAAATTACGTGCATCCAGATGATCAAGACTACATAGATAACGCCATTAAAGAGTCATTAAACGGAAAGCCCTTAGACATTGATTTCAGAATAATTCTAGCTAATAGAGAAGAGCGCACAGTCCATACGAAAGGTGAAGTTGTTTTCGATGAGAAAAATAATCCTGTTCGGATTAGAGGGATAACGCAAGATATAACAGAGCACAAAAAAGCTGAAGAAGCCATGGCAAAAATCGAAATTGCCCGCAAACAGGAAATCCACCACAGAATTAAGAATAACCTTCAGGTAATCTCTTCCCTTCTTGACCTTCAGGCTGAAAAGTTCAATAACAGAGAGGATATTAAGGATTCAGAAGTTCTGGAAGCCTTCAGGGAAAGTCAGGACAGAGTGATATCTATGGCTCTGATCCATGAGGAACTTTACAAAGGTGGAGGAGATCGATACACTTGACTTTTCGTCTTACATTGAGGAACTCGCTGAGAATCTTTTCCTGACATACCGACTCGGAAATACCGATATCAGTTTAAATATGGATCTTGAAGAAAACCTTTTCTTTGATATGGATACTGCTGTTCCGTTGGGAATGATTGTTAATGAACTTGTTTCAAACTCCCTCAAACATGCATTTATAGGTAGGAATAAAGGAGAAATTCAAATCAAACTTTGCGAGGAAAAAAGTGATAGTGATGATAGTACCAGTTTTACTCTGACCGTCTCAGATAATGGGGTAGGTATACCTGATGAGCTTGAGATTGAAGATCTCGATAGTCTTGGTTTTCAGCTGGTAACTTCCCTTGTAGATCAGTTAGATGGAGAACTTGAACTGAAAAGGAATAATGGGACGGAGTTCACTTATGAGGTTCACAGTAACAGAAAAAAATAATCAGGCATCAGCGCCAGCCCACAACAATTAGTTGAATTGCCGTTTGAACAAGAAGCAAAAAGAAGGTTAAACAAGGGTGAAGGGGTCCTCGTTTCTGTAAACCATAAATGTAAATTGAGCCGAAAAAGTAATTCTGTTGCAAATATCTCTTCCTCCGCTTGTGATGGCCGGCTTCCAGCCAGAACAAGTCTCTTTTTCAGTCATGACCTTCTTTCTTCATGTCTTCTGATTTGATCTCCCGCTCAGTGGTCGAAATGGCATATACCTCATCGGCTTCATTCACCAATGAGGTGACGGTCAGACATATCTCCACGATTCGACCGTCCTTGCTGAGTCGCTGGGTGCGATAAGGTTCCAGAACCTCAGCCTGGCTAAGCTTCTTCAGCACTGCTAACTCTTCTTCTCTCCGTCTTTCCGGGATCAGGTTGCGAATATTCATCTTAAGTGCCTCAGCTTCGCTCCAGCCATACATCTTCTCAGCTTTTGGATTCCAGGCCAGGATGCGGCCCTCCATATCCTCCAACGTTATAGCATCGCTCGCGTCGTGCACTATCACGGCCAGACGGCGTGTGGCCTCGGATTCCTTCAGTATCTCCTTTGCCCGTTTTATCTCGGTAATATCAGTAAAGGTGATCACCGCTCCATTGATAACATTTTCAAGGGTGCGATAGGGCCGGATGCGCAGCAGATACCACACGCCCTTCTTAGTCTGAACTTCAATATCTTTGGGCATCAGAGTATCCAGCACCTCCTTTATGTCCTCTACCAGGCGGTCATAACCTAACAGGTTCGAGACGATGTCCCCAACTGGCCGTCCCACATCGGTCGGAATCAGATTGATTATATTTGTAACGGCAGGAGTGAAGCGCAGGATGCGCAGTTGATAGTCTACAAAGATAGTGCCTATATCCGTGCCAGCCATCAGGTTGTTCATATCGTTAATGACCTGCGACAGATCAGCAACCTTATTTTGCAGTTCGGTATTGACCGTAGTCAATTCCTCGTTAACTGACTGCAGTTCCTCCTTTGAGGTCTCCAGTTCCTCGTTAGTGGATTGCAGTTCCTCGTTGATTGACTGCATCTCTTCGTTGGAGGATTTGAGTTCTTCATTGGAGGTCTCCAGTTCTTCATGGTAAACTTTGAGACGTTCTTCCTTTATCTGCAGTTCCCGCTTCAGCTCTAAGATGCGCGCGTCAACTTCCATTGAGCTCTTACAGGCACCTTCACCGGCTTCTATTGCGGGAGCCTTCCCGGTTTGGCTCTGCTCCCACTCAGGCAATTCCTCAAAGGTGACCAGAAACAGGTTTGGCCCTTCGGCTGCTTCAAGCCTGCTTTCACAGGTCGTAACGCCAGATTTACCGTAGTGAAGTCACCGTTGGTTTTGACCCGCAGCCCAGGGTGGAATACAGGCTCTTTATTGACCGTGGACATGTGCAAAGCCGCGGTCAACTCCTGCCGCAATCCTTCACGAGCCATATCCAGGATATTCATGCCAGCCTCACCTGAAGCATGTTCCAGATACCTGCCGGTACGGCCATGAATATAGAGGATGTCACCACGTTGATTGACGAGCACACCTGACCGGGGCGTAATATTGCAGCATAGCCTGTTCGGTAAGCTTTTGCAGTTGAGGTTTGATTTCGACAGGAGCCTTGCCGGAAGGTCTTTGAGTTTCCCTGCTTTCCAGTCGTGGTGGGAAAAATGTCCCTATGGGAAGGCGCTCATTCTTAACATCTTTATTCCGATACAGCTTCGACTTGCGGTCCAGTGTGTCAAAAAGGTTCTCGAACTCGCCGATTGTCTCGGAGGGACCGAGGAAGAGAAATCCGTCCGGATTTAATGCATAGTGGAAGAGGGGGATGAGCTTCTTCTGCAGTTCCCTGTCCATATAGATCAGCACGTTGCGACAACTGAGACAGGTCAAGTTTGGAGAACGGCGGATCTTTGATAATGTCTTGTTCGGAAAAAATTATCATATCACGAATACTTTTTTGGATTCGGTAGTTGCCGTCTGAATCCTGGGTAAAGAAGCGATTCAGCCTTTCCGGTGAGACATCGATGGAGATGATGGGAGGATAGACACCGTTGCGGGCTTGTTCGATGGCCCGACTGTCAATATCGGTTGCAAATATTTGTACCTTGAAAATTTGCTTCAACATTTCCATCTGCTCCTGGAACAGGATGCCGATGGAATAGGCCTCCTCACCTGTGGAGCAGCCAGGCACCCAGATCCGTATCGCTGAGTCTGGATGCTTGCCTGTAAAAATATCCGGAATGACTTTTTTCTGGAGTGCTTCGAATGCAGTGGGATTGCGGAAAAAACTGGTGACACCAATTAAGAGGTCGTGAAAGAGAGCCTCCACCTCGGCATGGTTTTGCTCTAAATAATGCGCATACTCATCCACACTCTTGATATTCTTGATGGCCATGCGCCGCTCGATGCGGCGGTTGATGGTATTCTGCTTGTAATGGGAAAAGTCATGACCTGTCTGAATGCGCAGCAGATTGAATATCTTTTTCATCACGTCTTCAGCCTTCAGGACCACCTGGGGTCTTTTTCCAAAGGCTTCAGTGACATAGGCAATGAGCTGGGCCGGCATCTCGGCCGGCGGCAGGATGTAGTCTACCAGACCTGTGGCAATGGCGCTGCGAGGCATGCCGTCATACTCGCTGGATTCAGGGCTCTGAGCCATCACCATGCCGCCCTCGGCCTTGATTGCCCGCACCCCTAGTGTGCCGTCGCTACCTGTGCCCGAGAGTATGATGCCAATAGCCAGCTCTTGCTTGCTCTGAGCCAGGGATCGGAAAAATAAATCAATCGGCAGGCGCTGGCCATGTGGCTTGGTCGGTTTTTGCAACTGCAGCGTGCCATACTCAAGAACCATGTTGTAGTTAGGCGGGATGACATAGACGCAGTTAGGCTGGACAACCATCCCGTCCTCGACCTCATAAACTGGCATCCGTGTATAGCGCCTGATCAGGTCGGTGAGGATGCTCTTATGGTTCGGGTCAAGGTGCTGCACCAGTACAAAGGCCATGCCTGGCTCTATGTCGTCAGGAATAGCTGAAAAGAAGGCTTCGAATGCAGCCAGCCCACCAGCAGATGCGCCGATCCCAACGATAGGAAAATCCTTTTGGAGAGATTTATTCGAGTCTGCATCCGAAGCAGGGTGCTCAACTGATGGAGGTTTCTTCTGTAGTATGCAACTGTTCTTCTTTTGGTACTTGTGTTTTCTCTTTGCCTGCAGTTTTATTTTCAACCATATTATCGCATCCTTTCATGCCTTCATATGTGTACTTGAAACACGGTTCTATTGTTCTATTATCCCGACTACTTTTTTGAACATTGAATCAGCATGCATGGCTAGCAATTACTTCTTAGCTATTATAAGACCTTCTTGAAAATAAGGCATCTTAAGTATCCATACTGCAAGCCCTAGCAAGCAAAGGCACCAGATATCCTTTGAATAAAAATCAAGTCTTAAAAAACTAGAGAGAGATCCATAGTCTTACCCTGGATCATATGAAATTAATTAGAAGTGGACAACATTTCTATCTTTACACAGTATTTAAAAGTCGATTGGTAACTCAAGCATTCCATTGTTTCTATGAATATGAAAGTCTCAACTTGTAACCGGTACATTTCACAGCTTTTTGTTTTGAGATCCACATAGACACCCACGAAATCAGTATCCGAAGGCTTGTTTTCACTCATGCTTTTTTGCTTCTCACTGCCTTAAGTTTCAACATGCATTTTCCACCTGCTTGCAGGAAAGAAGAGTAATCTTTGCATTTATTCAGAGCATTTTCTCAATTTTACTTTATTAGCTTTTTATGGTTTTTCGGATGTATTCGGCCCAGTACCAGCGAAGCTGTCACCAGGTGCAAAGTAGATGACATTAAATTCTAATCGACTCTATACCCCTTGTTTTCAACCACAAAAAAACAGGATTTTCTGATTATATCCCAGTCTGCATACTTCTTCTTCCATGAAGATTTTAACAGATAGCGTTGGCCTACTTTGCGCTTAGTGACAGCTTCGCTGGTACTAGTGCGTCACGAAAGCTCATTCTTGTGACAGATTCTGTCTCATGAATTGCAGCTATGCTACATAGAAGATGAGGGTAGGCCCCTCGGAGTCGCTATACAGGTAGAGATTCCAAACCACCATAAGCTGCTTTGGTCAAAAGCCATGGTAGTGAGCGTTATGGAAAAGGCGACGCTTGACGTTGTCAGGTATGTGCTCTGGAGACGAATGCAAATGAACCACTGATAAAGTGTCGAAAGCGTAAGGACGTCATCAAAACCAGGGGGTTAGTGCTATCCTGGGATGAGTCTGGAAGAAATCCTGTTTGCTGACCAGACGGTGACCGGCATACAAGTGGCGTGAACTTAGCACAGGCTTCTTTGTGGAACGTGAGAACCTGCACTTCGATGTTAAGAGAAACCTCCAAACGGCAGACCCGTAAGGACTAAAGTATCGATGCGATGTGCAGGGGCGGAACAATCCGTAGTAGTGATGAAGCTTCTGTAATGGAAGTGAAGCGAAGGGATTGTATTATCCAGTTTTGAACATCGGTCAACCGAGAGGGAGGAACCCATGGACAAAACAAAGTTTTATGAAATCTCTAAAGACATAGTATTTGAAGCATTTCAGAAAATAAAAGAGAATAAAGGTGCTGCTGGCATTGATGATGAAAGCATTAATGCTTTCGAGTCAGATTTGGATAATAACCTCTACAAAATCTGGAACAGAATGTCTTCTGGCAGCTATTTCCCCCAGCGGTAAAAGCAATTGAAATCCCTAAGAAGAGTGGAGGAACTCGTATTCTAGGAGTTCCAACTGTATTTGATAGGGTTGCTCAGATGGTTGCTAAAATCTATTTTGAACCACAAGTAGAACCCTATTTTCACCCCGATTCTTACGGATATCGTCCAAACAAGTCTGCTGCTGATGCGCTTGCTGCAACACGCAAGCGTTGTTGGAAATATAATTGGCTACTGGAATTTGACATTAAGGGGTTGTTTGACAACATTGACCACGAGTTGCTTTTAAAGGCAATCCGTATGCATACTGACAAGCCATGGATAATCCTTTATATTCAAAGATGGCTTATGGCACCCTTTCAGATGCCTGATGGAACAGCCAAGAAGCGAACAAAAGGAACTCCTCAAGGAGGTGTTGTTAGTCCTCTTCTGGCGAATCTGTTTCTTCATTATGCTTTTGACATGTGGATGGTTAGCCATCATCGAAACAAACCTTTTGCTCGATATGCCGATGATGCAGTTGTACACTGTCAAAGCAAAGAAGAGGCGGAAAGGGTGTGGGTTGAGTTGGAAAAACGTTTAGATGAACTTGGTTTAGAGTTACATCCTACTAAAACGAGGATCGTCTATTGTAAAGATGATAATCGTCAAGGTGCTTATCCTGAAACAAAATTTGACTTTCTGGGTTACACATTTAGACCCCGTATGTCAAAAAATAAATATGGTAAGTACTTTGTCAACTTTATTCCTGCAGTCAGTAACATGGCCAAAAAGGCTATGCAGCAAGAGATACGCGGATGGCGTATTCACCTGAAATCTGATAAGATGTTAGAAGATCTTTCCCATATGTTTAATCCTATACTTAGAGGATGGGTCAACTACTATGGTCTCTTTTATAAATCTGAAATGTACTGTGTACTCAAGCACATGAATCGAGTCTTGCTTCGCTGGGCCCAACGTAAATACAAGAGATTTGCAGGACATCAGCGAAAAGCAAGCCTTTGGCTTGGAAAAATTGCCAGAATGAATTCAAATCTATTTATTCACTGGCAAATGGGGATTTTCTCTTGGACTGGATAATGGGAGCCGTATGAGGTGAGAGTCTCAAGTACGGTTCGTGTGACAAGAAGCCAAATTGAGGATTGTGAGAAATCACTACTTTATCCATTCAAAGTATCCCTATCCCAACATGCATCGCTGGTAACGGCTTTGTTTGGAGCTTGGGTGACAATGTGGAGACTTACTAAACCTGTATGTGACAATCTGCTAGGGAAATGAGGCTATGGAGAATCGAAAGGTGAATCACCGCTTGAGGGATCATGACTTGAAAATGCGAAATCAGGTTGTTACGCATGGCCAAAAGGTACGAGACATGACTTGGATGGTCGAACCGACATTCAGGCGAATGGACACATATGTCTCTGGTCTAAAGGTGGTTCCTAAGGTCTCAACAATTATCCCCAATTTGGAACTTGGTAAACCGTATGTGTTCCCTCTGGGTAGCAAGATCGCAAGATCAAGCAATGACACAGACGGCAGAGGATGTGATAAAAAGCAAAAGCCTGTGTGTAATGCACAGGATAGGGGCTTTATGTCCTGACGTGAAAACGTGCTGACTTATCACGGGTGCATTAAGCAACAGAGAGTGATTATCGTGAATGTAAGATATCCAGAGATGCCTAATGGTACGGGTCTTACAAACAGAGAATTGAGCAACCAATGGAAATCTACAGATTGGTCAGCTGTTCGCGAAACTGTTAACAACCTTCAATCTCGACTTGCAAGAGCAGCCAATAATTGTAATTGGTTTAAAATAAGGAAACTCATACGCCTTCTAACGCGTTCGCATCATGTCAAATTACTTTCAGTCAAAATCGTCACTGAAAATAAAGGAGGTAAAACCTCTGGCATTGATGGGATTATATGGACATCAGCTGCTGATAAAATGAAAGCAGTTTATAGTCTTACCGGTAAAGGTTACAAAGCAAAGCCCCTTAAACGGGTGTATATTCCCAAAAAGAATGGTAAAATGCGCCCACTAAGCATTCCAACCATCTATGATAGAGCGATGCAAACTCTTTATGCATTAGCAATGAGCCCTATTGAGGCTTCAACTGGTGATTTAACTTCCTTTGGTTTCAGAAAATTTCGATCTACCAAAGACGCCTATGCCTACATGCGTATTTGTCTTAGCCGGAAAAATTCAGCAGAATATATCTTGGAAGGAGATATCAAGTCATGCTTCGACATGATCAGTCATGACTGGCTTCTTAACAATGTACCAATAAAGAAGTCAATCCTGTCACAATTCCTAAAGTCAGGATATCTCGAAAATGGCAGATTATTTCCGACTGATAAAGGTGCTCCTCAGGGAGGTCCTTTATCCCCAATACTCGCCAACATGGTCTTAAATAGACTGGAGGCCGAACTTGGAAGAAACTTTTATGCTCAAAAGGATGGGCAAATCAACAAAAAAAGCTGTAACAAACATAAAATCAACTACACCAGATTTGCGGATGATTTTGTGGTAACAGCAGATTCCGAAGATCCACTTCTGAAGGCTAAAGAAATAATCTCCTTTTTCCTTGAACAACGTGGTCTCTCTCTTTCCGATGAGAAAACCACAATAACCCATATCTCTACTGGTTTCGATTTCCTCGGGTGGAACTTCCGTAAATACAATGGAACACTTCTTGCCAAACCCTCTAAAGGTTCACAGAAATCGGTCATTCAGCATATAAGGGAAATTATCCATCAAGGAAGAACCTGGTCTCAAGACAGGCTCATTGCCATTCTAAATCCTATTATCAGAGGCTGGTCTCTTTATCATAAACATGCAGTGTCGTCTGATGTTTTCAGCCGACTTGACCACACTTTGTGGTGTATGCTTTACGCATGGGCTAAACGACGTCACCAAAACAAAGGTAAGAAATGGATTTTCCATAGATATTGGCATAAAATTAGGAACAGGGTATGGACGTTTGCGACAGGTAAACTAATACTCTTATCCTTTTCCAGTACCAAAATTGAACGTTTCATGATGGCTCGTCTTGACAAAAATCCTTATTTAGATATGGAATATTTTGAAGAGTGGCGTGAACGAAGACGAAACTTCTTTCCCCCAACTCGACAATCGACTCTTGAGCAGTTCTTGGCTGACACCTGAAAAGGTAGAGATGTGCCAGAGCGGAGTAAAGGGAAACTTTTACGCTCCGTTCGTCGGAGAGGGAAAGCAGGCAACTGCTTTCTCTTATCCTACTGAGAGGGCCTAGGGGTGAAATTCCCCCGGGCTACTTACCGTGCCTCGTCAACACTCAAAGATTCAATGGTTCTGAGTAGTTGCAATCGATTTTATATGACACTTTGCTGTTGACACGCACTAGGCCTTTTTGGCGGGATATGCAAAAATACACCCACAAGAGAAGCAGGAAGCACACCCTCAAAGTGGAATTCAAAGGAATTGCTGAGATTCTGATGTTTCAAAACATCAACCGTTAAAATTGGACGACCGAATTTCTCGTACTAGAAATATTAATCAATTCAAGTAGTCATATAATTGACGTAATATATGAGATAAGTGGGGAACTACAGTGAAAGAAAATAATATACAACCTGAAGCATTTTCATTATATATACGCTTAAAGTCTCTCAACGTCGATGAATATTACGACCTGGTAAGTAGCCTGCTGTCTAAAAAACCCGAATTGAACCAGCTAATTCTTGAATGGTTCAAAGAAAATAGGGAATTCATTTCAGAAACAATGGAAGATGAAGATGTCGTCTCCATAAATGACGACCTGCTTTTTGAATACTGGGAAGATGCCAGGAGCATTATCTCAGATTTTAACGAGCTTGGCGGTGGCCCGGAGGAGGATGAAGAAGAAGCATACGGTTATTTGGAAAAGATTTCGGAATTGATTAAAGAAGGCAGCCTGTCAACAGCGGCAAAGTTAGAATTTTTAGATGAAGCCTTTAAGGAATACAACATCAATAATTCCGGTTTTGAAGATAACCTGATGGATATTTTTTTCGAGATCTGCCAGACAAAGGAAGAATGGGAATATTTGGTGAAAAAACTTAATGAGCATCCTTCTAAATGGAGAAAAGAACAGATTATGATTATCCAGAGAGAATATCTCCATGATGAAGAAACTTACCTGAAAGAGCGCATGAAAATCCTTACCTATGGAAGGGATTACTGGGACCTGGTAGAATTTTATCTTGAGAAGGGGGATCAGGTAAAAGCCCTGGAAACGGCTGAAGAAGGTATCCTGAAGGGGGAAGGCTGGGTTACGAATTTGTTTGAATTCCTGTGGGAATATTTTTCCAAAAAAGAGGACACAGCCAACCTGGAGCGGCTTGTGCAGGTGGCATTATCCCGCAATACTGAGCAGAAGAACATGCTGGACAGGCTATTTGAATATTACAGATCAAAAGGAGACTACGAGCATGCAAAAGATGCTCTGTTCAGGTCATTTGAGTTTACCAGGCAGCAATATTACACAGAGTACAAAAGAATGAAAGGATTCCTGACAGCCCCTGATTGGAAATCTATTGAGCCTAAGATATTCAATAAGATCAAAGAAAATGATTTCCATGATTATTTGAGAATATGTATGGATAAAGGTATGAAAGAAACAGTTCTTAAATCAATTTTGAATCCTCCCAAAAGCAGGTTTGGTTACTCAATAGAAGTCGATTTTGATGAATTTGCAGATGAACTGATTAGCGATTTCCCGAAAGAAATCATTGAATTTTACTGGCAAAAAGCTTATCGAAACATACCTAACGGGGACAGAAAAACATATCGAGTCGCGGCCAAATACCTTGAGAAGGTCAAAAGCATTTATTTTGATGCCTTAAAAGATGAAGCCGCATGGATAAAACGTTTTTCTGACCTGAAGTCCAAATTTAAAAAAAGGCCTGCTTTTCTTGAAGAAGTGAGCAAGTTATAAACTATCAAGTTTTATGAGAGATTAAAATGGGTATTTTTGTCCGTGCGACAAGAATCTCGTATAAAGGATAATTGCAACTTTAGTTTTATAGCTGCCTTTCATAAAAGAATGTAGGCTGGGAGGGTAGTATCAAGAATTTACGGCATTGTTCGGCTCTCTTAGACTACCACCCCTCACTCCTACGGCCCTCCGGCAATTTAACATGTTACATCCCGTATTCACAGAGTGGCCTTTTTGCAGGTCCCCTCGAAAAGGTACATTTCATAATAATTGCAATCTCCTGTTTCGGAATTTACGCAAATATGCTCAGCACAACGCCTCTCTACCTGAACTTTACAGATACCCATATTGTTGAGGAGTATTTTAAAAAATGATAGGTTTTGAGCTAAAAATCTGTCGCAAGCTCAAAGTAATTGATTGAAATATACCTTTTCGAAGATTCCTGCAAAAAAAGGCCAAGATGTCTTTAATTTCATCGCTATAATGTACATTAGTGCAAATTGATTATTTTTAAAATAATTATAGTATATTACCCAAAAGTCTTAAATACCGCCCGATATCTGCTCACTTCGTGAGCATTCGGGCGTGAGGGAAGTTTTCAGATGAGATGATTAAAAAGAAATTTGACAACTAACATAGAGTCATCACACCTAATATATGACCATGAAACGAGTCTTTTAAAAGCGAAACTCTTTTGGGATAAGACAATGTAAAACCTATGCATTAGAAAATAAGAATGGCACAATAATTTATAATGAATGAAAAAACTTATTTATAGAATTGTTCCAGTCATGATAGAAGTCATTAACTATTTATATATTTCTCAGTGTTTCTTTCATCATGTGCTTAATTTTGAAGTGAATGAATTTATGTCCGCAAAATTATATGCAAGAAAAGCTGCAGAGTTAATTTCCAATTTAACTCATCCACCTTTACTGTCAATTCCTGCATTTGGTGGTGGATGTGAGTTATTGAAAACCGTAAGCATAAGAATCTCTCTACATTTTCCTCAAATATAGGAAATGTACTCGCTTTTTCGGAATTGATCAATAACTCGCGTACTCGACCCTGCATTTTTAAGTATAAATTATTATTTTTTAAGTTTTAAAGATTTTTTGTTAATTAGCTTTACGTCGATATTTTTTTCAGCATTATTACCAATTATGACAATGGTGATATGGAGCAAAAAGGAAAATATAGATTTAGACATGCCCGAAAAAGAAAATCGAAATGTCCCATTAATTTTGTTATTTTTGTCTACTTTATAGGATTTTTGGCACTAATGGCCTTAAGTGCTCCTTTACTTACATCAGCTCTAATGTTTTGTTATTTTTCAAACTCTTTAATTGTTTATATTATAAACAAACATTGGAAGATTAGTGTACATTCAATGGGTGTTGCAGGTCCTACTACTGCATTGATTTTTGCATTTGGACCAGCGGGATTTATTATGGGATTAATTCTACCATTAGTTCATTGGTCATCGGTTAAGGTTAGAAATGTCATTCTTGCTATTGATTTTATATATTTTAAATATATTAAATTCACACAATGGTATTCCAGTCATCCGCTACTCTTGAGAACACGATTCGTACTATTTTCCCTGAAATGTGGTTAAGGAAACTCGCCGTCAAAACATGTTTTATAAAACGTGAACGTAAAATTAAATCCGAAGTAATTTTTTGGGTCTTAACTCTTGGTTTTTGTGTCTATAACCAACATACAATTGCAAGTTTAAAACGTCTTTATGAAATAGAAGCAAATATCTCGATAAGTGACAGTAGCTGGTACGATCGCTTTACTCCCGAACTTGTTGAGTTTCTTCATCAGTGTGTAATCCACGGCATTGAAGAACTTGCAAAAGAGCCTGGTAAAAAACTTAGCAAGAAACTCGAAGACTTCCAGGATGTTCTCATTCAAGACAGCACAATTGTTCGTCTTCACTCTTCTTTAGCAGCCAAGTTTCCAGCGGCGAGAGCAAGGGCAGTAGCTGCAGGCTTAAAAGTGGGAGTTATGGTGAGTGCAGTTGCTAACGGACCTAAAATCATTGCTTTGTACTCTGAAAAAACAGCTGAAATAAAAACATTAAGAATAGGTCCCTGGATCAAAGACCGTATTCTTCTTGTTGATCTTGGCTTTTACAAAAATCAAATGTTTGCAAGGGTTGAGGAAAATGGTGGATTTTTTGTTTCGAGAATTAAAAAGAATATGAATCCCATTGTTGTCTCAATAGAGGAAGGAGTACCTAAAACAAAGTGTAAAGAGTTCATTGGTAAAACTGTCAATGAGTGTATAGAACAACTTTCTGGAAAAGATTTCGATACAGTTGTAAAAATTGTATTCAAAAGAAGGAAGTATAAAGGAAAGCAAAAAAAGGATGAAATGCGTGTACGTCTTGTTGCAGTATATAATGATGAGGATCAAAAGCACCACATATATATCACAAATATTCAGAAAGATGTTTTAAATGCAAAAGATATTGCAAAACTATATGGGGCAAGATGGGACATCGAACTGCTGTTTAAGGAGTTGAAAAGCAGATACGCCCTTGATGTCCTTGAAACAAAGAATGTGCATATTATTGAGGCTCTTATCTGGAGTGCAATGCTGACACTAATCGTTAGTAGACGAATTTATTCTCTGGTCAAAAACTCAGCAGCTAATTCCAAAAAAAAGTATAGATATACGCAGTTGCGTTGGAGTAAAATTTTCGCAGAGAAGGCAGCAGATTTGTTGACTGTAATTCTTCACAAATGTGAAATTCAAAGAACTTTTGAAACTACAATGAGTGCATATAAAAATCAGGCATTGGATCCACATGTAAAAAGAGAAAGGTTTAGAAAGGAATGGTTTGAATAAGAATTAATGGATAGGTTTCAAAAAAAGCAATGGGAGAGAGGAATAACCCATAACCGATGACCAATGAATAAAAATTAACTTAATACCAAGGGCGATTTAACTAATGATTAAGTTTTGTTAACTCAAATTTAATATCAAGACTTTCTTCCTTTTTAGAGCAATTGATAATTATCGAGTTTCCTCAGTGTTAATTAAGTTAGTTTTGTCTGTCTAATTGTTGTTATTGCCGCCCCTGGCAAACTTAGACTTTTTTTTACCAACCTTTCCTGAATTTCTTTGGGAGTTTTTGCTCTTTAATTTTACCTTTCCTTTCTCGCATTGATCTTTCGGCTTCTTTTGTCTCAGGAGTTTCAATTTTTGTAATATTTGAAATTCCTGATTGCTGATTTGATTCTTTATTTTTCTCTTTTGTAGGTACTTCAAAAGAGGCCGGTCTCTTATCCTCTTCTTCCTCTTTTATAATTAACTTTTTTACATCATTAAATATTTTCTTAAAGGGATTACTCTTTTTTTTAGGATTATTATGAGCACCGTTAGGGTCGTTATCAGCCATAAATACACCTTTATTTATTCTTATTAAATTAATCTACAAGATTAATTAATTCGCTGGGTAAAAATGGTAACGCTAGAGAAAATGAGCTTTAGTAATTCCAAATAGAAATGGGAATAGATTCTTTAAAAAAGTAAGTTAAGCACCTGCTCCCAAAACTCAAAATAGAACTTATGGATTTACAACTTCGGAGAGATAACCAGGTTTCCAATCTTGGAAATGGTACTTAAACTTTTATTGATGTAAAAGTAATCTAGTAAAAGAATAAATCTAGAAGAATAAATCTAGTAAAAGAATAAATCTAGTAAAAAGTAGTAAAGGAATAAATCTAGTAAAAGAATAAATCTAGTAAAAGAATAAATCTAGTAAAAAGTAGTAAAAGAATAAATCTAGTAAAAGAGTAATTTTTAGTTTATGAGTATAGCCCGGCACGGATTCGAACCGAGGTTGCAGGATCCAGAGTCCCGCATGATTGACCACTACACTACCGGGCTTCAATGATTTTTCGCTGTGGGGCGCATTTCTTTCGCCGCTAAGCGTATCTTCTAAAGGAAGATTTTATATATATAGCTTTCGGCTGCACATGTCCGGCCTTTTAAATCTAATCTGAGTTTTAAAAAGTGATTATTTTTTATATTTTTTTACAGATTTTCTTCTGGCTGATTGAGAACTGCAGTCCACCACCAGCGAGCCAGATCTATTAGATCTTTTGAAAACTGACCTGAGAGACTGTATTCTTTATTTTTAATCGAGATGAGCCCAGCTCCAAGCAGTTTATTGCGCATTGCGTAAAATGAGGCACGGCCTATCTGGAGTTCTTCCAGAAGGGTCTTCCATTCATCAGTCCGAATTGCATTTCCTGCAGCTTGCCGCTCTTCAATAATTGTCAGAAACTTTTGACCCCTAACAGCAGTGGCGTCTTCTTGAAATATACGTCGCATAAGACCATAATAAGGGTCCCTCGAATGGCTTATACGTGTGTTGGCATCCGATCTTACCACTATAGTTGTTGCTGTCCTGGGTGCATTTTTTACAAGTGACATTGTCCATCAGGCAATTGGGTGGATTTAAGCTTTTCAGACTGTAAACTCGGCAGACGTCTTCGATGAAGATACAATTTTCATAAGCAAATCTACGTATTCTTCCCTCAGAAGGTAAACCATTGGCGTTTTATATGATTCTTTATGTGCTCTCAAAATCCCAAGCTTCGAATGAATATACCCTACCATGGATGCAACTGTATTTCTTGAAACACTATATTTACTCGAGAGCATTTCATGCAGCTCATCGATGGTTGCTTTTTTTACCTTGATGAAGATACATAGTATAGCCCTACGATATCCACTGGAATCTACTTCAAGAAATTTCTCTAATCTAGAATTAATTTTGGCTCGGATGGATACCATTAATTACCACCTCTCTACTGATGTAGTAAACTATGTCAGTTATAGCCCTATATATAGATTTGTAAATTTATTCGCCCTGAAAATGGATATGAAAACTAATATCCTTGAAAAATTTTAACTTAACTGAAGTCCGATTATTGTATAATTGTATATCTTTTCTGATATATCGCTTTTTAGGTCTAATCAGCACTATCTGTGTATTTAGGGCTATTTTTGGTCTTCTGATAGCTGACTTCTATCTTTTTGCTTTAAACCATCTATTTTGATAACAACCTATATTCCTTTACAATGGAATCTCAATGGTTCAGAGGAACAGTTTTGAAAACTTATATAATATATTTACTTGCACTATTATAGTTTATTGTGGCTGCATATATTAAGCTTGTGTTTTTAGTTAAAGCTAAGAGTTTTTACTATTATTCAAGTAAACTCCTACTAAATAATTTTTAAACATGAAGACTTCAAAAAGCTATTTTTTAGGGATCTCTCTCGACTAAAGCAGGGATTAATATTAATAGGTTTATAACATTTAGACGGAAATAGTAAGTGAAGTAATAGAAAACTTGGAAACCAATGGCGCCAACTCTCTGAACCTCAAAATCATCCAGGAGCTGATAAAATGGAATATCGCTATGACCTTAAAAATAATAATCTATACACTGAAGAAAGCCTGATACCTGCGTACAGCCTGGAAGAAAATGAGATCGGAAACTGCAGTAACTGCGAGGCAATGCTTGTAAGCCTCAGTTATCATTCAGTAGGAGAAGAGATAGTAGTCATGACAAAATGTGTTTCATGCGGCGCCTTCTGTGTAAATGCCTACGATTCAGAGTGGAACTGGATCTATGAGGCCCCTGTAGCCCTACTCCCACTACAAATCCCGATAAGCAATCAGATAATTGATGACCAAAAAGGGCTTGAGGCAATTCCCCTTAAAAAGCTTGAAGCCGTTTTTTCAAGAGGAGAAATCGAGGCTCTCTTTGCCAGGTCAAAAAATGAAACTCCAATCCGCCAGTATTTATATAGAGCCCGTAAGAAGTACGAACTTTTTGAAGAAATATTTGATTTACGGTTAGAGTTATAATTTAGTTACATGCATTTTTAGCTCATTTATAATAATTTTTGAAATAAAACAAAAAAATAGCTGTTTTATTAAACGTACTATTATATTAGTACACAGAGAAAAAGCAATTCCATTAATATTAAAAGAATTAAATAATACATGAATTAATTTATAAATTAAAAATAAATGAAAATATTATTAAATAAGTATATTTTTAATATTATAATTTATTCGTTATATTATCTTTTGTTAAAGAAATCTTTTGCATTTTTTATTCAGCTTCGAAAAAGAATAGAAATTAACTGATATTATTATGCTTTCTCAGATATGTATAAACGGATTCTACTTTATTCCTATCTATGTGTTTCCCATAATATTTCAGCTCTTTAGTCTACACTATTCAGATCTAAAACTGTTATATAAATATAGTCACATAAAACACCTCATTTATTAAAATGTAAATAAAAAATAAAATTAATAGATATATGGTGAAGAATAAACCATTTCAAGTTGAATATTAGGTAACATTTGAGCTGATCCATCTGAGCTGATCGTAAACCCAAAAAGGAATTATGGTTCTCACTGAAGATCAATCAAGTTTCCGATCACGAAAACGGTACTAAGTTTTTATTGATGAGCTTATCCCAAAACCAATTTTATTATCCATCAATAAAAGTTTTAGAACAATTTACATTATTGGAAACTTTAGTTGTCATCATAAATTGAGAACTTAGGGACACTATTTCGAGTTTTGGGATCCGATGTAGGATCAGCTTGATGTAAAGTGATAATGGTTGGATTAATCAATAAACGATTGTCATGAAATGGACTTTTCGCTAAAACCATTAGAGTTGAGATTCCCAGTTAAATTTCTGGAACCCGAATGAACAAAACCGTAATTTGCTAATAATATATTTCATTAATTATTACAGGAGGATAATAATGCAACTTTAGTGTGATTTATCTTGCTTTTAGAGTAAATATTGCAAGCTAAAAGTTGATGAAAATATCTATTCCTACATGATATATGTATAATTTTCTCTACTACCATTATATTGACTTTAACATAGGAGTTTGTTAAGTCAGCTATTACATATACTATAGGAATTTGCATGATTTGGTCGACAGACGCCCCATTAAATACAAAAAGATACAGAGGAAAATTTACAGGCAAATGAAAATAATCTATACATAAAGACTATATGTATGGAAATTATTCGATTTCATACTCGAAGCTAAATTGAAAATCAAGTAAAACATTACTTTTAAAAATAATATAAATATCATATTGTTTTTGTTAAACTGTTGTGCGTTTTTTGGCTATATGTTACTATACTAACTTGAAAGAAATAGTCTACCCTAACAGAGCTAAAAACTAATTTATAAATATATCCTTATTAATAGATCATTTTCCGAATTTTCCCCCTTGATGTACATTATGTGTCAAGTTAGAGTAAAAAAAGAAAATACATGGCACTACTATAAAATATATATTGTACTATAGTTACAATGGGTGTGAAACACTAAAAATTGATTACATAATAAATAATGTACTTATAATGATAAATACGGAAAAAAATATAATATAAATTGATGATGGCATAAATATAATATACTCTAGAAAGCATATAACATATATGAGTAATTATTACAAACATGAATAACTTAAATAACATTCATAATTATATGTACAATTGTATGGATATTATCTGATAAATTCATTTGGAGTATTACTTTAAAGTCATTTAATTCCGGGAAAGGGGAATTTATTATATTGTTAATCAGACATTTGTTTTAATATATAATAAGTAGTGTACATTTATGTGCCCGATTTAGAGATATTACTAATTTAATACTCATTTTAAATATTCATTTAAAAAGATACTTAGTTAGATATATTAAATATAGTTCAAATTATTATTGAAGATATCAACATATATTATTAATAATAAGTATTTTCTTATAAACTATCTACTAAGTAATAAGATTTTGTGTAATAAATTAATACATGTTTATCAAAAGTGATATTTATAAAGTATATATTATAAAGTATATAATTGGTTGAAAACATTTTTTAATTATTTCTTATTTTATAGCCATACTAACATATATATACACTATATTATACATTGATAATACTATGAAGTTTCATATTCTCAAAAGAAAGACATCAAAGCAGAAGGATATCAAAGCAGAAAGACATATAACTGCCAATATGCAATAGAAATATAATTAAAAATCATTATAACGATAACATTTTTTGAACTCAAAAATAGTGACTTATTTTTAAGTTATGTGCGTTCTATTAAGCTATATTTATATAATTGTATTTCCTGGCTTGAGGGTAGACTATTGAATACAAGGATGCTATGAAACACATAAGCTTAAATTATTTATATAATTGTATGATATTATTTAAAAAATAAAGATTAACTAAAAATGAGAGACATGCAAACAAAATATTCTGAAAAATAATTATATTTTGTGAGTGTTAAATTTATTTTTTACAACATTATTTTTAAAGTTAAGACCTTTATAATTATAAATTTCTGTCCGTTTTCACATACTACAATTACTGTTATCCGGAGTTTTGCCCTGGGAGCACCTTCAAATATTATTTCAATGATATGTCATAACAATTATTTAAATAAAGATCGAACTAATTACATAGGTAAATCATAAGAATTTAAAAATAAATTCAGGGTTCTGGTATGCTTGAAAATATTGACCTGTCACCGGCAGTAAAAAATGGTGAATACAAAAAAAGTATGAAAATACTTGAGGTTAAACTCGGTGAACTTCAGCGGAAGGCCTGGGAACTGAAGATCCCTTTAATCATTGTGTTCGAAGGCTGGCACGCATCCGGAATGGGGGAAGACATTAATCGTTTCATTTTGCCCCTGGATCCGAGAGGATACGATTTTCATCCAATGACCCTTGCATGCCACAAAGATGCACTAAAGCCATTCCTCCTGCAATTTTGGGCCCTTACTCCGGTAAGGGGAAAAATTGCAATTTTCGATAGGAGTTGGTACAGCAGGGCAATCATAAAACATTTCAGGAAAGAAAAATCCGAAGAAAAACTTGAGAAATGCCTGGAAGAAATTAACTATTTCGAGCGCCAGCTTTCAGATGATGGATATTTGATACTGAAGTTTTTCCTCCATATAAGCGAAAAAGAGCAGGAAGACCGCTTCAAAGAAATCAAAAAAAAGGTTATTCCCTTAATTCTTGATGATTACGAAGAGAAAAACGGAACGGAAAACGGAAGAGAGCTGGATTTTATTAATGAATATAATCAGTATCTCCCAGTTGTAGAAGAAGTACTCGAAAAAACAGACCTGCCCTATGCCCCCTGGACTATCGTGGAAGCAAATGACAGGAACTTTGCAACCCTGAAGATTATAATTTCTGCAATTGAGGCCGTCGAAACCTATATTGAAGAGGCTACCCGTACTCCCGGGCAGCAGACGATTAAATATCTTGACACCCCACTGTCAAAACTCCCTGAACTTAACATATCAATTTTGGATAAAGTTGATTTGTCAAAAACAATTTCCTCTGAAGATTATGGAGAATCCAAAAAGTTTTACCAGCAGAAGCTTGAAGCCCTCCAGTACGAGCTTTTCAAGAAAAAGCGTTCCATGATTATAGTATTTGAAGGCTGGGATGCCTCAGGCAAAGGAGGAGACATTCACCGCCTGGTTGAAGAGCTGAATCCCAGGCTCTACAGGGTTGTACCCGTGGGCGCGCCAAACGATATCGAAAGGGTTCATCACTACCTGTGGCGCTTCTGTGAGAAAATTCCCACGACCGGCCATATAACGATTTTTGACAGGAGCTGGTATGGTAGAGTCCTTGTTGAAAGGGTCGAAGGGCTCTGCAGCGAGGGAGAATGGAAACGCGCTTACAGGGAAATAAATGAATTTGAGAATATCCTTACAGGCACAGGAGCAATTATCCTTAAATTCTGGCTTCACATAGATAAGGACACTCAGCTCGAACGTTTCAAAAGTCGGCAGAATGACCCTGAAAAAAGCTGGAAAATAACAGAGGAAGACTTCCGAAACCGGAGCAAATGGGAAGAATATAAAGTTGCAGTCGATGAGATGCTTCAGAAAACAAGTACTATAAAGGCTCAGTGGACTGTTGTGGAGTCAAATGACAAACACTATTCGAGAATAAAGATCCTGAAAACCGTTGTTGAAACACTTGAGAAAGAACTGAAGTTATGATTATCATTTCAAATATTTACTCTATTAAACAAGAGAGACAAACAGTTAAAGGATTTTACCTCGCTGACTAATAATTGATAAAACTGATAAGATTAATCTCAAACTCTAATTGCGTTCAGATAGTGTAGGAAATACTAAATTCTCTGAATCTTTGAGATCTCATCGGTTGTTGTCAACAGTTTCTCCCCCTGCAACTGACAGGACTATATCAACAAAATTTTTGGATTTCATTGTAAGTTAAAACTTCTTCTTTTTAGCCGTCACTTATCATTTCCAGATAGAAATAGTTTGATTTGCGTGATTAAAATGCACAATTCGTAAAGCCTGGTTAGCATGAAAAGGTGCATAAGTCAATAAGGTGCATAAGTCAATAAAGTGCATAAGTCAATAAAGTCCTCATTTATGGACTAAAATACAGAAGTCAATGCAAACGCTAAATTGACGAATTAGATCTCATAGAAAAGTTTGTAAATATGTGCATCGTAATAATAACTATAACAAAAACATAGGGATGATGAAGATGGCAAGCATAAAAAAATACATAAAATACGCAGTTTTTGGTGGATTTATTGGATTGTTATTGGTTTACCTCCGTTTCAAGAAAGTAAGCATTAAATAACTAATCTAGAGACTTATAATAACGAATCTCAGACTTATTAAAGCCAGGCAAGAGCAGCAGTACAAACTAATTAAAGCATAAATAGCCCATATGCTGTATTACTAATGCTTTATCAATAAGATTTAGGGACTAACTGCGCAATCATAACGATCGTCCCGAAAGCAATAAAACTGGCGTAAATGAAATGATTTCATATCTAGTAGAATAAAAACTGGAATAGGTGAACCGATATGAGAGTAGCAGTTTGCGGGAAAGGAGGAAGCGGGAAAAGTACTGTTTCTGCTCTTCTGGCAAAGCAAATGGCAAAAACAAAAAATGTGCTTGTGCTTGACATAGATGAGTCAAACTATGGGCTGCACAGCCAATTAGGAATGGCAGCTCCGCGAGATCTCATGGAATACTTCGGAGGAAAAAAAGGTTTTAAGGAAAAACAGAAAGCTCCGAAGACAACTCAGTTCTGGGGGCTTGCAGCAACAGAAGGAGCACCAAACCAGCAGTCCAGATTTTTTAAAAAGAGGTGGAGTTTATCCGACCTTCCTTCAGAGTTTGTGGAAGAAAAGGACGGCGTCAGGCTGATGGCTGTAGGTAAAATCCATGATTTCGGAGAAGGATGTGCCTGCCCCATGGGAGTTTTGACCAGGGAATTTCTTGAAAACCTTGACCTTGGAAAGGACGATGTCGTAATTGTGGACACCGAAGCAGGTACTGAACACTTCGGACGCGGGGTTGATAAGGACTTTGACCTTATCCTTGTAGTAATAGATCCTTCCTACGAATCTCTCAAGCTTTCAAAGAAATTTGATGAATTTGGTAGCCAGTGCGGGTGCAAGGTATATTTTGTGCTGAACAAGGTTGAACCGGATATCAGGGAGGAAATGCTAAACTCTGTTAATTGTGTGAACGTTATTGCCGAAATCCCTGCAAAAAGAGAGATATTTAAAGCTTCCCTTAAAGGCGAAGAACTTGACTTCGAGCTGGAAGAGATTGCAAAACTTGCAGGACTTCTGGAGAATACCTTCACTCATGAATAAATAAGTGAGCGGTGAACAATAAGTTGAGTGTTTAGCAGAAAAGTTTTGACTTTACTGTTCTTTTTCGTTTTTCTTTTTCTTTTTGTAGATCTTCAACTAACCAGTGTGTCGCTCTGTGAGTCATTGCTATATCATTCAACAGCTCAAATCTACCGTTATCCGTACCGCATCATAATTTACTACCGGTTTCTTATACAGTACGGAACCTTTTTTCTCTTCAAGTTCCAGAAGTCCGATTCCTTCCAGATACTTCACATCGTTTGAAACATTGGACTGGCTGCGGTTAAGTAGGCGGGCAAGCTCGCTGATGGATTCTGGTTTTTTTTCCCTGACTATCTGAAGCAGGCGGATGCGTTCATTTGTAAGGATTTTTGCTACATCTTCAGGGGTACGGGCTACAATGTCGGTTTTCTGCTTTCCAATTATTCTTCCTGCTTTGAGATCCTCAAAAACCTGATCAAGATGGTCTCCGTAAGTTTCGTCGGACATGACTTTTATTTCAATGTCTTTTAATTTCATCTATTAACCCCCTGTTTAATTTTATAAGATTAAGAATTCCGTCGTAGATTTGCTTTAGCGATGTGAACTCAAACTCAATCGGCTGGTTGTCAAAGAGATGTATATGGTCCCTTTTATCGTGCCCTTTTATCAAATGCGCATTATCAACTCTGATAACAGAGCTCCATCCGGAAGATGAAGGTTTTACCCTATAATTAAAACTATATTTTATACCATAGGGAATTTCCAGACATTCTTTAACTTTTGTGATCGAGATGTCAATGATTTCATCTTCCGCTAATACTCTGGTTTCTTTTACCAGTGTTTTAGAGCTCAAAGTTAACACCTATACGACACTACCATATACACTTACAGACATCGTGATATATAACCTATATGGTTTTATCATATAGGTGTTACAATCAAAAACTGAGATTCAAAATCAACATTTAAAATCGAAACCAGACGTTACTTTGTTCTTTTTTATATTGATAATGATGAATTATTGATTGCCATTATTCTCGATTTTTCAATATCTTTTGTTCAGTCTTTGCTCATAGTTACTCTTCGGCGGGACAATTACGGAATGTACAGAAAAACTAACTCAAAACTCTACAACCGCAGAAAAACGGAAAGCAGTGGAAAACTGTGACCCTGGTATCTCTTCTCGTCGTATTTTGCACTTTCCACGTTTATCCTTTCGTCTTAAGCTGCAATTAGGGATGAATGGGTAAATAATCACACTTTTTAAAACCATCATTGAATAGACTAGGTGCAATCAGTGAAAATTTTTTCCTGTTCTGACCACAGGTAAATATTTATGCATGAAGACACTTTAATATTTTTTACACACTTAATCATGGTTAAGTTTTGAGATTGGTTAACCACCTCAACGCGAGATGAACTACCAAGATCATTAAAAACGAGGGTAAGTGGTATAGATACAGCCTATCCATGCTCTGGTATTTTCAAGGTCTGCAAGCCTGGATAAGTCAAACTAAATATGATTACTTCCAAAAGAATGTCCTATTTTTCAGTAGGTGAGTTATTGTTCGGTAAACGGTCTAGAGAATTCTTATCTTTCATTCGGAGTTCGGATGCTTATATTCCTTATTCCATAATCGGGATTTTCATTGTCCTTGCCGCAACCTTTACTTCAGTTTACCTCCTGAAAATGGATAGTGAAGTAGCCGAAACCATTTACACGACAGAGAATAAGTGATCCAAGACAGACAGCAGTCAACCTTGCGGTATATGATCTTGCTCGCTGCCTTAACTATGCAGGAATGGAAGCCCTGGAATGGCAGGGAGAGCACCCTGTGATCATACCCGAAAACACCCCTGTTCAGAGAGTTTCTGAAGACGGCTTTATGGTAATCCCAAAAAACCAGAACCTTGAAAATGGAGATACACTTCAAGTTTCCATAAACCTTCCGTCGGATATCTGGGGCAAAATAGAATCCATCTGGAAAAACAAGGATATCAGGTTGGTTGTAAAGGACTCCGCAGGTAATGAAATAGAAAATATCAGCTGCGAGCAGGCGATTGGCTTTTTTCAAAAAGTTTCCTTTGAGGAAAATGTAATAATTCCGGACTCTGCAGCATCAGGATATTCTTCAATTGAACTTTTCTACGGGGATGAACTAAAAGCTTCAGACTGGTTCATCATCGGAGTAAGCCCAATAAAAGACATCACAGCAGACTCATTAAACAAACTGCTTTCTGCAAATTACCAGGGAAACAGTCACACCTACATGCAATATGCCATTAATGTAAAACCTGACATAAAACCCGAGCAAATAAAAATAAAAAAAGTAAATGGAACTCTGCAGAGAGAAATTAACCCTACTAACAAAAATTACACAATTTATTATGTCTTTGAAATTCCCTGTTCTGAACTATACCCTTGTTGATCTTGAATCCGGAGAAAAATTCAACCGGAGTATGAATGTTTCTACTCTTATCACTTCAAGGGAACCTCTGCTCGAAGAACTTGTCAGGGAATACGAAGCAGCTCTTGGAAACTCATCGGGCCTTGATTCTACATCCAATATAGTACTTGGAGCAACAAACCTCAGGACATTAGTTTATGGTCCCTGGCAGCGTTATGCAAACGGCCCTCTGAATATTCTGACAAACCCTGCCCTTTCAAGTTCAATTAACGGAGCCACACTTTACACGCAGAAAAAAGTTTTTGATTCGGTCGACCCCCTGGCTATTACCTATGCTACCTACTACAACGGAAAGGTCCTTTATGAGGATATTTCTGATTCCAGCAGTAAAAAAACAGGATCTTTTTATGAAAAGGATAAAGGCGTAAACCTTACAACCACTTATGATTCCCTTGCAAAGAACAAATCCTTTGACCTGGATGTAGAAGAAGATATCGGGGAATCCCTTGAGCAGACAAATACCTCAATTGAGGAGCTTTCGAATTATTCAAAAATAACCGTTTCTGCGTCAGATTATACGGACGGAGTTCTCGACGGCTGGGTCTTCAATGATCATGTATGGTCAAAAGAAAATCCCGATCTTGTCCACACCATTACAAATAGCGTTTACACAGCCTCTGTACAGGGACAGATCCTGAGAGATGGCTTCGATATTCCAGAACCGCTTGACTCCAGTATCACTGCAGATACTGCGGAGACTGCGGGTTTTGGCAGCAGTTCGTTTTCCCTCGGCGAGCAAACGGTCAATTGGAATTCCAACTACTTCCCGTCCGGAATGCACACCGGAGCTCTTGTACCATCTTACTCCTGGAGTGATTCCGTTACAAATTCTTATTCTAAATCTCTAAGTCCTTCAATCGACCCTCCTAGAGGAAACGTGGTCAGTTGGTCTGTTAAAGATGCCACTGTCAGTTTGCTTTCTACAGACATAAGCAATGTGAAGATTGAGCCGCACTACTCTTACGCGAGCAACGACAGCATTACAGTAGAAAATAGAAGTGAGGGATACCTGAATCGCGAAGACCACATTTTTGATTGGGATGTCAAGTACGATATTTTCTACACAATAGAAACAAAATGGAAAATCGATTACAGCTATGTTTATACCTACCAGTGGAGAACCAGGGAGAAACTTCCGGACGGCAATTATTCGACCGTAACCCACTATGGTATCTCAAGCGGCTCGGACTCCGAAACTGCAAACGAGATTGATTCCGAATCCTTTTCTCATACCGAAACCGAATCCGAAAACCTGACAATAATATACCACAAGCACCCTCCAGCAGGCGGCTATACAGGCATATCAACCTATACCGATCCTACAGTACGCGAATATAAAGAAACAAATGTTTCCGCGGACGGAAAAGAAAGGTTCGATCCATGCTGTTCTGATGCTGCCGACAAATACAGGGAGTCTTATGTTGATTTGAGGGTAATCGAGAGCAATTTCTGGGTTTATCCTGACAACATTTATCTGGCCAAGCAGCCGGTCAATTGCAATGTTCCTTCATGGCTGCACAAGATAATGGCAGAAGAAGTGCTGGAAATGCTTGATTCTATCAAAAAGGAAAATCCGGCCTTCAATTATTCCCTGGTGGATTCTCCTGGCCAGGACCCAACAGACCTGCAGGTAGAAGCCGCCAGAAAACTTATTCAGAAGCTGGAATCAAGCCGCGAAGCCTATGTAAATAAAGATCAGTACATTACCCCTTCGGGTGAAATGTACACCTCAAGCGACTCTGCCCGCTACATTGCAAGAAATGAGACCTATAACAGGCTGCTTCAGGATATTGAACAGAAAAACGGTAAGCTTGATTCTGATCTCAACTCCTATATCCGTAAGTCCCTTGAGAAAAAAGGCCTTAATACCGGTGCCCTTGACAGTGTAACCTCGGGATCTATGACTCTTTTCAATAATCCTGCAGTTGAGATGGCTTCTTCGGCACTTGGAAAGGACATGGGCATTATCTCTACAATGAATGTTACCGGTCAGCCAGAAAGCAAATACAACTGGACAGAAAATCTTGACTCTCATTATTGACCAGAAGCCTAACTATCTCTATCACGATCCTGATTTTGACCTTAGGGAAGAATACGAAGTGGACAGATCCAATGAGCGGAAGAACAATTTACCCCCTCGGTGTCCGGAATACCTGTATTTTCACAACCAACATTTCAGAGGAAATCGCAGATGCTATAGACTCAAGCGACGAGTACGTAAAAACCGAAACCGCCCAGCAGATCAGCCAGAGCATTTCAACCCTGAATTCTGAAGTCCTCCTGCTTGAACAGAACCTCAGCGAACAGAACGTATCCCTGGATACAGCTCGCCTTAACACGGAAGTCTATAACCTGAAGCGTACTTATGCGCAGGAAATGAGGTTTCAAATAACTAAAGAAGTAGCCGCAGAAGTGAGTTCAAACCCTACTGTTTCAAACTGGATTAAAGAAGACCGTGTCCGTAAAGTTACATCCAGCTATCTTAGCAGCCTCTCCGACGACCAGGTAATCCAAAAATCCACAACAAACGAACTTGCAGCCGAACTTGCTGCTGCCATCAAAACAGAAATCCGGAATTCAAACCCTCCGGTAGACGCTGATGAGCTGGAAGCAACTCTGAATAGAGTTGACACTGATGTCAGAATCGGTGTTGCAAACGGCATCTGTGAGGTTACCAAAAATAAAGGTCCAGTACTTGATGCCAGCTTCGGGAGAATCGATAGTGAACTGAAAAAGATGGCAAATGAAACCGTGGATAAATATTCCGGTGAAGTGGGAGATCAGGTTTCAAAAAGACTGAGCAAGACAATGTCAGCTGTTCCATGTGGACTGCCGGTACTGCCTCCGCACTGGGTTTTTACTATAAATGTATGGACATATGAGATAATAGGAGAGTATGAAGTGTTTACTGTTATTGATAATGATAATGAAGTGATTCCTAAGCCTTACTTTGGGCATAAAGGGCAGAAGTATGTGAGAACAAGATAGTCTTATCATTCATCCATTACGGAAAACTCAAGATGGGAATATTTCCCAGCTCGGAAGAAATACTCCAATAACGTTCAAGTTGAATGGGTATTCTGCAACAGTTGTTGGATCTGGTCCGAAAGGTGTTGGAGATAAAATCGGTGGGTATTCGGAAGAATCAGTTGGTTATGGTGATCTATCGGAGAAATTAGGAGGAAAGCCATGAATCTAAAATCTTTGTTAATGGGGTTATTAATCAGTTTAATATTAATTCCAAATGCAGTTACAGCAAGCAGTCCTTATGGTAAAATAGATGTTTATTATAATGGGAAAATATTACCTGGAGAAGAAATTGCAAAACCTGTTTTGAAAATTGGGGAGCCATTTGATGTTGGTGTCAATTTGACAGTATATCAAAAATGTTACGTCTCCGTAATGTTGCCTGGATTCGGCAGGTTAACGTAATTAGAGATAAATCTTTTCACATTTTTCCCCCATCAGACTTAAAATCTTCCAATGAATGTCCTCCATATTCACCATTTCCCGACTCTATTTCGCGCTCATTCTGAGTATTGAGCTCTGTAACTCCTTGGAACAAGAAAAATATCCATCTCATCGTGGGAGTTTTTGTAGGCTTTCTTTTCTGGTCTGGAACCGTTTCATTCTCTTCTTCCAATCTTGTTCTTAACTTCCATTCTGCAATGGAATAAATCATAAGGCAGAGAACCATTATCATTACAAGTGCTTCTATCCTTGTTTTCTTTTTGAGGTAAACTTGCGATATGCTGAAGGTGTTACCTTTCAAGAATCTGAACCCCTTTTCCACCTTATCCTGTCCTTTATAATACGCCAGCATATCTTCGGGAGAAAGGCTAATATCATTGCTTGCAAGAATGAAAAGTCCCAATTTTTCCATTTCTTTCGAAACAAAGGCATCATTAGTTTTTATTTCAGTTCAATTTCATAATAAGTCTTCAAAATCTCAGCTTTTAAAGGTCTGCCTCTCTTTCCAGATTCACGTTTTTTAATAGACTTCACCTCGATTTTATCAAAAACAACAGAAGGGAAATCTTGAATCCAGATCTCAGCAGCCTTTAAAGCGTCTTCCTCACAAAAGAAATCCCGTCCCATCAACTTTTTCAAAGACTTCCTTGCTTTCTCAATTTCTTTATCATATTTGTTTCTTCGAGTTTTCTCTTTCTTCTCTTTCATCTTATGCGAAAGCAACAAAACCCACTTCTGTTAACCCCGCCATAATCACAAAAGTTTCATAAAATGAAGTATCTTTCGTCGTTTTTTAGAGTTTTCAGGCTCAAATTTGCAATGAGTAAATCCTTTGCTTCAGTAATTGTTGAAGTGACGCGACTGATCCAGAATGTCTTCCCCATCTTTTTGATATTATCTCCGGTATGAAAGAGTTGTCAGCAACATAGTACATTTTATTCTCATGAGTTAAACTTGATTTAAGGGATTTGATGGTTTCCATGCACAGCGGTTTTACTATGCCGAGTTCCCAAATGAGTACTTTTATGCAAGAAGGGTATACCTTGCTGATTCACAATCAAACTCAAAACCAATTGCTTGAGATCCCATCTACCGTTCTTAGGTACTCCAAAAGTAATGTCTATTGCTCCTTCTTCCTCACTTTCATAGTCGCCGTATACACTGACGCTTGTAGTGTCAGTGTGTAATAGGTGACAAGAAATTGATAGACGATTCATCACATGAAGAACGATATCCATAAAGAGTTTTGTTGGACCATACTCATAAATCCTATCAAGGGTTTCACCGATTGCGTATTGATTCAGGTCTTCCTTGGTTACACCTTCTCCAAAGAGCCTTTCTGTTGAAATGTTTTTGAAAAAATCAGGAAACAAGTACAAACGCTGACCCACAAAACCAAGACCATTGATCACCATGGCAACAGATACAGATCGAATGGGGTACGTTATGGTCTCTTTTCTTCGGAAGCTTCCTATCAATAAGTTTGTCAATTTCAAGTTCCCAAAAAGTCCAGCTATCAGACCAAGGTGACCTAAAAAGCTTATACGTTTCACAGATGCATTAACGTTTCTACTACCGTTTTTGGGGTTACTAAATTTCATTAATAGAAAAATATAAAATAATCCATATTGATCTAATGTTTACCTGCCAATCTAGATCTTGACTGAAATTGGAGATAATGACTTTGAGATTGTGAATGGTTCAACCTCAAAGATGAAAGACTATGGAACAGAGCTTATGGAAAAAAACTCTAGTAAAATGTTTAATTGGACTGTTAGGCCCACTGATAAGTGGGCAGGTGGATCTATACCACTTAACATAGTATACCAATTAAATGATTTCGATGCATTAAAAATTCTAGTTAATGGCGAATTCACAATCGCATACCCTTACATTTCAAACGAGCATTACGAAGGTGAAATTCCCACCTCCGAGGAACAGCCAGTCTCGAAAACTGAGCCTTCACCCATCTCCGCATCCGCACCAGCCTTCACACTTGCCGGCGCAATTTCAATTCTTGCGTTAGTTTTTGCCCTTCTTCGCAGGTGAAAATCCTGCTTAGAAGCTTGTTTTTTCGGAGAAATATGTTCTTGTTACTTGATGAGGTAGTATCATTTTTTATTTTGAGGAGGACATTTTTTTAATTGTTTTTCATTTTTAATTTTTCTTAATCTTTTGTTCAGTCTTTGTGATTTAGCCGCTCTTCGAGCGGGACAAGCTCGACAAAGGTAAGATATAAGGTACCTGGCTTGCAAATGGGACATTCAAAACTCTGGCTTGGACCAGATTATATTATATTCTAAGATATCGGAGCTGATAAGAGGCTGTCTTAAAATTACAGTTTTCTAATTTGAGCTACATTGTTAGTTCAAAATTTCTGTTTCGAGCTTAATTGCATGCCGAAATGTTACTATCTGGATTTGGTTTGTAAGATTCAAGCTATCTGTTTAGACTTCCACGCATACCAGACAATCAATGCCGAAGCCACGACTGCTGAAAGCGTCATTAGTGCCCCGCCCCAATATGCAGACTGTGCCGCATCAACTACTCCAACTAACCAAAGGACAGCAAAGACTGCGCCCACAATGATGTTTACCCAGCGATCCATCGAATCTTTCAAGATCAGGGACAGGAAAGCCATCAACATTGGAACCAACATTAAGATTGCAAAGAACAGTATCAGTTCAGGCCCTATTTTCTGACCTTCTGCTTCTCCCGCCATTAGATGTGCTATTACACCTGGCTCCATAAGCACCAGTATCTGATGAGCCAAAAAGGCAATTGATGCAAAGAGCCAAAGCACTGAAATCTTTATCTTCCAATCTTTCAAAATCTTCTGCCTCCTAGAGATGTCTTTAAATTCAAACCATCTACAATTGGATAATGGGGAATGTTAAATTTAGTGATTAAGTTACTATCCTAATTGTGTGACCAAATTTATTTTAAGACAAGCTCTAAGATTCTAAGCCCAATTCAAAAAAATGCATATAAATATAAGCTTATCGGCTGTCAACTATTTTTTCGAGATAAAATGCCAGAATAATTATCCGAAACTATATATTGATAGTGTTATTTTGAAGAGTGCAAAGTTTTACTTAGTTTGTGGACAGGAGGTTTTATTTGCCTGAGCTGTCTTTTATGGCTGAAAATTTATGACCTAATTAATGAACAATGGCGCGAATTAATGAATAATTATAGTTCAACTGTTATTGATATTCATTTTCCCCTTTTAAATTCGGAGACAACAATTATGACAATGCGTGAGTACATGCTTGGAAACGTGGCAATTGCCCGTGGTCTTCTCGAAGGCGGCGTGCAGGTTATTGCAGGATACCCTGGGACACCCTCCTCAGAAATTATAGATACGCTTGCATGCCTGGAAGACAGGGACTATTATATTGAATGGTCAGTAAACGAAAAAGTGGCAATGGAAGTTGCAGTTGGTGCAGCCTGGGCTGGAGTCCGCTCTGCTGTGACAATGAAACATGTCGGGTTAAATGTTGCAGCCGATCCTTTTATGACTCTTGCTTATGCAGGGACAAAAGGCGGGCTGATTGCAATTGTGGCAGATGACCCCTCATGCCATTCCTCCCAGAATGAGCAGGATACCAGGCGCTATGCCCAGTTTGCACTTGTGCCCTGTTTTGATCCCTCAACTCCCCAGGAAGCCAAGGATATGCTTCCTTATGCTTTTGAATTTTCCGAAAAGTTCGAAATGCCTGTAATCTTCCGCCCAACAACTCGGATCTCTCATGGGAAGTCAGATATCGAGCTTGGGGATATACCTGTAGAAAAGCCAGTTGCTAACTTTGAAAAGCTTCTAAATCGCTGGGTTTTGCTGCCCAGGAACGCACGCGTCCGCCATACCCACCTTCTATCTATCCAGCAGCCCATTGAGGATGCGCTTGCTGAATCCCCCTGGAATTCCCTGGAACTTAAATCAGAAGCAAGATTAGGAGTAATAGGTGCAGGCATTGCTTCAGTATATGCAAAAGAAGCTCTGGAGGAACTTGAAATTGAAGCTTCTTTCCTGAAAATAGGGGCATACCCGGTTCCGAAGAAACTGATTCTTGAGCTGCTTAATACCGTGGATGCAGTTATTGTGTTCGAAGAACTCGAGCCTGTTGTTGAAGAACAGGTAAAGATGATTGCGCAGGAAGCAGGTCTTCCAGTGTCGGTTTTCGGGAAGATCAATGGTTTTGTCCCGCGGGAAGGGGAACTGGATGTAAGCGCCTTTCTTGAGACTCTTGGGAAAGTCTTTGACCTTCAAATGGAACCTGAAACTACAGGTCCGGCACTTGAGCTTGCCCCCCGCCCGCCTATCCTTTGTGCAGGCTGCTCTCATAGGGCGACCTTCTACTCTATGAAGAAAGTTTTTGGAAAGGATGCGATTTACCCAAGCGATATCGGCTGCTATTCCCTTGGAATCCAGAGTGGGACTGTTGAGACTACACTCTGCATGGGCTCAAGCATCAGTATTGCCTCAGGGCTTTATCATGCAGGAGAAAAGCGCCCAATCTGCTGTTCTATCGGGGACTCGACATTTTTCCATACTGGCATGAACTCGCTTCTGAATGCAATTTTCAATAAAGCAGACATAACAGTTACCATTCTGGATAACCGCATTACGGCAATGACAGGCCATCAGCCAAATCCAGGGGTTGGTTTTACAGCTACCGGAGAGCCAACCGTACAGGTTTCACTTGCCGAGCTTTGTAAGGCAATGGGAGCTGAATTTGTGTCGGTTGTTGATCCTTACAACCTTGAGGAGACTCAGGAAGCCTTCAAAGCCGCAAAGGAATTCAAAGGTACAGCCGTAGTTATTGCCAGGCAGCCCTGTGTAATCTCCGAAAAGAGAGCAGGAGTAAAACGGGTGCCATATATCGTTAATCCTGAAAAATGCGAGGGCTGCAAGCAGTGCGTAAAGTTTGGCTGCCCGGCGATTGAGTTTGACGAGGAGAATAAATTTGCTATAATAACTGCGTTTTGCAGCGGGTGTGGAGTCTGTACCCAGATCTGCAAGTTTGAAGCTATCCAGGAGGTGAAGAAATGAGCCAGGTTGGGAACAGCAAGAAATTCGACCTCCTTATTACCGGAGTTGGCGGGCAGGGAGCAATCCTTGCTTCGGATATTATAGGAAAAGCTGCAGTTACTGCAGGGCTGCCCGTCCGGGCCGCAGAAACCCACGGTATGGCTCAGCGGGGAGGCTCGGTTGTAAATCACGTTAGAATCGGGGAAGACCTCGGGTCCATGATCCCTAAAAAGGGAGCAGACCTTATGCTTGCCCTTGAGCCCATGGAAGCACTCAGATATGTCGATTTCCTTAAAGACGGCGGAGTTGTGGTAGTAAATACCCAGCCAGTAATACCAATTACTGTGACCTCAGGCCTTGCAAAGTATCCCGATATTTCGGAAATCCTTGATGTCCTGTCTGAAAAATATATAGTTAAAGCTTTCAATGCTGATGAGCTTGCGTTTGAGGCAGGGAGCAGGCTTACAATGAATGTTGCAATGGTTGGAGCAGTTTCAGGTTATCTGCCGATTCCAAAAGAAACCCTGCTTGAGAGTGTAAAAGCCCTTGTGCCGCAGAAAAAGATTGAAGTTAATATCAGGGCTTTTGAGATGGGAAGAAGGAAGGTCGAGGAAAGCTAAAGCGTACTAGTCCGTTTGAAGTCTTTATTGTAGATCATTTATATCAATTGGCACACTTTTTTGGAACCAAAAACCCAAAGAGTACATCTACCCTGGTAAAAGCATAGCATCCAGAATTATAAAAATAAATTTGTGAAAACCACGGAAAACACGGAAACAATGGAAACAAGGGCATAGTTCTTCCGTGCTTTCAGTGTCTTCCTTGGTTAACGAGTCTTGAGTGGTTTTTCCATGCCGCCTGTAAATGCCAATTTGAATATTAAAGGAATACTTAAATTATTCCAAAAACTATTTCGACCTTATTAAAGCTGTCTTTTTTATTTTCCATGGCCTACTTACGCACCTGAGGTGCAAAATAAGGTGCAGTAAACCTGTAATGGATGATTATCAGGAAGGATGCGCTTTCAATGTAAACAAAAATTGAGCTTTGGAAGCCGAAATGACGCAAAGTAACTGTTCTAATCTTCGCTTCCTTCCGTGTTAAACGCACTATCTAAATTACGACATCTTCATGACTTTAAAAATATCAACCTGGCTTTATTAGTGTGATCACTCTTAAATTTGGGAAAAAATGAATAGTTTTTTATAATATAGTGGAATATTCTGTCGAATGACATACCATTATTCGAGTGATATAATATTATTTCAATAAATCTATTAAAATACGTGCTTGTAGTTGCTTCATTGTTACGGTGTCCTTATGTTACTAAGCAGTATCTCATCCAGTATTATTTCGTCGAGTGCAGTTTCTTCAAGTGCAATATCCTCGACTGCAATTTCCATGATTACAACCCCTGGCCTTCCACAGTTCGGCACTGCAATGGTTCTCTTGCTTATAATGCTCCTTTGCCTAAAAGAGATCCTTTCATCGTCTCACAAATGGAACAAATACCTTAACAACTCCTTTAATATGGCAATTGTACCTTTGGTTGTCTGTTTCACAGCAATTGTCGCTTACAAGGTAATGGCAATTGTCTGATTCCAGTATTTAGAAAAAATATTTTCTTTTTTCAACATTATTGATATAGATCATTATATTCACATTTTTTATTTGTCTCATTTTTCTTTTTTCTCAATACTTTTCTTAAGGCTATCTTAGACTTTAGATCAAGTTTCTCATTTTTGTCAATTCATCAGGATTTCTAGGTTATTCCCGACAGAAGTGAAAAGGAGAATTAAGCAATTTCCGAAAAAACAGTTTCTGAAATAAGCAGTTTCTGAAATAAACGTTTCTCAAATAAGCGTTTCTAAAATAAGCGTTTCTCAAATAAGCAATTTCTGAAAAAAGAACTTCTGAAATCCTGCATAAGGATTAAAGCTGTGAAGGGAGATTAAACCCATGTCCAGCCAAGAGATGAAGGGGCAGGATTCCAAAAAGGAAAACATTGACAAAACCGTGCAGGACAGCAATAAAGGGCAAGCTTTTTGTTTTGTAGAAGAGAACGCCTATAATGAACCCTACAAAGCCAGTATAAAGCATTTCATTTAAGGTACCATATCCTGAGTGCATGAGCCCAAACATGATACTGGTAATTATCAGGGCTTCCTTCACACCCAGCGCCTGTTCGAGCCTGGCCTGCAGAATTGACCTGAAGATAAGTTCTTCGACCAGACCCACAAAGAAGACCATGACAATAGTAAGCTTAAGAAGGTTTAAAAAAGTAAGATCCGGAATTAGATAGCCTGGCCGGATGGTCATATATTCGCCAAGCCCCAAAAGAAAACCCAGGGGAATCGAGAGAATCATATACAGTCAGGATATTTTTTGTAGTAATACCAATCTCTTTAAGAGAGTCCCTCTGGTGTATTATTATAGCTGCTACCGGGATTATTAGAGGGCTGTATACGAAGATAAAAGTATAAAGAGTAGTGTCAAAAAAGACAGGCATTGAAAGGTTTACTAGCCTGAGGACAGGGAGAAGCATTAACGGCATATGTATTTTGTGGACTCTGGGATCTTTTACGAATATATTAGACAGGGAAAGAGCAAGCAAGATCCCAATGTGAACCCAGACAGCTGCTGCCAATCTGCCCGTAAAAATCAGAAGTTCGGCAATGCCTATACACAGGATCGGAATTGCAATATATAGCCTGAAATCTTTGAACCAAACCTCTTTCGAAACAACTTCTCTCCTAATAATAACATCTCTTCGGAACAATCTCTTTCTGGAACTTTACTTTCCTGAACAATCTTTTGCTGAACTGTTCTTTCCTGAACAGCTACTTCTTGGACAACTCTTTCGGAACAGCCTTTTGCTGAACTGTTCTTTCCTGAACAACTACTTCTTTGATATCCTCTTCCTGAGCCGGCCTCCCCCTAACAGACATTTCCTGGATGGCCTTTTCTTGAATAGGCTCTTTATGGACTGTCCTTTCCTGAATAACCTCTCCCTGAACAACTTCTGCTTGAACAACTTCTGCCTGGACAGCCTCTTTCGGAACAACCTCTTCCTGAACAGTTTTCTCAGTGCCTGCTATCTTTCCTATTTTTAATGAAGAGAGGGCTTTACGGAGCTTTGTTTTGAATTCGTTTTCTCCCTTAATTATGCGTGAATATATGAGAAATATTAGAATTGCTGCCCACATTCCCCCAAGCATATACAGAATGTCTATAGATTGTCTAATTTCGTTTAAAAGATCGGCATTTTCAATTGAGTTAAAAGTAACTCCGAAGCCTCCCACTTCTATAAAGCTTCCAGCAAATATTTGTGCTGGAATAAGCCCGATCTCCGGAGAAGAGGACTGCAGATTACTAATAGATGCAGCTGCAGTTGCAGGAGAAATTGTCAGTAAAATCAGAATCAGAACTGAAGTAATAATTAGAAGATCAAGCTCTTTTCGCCCTTTACGCGACTTAATTAATTTATGCACGGAAGGAACTCCTTTTTTAAGTCTCATTTAGCTTTGTTTTGTTTACGTCTATCCAGAGATGCAGATCTCTATAGGGTACACTTCCGCCGGTTTCATTGAAGAGCAGAAATTCAAGTTTCATATTTTTTCCCTCGAAGGGAGGAGTAAACGTAACTGGGTTTTCCCATGTTTCGTTATAGGCAAGGCTAATATGTTTCTGGTTCTCCGGAAGAGGCAGGGACTTGTTTTCAAGCCTTAGTTCCATTGTATAATTTACAGGTCTATACTCATGGTTTACAATTCCCACTATTACAGTACCGTTCTGTCCAGACACGTACTTTGTAGTGTAATTGTCGGCTTTACCCCCTTGCCCGAGAATATAGAATTCGGTGAAATGTTCCCCTTCTTTTGGAGTCACAATTACATAAATAAGAGTTACAACAGACAGGAGAATTGAGAGGACCAGGAAAACAGTAAGAACCCTATCAAGTCTTGATTCGGACTTTTCCAGGAGTCCGGCCCTGAGCGAAACAGCCGTTTCCCTGAAAGGCACTTCAAAAGCTTCGGCTTCGGAAAGCTTTGCCCGTCTAATGTACGCAATCCCGCACATTATAAAAGTAAAAACTGACAGGCTTATGAGAATTGGCAGGAGCCTTATACCCCAGGGAGTATAATTAAGCCCAAGTCCTATCAGGGGCACGACTGCAATGCTCAGCCCAAAGGAAAGAGCAGTTCTCTCTATCCCGTCAAGGTCAGGTTTTGCAGGAAAGAGCGCAGCAATAAGAGCATATCCTGGCAGAAAAAGCACGAGAGGCAGGCCAAGTATATTCCGAACTGATGTCTCACTTAGCCCTGGTGTAAGTACAAAGATGTCTGTAAGGAGCACGAGCCCAATTACAATCAAAAGGTCTGAGGGAACTTTTTTTCCGGTCATTCAGGTCATCCTGTCATGGCTAATAAATTATTATTTTTCTTTTTTATTGAAAGTAATCTGAATTTAATTGACTGAATGAAGATTTCGGCGCAGGAATAGAATTTTTAAATATGTGATTACAACCCAGGTCTAGTGTTTCAATCTTCAAAAGAACATTCATTTCCGGAGTTTAAGCCCCTTATTCTAATAAATAAATGGCGATTTGAATAATAAGTGAATAATTCAATCCTCCAAGTCCAATTTCAACCTCCTTAAAGTTATCTGTTTTATTCCCCATGACTCACACACCTTAGGTCACAATAAAGTGCGAGCAGTTCGTAGTAAGTATAGGCTATAGATGGTTTGAAGTCTCATGCGACTGATTATTCAGTTCGCTCACTAAATGCCATTAGAATACATTTTATTTAATGAATTTTATTCTTTCGCGTTATTCTTGCCTTAATGCACATTTGTGTAGAAAAATTAAGAAAGAT
>CAVRNH010000021.1:0-29556 GCA_963722085.1 uncultured Methanosarcinaceae archaeon | reverse complement strand
TAGGCTCTTAGTCCATATATGGAGAGAGAACTAAGAGATAATGGGGCAGAAAAGGGTTAGAAGGCAACCTTTAGATCAGGATGAGTTAGAGATGCACACGGGATTTCTTACTATATACTGGCGGGATATATTGAAGTTTGTCCGGTCCCGATCTCTTCAGTTGAACTCACTTATCCAGCCAGTCATCTGGCTAGCCTTTTTGGAATTGCTATACAGAGTAACTCTGATAGACTGACAGCAGCCTAGGCAGAGACGCTCGATGAGTTAAACAAAAGAATAAAAGAAACAATTGAGCTTTACCTTAGGTTGAACCAGAAAAAGGGGAAGAGAAGCACCTTGATTTTATCGGAATACAGAAGGTCAAAGATAAGATAAATAGAACCCTTACCTATTTTTCTTTTTTGAATAAGGAAAGGATCATTATGAATTAACCTGTGATTCTGGGAGCTGCAAAAGTCAACACTGAATAGCTCGATCTATGACTGAGAGAAATCGATCAGCAGACAATCCTTAAGTACAAAAGATGTGAGCGAGGTATGATTTTTAGTCCAAGGATTAATGAAAAAATTAATATTGTTAAATCTAGTATTATTTACTATGTTCAAATGTTCATACTGTGGGAAACCATTTACCACCAAACGCGGTCTATCAAATCACTTGGGTGCGTGTCGTGTTTATAATATGTTTTTTGACTTGACTCAAAGATGTGCGAATGATGCATCGATGGATAGCGAAAATATATAGTTCCCTAAGAGAAAAAACACAAAAATGGTCTTATTGATGGTGAAAATTAATAGCTATTATACTGATATTTAGTATAACCTCAAAATATTATGAATTTGATAGGCTCTAGGCATATTGGTTTTAAAAACAAAAAATTATAAAATTTTTGTGAAATCGTTATCAGATAGACCATTTTCCAGTTAAAATGATAACTATGCAGTCTATTGTTATGTTGCTTCTCACGATCTTTGAAAGATGAGTTTGATTGCAGCTCTCTTTGTTTGCCTCCAGGCGTTCGCTTGAGGGCCCCTTTAGAGTCTGGTTTTTCTGAAGCTCGCATCCGTTAATCGAATACTTTCCTTATTGCTCACTTTTAATGTAAAAAAAAAACGTTTTTTAAGTATGGTGTAGGGACTGAATTAAACAATTGTGCTGTTTTTGAAGACACTCATTGGTAAAACGATAATATTTTAGTATTTAGGAATATTAGTAAGCTGGACTGTATATTATTTTTCGAACTCCCATTCTCTGCTCTTCTCTCTCATATAAACCAACAAAATCATAAAATCCAATAAATTCTATTATTCTGCTATTCTGTTGTGCAAAAGGAATGTCAAACTTATTAACACAAATGAAAATTTTAGTAAGGTTTATATATGGATACGTCTCGATATCTCTCAAAGCGAGGGGGTTTTTCTCCATTTCCCCCACGCTTGAAGCTCTATTCAGGTCATTTTCACCAACACTTCCCTTTGACTTATTTCAGTCTGTTACTCATCACTTATACTAATTGTTTTATATCTTGAATACCGTATATTCTTGGGAATGGATTGGAATGTGTTTCAATTGCAAATTAATTAATGTCAAGGTTATGTGATCGCAACCATTCCCAACAATTCAACTTCTATTTTTCGACCTATGGTTTACTCGACAACATTAAGAAATATTTTTATATATTGAGAGTATTATTATATGTGGGAATGGGATCACGAGCCGTAGAATTTAAAATCAAAGTCCTGAACGAGTTGTCATCACCGAAACCCATTCCCAACATCCAAACACTTTTTAACTTTTTATGACAACGAGATGATCTATTTCTTCAATAGCAAAGACTGTGTGATGTAGTTATGACGCAGTTATGATTCACTATGGTATATTTATAGTGCAATAATCATTCAAGCTTTAGGAATGTTATTTAGAAGTTATCAGAAATATTAAAATTAGTAGAAACTAGTGTCTGAGCAACTTAATTATTCGACACTTTATTTAGAAAAACGATAACTAAAGAGGTATCGGCATATAATTTGTGTTGCAGATTCAATTTGTCATGACACTAGTATTTAAAATAAAAATTAATGGGAAAATGAAACTTTTAGGTTTTAATAGCCCAGTCTGTCCATTTCTTTAAGTATTGCTGAACTAAAATCCGTAAAAGACTGAATTCCACCGGTCCAGGCAGCGATTATCATCGCGTCCGTTATCTCAGCTCTGGTGGCTCCCATTTTATGAAGCCTTTCTAAGATTTTGACTGCACTTTCTGTGTTGTTGTTGGAGCAGGCAATAGCAAAAACCATAAGGTGTTTTTGCCTTGTTGAAAGCCCACCTTCCCGTTCGCCCCAGACAGCTTTATAGAAACCGGCAATACCTTCGGCAAAGTCTTCGTTCATCTTTTCGGCATATACTATAGATCTGGGCACAAAGCCCTTTAGTTCCTTGATTTCTTTAACAGCTTTCCCCATAATTATCATATGTCATACGAGAGGATCGGATATAACAGTATCTCAAATGAATTTCATGGATCGGGAAAGGAAGAGAATTATGGATCGGGAAAGAAAAAGAAGAGCGGATACATGTCCTTCGAATTGAATATTCTATGCAGTTACAGATTAATAAAACAAAATTCGAAGTATCAGATCCATTTCTTTAAAATTAAAACGGCAATCCATAGTCTTTATTCACAATGGTTATTCTTATATTCAGGATAATCCTAATCCTCAGGATAGTGAGTTATCAATCCATAACTTCACGGAACCTTGTTAAGGAATCTTTTTATTCATGGTCTTCAATATACGCAACGTTTTTAAGCATCTTATATTATTATCATGCAGCTCATAATTATTGTTCTTTAAAGCTCATTTGATCCTGCATCGGCTACCGAAAAGCAGCGGTATCATGTTAATTTAAAATCCTGAATTGAGGCTTATAAAAATGCAGTACCAGGCAACAGTTAAAATTGAACAGAAAGCAGGAATACTTGATCCTGAAGGCACTACGGCAAAAAGGGCTCTCGGACACCTTGGCTACGAGGTTAGCAGCGTAAAAACCGCAAAGCTTTATGAAATCGTGCTCGAAGCCGAGTCTGCTGACATCGCAAAGCAGAAAGTTGATGAGATGTGCCAGAAACTTATTGCAAATCCAATCATTCACAACTACACAATCACGCTCATGGAGCTTAATTAAGGCTTATCCTGCAGTGGGGATTAAAACGTCAGAAAAGCTAAAGCTTTGAATTCTCAAGATTGAGGGAAAAAAATGAAAATTGCCATTATTCAGTTTGGAGGCACAAACTGCGACCTGGACGTCCTCCATGTGCTAAAAGATGTCGTGGGTTTGGATGCCGAGACTGTCTGGTACAAACAAGAAGACCTAACAGGCTTTGATGGAGTCGTTGTTCCTGGAGGCTTTTCGTACGGAGACTATCTAAGAGCAGGTGCAATTGCAGCTCGCACCCCAATTATGGACTCAGTGAAAAAACTTGCAGCAGAAGGAAAGCCTGTCCTTGGAATCTGTAATGGTTTCCAGGTCCTTACCGAAGCCCGGGTTCTCGAAGGGGCGCTTACAACTAACGAGTATCCAAAATTCAGGTGCCACTGGACCAATCTCAGGGTAGAGGCAGTTGATACGCCTTTTACCTCTAAGTTCAAAAAAGGTGAGATTATCAGGATGCCCATTGCTCATATGGAAGGGAAGTTCTACGCCGAAGAAAAAACTCTGGCAGAGCTTGACGAAAAAGAGCAGGTCGTTTTCCGGTATGCAGATGAAAACGGAAAAGTAACTGATGCATCTAATCCTAACGGCTCTTTAGAAAACATTGCTGGAATAGTTAACACTTCAAGAAACATTCTCGGCCTTATGCCTCATCCAGAAAGAGCTTCCGAATCAATCCTTGGCTCAGAAGATGGCCTGAGAGTTTTTGAGTCAATGGCGGATTATATTACAGAAAACTTCTAAGCTGCTTTATTTTTAAATCTTTTTTTATTTCTTGTACTTATTTTATTTCTTGTACTTATTTTATCTTTCTGCTTTTTATCTTTTATTGTTTATTTTTTATCCATTATCTTTTCCATTTTATTTGGGAATCTTTATTTTTAAACCTGGACATAGGATGTTCTAAGGTTAATGGGGTAATTCATAATTAGATTGTTGGATGGGCAGTATAGTTATAAAATATATCTTGATTCTGAGATCAAAGACAATGGCATTTAATAAAAAAACCTTTTGAATCAAGATAGATGGGAGATACTGGAAGAAGATATACAATGTTGGAAAAATAATTAACTGTATATATATAAAGAGCCCTTATAATTATATAACTAACTGAACTCTACCATTGTAAATCAGAGCAGAAACCGAAAGAAAATGCACACTAAAAGTATTTCATACCCGATATAAAAAATTTACTATTTTATTTTAATCCATAAAATGGGGAAAATACTTTCATACTACAGTTTTCTTAAGAATTTTTTTAGACAAAAGCCTCTACATGTCTTTTCTGAGGCAATCCCGTCATTAATAATATATTTTTTAAGATCCGTAATATAGATTGTTAGAGACTTTGGACAGAAAACTTATATGCGTGGTTTCTAACCCCCTTCTGGTGATATTATAAAAACCTCAAAAACTATTAAAACCCCAAAAACTATAAAAACCTCTAAAACTATAAAAAACCCTACAGTATTCGTGTTATGCATTATGATAGGGCTGATGGTTGTTCCCACAGCTTCAGCCGGAGGAGGACACACGACAAATTCAGACAAGGAAGTTACTTTAGCTGCCACCGAAAAAGATTACATTGTTGCTCCCTGGACAGCAGTCCCACCTGGCACTGGAGATTCACCTGATACTGGAAGTCTTAGTACTGCAAACCCTCTCAGTACTGAAAAATCCAGTTTTACTCTGCTATCAGCCGCGTACATGACACAGGGAAAAACTGCTTATTATAATGCATACGTAGGCTCTGGAGTAAGCATGCTTGAAGTGGACTTGAACTGGGGAGATACTCGTGATTCACTTACCCTTAGTATCTATACCCCTTCAGGAAGCAGAATCGGAACCTACAGTGATAAATCTGATGGAAGTTTAAATGGTAGGATACATATCACGATAGATCCCAATTCGGGATACGTGGCACAGGGGAACTGGAAGTTTAATCCATATGGCTCAAGAGTGAGTGGACAGGAGGACTATACGTTAAGTGTTGCCCAGCATTAATTTGAGGAGACTCTGTCTCCTTTGCTTTCTCTTTTCATTTTTAGTATTGATAGCTGGAGCTACGGAATACGTAGTAAGTCCCGCTCCAAGTGATCAATTTGGAGTATCGATAGCTGGAGAAGATGTACAGGTAATAGAAGCTATCGAAATAACCTACTGGCAATTTATTCTTTGGCTGGTCATGGCGAATGTCTCGTCGGCAATAGATACACTATATAACATAAAGCTCATTTTCGCAATAGCCGGATGCCGAATTGTAGATCCAGTTAATGTACTTAACAATCCCAACCGATCTAAAGTCTATACCTATATCAAAACCAGACCTGGAGCATATATCACTGAGATTGTAGAAAAAATAGGCCTGGACAGGGGGGCAGTTAAATACCACATAAAAACCCTTGAAGATCAGAATAAAATCGAAGCCTATAGAGATGGTGGGAAGACAAGATACTTTGAGAATAATTTTACATATAATGAAGAGGAAATGAAAGTTATTTCTGCTCTTCAAAACGTAACGAATCAAAGAATTATTTCAGAAATAATAAATGGTAAATGCAATACAAATATAGCCTCTAGCACGTGAATTTGGAGTTTCCAGGGCTACAGTTAGCTGGTATATAAAAAATCTCAAAGAAATTGACCTTATAGAAGAAACAAAAAAAGGAAAAAGAACAATTTACAGAATAAACACTTCATACAAACCTCTTATCGAAAAATATGATAAAGAGGATGCAATTCTTACATAAACAGTTAAAGTTAAAGAAAACTAGTAATAAATTAGCTTTTTTATTTAGTTTGTACACTTAGCCTTATACTTAGTTTTTGTTTAAGATCTGAAATTTTTTATTTTAAGAGGCAAATCCGCAAGTATTAAGGCGGCTTGACAATGCAGGTTTGCCTCTTTATGGGGTTTTTTAAGGGGGTTGAGCCACACTCATGGGTTGAAGCTCACAGGGGTTTTGAAGCTTACTCTGAGGTGGAGTTCAATAACTTATTTTTTAGGGGTTTTTTAAAGGGGTTGAGCTCACACTCTTGGGTAGAAGCTCACAGGGGTCTTGAAGCTTACTTAGAGGTGGAGTTCAATAACTTATTTTATATCTGTCTGAACTCTATAAACTACTAATTAACAAACGAATATAATATTTGTGTCCAAAGTCTCTAACAATTATCACATTGATTAATATTAAAAAAAGTATGGTTAAAACTCAAGATTTATTCGTAATCGTTAGAGACTTTGGACATAAGACGTTTAAAGAAGAACATAATTTTTAGAAAAAGGTGAATATTTTTCAGCATGGAGTGTAATTTCAGTAATTGAAGCTAACCTATGATCGAGAAAAAAGTCTATTACTTAAGTTGCTAGACCTACAGTTTATATATCAAGTTCGACTTTTTATTCAACTAATATGATTTTTTGAATTATTTGGTCGTGTCCGTGAGCTATTGACCAAATCAGAAAAAACGAGTACATCTCCCGTATTCGAGGAAAGAAGAGAGATTCTTATGCTTACGGTTTTCAATAACTCACCCCCACGAACAATTATTTAATGATGGATTTATTTAAATTTAATTATGAAGAATTAGAAGTACTGATCTATTAATACACATTACCTATATGAAGAATAAATTAGAAATAAATACCATTGAAAAATTGGTGAAAACTATTATTCTGATTTAAAGACTGCAGTTCCAATGTTTTTTATATTTAATTTATTCACTAAATAAGTGAAAAAAGTTTATTTGGTAATCGTTATCTCGTTTTTTTCTTTTAGTAAAAACAGGAATTTCGATGTTAATTTATGCCTTTGTAACAAGATTATAAAGGCCTACAGGGAAATAACTAAAAAAGTTATAATTTTTGAGCCGCGAATAGTCCAAACAATTGCTGAAAAACAGTCAATAGAAAAGAAAATAAGGAGTGCTAAAGCCCGCCTGAGGCGGAGCTTAAAATCACTCTGCTTTGGTTTCTTCTGCAGTTTCGAGGCCGAGAAGGGCTCTTATGGGTTTACTACCGTATTCAACGATTTTGGCGTTGATCTGGACAATGTCAGGAGCAATTTCTTTGCCGCGCATCATCTTTCTCCTGCGCTGCCCGGGGAGTTTGGGGGAGTAACCTACACCTACTGCCACCAGAATTCTCATCCTTCTGGGACCTGGAAGGTCTGGTTTCATAACAAAGCCGCTACCATCGCAGCCGCCTGTTATCTGGACCTTGTAGCCGGCAAGACCGAAGATAGTCCCGTCAACAATGTCACCTATTGATCTTCCGATTAATGCGTTTGCCTCAGCATCCTTTATATTAAGCTGGTAAGCGCGCGCTTCTTTTGGGTCAGAAACTACAACTTTGAAATTTGCCATGTAAAATCCTCCAATATAAATTTTATTCGCAATAATTACTACTTTACTTTCGCCTTCATTACCTGAATTCTTACCTGTATTTTACCTGAATTCTTACAATCCTGGATCTAGCATCTGTGGCCCTGCACATCAGCCTTTATTTTGCCCAGAAAGGATTATTTTTTCTTTTGAGTCCAAGGAAAATGTCAAGAGTTTCCTTTTCATCTTTTGAAAGGGAATCGTATATCTCATGCTCAAGAATCTTTGCGTGCCTCTCAGGCACATTGACATAGAGCAAATCTTCTTCTTTGATCTGTCTGCCTACGGTTGCGCCGTCAATTGCCATTGCGACTTCCTTGCCTGCCTTTGCAGATGAAATATTCTCTCCTTCGGACTGCAAGCCTTTGATCTTGCCTACAACGTTCCCGTTATCAAGCATGACATCTACGTTTGTCCGCACGACTCCACCAAGAACCCTTACCCCGACAACTGCGGGTTTGCTCTGACGGAACACACATCCAGGGAGAATTTTGAACCTTCCGGGACGGATGATAGTTTCGAAAATCTTCTTTTCAGCCGTTTCCTGCTGTTCTTTAACATACTTCTGGTAGTCTTCAATCAGGCGATAGATCACATCACTTGTAAATACCTTTACATTGCTTTCCTGCAAGAAATCTCTAGCGTCAGGGTGAACTTTGACACTGAAACCTATAAGCACAGAATAGAGAGGATCTTCAACTGTAGAAGCTTCAACTGCATCCCTGTGGGAAATGTCCCCTACCTCTGCTTTCCTGATAGGAACTTTATCTTTCTTGAACTCGTGGACAAGAGCCTCAAGGGAGCCGATTGTATCTGCTTTGATCATGATCCCAACAGAACCCGTATCAATCCTGACCTCATCAATCTCAGACTTTACCTGCGCTACAATTGCCTCAATATCTTCTTCCGCAGCGACCCTTATGGGAGAGCCTGCTAGGGCACCTTCGAGACCTGGAGCAGAGATCTTTACACCAGCTGCAGCAGTGACTTTATTCACCTGCTTAAACTTGCTCTCATAGCGGATCTCAGAAAGTTCTCTGGGCTTTAAAAGAGCCCGTACCTTGGTCTGGATTGGTTCTCCAAGACTTCCTATAACAACAGTATCTCCTTTTTTCAACATGCCGTCATAGAGAATGATGTCAAGCGTTGATCCCAGTCCTTTTTCTTCCTTTACCTCAAGCACAGTCCCGACTCCAGGGCTATTCGCGCTGTACTGCAGGTTTGCTTCAAGGAACCTCTGAGCCAGCCCGAGGAGTACCATCAGAACATCAGCAATTCCTTCTCCTGTAACAGCACTTACAGGTACTACACCAAGAGTATTCTGGAAGTTTGTAACCCGGTCGTAACGTTCTGCTGCAAAACCCTGACTGTATAGTTCACCTACTATCTCGTAGAGCTTTGTCTCAAGTCGGGCCTGGACATCTTCGGACTGCTTTTTAAAAGTAGCAGCAAAGGGCAGGTCTTTTTGTGGAACCCATCCACCAATTCTGTCTATCTTATTGGCAACAACAACAAAAGGAGTCTTGAATCGCTTCAAGATTTGCAGGCTTTCATGTGTCTGGGGCTTGAAACCTTCATTTATGTCCACTACAACAATTGCAAGGTCCGCAAGGGCGCCTCCCCTGCTCCTGAGAGTTGTAAAGGCGTGATGCCCAGGCGTATCAATAAAAAGTAGTCCTGGTACTATGAAACGGTCTCGAAGTTTTGGATCTCCAAGTTTGTCGACAATCACATCTATTGGGACTTCAGTTGCTCCTATATGCTGGGTAATAGCTCCAGCTTCTCCGCGAACAATTGCAGTACCTCTGATCTTGTCCAGCAGAGTAGTTTTCCCGTGGTCAACGTGCCCCATCACGCAGACTATAGGAGTCCTCAAATTTTTCTTATCGGCCATATGCAAAACCTCTCTCATTCCCGCGTCTATTTCGCTGCAGGTCCAGAAGGGTCCGGGTTTCCCCCTGCGGACCCATATTGCAGGTACCGGGTAAACAAAGGCTGAAATCGTATCCTGAAGATTTCAGGAACGAAAAAGCTTTTGTGTACCTGCTTTACTCGTACAGACAGACTTCATCGATCCTGGAATATTTTCCGATTTCGGAGTCTTTAAAGTGAATTGCAATTTCTCTTGCTGCAGCGTCTGGGGAATCGGATGCATGAACTACATTTCTGCCTACATCCAGAGCAAAATCCCCACGGATAGTTCCTGGAACTGCATCTACAGGATTTGTAGCGCCGTTTATAGCCCTCATAACCCTAATTGCATCTTTTCCGGCAACTACCATTGAGACTGAGGGACCGGAGGTGATGAATTCGATAAGGGAGGGGAAGAAAGGCCTGGCTGCATGTTCACTGTAGTGCTCTTTTGCGCTGGCTTCACTAATAACGTTCATCCTGAGGGCGATAATTTTCAGACCTCTCTGTTCGATTCTGGAAATTATCTCTCCAACTAGCCCGCGCTGAACTCCGTCAGGTTTTACCATAACGTATGTCTGTTCCATATTACACACCTTGACAATACCGAATAACTGGCAATTCTATCTGTTTATACTTTTTTCAACTGGATTCTGCCTTTCTCAGTCCATTCGGTACGCCTTGGAAGCCTACCCAGATTAAAATTATTCATGCATTTGGAAGAGTGCATGTAGTAGGTAGAACCGTCTTTTTTGACATAAAGCTTACCAGTTCCAGGCTCCAGCATCTGTCCACAGAAAAAGCATTTTCTCTGTTCCATTTATCTCACCGCTTTCTTACCTGGTGGTCAATTTCTTCGCTTCTCTTGATGTCTCAAGAAGCATCAAAATGTCACCTATTCGGACAGGGCCTACGCAGTTCCTTGTAATTACACGACCCTTATCCCTGCCTTCCAGAACCCTGCACTGGATCTGGCTGGCTTCACCATGCATACCAGTATTCCCAATAACGTCAATAACCTCTGCAGCAAAGCCGCCGGTTGTGCTTTCGTCAGCCATAATCAGCACTCCTTGTTATCAGGATTATTTAAGAGCTTCAAGTTTCTGGGCAATGTCCTGAACCATTTCAGCTGCTTTTCCTGCGTCTACGATTGCGACAGTTGCGCAGGACACTCCAAGCCCACTGGCTGCACCTAGATCTCTCTGACTCTTGATGAAGATGTAAGGTGCCTTCTTTTCTTTGGAAAGGGGAGCGATATGAGCGATTATCTCTGTAGGCTCGATATCTTCTGCAATCAGGACAAGCTTTGCGTTGCCTCTTTCGATTGCTTTTGTAGCTTCATTTGTGCCCTTTTTGATCTTTCCAGTATCTCTTGCTAGCTCCAGAGCTTCAAGTGCTTTATTTGTAAGTTCTTCTGGAACGTCAAATTTACCTATTTGTGCCATTTAAGTTTCTCCTTCGAAATTGCGAATACCGCAATTTTTCATCAATCATAGGTTTTTTAACACATATCTACCAACATTGAAAATCCAAATTCCTAAAAAAGAACCTGAAACACTTCAATGCGAAGAGTAAATCAGTTGAAGTATACATACTGCTAGCTAAATGCCGCAGGTCGAACCTTAGAAGTACATGATCACCTATAAACTTTCTGCTTGAAAACAGGAATCATAACCAAATAATAAATGTAATGCGATAAAGATCGGTATATATACAGTATTTCCAGTTTCTGTATAAAAACGAATCAATGCGTCATAGTTATAAATGATGCAAGAAGTTTGATTCGCATGGACACAATTTGCTATGAAGCTTACAAAAATCTATACATTAACCTTACAAATCGCTGCAGTGCAGACTGTATTTTTTGCATCCGCAATTTTGCTAACGGAGTTCACGGGTATGATCTGAGGCTTTCAAAAGAACCATCACTGGAAGAGGTTATAGAAGCCCTTGAAAAATGTGATCTCTCAAAATATAAAGAAATTGTATTCACAGGCCTTGGGGAGCCTACAATCAGGTTTGACGTTGTGCTTGAAGTGACACGCTGGCTTAAAAGCCGAGATATTAGAGTAAGGCTTGATACCAACGGACATGCAGCACTCATAAACCCAGATAAAGATGTGATCCTCGAATTAAAAAACGCAGGAATAGATTCAATTTCTGTAAGCCTGAATGCCGAGTCTGAAGAAAAATATAACAAACTTTGCAGGCCAATTAATAAAAACGCTTACACAGCAGCACTTGACTTTGTAAAGGCAGCAAGAAAGGCAGGAATCAAAACAAGAATTACAGTAGTTAATGTGTCCGAAATAGATATGGAGAAATGCAGAAAGCTTGCAGAAGAGCTTGATTCTGAGTTTCATATAAGAGCACTATCGGAACCCGCAAGCAAAGAAACCTAATAGATGTTTGCCTGCAGTGCTGAAATGCAGGTATCTTAAATAGCATATTATTCTCAACTTATTCTCAACTTATTCTCAACTTATTCTCAACTTATTCTCAACTTATTCTCAACTTACTCTCAACTTATTCTCAACTTATTCTCAACTACACAACACTTTATTCTCAACTTATTCTCAATCTTTATTCCTTTAAAGTGCTGTTTTCTTTATAAGCCTCACTTGGCTTGTCATAAGATAGGATTTTTGCGATTGAAACTTTTTTCTGAAAAATTACGTGATTATTTCCCTACAAATCAATAAGTATATTCAAAAATAATCCTGTTAAAATAAATGAAAGGAAGATATTACTTCCTTTCTCTTGCATACGCAACAAGCGCTTCTTTAATTCCATACTTGAAGGCAACCACGATTGCGATTCCCCATGCCAACGGACCGAAGAACAGGTAGAGAATACCGGTACTAATTAGCATTGTATCCAGGGCGATCAGAATCACAATTAGGAGCAGGAAGCCTCTAAGGAGAGGAAGAATGACATCTGTCCCTTCTATATTCATGCCTTTGATAATATTGCCCAGATAGTCCATGACTAGATCAATGGTAAAAACTCCTATCAGGAAGATCAGGATACCTGTGAGAAGACGTGGCAGATAATTCGTAAAACTTATCAGCAGATTGGTAAGAATAGCCAGCTGCAGGATATCGGATGCAGCCGTGAGGAAGATCAGGTACCCAAATAGCCGAACTATTCCAGATATAATGGTTGAGACTGCCAGTCCTCCGGATCTAAGCGATTTTCCGAAATCTGTCTGTTCAAACTTCTCATCTACTCCAGCAGAAACAAGCACTGCTTTGAGCAAATCGCTGATGAACTCCACGATAAGTAAACCTATGATCAATACAATGATAGCAGAGATTACAAGCGGGATGTAGTATATTATTAGGTTAACAAAATTATTCACTACCGCAATATCCAGAAGATCCAGAATAATTAAGGCAAAGATAATGTAAATGAACCAACGGATAACCGTTTCAAAAAAACGGACCGTACTCATATTCGCTCTTCTTATCATTCCACCTATAGCAGTTCTGTCAATTAGGTCATCAAGTCCTATTTTATCTAGTATCGATGCACCTATCTTTCCAAGATAGGTCCCCAATATTTTCCCTATAATAATGAGAAGAATTATTGCAACTAATGTCGGAACAAAATTTATAAATTGATCAACCATACGGTATATACTAGCCATAACTTGCTCATGAACCATATAATCACCCCAGTTTTTTGTTTAAAATTGGCCGTCTTTCAAGATTCCCAATCTTCGAAAAACGAATTAAATATTAACCGTATTAATTTACTAGCTTATATATTTATCATATTATTTTACTATTTGAATAAAAATCCGCTGTTCCATTTAAAAACTTATTTTTTAACTGACTGTCTAGAAGGTTGAAAACTACCCAAACAGTTTTAAATAAATAATAATTATAATTTATAGTTATACTATGTAAAAGACTGTGCACAGCCTTAAATGAATGGAGCTTTAATTAATAAACATTTATTTTTATGAAGAGATAAGGCAGGGCCATGAAATGGTAACTTTCAAGAAAAGAGGATCAAAAGTCGGGCTTGAGCCTGGAACTCTTGTACATATTGGGGAAAAAAAAGTAGAAGAAGTCAAAATTAAGATTGTAATATATAACAATGAAAAATTTGTAGAAAAGGAATTGAGCAGTATTGATGAATGCTTAGAGTATAAAGATCAGACAGGCACCAATTTATGGATAAATGTTGATGGGCTCGACCAAACAGAGGTTATAGAAAAGATAGGAAGCTGTTTCAATATCCACCCTCTTACCCTCGAAGATATTCTCAATACCGGGCAGAGACCCAAGATGGAAGATTATGAATCCTATATTTATACAGTTTTAAAAATGATGCTTCTTGATAAGAAAAATGACGAAATTATCATAGATCAGGTAAGCATAATCTTCGGTTATAACTATATTCTTTCTTTTCAGGAAAGGGAAGTAGATTTTCTGAATCCCTTAAGGGAGAGGCTCAGAAATCCGGCTTCTCGTCTCCGAAAGTACGGAGTTGATCATCTTGCCTACAGTATTATAGATACTGTGATTGATAATTATTTCCTGATTCTTGAGCATTTTGGGGACGAAATTGAAGAGTTTGAAGATCAGCTGCTTATACGGCCCAGTCCTGAGACTATTAAAATTATTCAGAGATATAGAAGGGATATGATTATACTTCGTAAGTCTGTTTGGCCTCTAAGGGAACTGATAAGCGGCATGCAGAGAATTGAGTCAGAAATTATTAAAGATACTACCCGGATTTACCTGAGAGACATTTATGATCACACTATCCAGGTGATCGATTCAGTCGAAGATTACAGGGATATGCTGTCCTCAATGGTTGACATCTATCTCTCCAGCTTAAGCAACAGAATGAATGACGTAATGAAAGTCTTGACAGTAATAGCCACTATCTTTATCCCTCTCACTTTCATAGCAGGCGTTTATGGAATGAATTTCAAGTATATGCCTGAACTCGAGTGGCGCTGGGGCTATCCTGCAGTCATGTTGTTCATGGCTATAGTAGGAACCACTATGTTTACTTACTTCAGGAAGAAAAGATGGGTTTAACCTGTTTAATATTTTCACTACTTTCCCCAAAAATACTTATACAGTTACTTTTTTATAATACTTAGTCTGTACCATTTTATAATGATATGAGAAAATATTAAAAATTTATAAACTCAAAAAAATGGAACTACTGGGATAGGAACTACTGGGATACTATGTATGGAATTTATGACCCCCCATTTTCAGTGGAAAAGGAAGGAATTTCGATTTCCGTGGAAAGAGTCGAAAAGCGATGGATATACAAAAGGACACTTGAAACAGACAAGGTAGAAAAAGTCATCTTCGGGGATGGAAAGAATATAGTCATAAATCCAGTAGAGCCCATTAATACTCCTAAAGAACTTACGCCAAATCTATTGATTGAATTTGAGAAAACTCTGCTTCTTGCGGCAGGAGCAAGAAAAAAGATTTTTATTACTTTTCCAATTGAAATAGGCGTTTTCATCTCGGATAAAGGAAATAAGAATCTCCAGCTTCTGGACGTGCTAACTCTGGCAAGACAGAAATTCACTCTTTATGGGCCGGTCGCAAATGGTATAATCTGCAAACACTGGAAAAGCGAAATATATCAAGTTTTACCCTCCCTGAACCCCCTGCAGGAAGGAATACTGGAATTGACCCTTATAAACAGCACTTCTGACTGGGCCTCAATATCAAAGGCGGTTTTCAATGCATATGGGATGAGACTTTACTATGAAGGCGATGTTCTCACGAAAGCGCGGATGAACATCATCGATAAGAACACTGCTGAGACAAGTTTCGAGATACAGCATATCAGTGGGGAGCTGAAAACTGACCCTCTGAAATATTATAGCACTCGGAAAGAATCTTTTGGAGTTTTCAGACTTCAAAAGCTTGGTTTTGTACCTATGACGTTTAGTATGAGGTTGGGATTTTGATCGCGGATATGAGCTTTCTTGACTATAGCCTGTATTCCACCTCAGCAGGCCCAGTCACTATTGGAAGTATACTTCAGTTTGTACTTATTCTGTCTATCTCGATCATCATCTCTAAAATTATTACACTCTACCTGCGCAGATCTTTCAAAGACAAGGTCAGTAAAGATATAGGAGAAACTTTCCTCAAACTTTTCTACTATGGCTCGATTATTATTGTGTTTATCGCTGTACTCCCCCTTATAGGGCTTAATCCTTCAGGAATCCTGCTTGCAGGGGGAATCACAGGTATTGTACTTGGTTTTGCAAGTCAGAATATTGTAGGAAACCTGGTTTCTGGTATCTTCCTGATGATAGAAAAGCCCATAAAAATAGGAGACCAGGTTGAAATCAGCGGGACAATGGGCTTTGTTACTGATATTCGCATAATCTCTACTCTTATAAGAACCTATGATGGGCTTCTTGTCCGCATTCCCAATCAGCAGGTCTTTACAACAAATATTACAAACCTTGTAGGTTACCCTGTCAGAAGGTTCGAATTTACACTTGGAATCCGTTACAGTGACGATGCCGACGCAGCAATCAAACTGATTAAGGAACTTATAGACAAAGAGCCTTTTGCCCTTCTTAACCCTGAACCTAAAGTTTTCGTAAATGAGTTGGGAGAAAATTCGGTAAGAATCATCATCAGGATTTGGGCGCCTATGAGCGAATGGTTTGCACTAAAATCTACTCTTCCCTGGGCTATAAAAAAGACCCTTGAAGAAAATGGCATAGAAATTCAAATCCCTCAGCGTATGGTATATCTCCATAATGTTACTGAAAAGAATAAGATTCCTGAAGAGCCGAAACAGAACAAGGAAAAAGAAATCGATAGTGTACTAGATCCTGCTTTCGGCAGGTCGACATAAAAATCCATTCAATTTTTCTATTGATATCGTTTTTTTTCAGAACTTTTGAAATTCAATTTAAATCAAAAATTACTAAATGTTAACCATAATATAATAAATATATATTTTGGGTAAATGAGATAAATGACAAATCGTATTAAATATATAGTCCGTTGATACTGTTTTTTAGGTGAACATGCAAAAAATAACAATTAAGGATATTTAGATGTTAGGATGTGCTTGCTGCCGAATGTAGGCTAGATTATGGAGAAAGAGTTTTAATTTGAACTAGATAAGGAGAAAGAGTTTTAATTTGAACTAGATAAGGAAAAAGAGTTTTAATTTAAATTAGAGTAGAAGAAAGGAAGCAGAGTTTTCGGAGCATAATTTTCCGGATTCACTTTTTCATTTCTTTTTATATTCTTTTCTCAAGGACATCCCTTATTTCTTTGACTGTCATGGCTCCTGGCGTTCCTTTTATACAGTGGGGTGGCCAGTTCCCTGATATTATTTCTTCAGAGTTTTCATCGTGCTCATCTTCCAGAAGCAGGATAACTTTTATATCATCTGGGACATCGTCTACCATTTTTGCACCGCAGGCATCGAGTTCTTTTAAGGCCTCTTTTCCCCTTTCTTCCTCAAAAGGAACAGTAAAGCCTTTTACGACATTTGTCCGAAAGCCCCTTTCAAGAAAGCCCAGAGAATTATGATAAATACAAACCTCTTCTACCAGGCCTGTTATGAATACTTCATCAATTCCCAATTCCGCAACTTTAAGTTCGAGTTCCGGGTTTGAAAAGGCATTGTAATGGTCTTTAGGAAGCCTGAAAACACTGACTGTTCTCTCACTTACCATCTTTTCTATGAGTCCAGCTATTCTATCAACAATTGTCTTTGCCAAAGGAGCTACAAGTTTTCCGAAGTATATTTGACCTTCGTGTTCGTATTCCTCAAAGACCATATCGTTAGTCATATCTATAATAACCAGAGCTTTCAAAGTTTCACCCTTCCTCTTTAGTTCTTTTCCACAGTTAATCTTTCATCGATTGCTATATCTAATTTATTGCACGAATTAGCATAAACTATGTACGAGGATTAAATTTTCTCGTGCATGCAGATTTTTTTGCAAAGAAAACTGAGTAAAGTAAGTGTAAGTATTTACGGAAAACTGTTATTACGCAGACCTAGATATATATTGGGAAAACTCTGAAATAAATATTTTTATTACAAAGAATTTAAAAAACTGTTTTTGTTTATAATTAACGGCTAAGTTAAAAAACATTTAATACAATCATTTTTTCGGCTCAGGACTGGTTGTTATCCGCCTGCAACAGGTGGGATAAGGACTATGGTGTCTCCCTCTTTCAATTCCGTTTTTGCCCCCTGAAGAAAGTCGATATCTCTGCCGTTAACAAGAATCCGGATTTTGGGATTTTCGTCCTCAAAGGGCTTTCCCACTGCATCTTTGAAGGCTGTCCCAAAGCGAGATTCCAGAACCTCAAGAAAGGATTCCACTGTGTCGCCTGAACGGACTTCAAACCAGATCTCGTGCTCGCCTACTATTTCACGGATTGAGGCCAGAAATTTTACGTTTACTTTCATTTTATCGCTCTTAAATTTATTATTAAGACAACCCTGGAGCTTCCGGCAATCTCAGACTATTCCGAGTTCTTTCAACTTTTCCTCAGTGGGTTTTCCGTCAACCCAGCCCCTTAGGGAGTAATACCTGTCAATCATTTCAGGCACATGGGAAATCTGTCCTTTGGATGGGCCTCTGGGCACATGCTCTTCAGTGAGACGCTTTGGAAGGACATCTGCGGCCCTGTCTAAACCATACCTGTTATTGATCAGGCGTTCAAGATTCGTTATTCTTTCCCCGATCTTGAGTAATTTTTCAGAATCCAGTTCCATGCCTGTAATAGCTTCAAGCATGCCAGCGTATTGAGGAAGCCCGAGTGCAAAACTGGTAAAGAGGCAGATTACTGTTGAATTGATTGCAGAGACCATATCCTGCATGAAAATAGTCCATTCAGGCTTTCCTTCAATTGAGTATGGGTCAAGCTTTTTCGGTATTCCGAGAATCTCGGATGGAATCGTGTATCCATAAACATGATCTCCTCCGCGGTTTGCAGTCGCATACTCAAGCCCAATACCCTGGATTGCGCGCGGATCATATGCCGGCAGTTCCATACCTTTAACGTTTACTGAAATATCGGGTGCCTGGTACTTTTCCGCAAGTTTTCTTGAGCCAAGGGCCAGATCTGCTCCGAAACCTGCCTTATATGCTGTCCTCCAGACGCATTCCACCATTGCACTTGCGTCTCCAAATCTCAAGTTCAGGGCTTGCAGATTTTCTTCGGGGATCTTTCCTTTCTCCACAAGCTCCATGGCACATGCAATAGTTCCTCCCATGGATATGGTATCAATCCCAAATTCATTGCAGTAATGGTTTGCTTTCACAACCGCATCAAGTTCTTTTACTCCACAGTTAGATCCAAGGGCAAAAATAGTCTCATACTCAGGCCCTTCGGTATACCTGACACTGAAAGGTCCCTCAGGAATAGCAGATTTTCTCCCGCAAACAATGGGACAGCCCCAGCACCCTGTAGTGCCTACAAGATAGGTCGCAGTAAGCCTTTCCCCGCTCTGTTCATCAGCCTCAGGGAAGCAGCTCTCCTGGAAATTTCTTGATGAATATGCTCCATGTGCATTAACGATATTTACAAGGACTGCAGTCCCATACATGTGCAGCCCTCCTTTGGGGCCAGTAACCGCACTCTCCCGGATAAGACTCATTGATTCTGCAACCTTTTCGACAAGCATTTCCGGATTTGCAGACTTAGTTCTCTCATTTCCTGAGACCAATATTGCTTTCAGTTTTTTGCTGCCCATTACAGCGCCTGACCCTGTCCTGCCTGCTGTCCTGTATTCATCATTCATTATGCAGGCCATGGAAATGAGATTCTCTCCGGCAGGCCCTATACAGGCAACTGATGTCTTCTTTGGATCTACTCCGGTCCTTTTCATCAGTTCATAGGTAACCGTGGTTACTGTCATTCCCCAAATATCAGGAGCTTCTACAAGCTCAGCTTTCCCATTTATAATACTTACATAAGCAGGCTTATCTGAAATTCCTCTTACCACAACTGCATCGTAACCTGCAAATTTCAGAAACGGCCCCCATTTTCCTCCCGAGTTTCCGCTCCCAACTGCCCCTGTCAGAGGAGATTTGCTTGTGAGGATATGATAACGTCCGCTGGTGGGCACCTTTGCTCCTGTAGCTGGCCCTGTAACAAAAACCAGCAGATTATCAGGATCAAAAGGCTGGATGTCGGCTCTGAGCTCATCATATATGAATTTCAAGCCGAGTCCTTTTCCCCCAAGGTACATCCTTAGAACTTCTTCGTCAAGCGGTATGTCTTTGAGTTCTCCACTTTCAAGATTAACATCAAGAATCTTACCTACGTATCCCCCTAACATAGATAGCCTCTCCTAACAAGTAGATTTTCAATTACTCATAACAATATCTTCGATTTCCAGCCCAATTTCCTTATTCCCCTACTCCAATTAAATTTTAAATAAGAGCTGTTGGACAAGTATTAGCTACTAGTCTACTAGTTACTAATTTGAATACAAGTATTAGCTACTAGTCTACTAGTTACCAATTTGAATGAAAGTACTAAATTGAACATGTAGTAATGCGGATATTATCTAATTAGGTAGAAGTTCCTTTATAAAAGTACTCACATGAAAAGCACTTTGTTGCAATGATACCTTTTGTTATTACCATCAATACTTATCACAACTTTCTAGAACAGATCTTATATAAACCATATAAACTGAGCTTCGTAAAGCCTTAGATTAATAATAACTATCCTGGAGTTACAGGACAATCATTACGAACAAGATTAAAGTGAGATTACGAACAAGATTAAAGTGAGCAATTAAAATTTTAAAAAGAAGTAACTATAATGTCTGATCTTGTTTAATCAGTCACCAATTTTACAGAACTATACTACGTCTATTTTTATATCGAATTCGGTACCTTTGTCCCTTTTTAGCTCGAATTCACCATCTAACTGATCTACCAGAATACTTACAAGCTGCAGACCAAGTGTATCTGGGTTTTCTAAATCAATTTTTTCGGAAATGCCAATTCCATCGTCTGAGATGATTAGGGTATATCTGGTACCTTTTCCAGTAAGTTCACCTTTATCATTACTCGGTTCATTTACGACTTTTTCATCTTTAAATAGTTTAATTTGAATTTCCCCTTTATTCCTACCTGGGAATGCATATTTTAATGAATTGGAAACAAGTTCATTAACAATTATCCCTAATGGGACAGCAGTGTCTATGTCAAAGAGAATATTTTCTTCAAGATCCATTTTTAAGCTGATATCGGCATTTCCAAGGCTGTATGTCTGAAAAAGGTTATCGACGAGCCTCTCGAGGTACTGTGAGAAATGAACAGTATTGTCTCCTCCGCCTTCGTGCAGCTCCTCATGGATCAGGGCAATTGACATTACTCTGTCCTGGCTTTCCCTGAAGGCATTAAGAACTTCTGAGTCCCTAATGTCCTCTCTGTTATTGAATTTATCAGCCTGAAGGTCAAGAAGGGAGGAAATAACCTGCAGGTTATTTTTAATCCTGTGGTGTATTTCCTGTTTGCGGGCAATTTCGATTTTTGCCAGAGCTTCTCCTACTTTTTTGCGCTCGGTAACATCGGTCATTACCCCCATAACTTTGTAAGGTTTTCCGTTTTTATCTACAAGGCAGATCCCGCATTCTTCGAGAAAGATATACTCCCCATCCTTTCTTTTGAACCTTAACTCATGCTTAAGCTTTCCTCCATTTTTCCGAAAATCATCAACTCTTTCGAGTGCTGATTTGAGATCGTCAGGATGAACGTTTTTCAGCCAGGAGGTGACCTGCATATGATTTAATTCCTCAGCCGTATACCCCGTAATTTTCTCTATAGCACCTGCCCAGTTGATTTTACCTTCATCGATCTCTAAATCATATATGAGCTGTCCCGTCTGTTCAGCTACTATGCGATACCTTTCTTCACTTTCTCGAAGTTCTTCTTCTGCTTTTTTATACTCAGTGATATCCTGAACTGTCCCTCTCATTCGAACAGGAACATTCATCTCATCAAAAATAACTTCTCTTTCTGAATGGACTATACGCTCTTTTCTGTCAGGTCGAACTATTCTATAATTAGTTGCACGGGTTTTTCCGTTAAAAGCTTCCTTATGGCATTGTTTACACGTTCTCGGTCTTCCGGATGTACATAACTTAAAAATTTATCGTAAGTTGCGCCGAATTCTTGAGGGGAATGTCCAAAAATTCGATACAGTTCATCAGACCAGTGTAATTCACCTATTACAAGATCATTATCCCAGTTTCCAATATGAGCTATTCTTTGAGCTTCAGATAGCCTTATTTCGCTTTCTTTCAACGACTTATAAGCTTTCTCAAGTTGGGTTGTTCGTTCTTTAACTTTATCTTCCAGGCTTTCATGTGCTTTTCTTAGAGCTTCTTCTGTTTTCTTACGTTCAGCAATATCACGTGCAGCTGCAAAAACACCAATAACCTCACCATTCTCGTCTCTATAAACTGAAGCGTTGTACAACACAGGAGTTATATGTCCATCCTTGTGCTGAATATCCAGAGGATAATCCCTGACCTCACCATCAGTGAATACCTGCTGATAGCCTGTACGGGCGTTCTCAGGCTCAGTGAAGTAGTCCGAAAAATCAGTCCCAATCAATTCGTTTCTGGAATATCCAGTAACCTGTTCTGTAGCACCATTCACATCCGTAATTTTGCCGTCAGGCCCGATGGTTACCAGAGGGATCCAGGCTGGCTTCAATAAGGCTACGATTGTAAAGATTTGACAAACTAATAGCTTCTTCTGCTTTTTTGCGCTCAGTGATATCTATGAATGCAGAAATGGATCCGCGTAGGTTTCCCTGCTCGTCACGCAAGGGTCTGGCGTTGCCCAATACATGTCGTATCTCACCATCAGCAGATATAATATCCAGCTCGTAGTCGTTTACCTCTATGCCTGCAGCCGACATCTGCGACGGCATTTCTGCAGGCTGAATCTCCACTCCGTCCTTGAATAACTTAAACATTCCGGGTCTCTCTCCTTCAGGAGCGGACTTGGACAGGTTTGTACCCACAGGAGTCCGTAGCCATTCATAGGAGAGACGGTTACCAGTTATCTGAAGCACCTGGGGATCGCGTGCTATATACACGGCGATAGGCACTGCATCCAATACTGCTGCCAGTTCGTCCGAGCGAGCTCGCTCACGTTTCTCGCTTTCCCGCAGCGCGTCAACCAGAGAATTGCGTTCTGCCAGCGATTGGGCCAGTTTAATATTGCTATAGCTTAGCTGTGAGATCATGTTGGCAAACGTCATGAGAAAACCCATGCCTGTGTCCACAGCCTCCCTACTCAACCGCGGAGCTTTTTCAAGCGCTGCTATATATTCCTCCTCGTTGAAGCCGTATCTTCTGACCTGGGATCGGAAAAGCTCATAGTCTAGAGGCTCGTCCTCAAAAAAGAACTGCCCTGTGAAGACATTGCCGATGTGCTGGTCATCCACCATGACGGGTGTCGCTAAGTCCCACATATTATTCTTGCATTTGTACAGCTTAAACTTTCCTGGGGGAACGCCCGCGGATAGCTTAGTATCGCTTTCTATGCAGTGCTTGCGAGTTCCGGGATGAACCCTGTGGAATCTGGTACAGATATCCTGCCATCCAACGCCTACCAGAACATTGCCTTTAAGATCGTTTAGGCCAATGGGAATATGAGTAAGTTTATAAAAATCATCCATCAGGGACTGGATCACCTGGAGATCGATGATCTTAGCAAGGTCTAGATTCGCAATATCCCGAGCAGGCGAGGGTATATCCTCCAATCTCGTCTCGAAGTGCTGCTCACTCTGGTACAGTGCCTCCTCTGTCCTCTTGCTTTCGGCAAGAAGGTTTCTTCTTCCGCAATTTCCTATCCGCTCCCACTTTCCTTCCTTTTTTACCAGAGTGAATTGATGATTTGAGACAACATCTATAACTTCAGTTACGTTGCTCACAATGAGAGAATAGGTGTATAGAGCTATCATCTGATACTTGCTAGTTACAGCGTCCAGATTTGTCTCATAATTAACTGAATTATCCCAATCCTCTTTTTCCTGCCAGGAAACGTCCTCTGCTAATCTCAGCCCTTCATAATCCCTTTCCATACCCTGATTTAGTTTTTTAATCAAGCCGTTTAAGACTGTTTGCGGATTGAAAAGGCCATCTTTTGCATACCAATGAGTATAGGGAATAATCTCAATTTGCCCCTTTTCCAGATAAGCATCAAAATCGTGAATTACCTTTCTAAAAGCTTCTTTTGCCTCTTCTACGTCTAGAAGGTTTGATGTAATCCATAGGCAAAATTCGTTATTTTCCAATCCGGCTTTAAAATAGGGAACAAGTATATCCGTCAAATCTTCCTTCGTCTGATATAATTGGCAGAATTGCGTTCCCCAGGGCACATCTCCAATGATATCAATACCAGACTTTCTTATTTCTTTACTCATTCAGTACTTACCCCAATTATTAAATGCAACTTTAAAATATGTATTCGATTATACGCGAATAATTAACCTTATTGATGTGCAAGAACCTTTCTGAAATCCTTATCTTAATAATAAATACGTAAATATATTCCATTATATTTTAAAAACAGAATTGGTTTGCTTAATATTTTAATTTGTTAGTAGAAATAAAATAATCGTATATTAATGTTTTTAATTAAGATTTTTACCCGAGCTTTATTATAAAAATTCAATCAAAAAGCTATTTTAGTAACAAAACTATAAAAATCTTGGGAATATACAAAAAGACTTCTTAAAAGGTTTAAATTGAGTATTCATGCCTTGGTGATATATTCGTATTTTACATGAGCCTGCGTAATTTTTGGCACCTGCCCCCACATACCCATATATTCTCCCTGTATCACGAGTGCGCCTTTTATTCCCGGAACCCCTTTTATTGCGTTAAAAGAAGCTTCTACAGATTCTTTTCCGATACCTACTTCATTTCCAAGTGCCGTTGCAGCCGCATCTGCCAGAGAAACGTCATCCGAGAATATAGCAGCCGCATCCGCCATTCCAAAACTAATAGAAGGGCCAACTGTTCCAGCCGAGGTGCATACGCCTGTAATTGAGTCCCTGGGCTCGAAAATCAGTCCCAGGTTTTTGATAGGCGACTGCCCTGCATAGATCCCAACAACAACAGGTCGGTCGTTAATCAGTGCTATATCTCCTCCATTATCAACTATGGCATACTTTGCTCCGGCTTCCACCATTGCTTCCACTGCAAGCGCAGAAATTGTGCCTGCAACCGCACTCATTGGCCCTATCCCCATTGTGTTTCCGGCTTTTATCATTCTCCTGACTACCTCAGGAGCAATCTTCGGGCACTCATAAGGCTCCAGGGTTAGCTGAAAATAAGGTTCCGAAAGAATAAACATCTCAAGAGCTGCCCTGTGAACACGGATTGCTTCCTTTGCGGCTTCGATATGTGCATGCTCATCGGCGGCAATCGTTACTATGGTTTCCTTGAGCTGAAAATGCTCTTTAATTGGGATTTTTGTATTTTCCCTTGTGAGATTTGTGGGGTCTGGCATGTTGATTCACTCAGGAGATTATTTGTTTAATAAAGAAATGTTTTTTGGGTCTGCTTCCTGGTGTAAATCCCATAAAATGGAAACTTAAGTGGTCTTTTTTGTATTATGTATGAAATATGTATGAAATTTTGTTTTGTATATCGAAATCCGGGCAGCAGGAATAGCCTGCTTCAACCGTTCTTGTTCCCGAGCAAAGCGAGGCCGGAGCATGAAATGACCAAAATTGGGTTTTAATTAATTAAAAAACAGCAGTACATCCTATCAATTCCACAGCGTCCTGGTGATCCTTGGTGGATCTTCTCAAAGATGATATCTGGATTTGAGTAAATTCAAGAAAGAATTAGGAGGAACTTCAGAACTTTTGATGCCTGATTCAAGATATTCTGAGCTACTCGAAACGAGAGTGATTAGATCTGAAGTTTCTTCATCCTTTCGACAGCTTCTTTTATTCTCTCAACCGGCTTGGTGAGAGCAAACCTGACATAGCCTTCCCCGGCGTCTCCAAAACCAACGCCAGGGGTTGCAACGATTCCGGCTTCTTCAAGCAGGAGTTTTGCAAAGCTGATTGAGGTAAAGCCCTCCGGAACAGGAGCCCAGACGTAGAAGGTAGCTTTTGGCGGTTTTACTTCAAGGCCCATAGCTTTAAGCCCGTCGATAAGAGCATTCCGCCTTTCCTCATAGATTTTGTTTGTTTCCTCTACACAAGTCTGGGGGGAGAGAAGAGCTGCAATGCCCGCGATCTGAATAGCATCAAAGACGCCTGAGTCAACATTGGACTTGACCTTCCCAAGCCCCTGTATAAGATCCTTGTTTCCGACCGCAAACCCGAGCCTCCAGCCTGTCATATTGTAGGTCTTGGAGTGCGAATAAAGTTCTATTCCAACATCCATTGCCCCTTTTGCTGCAAGGAATGAGGGACTTTTATACCCATCGTAGGTCATCTGCGAATAGGCATTGTCATGCACTGCAATGATATCGTGCTTCTTGCAAAACTTAACAACTTTATTAAAGAACTTCATATCCGCTGTTGCAGCAGTTGGATTGTTCGGATAATTGAAAAAGAAAAGCTTCGCCTTTTTCAGGACATCCTTTGGAATCGAATCCAGGTCAGGCAGGAATTTATTCTCAGCCTTCAGCGGCAGAGGATAAGGCTCTCCTCCCACAAAAAGAGTCCCTATTTTGTAAACGGGATATCCCGGATCAGTATACAGCACGACATCCCCGGGATTGACAAATGCAATCGGAATGTGTGCCACAGCTTCCTTTGACCCTATGAGAGACAGCACTTCAGTTCCAGGGTCGAGCTCAATACCCTTATATTTCTTACACCATTCAGCCGCAGCCTTCCTGAATTCCAGCATTCCGGCATAAGAAGGGTAATGATGCGTATTAGAGTCGCAAACTGCCTCCTTAATGGCTTCGACTATATGCGCCGGTGTCGGCAGATCTGGATCTCCCACGCCAAGGTCGATCACATCCACTCCCGCCGCAATCATTTGGTCCCTTGCCTCATCAATAGCTGCAAAAAGATATGGGGGTAATGCATTAATTCGGTCAGAATACATTTATTAAAGCACCTGAATATAATTTGGGGTTATATTTGCATAATACGGTATTGGGAATATTAAAAGGTATGGTTGCCTTGGAGCCAATATATATGATGTAAACCAAAGTATTCATTGAAATAATATATCAGTAGTACATATAATGTTGCATGGACTTTCCAATAGAAATTGAATTGTAGTATTATATTGGAAGATGAATTGTAGTTTATATTGGAAGGTGAATTGTAGTATTATATTGGAAGATTATACACCCATACACATAGAGGAAGTCAAAATTTTACGGAATTATTGCGTGGTTTTGATATCGAATACGAAAAAGAATACCTGGCTGATATTCACAGTTTTATGGATGATCATGACCATTCTATTGAAAGTTTCATGAGTAATGTTTCCTATGACATATGTTTAAAAATATTCAAAAAATTGTCTTTGGTGATGATATCAAGAATATACAAAAATCCAATTTCATTATTATGGAGAAAGAGTAAATTATCGGTTAGTATAAATTCCTCAAACATCTCGATTAATTTTCTTGAAAATGAAAATGCGGACATATGCCAGATTGGCCATTATATAATTAGGGGTAAAGGCCATGAAGGATGTCCATCGTTTAGATGTCAAAAGTGCTGAACAGAATTTTCTCTCCGAAATTGAGTATGACTTTGAACTGGCGCCTGGAGTCGCCAGGTCTATCCTTGAGTGTGTAAAATATCACTTTGACCCAAAATATTTCCACGAAAACGGACTTAGCAAAAATAGAGTCCCTATTAACCTTGTTTCTTCTGATGAGCCAGCAGGAAAACCACTTCTTAAATGCAAACTTGTAACCGTTTGGATAACCCTTGTCTCAAAGACTGATCTCGATATTTCTTCTGAATATGGAGTTGCTGCACTTAGAAGAGCAAGGATCCTTCGATATGCAGAGGAAGCATATGATCAGGGTGCTCTGTTTACTCACGAAGATTTAGCTTCCCTGCTTAACGTGAGTGAACGAACAATACGAAGAGATGTAAAGGAATATGAAGCACAGGGAATTGTTGTTCCCACAAGAGGTTACATCAAAGATATCGGCTCTGCAGTATCTCATAAAACAAAAGCTGTCAAGCTATTATTGCAGGGATTACAACCTTCCGAAGTTTCTAGAAGAATGCATCACAGCATAAGAAGTGTAGAACGGTATCTTCATTCCTTTGAACGTGTGGTATATCTCAGTGAGAAAGGGTTTTCAAATGCGGAAATCCGTTATTCTATAGGGATATCTGAAAGGCTCGTAGAGGAATATATGCAACTCTACAATAGATTCAAAGATGAAGGAAATCACACCTTAAATGAGATTAAATCAGAGATCAAAATAAGCTTTAAAAAAAAGAGGTGAAAAAGATGATGCAGCAGAGTTCTCCTTTTTCATCTATGCTCAGGAAGACCTTTGATAGTTCCCTTGAATACTTGCTTTATACGGAATATCGATTTCTTGGAGGAAAAAGAGTAGTAAAAATGATTGTTAATGATGTGAAAGGCTTAATTGAGAAGTTTTTTCCAGAGAATCTTGAGGTTGGTCAGGTGATATGGCCTGCTGTAAGCATAGATGAGTCACATGAACAGCATAAAAAGATAGAAGACCACAAAATAGTTCCAGTAAGGTTAAACCTAGTCACAAGAGAGGATATGGAAAAGCTCGAAAAAAGGGTAAAGAGAACTGAGATAGAAAGAGCAAGAGCAATCAGGTTATTCAACGAAGCTTATGAACAGGGAGCTTTGTTAACCCTAGCAGATGTAGGAATTTTACTCGGAAAATCAATCACTATAGTAAGTAGATACGTCCAAGAATTTCAAAAAGAACATAATGAGATACTTCCAACCAGAGGAAACATACACGATATAGGACCCGGAATTACGCATAAAGGAATTATCGTCAGGAAGAAGCTCGAAAAGAAATCAACAAGCCAGATCGCAAAGGAAACAAACCATAGTCCGGAAGCAGTTGATAGGTATATACGCGATTATGGAAGAGTGAAAATGCTCATTGGAAAAAGAATGACTGTAGAAGAGATATCATATGCAACAGGGATCAGCAGAGGAGTAGTAGAGCAATACAAGAATTTACATAAACTTGAAAACGGTGTCAATAGCGATAAAAAAGAATAAATAAATTGATGTCGAGAAGGAAACTATAAGTATAGGCTAAATCTGGCATATGTCCGGATAGTAAATATACTCTTTTCCCACCTTTCTTTTCTCAACGTAACCCAATTTGTCAAGATGAAACAAATCACTTCTGGCTGTAGCGTATTGCAGGACATTATGTCAAAAAACGGGTAAGTATAGTGGTATTCAATCGGAACAGGATACACTGATACGTGTGTTGTTGATAGTTGGTGGGGTCTACCTGTTTATTGGGATGCAGTATATGCCAGCAAAAATGACAACACTATATTTCAGGATACAATAAACCAGTGTATGGAATCAGCAACAGAAAAACCGCTTTTTGTGATAGCAGATGCAGGACCTGATAGCCATCCTTCTAATGAAACTGTAATTGAGAAAGGGGTTATTCCAATCATAGCAGCAAGAGTGAATAGTATCGGAAATATCTTGAAAACAGAAAAGGGAAGCCACTTCAGAGCTCAATACATACCAAGAATTTACCATAGATTGCTTGGTAAATTTTACAACCTAAGAACTATAGTTGAAAGGAAAAATTCAAACGATGTTGTTGGGTACAATAGATCAAAAACACCAACCAGAGGAAGTGAATGGGCTAAAATCATGTATCAATAAGCAACATTGCCGCTTTACTTACGGCACTTACGGCTTTTAAAGTTGGAAGACATGACTTAATAAGAGCACCAGGAGCTTTTAGAAGATTGAATATATGAGTAAGCAGAGCAAAATTTTTCTTAAAAAAAGGGAATTTAATGCTTTTAATTAAATTTTAAAGCATTAATAAAGAAATTGGCAAAA